>CAZTUQ010000021.1:0-35809 GCA_964616865.1 uncultured Muribaculaceae bacterium
ACTCTCACAGCACCGCAAACAGCAGCACAACAACACGCAACCGAAACGCCGCACCTCAACCCGCAGCACCACAAATGCACTCGCTGGGCATCATTTCGTCACATAAACATAAAAAGACTCAGGCTACTTCACTTTAGTCCGTATTACGCTTCGAGTGGCTCGGACATATTTACCCTCGCTCCTATAAGAACGAGGGTTTCTTGGTAGTGTTTCTTCGGGTGTGTCTGAGGCATCTGGATGCGCGGCGATTACAGACGCTTGGCGCTGGAGGTGCGGCCGACGGATAGGGAGCGGACCTCCATGCGGTCGGAGCCGCGATAGTTGAACGATGACGCGCCTGTAACTTCCGCAGAGAGCGAGCCATCCGCATAGACACTGGCCTTGGACGCGCCGGACACCTCCGCCCTGACATTCTCGGCGACGAGGTTCACAGACTTGAGTTTGGACGCACCGGACACCTCTATATCCAGCATTCGGGCCTTGCCGGAGAGTGTTATGACAGACGCACCGCTGATTTCCGCCTCGATGCGGTCAAATTCTCCTCCAAGTTCCGCCTTGCCCGCGCCGCTGATTTCCACATCCGCACTGGCGTTGGTAAAAGACAGTCCCCGCGCCTGGCTTGCGCCGGAGATCTCCAGGTCAAACTTGCCGCCTCCGAGATCAAAACTGTCGGTGCAGTCAAACTTGGTCGCCCCGGACATCTCCAGGCTTGTCAGACGGGGCATGGAAACCATAGCCTTGATACTCCAGCCGTTGAGAGTACGGTTCAGACGGGCAGGGACATTCCTCAGGAATATCTCCAGGTCCCCCCCGTGCACCCTGACTATCAGATAATCCATGATTTCCTTAGGCACATCCACTTTGACAGAATAGCGGTCCGAACGCGAGACCTGCACTTCCACGACACCGGACACCTCTATACCGGTAAATCCTTTGAGATCATAATCGGTGGTCACATATTCCACATCGCTTTTGCCGGTGGCATTCAGCGTCATCGCCGCAAGAACCACGGCGGAGAGAGTCAACAAAAACTTTTTCATATTCTTACAATTTAATAAATTATTCATTCTCAATAGATTTAACCCACAAACACATTCACCTCGTTTTCCTGTTCATCGCGGACAAACCGTCCAGCAAGGCACCGTAATACTCTTTCAGAATGGCAGACTTGGAAGCGTCATCCAGTTCGTCCGGCAGCAAAGACAGCAGCGGAACAGTCTCCTCCACGATGCCGCGAGCCTCGTTGCCCATATCCCAGTCCTTGGTGAGAATCTCTCCGTACAACGAGGACGCATTCTCCGAATATGCCATATAAATCTCTGCCGGGTCATCTCCCACTTCGCGCAGCCAGGCCTCCGTCCTCCCTCCAAGCCCTGCTGCCAGCACGAATGCCGCTGCAAGGACCGCCATGGCAGGCACTGCAAAACGCCTGTCCGCAAAGATGCCTCGCCACCATTCACCAGCCCTCCGGCGCCGCATGGCAGCATCGAGCCGTGCTTCAAAACGCCCGGAATGCCCCTCCGCCAATTCGCAAATGTCAAACGCGGAAGCATTGTCCCTGATATATTTCTCCATATCCTGCATAATCTGTCGTTATTCCTGATTTTCCGTTCTCACTTCCCACTTCTCAGTTATCTGTTTTTAGTTTCACCTTTCAGAATGCCTGCCAGACGCCGTTTTGCCCTCAAGAATCGGACGCGGAGAGTCGCCTCACTCACTCCGAGATATTCAGAGACCTCCGAGTAGTCAAGCCCCTCTATGAGAATGAGACTGAGGACTATCCGCTCCGCCCGAGGCAGCTCCGCAAGGGCCCGTGCCAACATCTCCGGAGCATATCCTCCGGAGCATTCCGTATCACTTCCACCCTCTTCCGCCTCGTCCTGCCGGGGGTATTCTTCGAGAAAGAGACGCTCCCTCTTTTTGCGGCGGAGGGCATCGATGGATTTACGGACACAGGTCCTCGTAAGCCACACTGACGCCTGCGCTCCGGAGAGACCGGGATCCGACATGATATATTTCAATACCGTATCCTGCATGATCTCCTCCGCCAGAGGGCTGTCGCTGACAATGCGCATGGCTGTATTGTACAGCCTGCGGGCGTGGGTCTCATAAAATATCATCGATTCTTCGCGTGTCATATCCTGTCGCGTCCACGGTTTCGGACCGTTTCCGCTAATTAAACGAAGATTCCGGTAAAATGTTACATCCGTAACAGAAAAAATATTCCATTCAGCCGGCGGAATGGAGAATGGCATGTTGACCGCTGAAAGCCTTGAAGCGCAGAACTCTCAAAAAAAACGGCCTGCTCCGCTCCAAAGTATCGCGCATAAATGCCGAAAGGTTTCCAGTTTTGGGAAATGAGTCGTAAATTTGTAGATTGCATAAGAAGAATAATACCATAGATATATATCATATAGACATTCATCCGATGAAGAATTTCGTAGAGGAATTGAAATGGAGAGGCATGATCCAGGATATCATGCCGGGAACAGAAGAGAAACTGATGGAAGGACCCCAGTCCGCGTATGTAGGAATAGACCCGACTGCGGATTCTCTGCACATCGGCCACCTTGTCAGTATCATGATCCTGAAGCATTTCCAGAGTTGCGGGCACAAGCCCTACGCCCTGATTGGAGGTGCGACAGGCATGATTGGAGACCCGTCAATGAAGTCACAGGAGCGCAACCTGCTCGATGAGGAGACCCTGCAGCACAATATCGCAGGCATCCGCGCCCAGCTCGGACGCATACTCGACTTTGAGAGCGACGCCCCCAACAAGGCGGAACTCGTCAATAACTATGACTGGATGAAGGGCTATCCGTTCCTCAATTTCATCCGCGACGTGGGCAAGCACATCACCGTCAACTATATGATGGCCAAGGACTCCGTCAAAAAGAGACTCGGGGACGAATCCCGCGAGGGCATGTCATTCACGGAGTTCAGTTACCAGCTGCTCCAGGGATATGACTACCTCTGGCTCTACGAGAACAAGAATGTGCATCTTCAGCTCGGAGGCAGCGACCAGTGGGGCAACATCACCACAGGCGTGGAACTCATCCGCCGCATGTTGGGCAAGACAGACGCATTCGCACTCACCTGCCCCCTCATCCGCAAGGCTGACGGCACAAAATTCGGCAAGACAGAGAAAGGCAATATCTGGCTCGACCCGGAGAAGACCTCACCGTACGAATTCTACCAGTTCTGGCTCAATGTCAGCGATGAGGACGCGGAGAGGTATATCAAGATATTCACCCTGCTGGACAAGGAGACCATCGATGCGGCGATAGCCGAGCACCGCGAGGATCCCGGACAGAGACGCCTGCAGCAGCTCCTCGCTCGCGAAATCACCGTCCTTATACACGGACAGGCAGAATACGACAACGCCGTCAAGGCCTCTAAGATGCTCTTCGGCCAGTCTACTTCGGAAGACCTCAAGTCGCTCGACGAGAAGACTTTCCTCGCAGTGTTCAGCGGAGTGCCCACTTTCAGCATCAGCCGTGACAAACTGCCTATGAACATACTCGAAGCCATCGCAGTGGAGACTGCCATATTCCCGTCCAAGGGAGAGGCCCGCAAGATGGTTCTGGGCGGCGGCGTGAGCATAAACAAGGAGAAGGTCACCGACATCAACGCACAGTTGGGCGAGAGTGACATACTCGACGGCAAATACATCCTCGTCCAGAGGGGCAAAAAGAATTATTACATCATTAATGTAGAGTAGCCATGGAAGGTGGAGGCAGCACACGGCAGCAGAAAGTTGCACACGAGGTACAGAAAGTACTGGCGGAGGTCATCCGAGCCAAGGGAATGGCAGCATTCGGCGGAGCCATGGTGACTGTGAGCGAAGTGCGTATCAGCCCGGACCTCTCTGTCGCCAAGGTATTCGTGAGCATATTCCCGTCGGCAAAGGCGGACGCGGTAATGGGGCAGCTGAAAGAGAACACGCGCGCATACCGCGGTGAACTCGGGCACATTATGGGCAAGCAGCTGCGCATCGTCCCGGAGATTGATTTCCACCTGGATACGACGCTGGACTACGCGGAGCACATAGACGAACTGCTCAAGAAATAATGAATCTGCCCCTGTTCATAGCGGGCCGATATCTTTTCGCCAAGAAGTCGCACAATGTCATCAATGTCATCTCGGCGATAAGTGCCGTGGGCATGGCTGTCGGCACTGCGGTGCTGATTATCATCTTGTCTGTGTACAACGGATTTGACGGGATAGTCAAGGACGCGCTGGGCGATATGGACGCCGACCTGTCCGTGACTCCAGTCCGGGGCAAGGTGTTCACGCCGGATGCCGCGGCCGTGGATGAGATAGCCGGGCTGGACGGCGTCGGGAGCGTCTGCATGTACATACAGGACAATGTGTTCGTGGATTATGACGGCGCGCAGAGCGTGGCGACGGCACGCGGCGTAGATGAAATCTACGGGCACGTGACGGCTCTGCCGTCTCACGTGCTCGCAGGAGAGTTTCTCCTGCGCCGCGGTCCGTCCCCACGCTGCGCCGTCGGGGCCGCCCTCGCACACAAGCTCGGGCTCAACCCCTCCTTCGTCGCCGGCATGGACATGTACTATCCGGACAGGCGCGGCAGCATCTCGCTCGCCAATCCGGCAGCCTCCCTCAAGCACATCCGCATACGCCCTTCATGCACATTCAGCATCAACGCCACCACTGACGAGTCTCTTATCATCCTGCCCATCTCGTCCATGCGCCAGCTGACAGGATACGGCGAAGAGGAATGCAGCGGCATAGAGATACGCCTCGTCCCGGGCAGCACTCAGGCACAATTCAAGGCTGTGGAAAAACGCACGCAGGAGTTGTTCGGCGAGGGATTCCGCGTGGCGGACCGTGAGAGGCAGAACGAATCCCTCTACAAGATGATGCGCTACGAGAAAGCGGCCATATTCCTCATTCTCATATTTGTAGTCATCATCATCGCATTCAACATATACGGCTCGCTCTCGATGCTCATCATCGAGAAACGCGGAGACATCAGCACACTGTACAGCATGGGCGCAGACGACAGCACCATCAGACGCATATTCGTCACAGAGGGCTGGCTCATCTCCCTGCTCGGCACTGCCGCAGGGCTGGTCGCAGGTGTCGCATTCGTCCTGCTGCAAGAGCATTTCGGTATCATCAAGATGCCCGGCAACTATCTGATCTCCGCCTACCCCGTCATACTCGAATGGAAAGATGTGCTGCTCACTGCGGCCGGCACATCTCTCATTGGCCTGCTCATCGCCTACACTCCAGTGGCAGGGCTCAAGAAACTCTCATGGAAAGCATGACAAAGCTGCATCGACAATAGGATATAACCAAAACAGCATCAATATGCGCAAGACAATTATCACCACCACACTCCTGCTCGCAGCCGTCTGTTCGGCTTCAGCGCAGCAGCCCGTCACCAAAGGTGGCGGCATCTCGCCCGAGATGCTCGGCGAAATCAGCAAGGGATATGCCGGCACTGCCTCTGACAAGGCTATCCGCAACGCCCTCAACACGACCTCTGTCGCGGTCCTTTCGGAGAATGCCGCCAACATGGCAATGCCCGACACGGAATTCAGCGACAGGGTCAAGACCCAAGGCATCACCAACCAGCGTTCCTCCGGACGCTGCTGGCTCTTCACCGGACTCAATGTCCTGCGTGCACAGGCCATCAGCGAGCACGACCTCGGCAACTTCCAGTTCTCCCAGAGTTATCTCTTCTTCTACGACCTGCTGGAGAAATCCAACCTCTTCCTGCAGGGCATCATCGACACCCGTGAGAAACCGATGACTGACCGCGAGGTGGACTGCCTCTTCGCCAACCCCATCAGCGACGGCGGCACATGGACCGGAGTGGCAAACCTCGTCATGAAATACGGCGTGGTCCCGGCCAATGCAATGCCCGAGTCCTACTGCGCCAACAACACTTCCGGCTGGACATCCCACCTCAAGACACTCCTCCGCCAGGACGGACTCAAACTCCGCGAGGGCAAGAAATCCGCCAAGGAGCTGCGTGCAATGAAGACAGAGATGCTCGCCGAGGTCTACCACATCCTCGGCCTGACCATAGGAGTCCCCCCGGAGACCTTCGAGTTCAAGGGCGAGACCTATACTCCCAAGTCATTCTATGACAAATATGTAGGCGCGGACCTCAACAACAACTACGTCATGCTGATGAATGACCCGAGCCGCGAGTACTACAAGACTTACGAGATCCAGTATGACCGCCATGTCTACGACGGCCACAACTGGAAATATGTCAATCTCCCCATCGAGCGTATAAAGGAAATGGCAATCGCATCGATCAAGGCTGACAGGGCGATGTACTTCTCCTGCGATGTAGCCAAGTTCCTCAACCGCAAGAAAGGCGTGGCCGACCTCGCCAATTTCGACTACGAGTCCCTGTTCGGAGTAGAGTTCACCATGGACAAGACCCAGAGGATACTCACCCACGCCAGCGGGTCGTCCCACGCCATGACCCTCATCGCCGTCAATGTAACCGAAGACGGCAAGACAGACAGATGGATGGTGGAGAACAGCTGGGGTGCAGATTCAGGCTATAAGGGCAACATCATCATGACAGACGAATGGTTTGACAACTATATGTTCCGTCTCGTAGTGGAGAAACGCTTTGTCCCTGCAGACGTCCTCAAACTCTACGAAGAGAAGCCCATACTGCTGCCCATCTGGGACCCTATGTTCCTCGATGAATAATACTGACGGCAAGCCATAAAATGAGACGGGCGCGAATCCATAAAGATTCACGCCCGTTTTCCATATAATGCAGACTTCGTGTCGCTAACGGCCTTTACGGCTCAATATGGTATCCACCATGCCGTATTCACGCGCATGTATGGCATCCATCCAATAGTTTCTGTCTGCATCGGCAAATACCTTGTCGTAGGACTGCCCGGTATGTTCCGATATGATTTCGTAGAGTTCCTTGCGGATATTCTCCATCTCTCGGGCCTCAATGAGTATGTCCGCAGCCTGACCGCTGACCTCCCCCAAAGGCTGGTGTATCATCACCCTGGAATGCGGCAACGCAGAACGCTTGCCGGCCGTACCGGCACACAGCAGGACGGATCCCATCGACGCCGCCATTCCCGTACAGATGGTCGCCACATCCGGCTCTATGAGCTGCATAGTGTCATAGATTGCGAGGCCGGAACTTACCTTGCCTCCCGGAGTGTTGATATACAGGGAAATATCCGCTGTAGGGTCAGTAGATGCGAGATACAGCAACTGGGCCTGTATGATATTGGCGACATCGTCATCTATCGGCACGCCGAGGAATATGATGCGCTCCATCATCAGACGGCTGAACACATCCATGCTGGCGACATTGAGCCGCCTCTCCTCGATAATCGTAGGATTGATATACGAATCCGTCGCAACGCTGTAACGATGCAGCGTCATCGGACTGATTCCAGCCGAGAGAGAGGCGAATTTCTCAAAATCGTTCTTGCCCATATCGTCTTGCAGCAATCCCGCCAGGGACACTAAAGAGCGCGGAATTTCTCTTCCGTGATCTTCTTGTTCTTGATGGTGATCTCTTCCTTGACCTTCTCGAGGACCTTCTGGTTCTCGACATTCTCATTCAGGTTGCCGACCTGTCTGCCGTCCTGGAGAATGCGGTGGGCAGCATCCTGCACCATCTCCTCCGGGACCTCGGGCATGCCGTACATGGTATACTGCACACGCACATAAGCCTCTGCAGCATCAAACATATCCTGCTCGGTCACCTTGAAATCATATTTCTTCATCAGGTAGCCGCGCACGAGCTGCCACTTGAAGTCCTCAATGAATCTGGGGAACTCTTTCTCTACCTGCTCCTCGGTCACCTTACCGGAGTTTGCATAGATCAGCCACCTCTTGAGGAAATCCTCGGGGAGGGAAATAGCGGCCTTCTCAACGAGCATCTTGCGGATGTCCTTGGTCAGCTGCCAGTCAGCCTCGTTTGCAAGCGAACGCTTGAGATTCTCATCGACCTCTTTCTCGACTTCCTCATCGCTGACTTCCTTCTTCTGAGCCTCATTGTGCTTCTTGAAGTTCTCTTTCATCTTGGCAACAGTCTCTGCGGAAGGCGTCACAGTGTACTTGTTCACCGTATCCTCCTTGACCACCTCGAAAGAAATCTCCGGACGGAGACCCATCTCGAATACGAACTTGAAATCGTTGCCGGACTTCCACTCGTTCTCAGGCTGGTCCGCCGTAGGCAGAGGCTCGCCCAGAATATCCAGATTCTCGTTCTTGATAAACTCGTCCAGCTGCTCACCGACAACATGGTTCACCGCATCGGCAAGTGCCTGGTCGCCATAGACTCTCTGGATGAGAGACATGGGGGCCATACCTTTACGGAACCCCTTGAACTCGGCGCTGCGGCGACGCTCCACGAGCCTCTTGTGCTCAAATTCTGCATAGTCTGCTGCCGCGACCTCAATCGTTACCTCCACGTTGAGCTGATCAATCTGTCTTTTCGTTACGTTCATGATGGAATATTAATTGTTTGTTCTTTTTCTTCAGTTTCGGATACTTCACCCTGTCATGATTGACCTGGGCGAGATATGTCTTGATGCTGGCCTTGACTGCATAAAGGTCACGGATACTTATATCCGCCTCGTCAAACTGGCCTTCCGACATCTTGGATGCGACTATCTTCTCCACCAGATCGGAGAATGCCGTCGCGCTGTGTTCGCGCAGGGAACGCGATGCCGCCTCCACGCTGTCGCAGATCATCAGTATGACCTGCTCACGGGTACGGGGCTTGCGACCCTTGTAACAGAATTCCTCACGGGCAGCCGGGTCTCCGCCTGCATTGAGATACTGCGTATAGAAATACTGCACGCAGGATGTGCCGTGATGTGTGATTATGAATTCCCGGACCGCTGCAGGCAGTTTGCCTGACACTGCTATGGCCATGCCGTCCGTCACATGCCTGGATATGTCTGCCGCACTCTGCTGTGGCGTGAGCGACTCGTGATACTTAGTCCCATCCGCCCGTCCGAGCAGCGATTCGTTCTCTACGAAACAATTGGGGTTGAGCATCTTGCCTATATCGTGGTACATTGCTCCTGCTCGTATCAGATGGACATCCGCACCTATGGAGCGAGCGACATTCTCGCACATGCTCATCACCTGCAGCGAATGTTGGAATGTGCCGGGGGCCTTGGACTCGAACTCCTGGAGCAGCGGATTGCCGGCATCCACAAGTTCGTCCAGAGTCGATGCGGACAGGAGCCCGAACATCTTCTCAAATATGGACACGAGCGGCGAGAGTACCACAGGCAGGGCGCATCCCGTCAGTATGAACAGCATATCCAGCCAGATAGGGCCGGTGAATGCAGACAACAGTCTGAATGCCAGATAGGTCAGCAACATCGCGACAAAGGTCGCCGCGGCTGTCACCAGGCCCTCTCCCCCACGGGAGAAACGGTGGGACAACAATATGGTGACCATACCACCTACCAGGAAAATCACATATATGACCGCCCCGGAATGGATGCAGACCAGCAGCGGCAGGAGCGACGCCATGTACAACGGCAGCACCAGCCTGTCCTTGAAGAAAGGCTGCAGGTAGTACACCACCAATGTCATGGGCATCATGAAAAGGAATCTCTGCGGAGTATCCTCCCTGCCGAATATCACTGCCGGCAAGGCTGCTACAAGCATGATGAACACTATGTACAGCAGATACTTCATCCGCCCTGCCATCTCAGGTGCACCGAGCAGGACCACCAGCGCCCAGGCGAATGCTATTGCGAGGGCTATCAGCAGATTGCCAATCCAATTGCCGATACGGGGGACATCGCTGCCCATATTGATTTCGTACTCCTTTTTGTACGAATCCAGCATCTGCATGATGTCCGCCGTGATGATTTCCCCCTCCGACACAATGACCGTACCTGCGGAAACATATCCCAGTGTGGGAGAAACTTCCGGTGTAGACTCGCTGTGCACCAGCGTTGTAGTCTGCGCGTCATAGACGAGGTTGGGCTGTATGATGTCGTATATCCCTATCGCTCTGAGCAGCGAATCCGCATTGAGATGGAAATCGTGGTCGGCAGTCAGGTCGGAGAGCAATGCTTCCCTCACCTCACTCTGCCTGTAAAGTTCCGTCACAGGATATTTGACAGCCCTCTTGTCCTTCTGGACATAGACCATATCCTCGGAGAAATTGCTCCTGCGCGCAGGCAGTTCGTCCGGCAGAATGCCCTGCGTACATACGCGCCTAAGGGATGACAGCACCGCGGCACGCGAACTGATATCTCCGAAAGGCAAGGCCTCGGCAGCCGACAATATCTTGGCTGTCGTACCGGCAGAGAACCTGTAATAAGGTACGACTTCCGAGCGCAGGTCCGAAGACTCCTTGATAATCTGCTCGGAAGACTTGTATAACGGGAAGTCAAACTCCGATATAAGCGTCTCGTTCCTCCACGGGGAGCCTTGATGATAGTCATACTCAAATTTGTGTGCACGCGGCATCAGCACTGTCAGTATCAGTGCCGCCACCGCGAATACAACGCAAATTCTCTTGTACTCTTTCATGCTCATTTGAACGGGCTTCCGCTCTCGCGCGCGATATACTTATATGTAAATGTGTCGGTCAGACGTGGGAACAGTCTGTGCGCCACCACGGTCAATTTGCCCAATGCGGTGAGTATCACCTCCGAACGGCGATGGGCCAATGCCTTTGCCATCTTGAGGGCTACCTCCTCCGCGCTCATAAGTTTGCCCTCGTCTAACGGAGTCTCCCCCTGCGCACTGCCGTCCGAAACGAGAGCGGCATTGCGTACATTGGACGCGGTATATCCTGGGGCAAAGACCAGCACATTGAGTCCGTCCTTGAGGTGCTCGATGCGCAAGGTATCCAGAAATCCGCGTATGGCATACTTGGAAGAAGAATACCCCGTACGGGCAGGCAGAGCCGAATAACCGGCAATGGAAATGACTCCAACTACCGATCCCTTGCTCTCCAGCAGATACGGCAACGCGTATTTAGTGCAATATACCGTCCCCCAGAAATTGACATCCATAAGACGGTGTATCACCTTGAGGTCCAAATCCTTGAACATGGCTCTCATGGAGAGCCCAGCATTATTGACCAATATGTCGATGCGGCCGAAACGGGCAACGACCGCATCAATCAGGGCGCGGCACTGCGATTCGTCAGACACATCCGTACAGACACAGAGAAGCCTTTCGGCAGGGACACCGAAGTCTGCCGCAAGAGCATTGAGACGGTCTATCGACCGTGCTGCCATCACGACATTGGAGCCGAACGAGGCGAAAAGCCTCGCAACGGCAAGCCCGATACCCGAGCTTGCCCCTGTCACGATTACAACTTTGTCCCGGAAACGGCTTCCGTCCATACTATTCGACAGTCATTCCGGCGATATCGTCACCGTCATACTCACCGGCATCGAGTTTCGCCTTGATTTCCTTGAATGCGTTCAGTGTGTACTCTACATCCTCCATCGTATGCACCGCTGTGGACACGATACGGAATATGATCATGCCCTTGGGGATGACGGGATAGATGACCATTGAGCAGAAGATCTTGTAATTCTCTCTGAGGTCCTTTGCCATCTTGGTGGCCTGGGCGACACCGCCGCGGATATGGACAGGAGTAACGCAGGCCTCTGCCTCACCGATATCGAAGCCCTCCTTGACGAAGCCTTCCTGAATGGCGTGGGTGATGGTCCAGCACTTCTTGCGGAGTTCGTCTCCCTCGGGAGAATCGATAATCTCCATACGCTTGATATTGCCCTCGACAAAAGCCATAGGCTGGCTCTTGGCATACATCTGGGAGCGCAGGTTGGCACGCAGATAGTTGATAATGCTGTGAGGACCGGCGACAAAGCCGCCGATACTTGCCATGGACTTGGCGAAAGCACCGATATAGAGGTCGATGTCATCCATGCAGCCGAGTTCCTCGGAAGTACCGCGTCCGTGTGCACCGAGAAGTCCGAATCCATGGGCATCATCGATCATGATGCGGAAATTGTATTTGCGCTTGAGGGCGGCAATCTTGTCCAGTTTGCCCATAGCACCTGTCATGCCGTAAACGCCCTCGGTGATAAGCAGCACGCCACCGCCGTTCTCGTCAGCCTCTTTGCAGGCACGGGCCAACACTTTCTCGCAGTCCGCGATGTCATTGTGACGATACTTGTACTTGCTGCCGAGGTGGAGACGGATACCGTCCAGCAGGCAGGCGTGGCACTCTGCGTCATAGACGATGACATCGTGCCTGCCGGTCAGGGCGTCGATTGTAGAGACTATGCCCTGGTAGCCGAAGTTGAAAAGGAACGCATCCTCTTTCTTCTCGAATTCCGCGAACATACGCTCCAGTTTCTCATGGAGACGGGTATGCCCGGACATCATACGGGCACCCATAGGATATGCAAGTCCCCATTTCGCGGCAGCCTCGGCGTCAGCCTTGCGCACCTCGGGATGATTTGCAAGTCCGAGATAGTTGTTGAGAGACCAGTTGAGCACCGGTGTCCCGTTGAATGTCATGTGAGGTCCGAGTTCGCCCTCAAGACGAGGGTACATATAATATCCGAATCCCTGCTCGAAATACTGTCCTATCGGACCGCCCGAATCTCTTGCGATCCTGTCAAAAATGTCAACTTGCATATATAATAATAGTCTGTTTTTGTTTGCTGTTATGCATCAATATTGGCGTAATGCGCGTTCTCCTCGATAAACTGACGGCGAGGCGGCACATCGTCACCCATAAGCATGCTGAATGTACGCTCTGCCTGTGCGGCATTCTCGAGCGTAATCTGACGGAGGCGTCTGCGCGAAGGATCCATGGTGGTCTCCCAAAGCTGCTCGTCGCTCATCTCTCCAAGACCCTTGTAACGCTGCACCGTATAACCCTTGTCCGTACCCCTGCCGAAACGCATGGCGGCCTCGTCACGCTGTTCGTCGGTCCAGCAATACACTTCCTCCTTGCCCTTCTTGACGAGATAGAGCGGAGGTGTGGCCAGATAGACATAGCCGTTCTTGATGAGGTCAAACATATAACGGAAGAAGAATGTCAGAATCAGACAGGCGATATGGCTGCCGTCCACATCCGCATCGGTCATGATGATGACTTTGTGATAGCGGAGTTTGCTAAGGTCCATGTGCTTCTCGCCGGTCTCGTCTTCCTGCGCCACGGTCACACCAAGAGCGGTGTAGATATTCTGGATTTCCTGGCTGTCGAATGCCCTGTCCTGGGCAGCCTTCTCGACATTGAGAATCTTACCGCGGAGAGGCAGGATGGCCTGGGTGTTGCGGTCACGGCCCTGCTTGGCCGTACCGCCTGCGGAATCGCCCTCCACGAGGAAGAGTTCGCACTTTTCGGGATTCTTCTCGGAGCAGTCAGCCAGTTTGCCGGGCATTCCGGCTCCGGAAAGGACGCCCTTGCGCTGTACCATTTCACGCGCCTTGCGGGCTGCATTGCGTGCCGTCGCTGCGACGACAATCTTCTCGATGATGAGCTTGGCCTCCTTGGGATGCTCTTCGAGATAGATATCCATGGCTGCGGAAGTGGCCTGGGACACTGCAGAGGTCACTTCGGTATTACCGAGCTTGGTCTTGGTCTGTCCCTCGAACTGAGGCTCCGCCACCTTGACAGAAATCACAGCCGTAAGCCCCTCTCTGAAGTCCTCCGGAGAAAGTTCGCCCTTGAACTTGTCGAGCAGTTTGTTGCGGTCCGCGTAGTTCTTGAGGGCGCGGGAAAGTCCCATCTTGAATCCGTTGAGATGTGTACCGCCCTCTATAGTATTGATATTGTTTACATAAGAGTAGATTTTCTCCGAATAGCCGGTATTGTACTGCAGGGCGATGTCAATAGGGATGATCTTGTCTGCAGAGACCGATATGGGCTCTGGGATAAGCGTCTGTGCGCCGGCATCGAGATAGGAGATGAACTCGCTCAGTCCGTTCTCCGAATAGAACTTGTCGGAGCGCCATACACGGCGGCCTGTAGGCTTGGTCTCGCCCTCTTCGCCGACGACATACTCGTCCACGAGTTCTCTCTGGTCAATGAGTGCGATGTGGATGCCCTTGTTGAGATAAGAGAGTTCGCGGAGCCTCGCTGCCAGAGTGTCATACTTATACACCGTGGTCTGCGTGAATATGGTCGCATCCGGATGGAATGTGATGGTGGTACCGGTATCCGAGCACTCGCCTATCACCTCGACGGGAGAAGTCGGCTTGCCTTTGGAGTAGGTCTGCCTGTAGATCTTGCCCTCGCGATGTACCTCGGCGATGAGAAGGTCCGAAAGCGCATTCACGCAGGACACACCGACACCATGGAGACCTCCGGAGACCTTGTAACTGTTCTTGTTGAACTTGCCTCCGGCATGCAGCACGGTCAGGACGACCTCGAGTGCGGAACGGTGCTCCTTGGGATGCATGCCCGTAGGGATACCTCGTCCGTTATCCTTGACCGAGATCGAATTATCCTCGGTAATGGTCACGACGACATCATCGCAGTAGCCTGCCATGGCTTCGTCGATACAGTTGTCCACCACCTCGTAAACCAGGTGATGCAATCCTCTCTCCGCAACATCTCCAATGTACATGGAAGGCCTTTTGCGGACGGCCTCGAGACCTTCGAGGACCTGTATGCTACTGGCGGAATACTGCTCTTCCGCCTGCTTCATCACTTCTTCGTCTACCATTTCTTTATTTGCATTCGTAAAAAACAGACGAATTTACAAAAAATTATCGGATATTCAAGCAAATGCCGGCTGTGACGCACATGCACTTGCGTGCCCTGAAGGCGTATTCATAGATATTGCGGCACAGGAGGTTGTCTCCGCTCAGCCAGAACGACAGACCGGATGTAAACTGGTACTCCGCCTTGAGGCCGAGGTCAAACCATCCAGGGACTTCGGCCTCCGCGGACGCCATCGTCCTCTTCGAACTGCCACGCCCGTAGACCGATGCGGCAAGCCTCTCCGTCCAGCGATAGGTCATTTCAAAGCGTCCGGTCAGAGCCGCAGGATTCAACCCCTCGACTCCGTTGAATGCGTGCCTGTATTTGAAGTCCGAATTAAAATCAAACCTGTACCCCCTCCAGGCAAGTTCAGCACCGTAATACACCAGCGAATGACCGGAATACACGAATGCAGGCGCACCGGCCGCTCCAATAGTCTCGTTGAGAACGGACTCATATACGGCATATCCCCAGTCGGCCTTGTACTCCAGTTTGCGGAATGCGCAGCCTTTCAGACCGAGATTGAGATCCGCACGGGTGACGGACGCATCTGCCCAGAAATAGTCATCAAGCGCAAAATACGGATTGAGGCGCAAGTGGTCGCGATAACTGTCCAGACGCTCACCGCCCGAGAGATGCGCAAACACCGCCATCCTGTCCTTGTTGAACTGATACTCGGCATGCACATCCGGATACAGAAACTTGGATGCGTCATTATACGGCTCACCGGCAATGCCTGGCATCGTCGACAGGCACACGCCTATGGCAAGATGCAGGTTATCGCGCTCTATGACATATCTCGGCAACGCGGTGATGCGCAGTCCGGCAGCATCGGCCGCTCCGCACAGCCTGACAGTCTCCAGTTCGGCATCCACCGCCCAAAGATTGCCCGGATAATGCCTGTGAGGCGCAGTAAAGCCCAATGACATATTCATATCCAACACCCTGACAGACTTGTCCGAGGCCAGTCCACCGAAGGTATCGGTGCCATACGAGACGGAAACGCCGGCGTGCACATTAGTTTTGCGGAAAGGATCATGGGCAGTGCCTCCGTGCAGGCTGAAATCCACGGCATGGTATGAATGGGAATACAGAGAATCTGCAGACCCGAGGAAATCATACGCCACATCTGCGACAGCCTTGAACGCCCCTCCGTCATAATGGCCGGTCGCACCCAGACGGTTGGTAAACAGAGAGCCCTTATAGCCCTTTGCAAAGCCTCCCTTCATCGGGCCATACCACCCGTCAAGGTCGTCATACAGAGTACCCGAGAATTTTTTCCCTGGCACTGACGACCACGCGAAGTCCACTGTCGGAGCGAATGTATAGCCGGCCCCGGCATTGAGGTACAGGCGCGAGGCTGCCGGCATGGACACATCGGGCTTCATTTCTATCAGATAAGGATGGAAGTCGTACGAGCCGCTGTAAGGATGGTCAAACACCGCATAGTCCACATGATAATCAAAGCGCAGGAGCGAATCCGGCAACGCCATGGGCACTCCGGCCTTCTGCACTTCCACCAGTTTGCCACGATAGGTATTAGTCACTTCCACCTGGGGGTTGAATGACTGGGCATTGACAGACACCACAGCGGCAGCCCCGGCCCAGGTCATGGCAATTATCTTCTTGATACTCATTTGAGTTGTTTATTTTTATTTTCCAAAATCAGTCATGACGGATTCCCTGGTTCCGCCTCCGGCAAATTACCGCCGGAGAGGATGCGGAGCCTGCATGAGGGCAAGCGTCAGACCCCTCCTGCAATACGGTCAAGCCGCGCTATACGGTCTTTGACGACATCAATCACATCATCCTCCGCAGAGGACGGCTCATAACCGGACAGGACGCTCTCGAATGTAGCACGGGCCTGCTTGAGATTGTCATTCTCCACGAACGCGTCGCCAAGCACTATATAAGCCTTTGCAAGCCAATAGGACTGTCCGCCGGCCTTGCCGGCAAAGTCATACACCATTTCCTCGACCTTGTCGAACTGCCCCCTGTCATACACATCCTGGATGAGCAGATAAGACGCCTCCGCTCCTTCTGCAGTCGCGGGGCTCTTGGCAAGGGTCTCGAAGAGCCCGTAAGCCTCCTCACGACGGCTCGTAGACAAGAGGGACTTGGCCTTGACATAACGGGCCTCCCTCCGGTCCGCATCGGTAGCAATGGCATTGCCGAGCACCAGATCGGCAGAGACCACAGCGCCGTCGTAATCGCGGGCCTTGTAGGAAGAACGCAGCATGCCGGACTCGGCGGAGAGCCTGGACGCCCCGTCCGAAGTGGCCGAACGCAGACGGACATAGTCGTCATACGCCTGAGAATAGCGTCCGAGCCGGAAATTAATGTCGGCGCATGCGAGCATGGACGGCTCCACATAAGGAGAAGCACCTCCTGTCTCGATGACCTTGGCATACCATGTCAGGGCTTTTTCCGCATCACCCTCCGCCCTATGGCTCTCTCCCATATAATAACAGGCCGTCACGGCATCCATCCCCCCCGGATAAGCATCCAGATAACGCGAAATGGCGACGATTGCCCTGCCGTAATTGCCTGTCCTGTAAATCTGTTCGACAGAGTTGAAGAATGCGTGCTCCTTTTCTTCCTCACTGCCCACAGAGCGTCCGAGCTGTTCGGCATAAGCGAAATACTTGTCTGGCTCACCCATGGACTGATAGATGGACTCTATAGCCATCAGCGCACCCTCCGCGCTCTCCGTCCTGCCGTAATTCTCGACCACTTTCTTGTACTGTTCGAGCGCGGCGTCATAGTTGCCGGCATTCCTGTCTATCATGGCGAGTTCGACCAGCGATTTGGCGACATAGGTGCTGTCCGCCGAACGGGCAGCCAGGGTCTTGAATGTCGAACGGGCGTCATTGTCCTTGTGCAGAGAGACATAGGACCTGCCGAGCTCATAGACCGCCTCGGGATAGAAAGGGGCCGAAGGGGCAGCCCCGAGCGCATCGGAGAGCACCTTGGCCTTCTGCGAGACATTGCCGAGGAATCCGTATGCAAGTCCTTCCTGGTACACAGGATACAGAGTGGAATTCCTGTCTGTCTCCGCCTTTGCAAGGGCATACATCGCTGCGGCCTCCTTGTAATCCTGCCTGATGAAATGGCAGTCGGCGCGGCGCAGCATGGCATCCTCACGGGCCGTCGCATCACCGCCATCGACATATTTGCCGAACCAGCGTGCCGCCGCAGGATAATCGCCGCTGCGGAAATAGCAATACGCTATATTGTAGGAGAGAAGTTTGCCCTCCGCCCTGTCATCAAGGGCCGAATTGTTGTACAGGTCGGTGAATATGCTGCCGGCCTGGAGATAATACCCTGCCCGGTAGTTCGATTCCGCGAGCCAATAGCGGGACAGCTTGCCCATGTGGCTGGCACGGCCAGCGTACGCCGTGACGGCGTTGAGCGGCTCTATGGCATCGCTGTACGAGCCTCCGCGTATCAGCTGCTCCGCCAGCAGATAATTGGCTTTCACATAGTTGCCGCGCATCGATGCGCCCAATTTGTCTATATGGTCATACGCCGATATGGCAGCCGCATA
Source organism: uncultured Muribaculaceae bacterium (assembly GCA_964616865.1). Taxonomy (GTDB): domain Bacteria; phylum Bacteroidota; class Bacteroidia; order Bacteroidales; family UBA932; genus Cryptobacteroides. The sequence goes on from CAZTUQ010000021.1 coordinate 18,258, forward strand.
ATCGTGCTTGTACAATGAAGCGACGGCGATATAGTCGTATATCATGTCATTCTTGCCATTCTGCGGCCATGTGCGCATATATTGCTCGAACGGGGCGGAATCGTAATTGAGGTCAAATGCCAGTTTGGCATAATTGAGGGAGGCATCCTCCTTGATGTCGGCATTGAAAGAAGTAGCCGCCGCCTGGCGGAAAGCCTCCATCGCAGAGACCTTGTCCTTGGTCTGTATGCAGGAATATCCGAGCTGATATGCGGCAATCTGGCCTATACTGTCCGTAAGATCCCCCATACGGGAAAATTTGTCCACCGCACCACGCCAGTTCTTGAGCGCATACTGCAGCGAGCCCGCATAGAAGAGGTCCGCACGGCTGTCCGCGCTGGTATCGGCGAGTTTGTAGTAGGCATTGGCGCGGGCAGCGTCTCCTGTGACCAGATAAGTCTCTGACAATATGCGGGCAAGATGCGACCTGCGTGCCTCGGGGGCGTCAGCATACACCTTGCCGCCGTTCTTGATGACATAATCGTAGTCACGCTGCATAAAACGGCATTCCAGCAGGTAATAAGACGACTGCTCCCGGAAACGCTCGTCCTTGACGGATTCGAGGAAATACTGCTCCGCAGCGATGAAATCGTTGTCGCTGTATTTGATGTATCCGGCAGCATACAGACTCGGCGAAGTGAAATCGGACTTGCGCCTGCCGATGACCTGTTCATACAGTTCCAGAGCCTCCTCTGGCCGGCCTGCCGCCGAATGGCAATAGGCTTTCTTGAACAGGACTTCGGTATATTCCTTATATGAAACGGCAGCCTCTGGCACTGACGAATAACGGGCCAGCGCTTCCGGATAACGCTCTTCGGCAAAGAGGTTGCGCGCATATACAAGGTCTATCCACGGAGCGAGCACCGTCCTGCCATAGCGGGACTCGAACGCCAAGAGCGCAGCCTCATAATCCGCCGTGCACAAACGCGCCTTGCAGAGCAAGGCATATCCCTCGCTCATAACGTCCTGCGGGATCACATTCTCAAGCAGGTCGAGGGCTCTCTGATAATGTCCCTTATGGTAAAGCCTCTCCCCGAGGGCAACGGCATCCGACCTGTCATCGGCATTCGACGGGATGGCGAAACACATCAGCATCGCCGCCACGGCCATATGCAAGACTCTGAATCTCATAAAACAACTTCTTAATTTCAAAAACAGACAAAATTACTCATTTTTCACCTATATTTGTAGGAAGCCTGACAAAAATGAACGAAGCTATAATATCATTCAAGGGCGCCGACATCAGCAACGGCGAAGATACCGTCCTCCATTCCATCGACATGGACATCATGCCCGGTGACTTTGCATACATCATCGGCAAGGTCGGCACCGGCAAGACATCCATAATACGCACAATGACAGGAGAGAACCGCCTGAAAGACGGCAAGGGCACGGTCTGCGGATATGACCTGGCCGGCTTGAGGGAAAAGGACATACCGTTCCTCAGACGCCGGCTCGGAGTCGTGTTTCAGGACTTCCAGCTTCTCATGGACCGGTCGGTGACGGACAACCTCGGCTTTGTACTCAAGGCCACTGGCTGGAAAAAGGCGGAACTGATGGAGCAGCGCATATCAGAAGTGCTGGCAGATGTAGGCATGGGCACCAAGGCCCACAAGATGCCTTACCAGCTCTCCGGAGGCGAGCAACAGCGTATCGCCATCGCCCGCGCACTGCTAAACTCCCCCCAGGTGATACTCGCCGACGAGCCCACGGGCAATCTCGACGGAGAGACAGCCGAGGGCATCATGCAGCTCCTGGCCAAGATCAACCGTGAGAACGGTACCGCCATTGTCATGGTCACCCACAACAGGGAGATATTCAGCAGATACCCGGGACGCCTGTTCATCTGCAAGGACGAGACGTGCAGGGAAGAAAGCAAGGCCGGCGAATGACAAGAGCGGAACGATACGACGCCATCACGGAATGGTTCAGGGCCAACCGGAGCAATGTCCAGTCGGAACTCGTGTTCCGCAACCCCTACGAACTCATAACAGCCGTGATATTGTCGGCACAATGCACCGACAGGCGCGTGAATATGGTCACCCCTGACCTGTTCAGACGCTATCCCGATGTCTACAGCCTCGCCGCTGCGGAGTTTGAGGATGTCTACGAGATTATACGCAGCATATCCTACCCCAGGAGCAAGGCGGAGCACCTCATCGGCATGGCACGCAAGACAGTCTCCGATTTCGGAGGGGAAATCCCGTCAGAAACAGAGGAACTGATGAGCCTGCCCGGTGTGGGACGCAAGACCGCCAATGTGGTCTCTTCAATAGTATATGACAAACCGGTAATAGCCGTAGACACACATGTGTTCAGGGTCTCGCACAGGCTCGGACTGTCGGACGGCAAGACCCCGGAGGCCGTGGAGAAAGACCTCGAGAGGCACATCCCGGTAGAGGACAGAGCCAGATCGCACCACTGGCTGATCCTGCACGGCAGATACACCTGCACCGCCCGCTCCCCCAAATGCGGAGAATGCGGACTGCAGGCATGGTGCAGAGAATATGGCAATAACCACAAAACCACTGAATAACATGAGCAACTATCTCGACGCCGTACAGCATTGGCTGACTGGCGATTTCGACCCGGAAACAAAGACACAGATCATCCGTCTGCGCAACGAGGACCCGGCAGGGCTGGAAGACGCATTCTACAAGAATCTCGAATTCGGCACAGGAGGCCTGCGCGGCATCATGGGCCCGGGAACCAACCGCATGAACAGATACACGGTAGGCATGGCGACCCAGGGCCTCGCCAACTACATACGCAAGCACAGCGCAGGACGCGATGATGTAAGCGTATGCATATCATACGATTCGCGCAACAACTCCAAGGAATTCGCACGGATTGCCGCACAGGTGCTATCCGCCAACGGCATCCATGTATATATATTTGACAATATCCGCCCCACCCCAGAAATGAGTTATGCGGTGCGCGTCAAAGGTTCCATAGCCGGTATCATGATCACCGCGTCCCACAACCCCAAGGAATACAACGGATACAAGGTCTCGTGGAGCGACGGAGGCCAGGTGACATCCCCGACCGACAAGGAGATTGTGGAGGAAGTCGCCAAGATTACAGACCCTTCACAGGTACGGTTCACTCCCGAAAACGAATGCGGAGAGATTGAGCCCCTCGGCAAGGAAATGGACGAACGCTACCTCGCCGACCTGCTGTCCCTCTCGCTGAGCCCCGAGGCATGCAAGAAGCACGGGGACCTCAAGATAGTCTACACTCCCCTGCACGGCTGCGGAGTCAGACTGATTCCGGAAATACTTACAAGAAAAGGATTTACCAATATCATTCATGTCCCTGAGCAGGATATCAGCGACGGCAATTTCCCTACTGTCATTTCTCCGAATCCCGAGAATGCCGAGGCTTTGAAAATGGCTATCGCCAAAGCGGACGAGACCGGAGCGGAACTGGTCATGGCAAGTGACCCGGATGCTGACAGATTAGGCATCGCCGTGAGAGACGACAAGGGCAATATGGTGCTCCTCAACGGCAACCAGACTGCATCCCTGCTCACATGGTACATGCTCAAGAGACGCCAGGAGGAGGGCACTCTCGGAGAGAGACAGTATGTAGTCAAGACCATCGTCACGACCGAGCTGATCAGCGAGATATGCCGCTCGTTCGGAGTGCGTGTCTACAATGTGCTCACCGGATTCAAATACATCGCAGACATCGTCAGACAGAACGAAGGCAAGTGCGAATTCGTCTGCGGCGCAGAAGAGAGTTACGGATTCAACGCAGGAGAGTTTGTCAGGGACAAGGACGCCCAGGCCGCCGCGATGTTGGTCGCGGAATGCGCCGCTTGGTGCGCCGACCAGGGCCTCACTCTGTACGCGCTCTTGCAGCGCATCTACAGCGAATACGGCTACCGCAAGGAATCACTGGTCTCCGTAGTACGCAAGGGCATCAGCGGCGCGCAGGAGATACAGCAGATTATGGATGGCCTCAGGAACACACCTCCACAGGAAATGTGCGGTTCTCCGGTCTGCAAGGTCATAGATTACCTGAAACCGGAAGAGACAGGCCTGCCGTCATCCAATGTCCTGCAGTTCTTCAACGAGGCAGGAGATGTCGTATCCGTACGCCCGTCCGGCACCGAGCCGAAAATCAAATTCTATTTCGGGGCCAAAGGCCAGGATGCAGACGAACGACTCAAGGCCATGGAAGCACAATTCGCCAAATAGACAGCGCGGCGAAAGGGGCATGCCCCGTCTTTAGGAGAGTCGCCGCTATGTACCTATAAAAACCATACAAGAGGTCCGATCGGGCCTCTTGTATGGTTTTGCGCCGAAGCGCATGGATGCCGCATTAAGGCAAGGGTTTGATAGGACGCCTGCCGCGGTTGAGTTTGAGCCCCTGCCCGTATGCCTCCGGGCCATGCATGTCATCAACATCCATAAGATGAAGATTGACAAGGATTCCGCGCGCCATCAGTCCGGCGTCCTCGTTTGCCTTGCACGGCAGGGTCTCCGCTGCCTCGCGGAGCAGGTCCGCATGTTGCATGATGGCCGGATGCATTGCAGGATCGAGCGACAGGCATTCCAGTGCCGAATAGCCTATCTTGCGCTCGTCCTCGCAGCGCGGATTGAGCAGACGCTCCACTCCCCTGCCCGACTGCCCGAGATAGCACAGAGCATACGCTGCCTCACAAGCGACATGGGCATTCTCGTCATCGACAAGCACCGCGAGAGCCTCGGGACAATATGCCAGTCCGCCGCTCTTCGCCAGCACGGCACAGCCCACGGCTGCCCAATATCTCATTTCCGGAATGTCGCTGTCAAGATATTTTTCCAAAGTGCCTATATCTCCCGCTGTCGCGCGGGAAGCAAGTTCCACGAGGTCATACAATTCTCCCAAAGGGAAACGGCTCTCCCTGACCCATTCATACATATTATGTCTCGCACGGGTCTCGGGGAGGAAGAATCCAAGATCGACTGTCTCTCTGATATGATTGTCCAGGGCTTCGCGCAACTCCGCAAGTTTCGCGGCATGCTGCGTATCTCCGGAAAGGTCCAGTATCTCTCCAGGATCGCTCTCCGTATCAAACAGCATCTCGGCAGGATGCGCATGGAAAGGCTGGAGCCACGCGTCTTCAGCACAACGCCCCTCCAGGACCATCCTGTCCCAGGCTCTGTTGGCAGGCATACCCCATTGATAATAATTGCGCAATGCAAACTGGCGGTACGGGAGACAACTGCGTATATACTTGTACCTGCCGTCGCTCACTGCACGCACAGGAGTGAAATGATGCAGATGATTGGCCGCAAAGGCAAACTGATACTCACCGCCAGCCGCTGACGCATACTCACCGAACAAGGCCCTGCCCTGCATGTACTCGGGAGGTCTGACTCCGGCTATGCTCAATACGGTGGGAGCCAGGTCCACAAATCCAAAATGAGCGTCCGTCGGACCGGCATACCCGGCAGCGAGATGCTTCCATTTCTCCGGAAAATAGACGACCATAGGCACACGCAGGCCGCTCTCGTAGAGATAGCCCTTGCCCCTCGGGAGACAGCCGCCGTGATCGCTGAAGAAAAACACTATAGTGTTGTCAGCCAGTCCCTTTTGCTTGAGGTCATCGAGAAATATCCCCAGCCATGCGTCTATATCCTGCACGGCTTCGAGGTGTCCGGCATAGTCAGAGCGCACTTCCGGCAGGTCTGGAACATAGTCAGGCAGCGTCAGATGCGCCGGATCAAGCCCCTCTGTTCTATAATCCCTCCTGCCGTCGGTATGGAAGGTCCTGACCCTGCCCATGTGAGATGTGACCGCATTATACACAGAGAAGAACGGCTGTCCTTCGGCGCGTCTGGGACTGCTATAAGAGGCCTCGCGGCCGCACTCGTCCCAAATGGCGGCATTGTCCCGAGTCGTATTGTAATGGGTCTTGTTATTATTGGTACACCAATATCCGGCGGCACGGAGATATTCCGGGAAGAAGATGCCTGCCGGAGTATCAAACGGCACAGGATGCAGATCCATTCCGTAGGTGGTTGCGTAACACCCTGTTATGATGGTAGAGCGCGCAGGGGAACTCTGCGGCGCGTTGGACCACGCATGACGGAAAAGGATACCATTTGCCGCCAAACTGTCTGTCACCGGAGTGTGCACATCCGGATTGCCGTAGCATCCGAATTCGTACGCGCTCGTATCTTCGAAAGTCATCCAAAGGATATTCGGCCTGTCCGCTGCGGAAGCAGGCTCCTGGGCATGTGCGCACGGGACTGCCGCTGCGCAGAGCGCCGTGCAAAGTTCCATTTTCCTTCTCTTCATAGTTATTTTTCCTATCAAATACTTGCTAATGCAAGTATAAGTCCTTGATTTATACAGCACAATTAAAATTGTTCAAAATCTTTCACTATTGTTCAATAGTACAAAAACGCCCTTTTAAAGCACACTCAACGCATTATCTTTGGGGACAAAAAACCAACCACATAGATTTATGTCAGACACGAAAAAGAAATTGGCGTGCGCTCTGCTCGCCTGCCTGTCTTGGATGACAGTATCTGCACAGAACGTCACCGTGACCGGTAAAGTCACCGACCCGGACGGACTCGAAGTCATCAGCGGAGGAGTCACCATCAAAGGCAAGCCCGGTTCGGGCACAGTCACCGATGCCCAAGGTAACTATTCCATCACAGTCAATGCAAAGGATGTACTTGTATTCTCATGCCTCGGCATGAAGACGGAGGAAGTCTCCGTCTCCGGACGCACGAGGATTGATGTCCAGATGCTGTCCGACGAGAACTGGCTCAACGAGGGTGTCGCCATCGGTTACGCGACAGTCAAGAGGAAAGACCTGACCGGTTCCGTAACCTCCATCGGCAGCAAGGAACTCTCCAAAGTGCCCGTAAGCGACATCACGCAGGCCCTCGGAGGCCGTATGGCAGGTGTCCAGGTATCCCAGAACGAAGGCGAACCCGGCGCTTCCATTTCCATACGCGTACGAGGCGGTATCTCTATCACCCAGAGCAACGAGCCTCTGTATGTCATCGACGGATTCCCGTCGGAGGATGGCCTCAACACTCTCGACCCGTCCGACATCGAGACTATCGATGTACTCAAGGACGCCTCTGCCACAGCCATTTACGGTGCTCGCGGCGCCAACGGTGTCGTCGTGGTCACCACCAAGAGCGGCAAGAACAACTCCAAGGCCGCGGTCACATTCGACTCCTATGTAGGTGTGAGGAAACTCGCACGCAAACTCTCCGTCCTCGACCCTTACGAGTATGCGCTGCTCGACTACGAGCGCAGCCTCTACAGGGAACAGGTGCTCGGCAACGCCAATGAGACCACCTCTTTTGCAAACAACTACGGCACATTCGAGGATATTGACAAGAACTACAGCGGACGCGCCGGCATCGACTGGCAGGAAGAGACCCTCGGCAGGACCGCCGTCACACAAAACTACAGGGTAGGCGTCAGCGGAGGCTCCGACCGCACCAGCTACGCAATGTCCTATTCGTATTTCGACGAGGAGGGCGCGATGGTCTACAGCGGCACACGCAAACACAATTTCAGCGCAAGCCTCAAGACCGATGTAAACAAATGGCTCACCGTCAACGGCAGGGTCAATTACGACAACCTCTATGTCTACGGCATGGGCACCTCCGGCGACGGCTCCAGCGGCACCGGTGACAGGTTCAACAAACTGCAGCACATTCTCCAGTACAGACCCACCAAAGGTATCAAGGGCGACGATTCCGAACTCCTTGACGCCGAGGACGAACTGATCCAGAACGAGGATGGCAATGTCATGCAGAACCCTCTCCTCTCCGCAGCCGAGGAGACCAAAAACCGCGACTACAGGACCCTCTCCGCAAACGGAGGCATACTCGTCAAACTCCCTGTAAAAGGCCTCACATTCCGCTCTACCGTCGGAATGCGCTACCAGAACAGGCGTACCGAAATATTCTACGGCGACCAGTCCGTGATGGCGAAACGCTCGAGCATCAACGGCAACATCCAATACAACGAGAGCAACAGCTTCAGCACCTCCAATGTCCTCACCTACTCATGGAAAGGCCATGGCCATGATATCACCCTCATGGGCGGACAGGAGTATGTCAGCAAGTGGACACGCTATTTCAAGGGCGCAGCGGACAACTTCCCCAACGACGAGATCGGACTCGCTGACATGTCTCTCGGCCTGCCGTCCCTCGTGGAGAGCGGCGAGAACTACGATGACAAACTGCTGTCGTTCTTTACCCGTGCAAACTGGTCATTCCGCGACAAATACATAGTCAGCGCATCACTCCGCGCGGACGGTTCGTCCAAATTCGGAAAGAACAACAAATGGGGCTGGTTTCCTGCCGTCTCCGCCGCATGGCGAATGATAGACGAGCCCTGGGTCCAGGACCTCGGTGTATTCTCCGACCTGAAACTCCGCGCCGGTTACGGTCTTGCCGGAAACAACCGCATCGGCAGTTATCAGAGTCTCGCACTGATGTCCTCCGTGACCTATCCTGACGGCAATTCCACACAGTCGGGATATGTCTCCAGGCAGGTGCCCAACGACAACCTCAAGTGGGAGGCCAACAAGACCTTCAATGTCGGTCTCGACATGGGATTCCTCAACCAGAGGATCACCGTTTCTCCGGAATTCTACATCAACAGGAGTTCAAACCTGCTCCTCAACGCCAAGATTCCCAACTCGTCCGGCTACACAAGCATGATGATCAACGCCGGCTCTACCGAGAACAAGGGACTCGACCTCACCATCAATACAGTGAATGTCAGCACACGCGACTTCTCCTGGACATCAGCCCTGACACTCTCGCACAATGTAAACAAGGTGCGAGAGCTGACCGGTGAGGAGGAGCAGTTCTGGGAGGCCAATTTCGGCTACAACCAGAATACGCACCGCATCGCCGTCGGCGAAGCCCTCGGACAGTTCTGGGGCTATGTCACAGATGGTCTCTACCAGGTGGACGACTTCAACTGGGACGGCAGCAAATACACCCTCAAGGAGGGAGTGCCTGCACGCACCGATGTCAGCGCACAGCCCGGATTCTGGAAATTCAAGAATATCGACGGCAGCGAGGACGGCAAGGTGACCACTGATGACAGGACGGTCATCGGCAACGCCTCCCCCGATGTCTACGGAGGTTTCAACAATGTGTTCACATACAAGAATCTCGACCTCTCTGTATTCTTCACCTACAGTTTCGGTAACGACGTGCTCAACGCCACCAAACTGACGAATACCAAGGCCTGCAAGAAGAACAGGAATGTCCTGTCCGTTGCAGACATGTCACACCGCTGGACGCTCATGGACGAGAACGGCGTCTTGATTTCCGACCCCGCAGTCCTCGCGTCCGTCAATGCCGGCAAGACATTCCCGTCAGTAGCCGATGCCGTCGAAGGCAACTACAACATCCACTCATGGGCTGTAGAGGACGGCTCGTTCATCAAACTCAGCAATGTGACATTGGGTTACACATTCCCCCACAGCATCGCAGGCAAGATAGGCCTCTCCAAACTCCGCGTCTATGTGACAGGCTCCAACCTGTTCACATTCACCAAGTACAGCGGATATGACCCCGAGGTCTCCACAATGAGCAGCAGCCTCTGCCCCGGCGTTGACTTCGGTGGATACCCCCGCAGCCGTTCTTTCGTATTCGGCGTGAATGTAGGATTCTAAATCGCATATAAGAAATGAAACATATAAAGACATTTGTGCCGGCCCTCGCAGCGCTTGCCTGCCTGTCATCCTGCGACCTCACCGAGCATCCCTCGTCATACTATGACAAGGACACATATTTCAATACCCCCTCCAAGGCCAAGATGGCGGTCAGCGGAGCGTACGACTGCCTGACCAGGAGCCAGCACTACGGCCAGTTCGAGATGGCAGCGCAGGTGTGCGACGACATGGAGTACCTCAAGGGCAACGAGTCCGACAACAAGAGATACGATATGGCCAACTACCACATCAACGCAGGCAACACCTGGCTGTCGTCCCTCTGGCAATACAAATACACCGGCATCGACTGCGCCAATCTGGCGATAGACGGCATCGAGAACATGCCAGGATATGCCGAAGATGCGGAGCTGCGTAACTATTCGGCACAGGCCCGCTTCCTGAGGGCATTCCTCGCATTCGATCTCGTAAAGGGCTGGGGCGATGTGCCTTTCAAGACCAAATACACCTCCGTCTACGAGGAGACTTTCCTCCCGAGAACCAGCCGAGAGGACATTTATGATGTCATCATCAAGGACCTCAACTTCGCCAAGGAGAATCTCTATGCCGGCAGCGCATCGACTTCGCCCGAATGGCCTGTCAAAGCAGCCGCACATGCAATGCTGATGAGGGTGTACCTCCAGAGAGCCGGCTACAGCCTGCAGGCGGACGGCAAGATGACCAGACCCGCCGAAGACCTCAGGGAGCAGTACATGAGGGCTGTCGTGGCAGAGTGGGAGGCCATCCAGAACGAGGGCTACCACGGATTCTACGAGGGTGGCTATACTGAGTTGTTCAAGAGTTTCTCCGCAATGGAGCCCAACTCCAAGGAGAGCCTCTGGGAGATACCTTTCAACCCCACAGGTACCGCATTCTCCGACAATGACGGATTCTGGGGCACATGGAACGGTCCCGAAGTGGCAGAGCCCAAGGTCAGTTCCACGGAGTGGGGCTCATACATGGGCCGCGCCAACGCATTCTTCCGCATCCTGCCTTGCTGGAAAGGCTTCTTTGAAGAGGGCGATGAGCGCAGGGACGTGCTCGTCGTGGACTACGCCTACAAGTGGGACGCGAACAAGAAAGAGCATTACAAGAACTCCAACGCCAAGAACCCTCACAACTGGTATCCCGGCAAATGGAGACGCGAATGGATGCCCCTCGGATTCAACCACCTCAACGCCACCGGCATCAACTACTGCGTGCTGCGCTATGCCGACGCCGTGCTGATGGCTGCCGAGGCATACAATGAGCTCGGAGAGACCGGAAAGGCTATCGAACTGATCAATATGGTCAGAGAGCGTGCCGGAGCCAGCGAATTCACTCTCGACAAATACGCCTCTCTGTACAAGGCCCCCAAAGTCTATGACCTGCCGTACATCGATGACTCTTCCGAACAGGGCAAGATCAGGACAGCGCTGTACTGGGAACGCGGATTCGAAATGGGCGGCGAGGGCATGCGCAAATACGACCTCATCCGCTGGAACTGTCTCGGACCGGCACTCCGTCTCTTCAAGACGAATGTCACCAAGGACTTCCCCAAGGTGGTGAACTATGTCGCCGGAGATTATTTCCAGGAGGGCGTGAACGAGCTCTTCCCCTTCCCCCAGGAGGAAATGGAGGCCAACTCCAAACTCGAAGGCATACAGAACCCCGGATTCTAAAATATCCGGCAAATGACAGAGGCGGCTCTCCAGGACGGAGGGCCGCCTTTTCATATTGTCATTTCCGATTTCGGGAATTGTTATGTAATTTTGAGAAGATATGGATACCATTGCAAGATTTCTGACGGCATGCGCTGCCACGGCATGCTGCTTTATCTCATGTTCGGAAAATCGTGACGACAACACACTCACGCTGCGCTACGGCAGCCCGGCAGAGTATTTTGAAGAGAGCCTCGTCATAGGTAACGGCACGCTCGGGGCTATAGTCTACGGAGGTGTCGAGAGCGACAGGGTCTCCCTCAACGACATCACATTATGGACTGGAGAGCCCGAGGGCGCGCCATATACGCCTGACGCATACAGGCATCTGCCGGAAGTACGAGCCTGCCTCCACGCCGAAGACTATGTGGGTGCACAGAATGCCAACATGAAGATAGAGGGCCACAACAGCCAGTACTACCAGCCGCTCGGCACTCTGTATCTCGACAGCATTCTCCCGAAAGGAGGAGGGTATTCGGATTACAGACGCAGTCTCGACATTTCCAGAGCGCTGGCGGCCGACAGTTTCCGCACGGCGGAGGGAACATTCTCCCGGGAGTATTTTGCAAGCGCACCGGACTCCGTCATCGTCATCCGCCTGGATGCCGCCGAGGGCGCAAAGATCAATACTGCATTGAGATACGAATGCGTGCAGCCGCATGAAACTGTCACACAGGGAGACGAACTCATAGTCTCCGGATATACGGCATACGGCTATGACGAAGCACTCGACAGCAAGCCGGAAGCATTCCTCTACGACCCAGGCAGGGGCATTCATTTCCGCACTATAGTTAAGGTCCTGGCAGACGATGGCGAGGTCACTGCGGACAAGGGCACTCTCAGGCTGTACGGATGTACGGCAGCCACAGTGATTATCAGCAATGTCACGAGTTTCAACGGGCCGCACAACGACCCCGTCAAGGCAGGACGCGACTACACCGGAGATGTGCGCAAACGCATTGACAGAGCCGCCGCCAAGGGCTACTGGGCACTCAAAGAGGCGCACGAGGAGGACTACACCGGACTCTTCGGCAGGCTCGGCATAGACCTCGGCACTACCGATCCGGCCGTCAAGGCGCTCACGACCGACATGCAGCTCCTGCACTACGGCGATTCGTCACAGACCAATCCGGACCTGGAGGAACTCTACTTCCAGTACGGCAGATACCTACTCATCTCCTCCGCACGCACTCCCGGCGTACCTGCCAACCTCCAGGGACTCTGGAACGAACGGGTCACCGCACCCTGGCGCAGCAACTACACGATGAATATCAACCTCGAGGAGAATTACTGGCCGGCAGAGTCCGCCAACCTCAGCGAACTGCACCATTCTCTGTTAGAATTCATCAAGAGGCTGTCCGTCAGCGGACGGATCTCGGCGGAGAACTACTATGGAGTGCACGAGGGCTGGAGTTCCGGGCACAACAGCGACATCTGGGCGATGACCAACCCCGCCAAAGGACGCCCGAGATGGGCATGCTGGCCGATGGGCAGCGCATGGCTCAGCACTCACATCTGGGAGCATTACGCATTCACCATGGACAAGGATTTCCTTGCAGAGGCATATCCCGTGCTCAAGGGAGCGGCAGAGTTCTGCCTGGCTTGGCTGATCGAAAAGGACGGCTGGCTGATAACCTCGCCAGCGACATCTCCGGAGGCGGATTTCATCAATCCTGCCGGTACTGCGACAGCCACCCTCTACGGAGGCACGGCAGACCTGGCATTCACCCGTGAATGCCTCATGGACACGCGCGCGGCAGCGGAGGTCCTCGGCATAGACGCAGGGCTGAGGGAACGCATAGACAGTACTCTGGAGCGTCTGCTCCCCTACCGCATAGGACGCAGGGGCAACCTGCAGGAATGGTATCACGACTGGGAGGACGCCGACTGGCAGCATCGCCACCAGTCCCACCTCTTCGGACTGTACCCCGGGCACCATATCTCCGTGGATGAGACTCCCGGACTCGCTGCCGCGTGCGCCCGTACCCTCGAGATCAAGGGCGACAAGACCACAGGCTGGAGCACAGGCTGGCGCGTCAATCTCCAGGCGAGACTGCGCGACGCCGAGAAGGCATACCATATCTACAGGGTACTGCTGACATACATTTCCCCCGACGGCTACGACAGAGAGGACGCGAGGAGGGGCGGAGGCACCTACCCCAACCTGCTGGACGCACATTCCCCGTTCCAGATAGACGGCAATTTCGGCGGATGCGCCGGAGTCCTGGAAATGTTGGTACAGTCCTCGATTGAGGACGGGGTCACCCTGCTGCCTGCACTGCCTCAGGCCTGGAGAACGCAAGGCTCACTGCGCGGCGTGCGCGTACGCGGTGGATACGAACTGGACTTCTCTTGGGAGGACGGCGACATAAGCAGACTGACAGTCAAATCATTACGCCAAGACACCGCAACACTCCGGCTCCGGCTCGGCGACCAGGTCCGGACAGTCACCCTCGCTCCCGGAGAGTGCCGGAAAGTCAGGATCTGACGGCACTGCAGGCCGCATGCCTCACAGTTTTCGGCCACCCCGAGTCCCGGCTTGCTTTCACACGAAATGTCTGTCAGATGTTTTTCCGAAGCAGTTTATCACTCCAAATACCCATGAAACCTCTATAGCACAAGGGGCAGGTTCGATTGAACCTGCCCCTTGTCTGTCTCCCGCAGGAAATCTATCTGATCCATCCGGCAGGAATTATGTCGAATGCGAGACACTCGCGCATGGTCTCTTCTCCAGCCTCATAGATGAGGGCCACAGAGCCGTCGGGGAGTTCCGCTATATCCGAATAGGCGCACATCGTAAACGGGGCCTTGTAGATGGGCTTCCAAGTATGTCCGCCGTCTTTGCTGAGTTTGACCTGGAGGTTGTAACGCTTCTTGACAGATGTCGGATTGACAAAGAGCAGCCAGTCCTCATTCTCATGCCCATGTTTGTAACGGATGATGCTGCCCTGGCAACGCGGCTCAGGCAAGCCCCAGTCAAAACGGCACGGGTCGAGGGTCTCGCCACCGTCTCTGCTTATAGCCACCAGCCTGCGGCTCTCGTTGCCTACCAGATGTTCTTCGCGCCAGCGTGTAAACTCACGCATATTCAGCATGATATCACCGTTGCTGAGTTCGGTGGCAGAGCACTCGTTGCCACCGGGTGACGCAAATGCGCCCTGCTTCCAGGTCTCGCCAAGGTCATCGGAGACCATCAAGAACGAACGCCCCTGCCATTTCCTGTCCTTGTCCAACCATTTGTGATAGCACGGCACCACCAGTCTGCCGGCATGCTCGCCCTTGGTCAGCTGCAGGCCGTGCCCGGGACCCATCGCGTACATGATCCAGTTGCTGTCCGCCGGCTGCTGGACAGTCACCTCGCGGGGCTTGCTCCATGTCAGACCGTCATCGTCGGAATGCTGGATAAACGCCTTGAGGTCGTACAGCGGCCATGACTTGGTCTTGAGCCTGTTGCTCCACAGGCTGAACACGACTACCCTGCCATTATCCATCACAATGGGGACAGGATTGCCGCAGGACTGCACAGAGTCCGTCCTGACTACAATAAGGTCTCCCCAAGTCTTGCCGCCGTCGGAGGAACGCTTGACCACAATGTCCTTTTCCGCACCGTCCTTGTGGCTGGCGACACGGCCCTCCGAGAATGCAAGGAGAGTCCCCTTGCTGCTGACTACCATTGCTGGAATCCTATATGTATGATAGCCCTCTTTTCCGGCCTCAAACAATTTGCTCACGCTGTCCTCGGGGAAATGGTATTCATTGCGGCACGACGCCAACGCAAGTACGGCCATGGCCGTCAGGAAAACTTTGGTGTACAGTCTCATGTCAGTAGGTGATTTTCCCGCAAAAATACTAAAAAATAGCGCAAAATTATCTAACTTGCGACACACATTTGACATCAGAACCAATACACTTTATCAATAACATGACTTTCAGACGCATCCTCTCCGCCACAGCAGCCATGCTCGCTCTGGCACTCTCGGCATGGGCATCTCCCGACACTAAAGACGCCTCCCCGATGCAGGAACTGAAGGTCCTGGCCATAGGCAGCGATTTCTCGACTGACGCCATCGAACAGGACCTCTACAACTTTGCCGCCGCAGACGGTGTCAGACTCACCATAGGCAACCTTGTCGGACACGACCTCAAATCCCATGTGGAGAGAGCCAAGGGCGACCTGCCGGAATACCAGTACATCAAGATAGTGGACGGTATCAGGAGCGAACAGGGCGGCATCAGGATGTCAGAGGCCCTCGAAGACGAGACATGGGATGTCATCACGCTGGAACAGTTCAGCGAATACGCCCCGTTCTTCGAGACCTACGAGCCCTGGCTCAAGGATATGGTCAAATTCCTCAAGAAGCATTCCCGCAAGGGCACAAGGATACTCTGGCATCAGATATGGTCCTATGAGAACGCTGACAAGCATAACAGCTTCATGATGGACCACTGGAACTCACGCGGTGCTCTGCCCATGTACGAGGGCATACTCGACGCCACCGTCAAGGTCCATGAGAAATACGGCCTGGATATCATCCCCCTCGGCACGGCAATCCAGAATCTCCGCACCGGTTTCAATATGGAAAATACCGTCAGGGACGGATACCACCTCAGTATCAGAATGGGACGCTATGTCGCCGCCTGCACATGGTACGAGGCCCTCACCGGCAAGCCCTGCAAGGGCAACAGCTATGTCCCCGTTACCATGACCAACTACATCAGGCGTGACGGAGCACAGAGAGCCGCCCACTTCGCCATGGAGAAGCCTTTCGAGATTACCTCCATGTTGTCCGGACGCGGCCAGTTCGGCTCGGCGGAGGCCGGCTACCGCAACATCGATGAGAGCAAGGTACAGCCCTACACCCTCCCCGACCCTCTGATAATGAATGACGGCACGCCCGTCACCACCCCCGAGCAATGGACAAACGAGAGGAGGGCGGAGCTCATCGAACTCTTCCGCGAAGAAGTCTACGGCCACAGCGCACCGCGCCAGGAGGGACAGCACTACAAGGTCATCTACGAGGACACCCTCGCATTCGGCGGCATGGCCACACGCAAGGAGATTGCCATCTATTACACAGGCGACGAAGACGGGCTCTACATGCAGCTCTTGCTGTATATCCCCAACAAGCGCGAAGGCAAGGTACCCTGCTTCGTATTCATGAACCACAAGGGCAACATCGGCGTGAGTGGCGACCCGGGCATCCTCAATCCGACAGAACAGCAGCTCCGCAACTATGGCCTGTACGGATTCCCTTATAGGGGAATGGATTACCAGTGGTTCCCCCTGTCGATGATGTGCGAGAGAGGATATGCCCTGGCGACATTCTACCGTGGAGATGTGGATCCCGACTACGATGATGGATTCCAGAACGGCGTCCACCCATATATATACAAAGAGGGACAGAACTATCCCGAAGCCAACCAGTGGGGCAGCATCTCCGCATGGGCATGGGGATACAGCAGGGCACTCGACTATCTCGAGACAGACCCGGACATAGACGCCACCAAAGTCTCTACCATAGGACACTCCCGCGGAGGCAAGACCGCTCTCTGGGCGGCAGCACAGGACACGAGGTTCGCCATGGCCGTATCCAACTGCTCCGGCTGCTCGGGCGCCGCATTGTCCCGTCGCAGAGTCGGACAGACGCTGCGCGCCATCCAGGTGACATTCCCCCACTGGCACTGCCGCAATTACGAGAAATACATGGACAACGAGGACGCACTGCCCATCGACCAGCATGAGCTCATCGCGCTCATCGCTCCCCGTCCGGTATATGTCGCGAGCGGCATCGGAGACCACGGAGCCGACCCGAGAGGCGAATTCGAGAGCCTCGTGGCTGCCGAGCCCGTCTACAAGCTGCTCGGCTCCAAAGGACTTGAGAGCCACGAATTCCCTGTGCCTCAGAACACTGTAGAGGGAGACCACATGGGTTACCTCCTGCGCAACGGTCCACACAAGTGCACCGCATGGGACTGGATGCATTATCTCGACTTTGCGGACAAATTCATGAAATAGCACAAATCAGCGTATACAACAAGAATAGCCCGGGCTTCACAGTCCGGGCTATTCTTGTCAACATCTGAATGTCTAACATCTGTATTATGTGCCGAGTTCT
>CAZTUQ010000022.1:0-31768 GCA_964616865.1 uncultured Muribaculaceae bacterium
ATGTCATTAAAGATAAGACATTTTCTAAGGCCGATGACAACGCTATATATGGCGTTGTCATTGGTGTTTGTATCCTGTGAGGACAGCAACAAGGTCACGGTCGATCCGGACATAGCCGTCAAGACCAATCCTGTGAGCAATGCGGCGGGCAGTCAGTTTATGTCCGTCACCGCTGACGGCGACTGGACGGTCACGGCTGACGCTTCCTGGGTGAGTTTCAACCCGGACCATGGCACGGACTCCCGTACCAGCGTGGTCCTCTCCTGGGAGAGCAATTCCTCGGAAGAGGGCAGGAGTACGCTCCTGACGCTGTACAACGGCAGCCGTGCGGATACCTTGCGTCTGTCGCAGGCCGGGAAGCCCTCGACGGTCACGCCTCCGACACCGGATGTGGATCCGGACCCGACTCCGGGCCCTGCTCCTGTGTCTACAGGCTGGCTTGAACTGCCTGCCACCGACAACGATGCGGACTGTGCGTTCTTTAGCCACAACATGACGGTCGGCTCTACCTCGACACGCAACTATTCGTTCTATTGGGATTACGACAACCTCGTCGCCAAATGGGTGGCTTATCCCCTGTGCGCCTGGAATATCGGCTCGAGTGTCAAGAGGACTGATGCATGGGGACTCGACCCTCTGCTGCCACGAGACAAGCAGCCGGTGCTGTTCAAGGGATTCAAGGAGGGAAATGCAGGCTGGCATGCCCGCGGACATCAGATACCGTCCGCGGACCGTCTGACATCCTACAGCTCCAACGCCATGACATTCTATTTTACCAATATGACTCCGCAGATACAGAATGGTTTTAACGGAGACATCTGGGCGAATCTGGAGAACAAGGTCAGGAGCTGGGCCAACAAGTCCGACACCCTGTATGTCGTGACAGGATGCGTGCCTGAGGGCAGTTCCAAGTATTGCTATGATAATGACGGCAAGAAAGTTACCGTGCCTGTGGCATATTACAAGGCCGTACTGAGATACTCCAAGAGTTCGACATTCGGACACGACGGTTTTATGGGCTGTGCTGTCTGGCTGGACCACAAGGAGTATTCGAACTCCAGCGTGTCGTCCAAATACTCCATGTCCATCGCGGATCTGGAAAAGAAACTCGGCTATGAACTGTTTGTCAATCTGCCCGGTCGGGTAGGTGAGGCGCAGTCCAAGGTCATCAAGGAGGAGGACCCCGCATCAGTCAGCTGGTGGTGGTAATCCCGGATAAATGTAAATCTATTATGTGTATGAAAAAACTGGCGATATTGGCTCTTGCTCTCTGCCTGCTGATGCCCGGCGTGTCAGCGCAGAACAAGGCGCACAGCTATGTCATTGGTTTCTACAACCTCGAAAACCTTTTCGATACGGTCCATGACGAGGGCAAGAACGACTATGAGTTCCTGCCGGATGGCGGAAACAACTGGACAGAAGCCAAATACGAGAAGAAACTCAAGAATATGGCCACTGTCATCAGGGCCATGGCAGATGAGAACAAGGCGTGGCATGCCGTGCTGGGAATCAGCGAGATAGAGAACCGTCATGTCATCGAGGACCTGGTGAGCCAGCCTGAAATAGCGGCGGCCAATTATCAGATTGTCCACTATGACGGTCCGGACCGCCGAGGTGTCGATGTGGCTCTGCTGTATCGCCCCGAGGTGCTGAATGTCATCGAGAGCCGTTCGATTCCCTATGACTTCAATTCCAAGGAGATAGAGTTCTTTATGGACAAGGAGTCGCAGGAGCGTTTCCGTACCCGCGACATCCTCATGGTGCGCGGTACTATCGATGGGGAGATGTTCGCATTCTATGTGACTCACCTGCCGTCCCGTATCGGCGGCAAGAGCAGTGACCTGCGCAGCCGCGGTGCCGAGATCATCTACGATTCGGCTATGGGACTCATGGAGGAGTACCCAGGTATCAAGATAGTGGTCATGGGCGATATGAACGATGACCCTATGGACGAGAGCATGGCCAAGTACCTGCATGGCAGGCGCACGATTGAGGAGGTGGGCCCGAAGGACTTCTTCGACCCGTTCTGGACGATGCTGGAGGCCGGCTACGGCTCGCTCGCATACAGGGGAGTATGGAGCATATTTGACATTGTCATGGTCAACGAAACGCTCGTGAACGCCCCCAAGGGCACTCTGCGTATAGTCCCTATAGTCAAGAAGAAGTACTACGGCCGTGTGTTCCACAAACCGTTCATGGTGCAGGACTCCGGACAGTACAAGGACACCCCCTTCAGGACATTCTCCAATGGTTCGTTTATCGGAGGGTATTCCGATCATTTCCCTACATATATAGTTGTAAGCAACAAATAATATGAATAGCAAGAGTATATTGACGGCGCTGGCAACATTTGCCCTGTCTTTCAGCTTGGCCGCCCAGACGCCCACCGGAGGTGTCAAGGGTACGGTTGTCAGCCGTATAGACCGTTCTCCTATCGAGAACGCAAATCTTATCCTCTATTCCGGAGCGGTAGAACTGGCGCGTGCGGTATCGTCCACGGACGGTACCTTTATGGTGGAGTCTCTCGCTGACGGCATGTATGACATGGTGATCAACGCCCCCGGCTATATGGAGACCAGGGTGAATGTTACCGTCAATGACGGATACATCAAGAATATGTTCCGTCTGTCCCTCTCTCCGTCAGTGTCCGCTACGGAGATTGATGACGCGAGTTTCTCGGAGTTCGATATGGATGACTCCGGTTACAATGACGCCCCGACCATTCTGTTCGGACAGAACGATGTGTTCAACAATATTGCCGGATACAATTTCAGCTCCGTGCGTTTCCGCGCAAGGGGCTATTCCAACGAGAGCCAGGATGTCTATTTCGCCGGCGTCAAGATGAATGACGCCATCACAGGATATGGCCCTCATTCGCTGTGGAGCGGTCTCAATGAGGCTACCCGTACCAAGACTTCCGTCACGGGTGCAGAGGTCGCGGACTACGGTCTCGGTGGCTACAACGGACAGACCGACATCGCCGGCAACGCATCTTCGGTGCGCAAGGGATGGCGTGGAAGTGTGCTGACCAACAGTTCGTTGTACCGTCTGCGCCTGATGATGACCTATTCCTCCGGAATGTTGGACAACGGCTGGGCGTATGCATTCAGCGTATCGACCCGTCTCGGTGGCAATGACTGGATCAAGGGTGTGTATTACCGTTCGTTCGGATACTACGGCAGCGTGGAGAAGAAATTCAATGACACGCACAAATTGGGATTCACATTCATGGCGGCTCCCGGAGAGAGGGGCGCGCAGAATGGTTCCACCCAGGAGGTCTACGACTTGATGGGCGACAATATGTACAACTCCAACTGGGGCTGGCAGGACGGCAAGGTGCGCAATGCCCGTGTCCGCAAGACACATGAGCCTATAGCCGCGCTCAAATACGATTTCACCCCGTCCGACAAGTTCAAGGCGTCCGCTACTGTACTGTACCGCTTCGGCAAGAACGGTTATACCGCTCTCGACTGGTACGATGCACAGGATCCGAGACCTGACTACTACAGGAATCTCCCCAGCTACTTCTACATGCCCGATTCGGATTGGAAGAGAGACAATTACGCTAAGTATATGTGGGCAAAAGAGGCATGGGAGTCTGACTATGCACCCACCACCCATATCAACTGGGACAGACTCTATGATGTGAACCGTAACAATGCCACATCCGAGGGCAACCGTTCCAAGTATATCCAGGAGGAGCGTCGTGTAGACCAGAGGGACTTCAACCTGGCCCTCAATCTCAAATGGCGTCCCGAGGACTGGCTGACAGTCACCGGAGGCGCGTCCGCCAAGATCAACCGCACAGAGTACTACAAGATTGTCGCCGACCTCCTCGGAGGTGACTACTATCTGAATGTCAATCAGTTCGCCGAGAGGGACTATGCCTCTGACGAGACCAAGTACCAGTATGACCTCGACTATTATCTGAGCCATGGCAACAAGGCACAGGTGCTGCGCGAGGGCGACAAGTACGGCTACGATTACTACGCGCATGTCTGCAATCTCGGTGCATGGGCCAATGCCCGTTATGCCGCAGGTTCATTCAGCGCAAATCTCGGCGGTAAGGTTGGACATTCGTCATTCTGGCGTGAGGGACTGGTCCGCAACGGCCTTTTCCCAGAGGATTCTAAAGGCGACAGCGAGAAGTCCTCGTTCCTGACCTATGCGGTCAAAGGCTCTGCTAGCTATGAACTCGGCGGCAAGATGAGGTTCTATGCCAATGCCGGATATTTCAATGATGCGCCTCTCTTCAACCAGGCGTTCATCTCTCCGAGGACACGCAATACTCTCGTCCCGGATCTGACCACTACCAAGACCGCCACTGCGGATCTCAACTGGCAGTATTTCTCCAACGGCTACAGTGTCCGCCTGACAGGTTTTTACACCTCCATCAAGGACCAGACCGATGTGATGAGCTTCTATGATGACCTCCAGAATGCGTTTACCAATTTCGCGATGAGCGGTATCGACCAGCGTCACATGGGTATCGAACTCGGCTGGAAGGTGCCTACTCCCATTGAGAACCTCTCCGCACAGGGCGTCGTTTCTTACGGCAACTACATCTACACTTCTACTCCGTATATGACCCAGACCGTGGACAACAGTCAGGAGATTGTCCGCGACCACGAGCTGGTCAGCTACTGGAAGAGTCATCCCGATGAGAACGGCAAGACTGTCCAGCATTATGTGCCGAGTACTCCTCAGCTGGCTGTGAGTTTCGGCTTTGCATGGAACAAGAACTACTGGTTTGTGGATGCCGATGTGGAGTATTTCGACAGGGCTTATCTCGACATGAACCCTCTCTACAGGACTGACTTCGCCACGGCAGGACCTGACAACCATGTCTCTGCACAGGAGATTGCCTATATGGCAGGACAGGAGAAATTTGACCCTGCATTCCTCGTCAATGCGAGTGTGGGCAAGTCCTGGTACATCCAGCGTAAATATCAGATCGGATTTTCGCTCAGCGCCAAGAACCTGCTCAACAACACGAGCGTCAAGACAGGCGGTTATGAGCAGACTCGTCTCGTGGACAACACCTCGAGCAAGGAGCGTTATTACAGGTTCGACCCCAAGTATTTCTATATGAGCGGTATGAACTACATGTTGAATATTTATTTCAGATTCTAAGACATGAGACTTCGCAATATTCTGATATATCTGTCCGCGGCCACATTGTTTTTTGCAGGCTGCGACGAGTGGGAGCCCGTGTACACATTTGATTACGGGGTACCTCCGGAGACCGGATACACTCACCCGGAAGCCAATACCACTATAGCCGAACTCAAGGCCCTTTATAACAAGCAGCCTCTCAAGATAGAGCAGGACATCATTGTCAAGGGACAGGTAATCTCGTCTGACCGCAGCGGCAATGTCTATCGCAGCCTCTACATCCAGGACGAAACAGGCGGACTGGAGGTCAAGATTGGCAAGACAGGACTGTACAATGACTACAAACTTGGCCAGTGGGTCTATGTCAAGTGCTCCGGTCTGACTCTCGGTGCCTATAACGGAATGCTCCAACTCGGCTACCAGGATCCCTCCGGCTCGTATGAGACATCATACATCGATGTGCAGATGATACTGGACACACATGTGTTCAAGGGTGAGATCGGCACTCCCGTCGCTCCTGAGGAACTCGACGAGGCCGCGCTCAAGGCAGCCATTGCCAAGGGCGGCACCGCAGACGCATTCGGCAAGTATGTCACTATGAAGGGATTGACCTATGGTGCCAAGACCTCGTATTCGACAGACAAGTACAAGCGCATCTTCCTGCTCATATATGTGGACCAGGCCAAGGACACCAAGGACAACACCAACAGGGTGTTCCTCAGTGACAAGACTTATGGCGTGAATACATGGGCGATGTCCAAGAACCTTTTCATCGAGCGTCTTGATGCCGGCTATTTCGACAGTGCGGAGACAGGAGACGATGTCAGCATTCTCAAAAAGCGCAACGAGACGGACAGCGAGACTATCAAGCAGACCATACGACGCAATGCGACCGCCGCTACGGTGAGCCAGTATTTCAGCCTCGGCAGCACTCCCGTGCAGATCCGTACCAGCGGCTACAGCAAGTTTGCCGACACTGAAATCCCTGCGGAGGTGCTGGGTGATGTCGATGCCACGAGTGCTGACGGCAAGTCGATCGATGTCACGGGCATTCTGACAATCTACAACGGCAGCGCACAGTTTACGCTGATTGATCTCGATGGTGTCAAGGTCAATTGAGCCGGCGCATTAATATCAACTGTTATATGAAGAAAATCATTATCGCGGCAGCGACAGTTCTGGCAATGACAGCGTGCAGTACACAGACCAACCCTTTCCTGACGGAATGGGACACGCCCTACGGCATCCCTCCGTTTGACAAGATAGGCGTGGAGGACTATATCCCTGCCATCAAGGCCGGTATCGATGGACAGAATGCTGAGATACAGGCTATTGTGGACAATCAGGAAGCCCCTTCGTTTGACAATGTGATAGCGGCTCTCGACCGTAGTGGCGGACTCCTCGCCAAGGTCAGCGGAGTACTATTCAATGTGGCGGAGACGGACAACAGCCCCGAACTGGAAGCTGTCGTCGAGGAGGTGACACCTCTCTTGAGCGGCCATTCGGACAATATCTATATGAACAAGGCTCTCTATGCCAAGGTGGCTGCTGTCTACAATGCACCGCAAGATGCCCTGACGAGGGAGCAGCAGGTGACTCTGAAAAAGACCTACGATGCGTTTGAGCGCAACGGTGTCGGTCTGAGTGACGAACAGCAGGCGGAACTCCGCAACATCAATACGGAGATTGCCGCCAAGACCAACAAGATAGGCAACAACATCCTCGCCGAGAACAACGCGTTCAAGGCGGAGTTCGGTATCAGCATTTCCGCATATCCAGATGCTATGACCAATACGGACGACAGGGCGTTGAGGGAAAAGATGTTCCGCGCCTACTCGTCTCGCGGCCACAACGGCAATGCCAATGACAACCGCCAGCTCATCCTCGATGTGATACGCCTGCGCCTGCGCAAGGCCCAGATCATGGGCTACAGCAATTCTGCGGACTTCACGCTCGCCGACAAGATGGCGCACGATCACGAGACCGTGGACGCATTCCTCGACGGCATCATGAAAGCCGCAGTCGTAAAGGCCCGGGAGGAGATTGCCGACATGAAGGCCGTTGCCGGCCATGACATCGAGCCTTGGGACTGGTGGTATTATGCCGAGAAGGTGCGCAAGGTCCGCTATGACCTCGATGAGGAGGCCATCAAGCCTTATTTCGAAGCGGAGAATGTCAAGAAGGGACTCTTCCTCGCGGCAAAGACCCTCTATGGCGTCAATGTGGAGGAAATCAGCGGCGTGCCTGTGTATAATCCTGCCGTCCAGACCTATAAGATAACGGAAGAGGACGGGTCTCTCGTCGGTATATTCACCACGGACTATTTCCCTCGCGCGAGCAAGAGGGGAGGTGCCTGGATGAACAATGTCCGCGAGCAGTATGTGGACGCTGCCGGCAACGACATCCGTCCTATCATTGTCAATGTAGGCAACTTCTCCGCCCCCGGCGAGAATGGTGTCGCGCTGCTCAGTTCGGATGATGTCGAGACTGCGTTCCATGAGTTCGGACATGCGCTGCACGGGCTGCTGACCCGTTGTCATTACAAGACGGTCAGCGGTACCAATGTCGCCCGTGACTTTGTCGAGATGTTCTCGCAGTTCAATGAGAACTGGGCATTCCAGCCCTGGCTGCTGAAACAGTATGCAACTCATTGGCAGACAGGAGAGGTGATTCCCGAGGCCCTGGTGGAGAAGATTATCGCCGCCGGCAAATTCAATCAGGGATTCATGACCACGGAACTCTGCGCCGCGTCCATTCTCGATATGAAATGGCACGAGTTGGAGTCTATCCCTGCAGATGCAGGTGTGGAGTTTATTGACGAGTTTGAGGCCAGGGTGTGCAAGGAGATGGGGCTCATCGATGAGATTATCCCCCGTTACCGCACGACATATTTCAACCACATCTTCTCCAGCGGATACAATGCCGGTTACTACGGCTATCTCTGGGCGGAGGTGCTGGACAAGGACGCATTCTCTATATTCGAGGAGAACGGGACATGGAACAAGGAACTGGCCCGCAAGTTCAGAGCGACATTCCTGGAGCGCGGAGGCAGCGAAGAGCCGATGACGCTCTACAAGGAGTTTGCGGGACGGGAGCCTGACAATCAGGCGTTCCTGCGCGGGCGCGGTCTCATATAGCAGATAGCATTATGTTTAAGTTTAGACCTATATTCAAGACACTTGTATGGGGCGGTGACAAAATCGCCCCTTTCAAGGGTGTCGAGACGGAGCAGGAGCAAATCGGCGAGAGTTGGGAACTCTCTGCCGTCAAAGGAGACGAGTCCGTCATCGACGGAGGCGAGTTCGACGGCAAGACCATCACCGAACTGGCGGAGATACGCAAGGAATGGCTGCTCGGTGAGAAAGTGTATGAGCGTACAGGGACGGAGTTTCCGCTCCTCATCAAGTTTATAGACGCCCGTACTGATCTCAGTGTGCAGGTGCATCCCGATGACAAACTTGCATTCGAGCGGGAGCGCAAGAAAGGCAAGACCGAGATGTGGTATGTGGTAGGCGCGGACGAGGGAGCACATCTGCTCTCCGGACTGGCCAAGCCGATGACACGCGAGGAGTATGCCGGCAAGGTCGAGGACGGCAGTATCGTGGAGGCTTTGAGTGACCATCGGGTGGCCCCCGGAGATGTGTTCTTTATCCCTGCCGGCCGCATCCATGCCATTTGCGGAGGCTGTTTCGTGGCGGAGATACAGGAGACATCCGACATTACCTACCGCATCTATGACTACGGGCGTCTCGGGCTGGACGGGAAACCGCGCCAGCTGCATACCGAGGAGGCCAAGGACGCCATAGATTTCAGTGTCCGTCCGGACTACAGGACGCATTATACCCATGTCCCCAACGAGGAGAAGATATTAGTCAAGTGCGAGCATTTCACGACATCGCTTTATGACTTGACACAGCCCGTGGAAAAAGACCTGCACAATATCGATTCGTTTATGGTCGTGATGTGCGTGGAGGGCTCCGGCAGTGTGACCTGCGTGGAGGAGCAGCCCCGTGACGAGATACGCTCGTTCGGATTCCTGCGCAAGTCCAAACAGGCAAAGCCTGACCTGACCGAGACCTGGTCTATCCGCCAGGGACAGACCTATCTGGTGCCGGCGGCGGCCAAGAGCCTGCTCTTTACCCCGGACGGGTCGATGAAGATACTGACCAGTTATATCTGATATCACTATGTTACGCAAAGCAATGATGAGCGTCGCTCTGCTGCTGCTTGCCGCAGGCGCATTCGCCAAAGGCGAAATTCGCTATGTCGAGGCGTCCGAACTCGGGCTTGTCGGCAAACTGATGGATACACCGAATCCTTATCACAGGGTGGATACGGTCCGTTACAAAGGCTTCTCTGCCGGTGAAAATCTGCAGGTGCGCTGTCCTGCAGGAGTGGCGGTGGCATTCAAGACTGACGCGAGGACCATTTATGTGAGCATGGATTATGCGGAGGCGGTCGTTAGCAGGAATACCATGACTTTGGCGTCCTGCGGAGTGGACCTTTATGCCCGTGACAAGGACGGCAAGTGGATATGGGCTGGCACCAAGGCTCCGGGAGGTGATTCCACGCATGGCAAGGACCTCAAACTCATAGAGGGCATGGACGGCAGTGTGCACGAATTCCTGCTCTATCTGCCTATCTATGCGGATGTCAATTCGTTGCGTATCGGTGTCGCTGACGGAGATGTGTTTGAGGGCATTGAGTCCCCGTTCCGTCACAGGGTGGTCGTGTTCGGGTCGAGCTATACGCACGGTATCAGCACGAGCCGCGCGGGTATGAGTTATCCCATGCAGTTTACTCGCCATACGGGTATCCAGATGGTGTCCCTCGGATGCAGCGGCAACTGCAAGATGCAGGACTATTTTGCTGCAGTGCTTGCAGATGTGGAGGCGGACGCATTCGTGTTTGACGCATTCTCCAACCCCAATGCAAAGATGATAGAGGAGAGGCTGTTTCCGTTTATCGAGAAGATGCAGGCGGCTCATCCCGGTGTGCCGCTGATTTTCCAGCAGACCATCTATCGCGAGGGCCGCAATTTCAACGGCAAGGCCGACAAGAGCGAATCTGCCAAGCAACATGTGGCGGACAGTCTGATGCGCATTGCTGTCAAGAAGTATGACAATGTCTATTTCGTGGAGCCTAACGCATCCTGCGACAGCCACGAATCCTCTGTGGACGGTGTGCATCCCGATGATTACGGCTATTATCTCTGGGCACGCAGCATAGAGAAGCCTATATTGCGTATCCTGCGCCGTTACGGCATACGCTGACGGATATATATTACAAGAAGCCTGCGCTTTTGGATCTGACGGTCCGGGAGCGCAGTTTTTTATTGTGTGCGCAGGGGCACGGATGTGACGGAGTCGCGGCGTACCAGTGTGGGCAGAAGTTCAATCTGCGAGCGGCTCCTCTCGCCCGATGCCATACATTCGAAGAGCATTCGCGTAGCGAGTTTTGCCATTTCCTCGGTGGGCTGGCTCACGCGTGTGACAGGAGGGGTCATGTAGTCCATATAGATGTTGTTGTCGAATGCCACCACGGAAATATCTTCCGGCACACTCATCCCCATTTCGCGTATGGCTTTCATCGCGCCGAGCATGATAGTGTTGCTGAGCGCGAATATGGCAGTAGGGCGGTTTGGCCGTCCGAGCAGCAGCCGTGTCTCGAGGTAGCCGTTCTGCACGGAGAAATCGTTGCCGACGACGAGGGCCTCGTCCTGCAGGCCTGCCCTTTCGAGCGCGGCGAGGTAGCCGGCGACGCGTCTCTTGTTGGGCAGCGATGAGGTCACGCCCTGGATGCAGGCTATGCGCGAATGCCCCATATCGAGCAGGTGCTCGACGGCGGCGATGCTGCCCTGATAGTTGTTGGTGGTGACATAGGGCAGTTGGGAGTCGGTGAAATACCTGTCTATCAGGATGACAGGCAGTATCTTGCGGTTGATTTCCTCAAAGAGGGACGGATCGTCTCCGCAGGGCGAGGCGATGATACCGCCTATCTGCCTGGACATCAGGGAGGATATGCCGTTTTTCTCTATTTCCGCACTCTCTGCGGAATCAATGACGATGGTCGTGTAGTTGCGCAACCGCGCTTCGTAGATGACCGCACTGGCGATGTCCGCAAAATAAGGATTTGCTACCGACGGGAGCATCAGACCTATGGTATTGGTCTGGTTGGAGCGGAGATTCTGTGCCACTAGATTGGGGAAATAGTGATTGGCCTTGGCTGCGGCCATTACCTTGTCCCGAGTATCGGGGCTGATGCGGTATTGCTCCGATTTGCCGCTGAGTACCCGGGAGACTGTGGTGATGGAAACTCCCGTTTTGGCCGCCAGGCCTGCCAATGTCTCTTTCATGCGCTTGCTGCGTGTTTGTGGTAAATGCCTTTCTGTGGCACTGGGTCTTGTGCCTGCGCAAATGTATGAAAAATATAGCGCAAAAACTCTCATTATTTGTGCAAAATCGGGTGGCGTTTTTAAATAATTCTCTTTGTTTGTTGTTTGGGAGTGAAATTTTTTGTTTTAGATTTGCGACAACGATTGCGCTAAAAAGACCACATTTTAATAACGGAAAACAGATGTCCGGCAAAAAGATACTCGTAATAGGCAGCAGCAATACCGACATGTCGGTGTGTGCTGCAAAACTTCCGTGCCCCGGGGAGACAGTCCTCGGTACGGCATTCAGGATGGGTGCAGGAGGCAAGGGTGCCAATCAGGCCGTTGCGGCGAGACGCCTCGGCGGCGATGTCGCCTTTGTCTGCAAGGTAGGGCGTGACATGTTCGGAGAGCAGGCTCTCGACGGATACAGGTCGTGCGGATTGGATGTTTCTCATGTCATGCTGTCGGACAAGCCCTCCGGAGTGGCACTGATTACAGTGGATGCCAAGGCGGAGAACTCTATAGTAGTAGCGTCCGGCGCCAATGCGGATGTGTCTGCGCAGGATATAGACAGTATTGCCGATGTCGTGGCCGGAGCCTCCATCCTGCTGATGCAGCTGGAGATACCCATGCCTGCAGTGGAGCGTGCGGCACGCATTGCACACGATGCCGGGGTGAAAGTGGTGCTCAATCCTGCACCTGCGGCGGCTCTCCCAGAGTCCCTGCTGTCATGTGTGGACCTTATCATCCCCAACGAGACGGAAGCCTCCGCCATTACCGGTATAGAGGTGAATGACGAGGAATCTGCCGTCAGTGCGGCCAGGGCCCTCAAGGCTAAGGGCATAGCGGATGTGATAATCACAATGGGTTCCAAGGGGGCCATGATCTGCGGCAGCGAGACCGTATTCGTTCCGGCGCGCAAGGTCAATGCGGTAGACACGACGGCAGCCGGAGATACATTCTGCGGAGCGGTCTGTGTGGCTCTGTCGGAGGGGATGACATTGCCGGAGGCAGCGGAGTTCGCCACGGCGGCATCAGCGTTGTCCGTGCAGCGTTACGGAGCACAGGATTCCGTGCCGACACGCGCAGAAGTAGAGAAAACAATATCGAAATAACCTATACGCATTATGTTTATAGTTAACAGCACTTTACTGGCAGTGACATTCTGTTTTGTGACTATGCTCTGCTGGGGTTCCTGGGGCAATACGCAGAAACTCGCTGCCCGGACATGGAGGTACGAACTGTTCTATTGGGACTATGTCATAGGTATGGTCCTGTTCGCACTGTTCATTGCATTGACAATGGGCAGTTTCGGCTCTGCCGGCAGGCCTTTCCTCACAGACATCGCACAGGTGAGCGCGTCGGGCTGGGGATGGATTATTCTCGGAGGCGTCATCTTCAATGCCAGCAATATCCTCCTGTCCGCTTCGACATCGATTGCAGGCATGTCCGTCGCGTTTCCTCTCGGAGTGGGCATATCCATGGCTCTCGGTACCGTCAATACTTATATAGTGGAGAGGGGGCAGGGACTGGACAGCACTGATCCGATATTCCTCGGGGCAGGTGTGGTGCTCGTAGTCCTCGCCATCGTGTGCAACGGCATCGCGTCCGGGAGCGCAAACAACGGCGACATATCCGCCCGTGACCGCAAGAAAGGCATATTGCTGGCAATAGTCGCAGGCGTGCTGATGTCGCTGTTCTACAGTTTTGTGGCGCGTGCCATGGATCTGGAGAATTTCGCATCTCCTGCCCCCGGCAAGGCTACCCCTTACACTGCGATAGTGATATTCTCCATCGGGGTGCTGCTGAGCAACTTCGTATTCAATACCCTGGTGATGAAGAGGCCCTTTGTCGGAGAGCCCGTCAATTATTGCGAATACTTCTCCGGCAGCGGCAAGACGCATCTGGTCGGCATGCTCGGCGGTGCGATATGGTGCCTCGGTACGGCATTCAGCTATATAGCCTCCGGCAAGGCAGGAGCGTCGGTCTCATACGCCCTCGGACAGGGAGCACCGATGATTGCCGCGATATGGGGCGTGTTTATCTGGAAAGAGTTCAAGGGTGCGCCCAAGCGTGTATATGCCCTCCTCGCCCTGATGTTCTGCCTCTTCATTTCCGGACTCGGCTGCATCATCGCCGCCAGCAATGAAAAAGAATCCTCTCCCGTGGTCTGTGACCTCATAATGGAGACCGACATAGGCAATGATGTCGATGATGCCCTCGCCATGGACATGCTGTACAAGTATCTGGATGCAGGACAGATAAACCTCCTGGCGGTCAATGTCAATAAGGAGGGCTCCGCACCTGGCGAATATGTGGACATTCTCAATACATGGTATGGTTATCCTGATGTCCCTATCGGCGTTATCCGTGAGGGAGCGTTTTGCGAGACAGACGCCGTGAACTATGCGATGGCGGTGGACACGCTCAAGAAAACTGACGGCACGCCGGCATTCGCGCGTTCTGTCAAGGACTATGACAGCCTGCCGGACGCGCATATCCTCTACCGCAAGATACTGGCATCGCGTCCCGACAATTCTGTCGTCATCGCGTCCGTCGGATTTTCCACCAATCTGATACGCCTGCTGGAGACTGTGGCGGATGAATATTCACCGTTGGACGGATATGACCTGGTAGCTCGTAAGGTCCGCCTCCTGGTGACAATGGCCGGGTGCTTCAATGACCCTAACCTGCACGAATACAATGTGGTAAAGGATATTCCTGCCGCCAAGACCATATTTGAGCGTTGGCCCTCTCCCGTGGTGACATCCCCGTTTGAGGTCGGTGCCGGGATATGCTATCCTGCCGCGAGCATCGAGAATGATTTTGCGTGGACTGAATGTCATCCTGTCGTTGAGGCGTACAAGGTGTACCAGCCTATGCCCTATGACAGGCCTACCTGGGATCTCACGGCCGTGCTCTATGCTGTGGAGGGGGACAAATGGTTTACCGTCTCTCCGCGTGGCAGGATTACGGTCACTGATGAGGGCAGTACCATCTTTACACCTGACGAGAACGGAGACAGGCAGTATCTGTCCGTGACCCCGGAGCAGGCTGATGCGATAAAGGCCCGCTTTGTCAATATGATACCTTCGAAACCTATTGCAAGACAATGAAAAACATCACTTGGAAATTAAAGTGGGCATACGCCGTGCTGTTCCTCGCCATGGCCTCCCAATGCTGTGTGGGCTGTGACAAAGGGCAGACGCCAGAGCCGGCTCCCGAACTTGAACCGCTGTCCGTCAGCCGCATCTGCATGTCGGATGCCGGCAAACCCTATCTCGAGGTGGAGGGCAAGCCATTCCCCGTCTATGGCGCACAGATACGGGTGGATGTATTCAGATCTGTGGACAAGATGAGCTGGGAGCAGATCGAAGACTATTTCCGCACTGCGTCTGCGCTCGGTGTCAATACCGTTGAGGTGCCCGTCCCCTGGGCGTTTATAGAGCCTAAAAAGGATGTCTGGGACTTCTCGTCGGTGGATACCATTCTGGGATTTGTCAATAAGTACGGACTCAAAATGGAATTGCTCTGGTTCAGTACCAATATGATAGGTGATTCCTATTCTTGGCTCGTCCCGACCTATATTCTGTCAGAACCGTCAATCCGCCTGCAGCGGAACGGAGATGCGGATTTCCATTATCTCTACGGCTATACTTATTCACTTGACATGTCTTCTGACTTTGTCCTGGACAGGGAATGCCGTGCCGTGCAGAAATTGTTTGCCCATATCCGCGAATGGGATGCCGCTAACGGATGCCGTCGTCCTGTCATAAGCTGTCAGGTGCACAACGAGCCGGACGCCCTTGTCCGCTGGAGGCTTGCCGAGAAGAGCATTTCGTGGCGGGGAGGCCAGATGCTGACCGCGCGTGAGGCATGGAATATGACCCTCGCACCCTTGGATGCCGTTGGCAAGGCGGTGAAAGAGAGTCTCTACTCCGTCGCGACCCGCACCAATGTCATTTCCGGCAACGGTGTGAATGACTTTCCGCAGACGCCAGGCATTTCGCCAAAGGATGTATATGCACTCGATGGGATAGACTTTGTCAGTTTCGACCCCTATATGCCGAAGGTTAACCGTATCGCATTTGAAGTCAGCGAGTACGCTTCGTTGCCCGGCAATTATCCGCTGGTCGCGGAAAACCGTGGCGACTATGCCAATACGGCGAGTCTGATGCTGGTGGCATCGGCGCTGGGCGGTGGCTATGGCATATATGACCTGGCGACCAGCAAGAGCATCTCCTCCGGCAGTGCCCCTCCGTTCAATTCGGAGGGTATCTACAACCCGGACCTTTCTCCCAAGGCCCATGTGCCGCAGGTCAGGACTTTGCTGTCAGGACTGCTTGCCGCGGCTGAAGATGTGGCGCTGACATCATTGGAGGACTTTGCCGTATTCAATGTCGTGGACGACAGCCCGCGCCGTTCGATGGCGCAGACGGTGTGCACCACAGGGGCGAGAGTCGGATTCAGGACTGATTCCGCAGCGCTGGCATTCGTGCTGGACAGGGGAGACCGGCTGGTCGCCTTTGCGACTGCGGACTGCGTGCTGACGCTCGGCGGAGGCACTTCGGCCATGGGCGATACAATATCCGTCACGGGTGGCAGGATATATGACATTCCGTTCGTCCCGGACGGCAAGATTGCCAGCACAGTCAAAGAAAACATAGGAACGATATTCAAATAATCAATCTTCAACCACATGAGAAAATACATTAGAATTATGGCCGCCATGACGCTGGCGTTATTGTGTGGGCAAAAAGGCTATGCGCAGACCTCTGTTTCCGGAACAGTCTGCGATGCGGCCGGGGCTCCGATTCCCGGAGTGGCTGTCATTGTCTCGTCCGGAGAGGGCAGGATCGGCACATCGACCGATGCCAGGGGCGTGTACAGGATTGACCCCGGACAAGGGAAGACTCTGACATTCTCATCGATAGGCTATGTGTCCAAGTCTGTAGACATTCTGGGCAGGTCGGTGATAGATGTCACCCTCGAAGATGACCTCAAACTGCTTGACGAGTCCGTTGTCGTCGGATTCGCCACCCAGCGCAAGGTCAATGTCACCGGCGCTGTCGCCACCCTCAAGTCTGACAAACTGGAGAATGTGCCTGTGAACAACCCTGTGCTCGCGCTTCAGGGCCAGATTCCAGGACTGTCCATCAAGCAGACGAGCGGACAGATGAGCAAGCAGGCGACTATCACCTTGCGCGGACAGGGCACTATCGGACAGGGTTCGTCCGGCAGCGTGCTGGTCCTTATCGACGGCATGGAGGGAGACCTGTATACTCTCAACGCACAGGATATTGAGAATATATCCGTGCTCAAAGACGCTGCGGCGTCCTCTATCTACGGTTCCCGCGCTCCGTTCGGCGTGATTCTCGTCACCACCAAGAACGGCAGGCAAGGCAAGACGCAGATCAACTACAACAACAGTTTCCGTTTCAATACTCCTGTCAATCTGCCGCATTCCGCCGATTCGTATTCGTGGGCGCTGTATTTCAATGACTGCGCCAACAATGACGGCAATGCGGACGACATCGGTGCCGCGAGGCTCCAGAGGATCAAGGACTATCAGGACGGAGTGATATCGTACAATACGATACCCGTCGGTAACCAGTGGGGCACTGCCTACACCGAGGGCAACGACAATATCGACTACTACGATGTCTTCTACAAGGATGTGTCCATGTCGCAGGAGCATAATGTCAGCATTTCCGGCGGTGATGCCAGGACCAACTGGTATATCTCCGGCAATTATCTCAAGGATGACGGTCTCTTCCGCTTTGAAAACCAGGATCTGGACGGCTCCGACAGGCTCAGCGTGTTCGGCAAACTCGAGACCCGGGCGTATGACTGGCTGAAGATAGGCTTCAGCAGCCGTTTCATCAGGGACGGCTATCATGAGCCTACGGCTCTTTCGGATGATACATTGTGGTATTTCGGCCAGTACCTCTGGCCTGTGGCCCCTCTGTACGACCCCAACGGCAATCTGTTCAATGACCTGGCTCTGCGTTTCAGCAGGGGAGGGCAGAGGACTATTTCCAATACCACTTCCGCGACCCAGTTCAACTTCGAGATTACACCTCTCAAGGGCTGGCGCATCGTCGGAGACCTCAATTACAGATACCGCTCCTATTTCAACAAGGTGGTGGACAAAGAGGTATGGCAGACCTGCATTGACGGAGTCTCCAAGGGCTCCAGTTGGGACTATCACACTGGAGTGGCGAGTGATGTGGGCAGAAACCAGTACATCAATACCAATCTCTACACTGATTATGAGACCCATATCGGTGACCATTATTTCAAGGCCATGGGCGGTGTCCAGGCGGAGAGTTACGATATTCTGACGACATTCGCCAAGAGAGAGGGCCTCATCGTTCCGGAAATGCCGTGGATAGATGCGACTTCCGGCATGTATGACGGTGAGGAGGTCAGTCCTGTTGTCGGTGGCGGTGCATCCGAATGGAGGACGCTCGGATTCTTCGGCAGGCTCAACTACAATTACAAGGAGAAGTATCTCGTGGAGGCCAATCTCCGCTATGACGGTTCTTCCCGATTTGCCGCCGGCCGCCGCTGGGGTCTCTTCCCGTCCCTGTCTCTCGGATGGAACATGGCGAAAGAGCCGTTCTTTGCAGATGCGGTCAGTGACATACAGACCCTCAAGTTCAGACTGTCCTACGGCTCTCTCGGCAACCAGAACACAACCTCCTGGTATCCTACATATTCCATCATGAATTTTGCGAGTTCCTCGGGAGCATGGCTCATCGACGGCAAGAAGCAGAATATCGCATGGCCCGCGTCTCTGATAAGTTCGTCGCTCACCTGGGAGACGGTCAAGACTTGGAATGCAGGTCTGGATGTCGCCGCGTTTGACGGCAGACTCTCCGCTGCTCTCGACCTATATGTCAGGAAGACGGAGGATATGGTCGGTCCTGCCGATGAACTGCCGGTTATATTGGGAACATCAGTCCCTTATACCAACAATACCGATATGAAGACCAGGGGATTTGATTTCGAGATTTCCTGGAATGACAGGGCTTTCGGAGAACTCGACTACGGCGTGCGCTTCGTCCTGTCCGATGCTGTCACGGAGATTACGAAATACTCCAACCCCTCCAAGACCCTCGGCACATATTATAACGGAATGAAACTCGGTGACTTCTGGGGATATGAGACTGTCGGCATAGCCCGTACGGACGAAGAGATGCTCGACCACCTTATCTCCCTGCCCAACGGCGGCCAGAACGCGATAGGTGCCAACTGGCAGGCCGGAGACATCATGTACAAGGATCTCAACGGTGACGGCAAGATAGACGCTGGCTCCTGGACGACAGAGGATCACGGAGACCAGAGGGTGATAGGCAACATGACGCCCCGTTTCAACTATGGTCTGGACCTCAACTTCGCATGGCGCGGCATAGACCTGAGAGTGTTCCTGCAGGGTGTCGGCAAACGCGACTTCTTCCAGCACGGAAAATACTTCTTCGGCAGCTGCGGTTGGTCCAAATGGGGTACAATGGTACTCAAGCAGCATCTCGACTATTTCCGCGATGATCCCGAGAGCCCTCTCGGACTCAACACGGACAGCTATTATCCGAGACCTTATTTCGATACCGAGAAGAATGTCCAGTGGCAGACCGGCTATGTCCAGGATGCCTCTTACCTGAGGCTCAAGAATCTCCAGGTGGGCTATACCATCCCCGGCTCATTCACCAGAAAGTTCGGTGTGGAGAAACTCCGCCTGTATTTCTCCGGTGAGAACCTCGCCACCTTTACACGCATGACGGACCTCTTTGATCCCGAGACTGTAGGTGAGAATGAGACCGGCAATGTATATCCTCTGTCGAAAACATGGTCATGCGGTCTGAGTGTAACATTTTAAACAGCAGGTAAACTTATGAATATCAGAACATCACTATATCTGGGTATGGCAGTGCTGTCGGTCTCGCTGGTCTCGGCGTGCGACAGTTTCCTCGACCTTGAGCCCAAGTCCAGTTTCTCTCCCGGACAGTATATGACTACGGAGGAGAATATCGGAGCATACGCCACGGATCTCTATAATATGCTCCCCGTGCACGGGAATACGAGTTGGGGCATCTGGACGGAAGATGCCGATACGGACAATATGGCCTATGCCAACCCGAGTGACATATTCGCGCCAGGCTACTGGAAGGTCGGGCAGACCGGAGGCAGTTACAGCTTTTCCGGTATATACAGGTGCAACTATTTCTTTGACAAGGTACTGGACAACTACGAGGCCGACAGGATCACCGGTACGGAGTCCGGAATACGCCATTATATCGGTGAAGTGTATTTCTTCAGGGCATGGATGTATTTCTCCAAACTCAAGGCTCTCGGGGATTTCCCCATCGTGACCCGTATTCTCGAGGATGACCTGGAGAAACTGACCGCAGAGAGTGTCCGTGCACCGCGCAACGAAGTGGCACGCTTTATCCTCTCCGATCTGGACAAGGCTATCGAGTACATGTCAGATGTCGCTCCGCGTGGCGGTAGCAACCGTCTCAACAAGGACTGCGCCCGTCTGATGAAGTCCCGTGTCGCATTGTACGAGGGTACATGGCTCAAGTATTTCAAGGGTACGGCATTCGTCCCCGGGAGTGAGGCGTGGCCCGGCAAAAAGTCGCACCCCGACTTTGCCTATCCGTCCGGAAGCATTGACGAAGAGATCAAGTATTTCCTGACAGAGAGCATGACAGCCGCCAAGACAGTTGCGGACAAATACAAACTGGTTGACAATACCGGTGTATTCCAGGCGTCAGCCTCCGCTGCCTCCAATCCCTACTACGACATGTTTGCCGCTACCGACATGTCCGGCTATTCCGAGGTCCTGCTCTGGAAGGCATACAGTGTCGCCGAGGGAGTGACAAACTCCGTAGTGGAGTTTGCAGCCGCTTCCAACCAGGGTTACGGCATCACCAAGAGTATGGTGGACGCTTTCGTCATGAAGGACGGACGCCCCATATATGCCGCAGGTGACGACTATGCAGGTGACGCTGATATTCAGAAGATTACTGACGGCAGGGATACGAGGGCGCAGATATTCATCAAGAAGCCCGGGGATACCAATCTCCACAGCGAGGCAGGACCTGAGTCCTATGCCGTCGAGCCTTGGCCGAATATCGTCAATCCCACCGCGTCCATGCGCTGGACGACAGGCTATGCAATCCGCAAGGGCTTGAACTTTGACGGAGCCAAATCCATCCGCGACAAGAGCGATGTCGGCTGTATCGTCTTCCGTGCCGTCGAGGCGTACCTCAACTACATGGAGGCCTGCTACGAGCGCGACGGTGTCCTGGATGCCGACGCTAAGTCCTATTGGACGGCAGTCAGAAGCCGCGCAAAGGCAGGTGACTGGCAGGTCACGATAGACAACACCGACATGTCCATAGAGGCCAAGACCGACTGGGGTGCATATTCCGCAGGAAACCTCGTTGATCCTACTCTCTTCAATATCCGTAGGGAACGCCGTTGCGAACTGATGGGAGAGGGATTTAGGGCCGATGATGTCCGCAGGTGGAGAGCAATGGACCAGATGATAGACACTCCCTACCATGTTCTCGGTGCCAATGTCTGGGAGAGCATGTACACCAATGCGGATTTCCTCGCCGCCAACGGCAACAATCTCAAGGAGGGCGAAAACATCTCACCCCGTGAGTTCAGCAATTACTGCGCACCGTACCATATCCTGTCCAACAACAGGGTCTATGACGGCTACAGGTGGAAAATGGCTCATTATCTGAATCCTATCGCGGTGCAGCATTTCCTGATAACAGGAGGTGGTGATGCCGCTGCTTCTTCCCTCTATCAGAATCCCGGATGGCCTTTGCAGGCAGGACAGGGTGCAGAATGATAAAGTATATGAAAAAATCGCTGATGGCAGTCATGATGGTCGTCTCCTTGCTTTCATGCAACGGCAAGGGGACGGACATCCCTGATGTCCCTGACGGGAAACAATATCGTCTGGAAGTGGAGGGCAAGCCTTTTCTGATGCTGGGTGCCCAGCTGAGGACGGATTATTTCCTGCAACTGGACGGCCGCAGCCTGGATGATCTGGATGACTATTTCTCGCTGGCGGCAGGCCTCAACATCACATGTGTCCAGGTGCCCATTGCGTGGAGCGATGTGGAGACAGACTATGACCGTTATACGGACGCTGCTGTACGGGCGTACATAGACTATTGCGAGAAGTACGGGATGAAGTTGGAGATATTGTGGTATGGCAGTTATATGTGCGGCTACTCCGTGGAGGGCTATCTGCCGGAATACATTGTCCGTGACACGGATACATATCCGGAACTGAATCCCGCCGCCGCTTATCAGGGCTGGCTCGGCAAGCAGTTTTATCTCAAGCCCGGCAATGCCTCTCTGGTAGCCAGGGAGACTAAGGCCATCACCCGTATGATGGAGTTTGTCCGCGACTACGATGCACTGATAGGCTCTCCACATACGGTCATAGGCGTGCAGATAGAGAACGAGCCCGATATGCTGGCGACCCGTCATAACGCAGCCCACGGCTATGCCGCGATGGATATATGGCCGTCGCTGATACATCATGTGGATGCTCTCGGCAAGGCAGTCAAGTCCGTTCCGTACGAATGCTGGACGCGTGTCAATCAGACTACAACCTACGATGACTGGGTGCTCTGGAGCAGAAAACTCGTTGAGAGAGAGGGTATAGACTATGTGGGATTTGATCCTTATGTGAATGACATCCCGACTCTGGAGGACTGGCTCAATAAGATTGGGGACATTCCCGGCAATTTCTCCCATATAGCGGAGAATGGCGGCGAGTATATGAACAACGACCTG
Organism: uncultured Muribaculaceae bacterium; assembly: GCA_964616865.1. Taxonomy (GTDB): domain Bacteria; phylum Bacteroidota; class Bacteroidia; order Bacteroidales; family UBA932; genus Cryptobacteroides. The sequence continues at coordinate 22,319 of CAZTUQ010000022.1, forward strand.
CTGACGCTGAAAGCCCTGACCATGGGCTGCGGATACGAGGTGTTTGAAGTCATCACTACGCCGCATCCTTTCCTCGTGGACTGGACATTGAGAGGGGTGTATAATCCGGATTTCTCCGAAAAGGCGCAGACACGCAGGCTGATAGACGCCTACAAGATATTCAAGGACTCGTGGTATGATTTCGCCACGGCTGACACTGACGATATGTACGGATTTAACCTCGGTGATTCTGCCGGCAAGTTTGTGGCCGAAGAGACTGCTGTCCTTGGCTCTGTATCAATCAGTTGGAGGACCGCTTCGCGCGGTGTGGCATTCGCGATAAGCGGAGACGGCTATCTGACCGTGGCGTCCACCAAGGCCGATACCATGTCATTCTCCGGCGATGTCCGTTCTGTAGAATGCGGTCATTACGACCGGGACGGTGCATGGGTCAGGGACGGCGAAGCCTCATTCGGTGGAGGGACTCTCCAGATGTCTCCGTGCAAGGTATATAGACTAATAACCGATAAGATATGAAACATAAAGCAATTATTGCCCTGGTAGCATGCGCAGCCATGTTTGCGGCGTGCGAATCCGAGGAGACTCCATCTCTGGAAGTGGATGTGGAAGCCATTACCGCCACTACTGACGGAGGGGAATTCAATGTCAAAGTACAATCCAATGTCGCTACCAAGACCACTGTCGAATATCAGGACGGCAGCGGCTGGGTGTTCCTGATGCCGTCCTATCTCAAGGGAGACGGCACTATACTCTTCCAGGTCGGCAAATTCCTGGATTATGACGCGGAGAGGAAAGCCGTCGCCACGATAGTCGGAGACGGGGTCCGCAAGGAGATTACGATTACCCAGACAGGCCGTCCTAAGCCCGAGGCGACAGACCTCGATCTCGACATATATAATGTCTACGCCGATGTCGAGGGCGGTACATTCCCCATCGCTGTGGCTACGGCAGGAGAATGGTTCGCCGAATCCGATGCCGACTGGTGCACCATCGAGGACGGCACGGCGATAGGCGTCGGTACATTCAAGATAAAGGTCTCGGAGTCTACGGATTACCGTTACAGGACGGCCAATGTCACTGTCAAGGCAGGCAGCCTGGAGCGCAAGGTCTATGTCCAGCATGTCGGTACCAGGATAGGGGAACTCGTCTGGGCGAATGCCAATGTGGATGCTCCTGATACATTCGGCAAGAACAGCGCGGTACGCGGACAACTGTATCAGTGGAATTCCAAGAAAGGCTATCCTACTTATTCTGCAAATGACCATGGAGATTATGACGGGGTCATACCGGGATTCGAGACCGGAGCCAAGGACATGATGACGGACAAGTGGGCAGAAGAGAATGACCCTTGTCCGGACGGCTGGAGAGTGCCGACATTAGATGAACTCAAGGTCCTTCTTGGCTGGAACGAGCAGACCAAGAGATTCTGGTTTGACTATTGGATGATCAACGGGATGCCTGTGGCAGGTGCCTATGTCGGACTTGATCCTGTCGTCATGCAGACGGATTGCGGTCCCGGACACATGGGAGGCGCGATATTCATACCTCAGGCCGGTTGTATCAGCCGTGACAGCGGCAAGCAGGAGAACTGGTGGGGAGTGGAACTCTGGTCAGGCAGCAATGTCGGACAGACCTGGGACATGTGGGGTATCTGGATGGACGGAAACCAGGGTATAAACACAGCATGGTATGGCAGCATGTTCGGACGATCCGTGCGCTGTGTGTTGAAATAGACCGGTTTATATAAAAGACTGCGGTCGGCTCTTATGGGGCTGACCGCAGTCTTTCGTTGTTGCCATCGGGACTTTCGCTGTCGCCGTTGCCGTTTCTCTATCGTTGTTTCCGGGGCGGGCGTTTCACAACCCTGAATGCTATCTCATCGCTGTTGCTGTTGCCGCCGGGGAGGTCTATCGTTTTTCCGACAGATAGCGGTCGATGGCGGCTGCGGCCTTGCGGCCTGCCCCCATCGCCAGAATGACCGTAGCTGCTCCGCTGACAGCATCTCCTCCGGCGAATACGCCCTCGCGTGTGGTCACGCCCTCATTGTCGGCGAGTATGCATCCGCGCCTGTTGGTCTCGATGCCCTCTGTGCTGCGCACTATCATGGGGTTGGGAGAGGTGCCGAGAGCCATTATCACAGTATCGGTCTCGATCTCGAATTCTGATCCCGGTACTGCTACAGGGGAGCGTCTGCCGCTCTCGTCAGGCTCGCCGAGTTCCATTCTGATACATTTGACGCCAGTGACGCGTCCGTTCTCGTCTCCGATGATTTCCACAGGGTTGGACAGCATTTCGAAATGTATGCCCTCCTGCTTGGCGTGGTGCACTTCCTCCTTGCGTGCAGGGAGTTCCACTTCCGTGCGCCTGTACACGATAGACACATCCGCTCCGAGTCTCAATGCCGTACGGGCTGCGTCCATGGCGACATTGCCTCCTCCTACGATGACAGCCTTGCGTCCGGCTCTGATTGGCGTCCATGCGTCCGGCAGGAATGCTTTCATGAGATTGTTCCTGGTTAGGAATTCATTGGCGGAATACACTCCGTTGAGGTTCTCTCCCGGGATGCCCATAAATCTGGGCAGACCTGCTCCGCTGCCGATGAATACGGCATCGTAGCCCATCTCGTCGAAGAGTCTGTCTATGGATATGGTCTTGCCGATGACTACATCGGTCTGTATCTCCACCCCGAGCCTGCGTATTGCGTCTATCTCATGCCTGACCACAGTGTCTTTGGGGAGCCTGAACTCCGGAATGCCGTAGACGAGCACACCGCCTGCCTTGTGCAGCGCTTCATATATAGTGACGGCATAGCCTTTCTTGGCAAGGTCTCCGGCGCAGGCAAGTCCGGCAGGGCCGGAGCCTATCACCGCGACGCGCAGTCCGTTGGGGGCCGCCTGCGTCACAGCCGGCACATCCGTCTCATGCTCCCTGTCGTAGTCTGCGACGAATCTCTCCAAATGTCCTATGGCCACACTTTGCCCCTTGATGCCGAGTACACAACTGCCCTCGCATTGGTTTTCCTGGGGGCAGACTCTTCCGCATATTGCCGGCAGGGTGGAGTCGTGCGCTATTGTCTCCATGGCACCGGAGAAGTCTCCGTCCTTGACATGGGCGATGAATCCCGGAATGTCCACGCCTACGGGGCATGCCGACACGCAGCGCGGATTCTTGCAGTGGAGGCATCGGGATGCCTCTGTACGGGCCTCTTCGGCCGTAAACCCGTAACAGACTTCTTCAAAGTTATGTGCCCTGACGGCGGGATCCTGCTCGCGGGGCTGCAATCTGTCTATCTTATTTGCCATATCTCTCCAATGCTGCTTTTTCTTCTTCGGGGTATTGTCTCTGGCGGCGCATCGCCTCATCGAAATCCACCTCGTATCCGTCAAATTCGGGGCCGTCCACGCATGCGAACTTCATCTTGCCTCCCACGCTTACGCGGCACGCTCCGCACATGCCCGTGCCGTCCACCATCAAGGTGTTGAGACTGACCGTGACGGGCAGACCGAGTTTGCGTGCCGACAGAGTGGCGAACTTCATCATGATCATCGGGCCTATCGCCACAACTCTGGTGTATCCGCGCTCTGCGGCTACGGCTTCGAGCTGGCCTGTCACCACTCCGTGGAATCCGGCCGAACCGTCATCAGTGCACAGGTAGAGCCTGTCGCATACGGTACCTATTTCTTCGGTATAGATGAGCAGGTCCGCCGTCCTCGCGCCTATTATGACATCCACCTGCGCTCCGTGTTCGTGCAGCCATTTGGCCTGCGGATATACAGGCGCAGTACCCACACCTCCTGCGAGGAATACAAATCTCTCTCCGCGCAGTCTCTCCTCGTCCCATGAGGTGAATTCGGACGCCGTACCGAGAGGGCCGGCCACATTGTCGAGATACTGCCCCTCCTCGAGACTGTTTATCATTTTGGTGGATGCTCCTATTGACTGGGTGACTATGGTCACAGTTCCGTTCTCCTTGCTGTAGTCGCTGATTGTCAATGGAACACGCTCGCCGAGTTCTCCGGTCTTTACTATGAGGAACTGCCCCGGCAAGGCTGCTTCCGCTATTAGCGGAGCCTCGATCTGCATCTTGCAGATATTCGGGGTCAGCATCTGTTTTCTGATAATCCTAAACATTCCGTCTTTTTTAGAAACTGTTCTGAAACAATGACCGGCGTCAGACTCTAAACTTCGGTCAAATCAATCTTTCAAAGATAGCGATTTCGTATTTAAATGCATATCTTTGACAGATAAAAGAAAATGTTATATGCGCATTAAACATTTGATTTCTGTCCTGCTGGTGTTTGCACTGACAGCGGCAGGGTCTCATGCCCGTCAGTCTGTCCCGGATACGCTCCGCCTGCTTGCAGTGGGCAACAGTTTCGGAGAGGATGCTGTCGAGCAGAATCTGCATGAAATAGCTGCTGCAGACGGCAAGGTGCTCATTATCGGCAGTCTGTATATAGGCGGATGCTCGCTCGAAAAGCACTGGTCCAATGCCGAGGCGGACGCCCCGGCATACCGTTACCGCAAGATAGCCGCGGACGGCAGCATTACTGAGAAAAAAGATTTCAGGCTCTCGGAGGCATTTGCCGATGACGCCTGGGATGTGGTGACATTCCAGCAGAGTTCCCGCTATTGCGGGCGGGTCGAGTCCTATGAGCCGTATATGGGCAATTTCGTCAAATATGCTCGTGAGCGTACGCCGGATGGCGTCCGTCTGATGATGCATCAGACATGGGCGCATGCCAACAACGCGACCAACAAGAATTTCGCCCGCTACAACTGCGACCAGTGGTATATGTACAACAGCCTCACCGCTGCCAACCGCACCATGGTCGAAAAATACAATATGGGCATAGTCCCCAGCGGTACGGCCATACAGAACTCCAGAGGTACATTCACAAGGGAGAATGTGACCCGTGACGGATTCCATCTCTCCCTCTGGTACGGACGCTATATCGCGGCATGTACCTATTATGAGGCGCTGTTCGACACGAGCGTGGTGGGCAACAGCTATATACCTCCCCATCTTGAGCAGGAACGCATTGTCAATGCGCAGAGATGCGCCCACGCTGCCAACCTCCAGCCCTATGCGGTCAGCACGATAGAGCAGGAGACATTGTATTACAATTCCAACCCCAAGGCCATTCCTCCCTATACACTGCCGGACCCTCTGACTATGCAGGACGGCTCCAGGGTGGAGAATGCGGAACAATGGTACGGACAGCGCCGTCCCGAACTGCTCGGGCTCTTCGAGACGGAGATGTTCGGCAAAGACCCCGGCAGAGTCCCTGTGCTCAAGAATATAGTCGAATCAGAGGCGGAGCCTGCATTCGGCGGCAAGGCCATACGCCATGAAGTCACGCAGATATATATGGATGACGGCAGCGGCTACCGCAAGGTGCTCCTGCTGATTTATACTCCTGCCGACGCCAAAGGGCCTGTGCCCGTATTCCTCGGAGTCAATTTCAAGGGCAATACCGCCATTGCGGCCGATCCCTGCATTCATGAGGCGTTCAATGATACTTATGGTGCCAGTCAGAGAAACAAATACGGTATCTGGCAGCCTGTGGAGCGAGGCGCGCAGGCGAGCCGCTGGCCCATTGAGGAGATTATAGACCGCGGTTACGGTGTGGCGACATTCTTTACTGCCGATGTCGACCCTGATTTCGACGACGGTGGCAGCAACGGTCTTGCAAGGCTGATATACAAAGAGGGGCAAAGGGCGCCCGAGCCTGACCAGTGGGGCAATATAGCCGCATGGGCGTGGGGACTCAGCCAGGCTCTTGACTATCTGGAGACCTATGACAGGGTCGATGCGAGCCGTGTGGCAGTGTTCGGGCACAGCCGTCTGGGCAAGGCGGCACTCTGGGCCGGGGCGCATGACGACCGTTTTGCGATGGTCATATCCAATGACAGCGGCTGCTGCGGAGCGGCATTGTCACGCAGGCGGATAGGGGAGACAGTCCATGCCATCAACAGGGCATTCCCCCACTGGTTCTGTGAGAATTTCAAGAAATACAACGACCGCGAGGACGAACTGCCTTTCGACCAGCACGAATTGCTGGCATGTGTCGCTCCGAGACCTGTATATGTGGCGAGTGCGGAGCAGGACGGCTGGGCTGACCCGGTAGGGGAGAGACTCGCATTGCAGGAGGCTGCCAAGGTGTACCGTTTCCTCGGACTTGACGAGGGGCTGCTCGGCTATCATATCAGGGAGGGGGCCCACGGTATCACAGTTGAGGACTGGAGGCATTATCTCGATTTTGCGGACAAACATCTGAAACGATAAAGACTATGGACAACCACACTTCTGAGTACAGGTTTACTATCATCTGCCCCGTTTATCAGGAACGGGACAATATGGAGCGTCTCGAAAAACGCTTTGCGGAGTATCTGCCGACTTGTCCAGTCAGAGCATGTGTCCTGTTTGTCAATGACGGCTCTACTGACGGCAGCGCAGAACTGATCAGAGAGGTCTGTGCCCGTAACGCTGATTTTTATTATATTGAATTTCAACGCAATTGCGGTCTTTCTGCCGCTATCAAGGCAGGCATCGACTATACGGAATCGGAGTATCTCGGCTATATAGATGCAGACCTGCAGACTGCGCCCGAGGACTTTAACCTGCTGCTCGCTGACATAGAGGACTATTCGATGGTCATAGGTATCCGTGCGGCACGCAAGGACAGCGCCTTTAAGCGTATCCAGTCGCGTATCGCCAATGGCTGGCGGAGGATGATGACCGGCGACGGAGCGATTGATACAGGCTGTCCGCTCAAAGTGCTGCACACGGATGTTGCCAGACGCATTCCGCTATTCAAAGGTATGCACCGCTTCTTCCCTGCGCTCGTGCTCTTGCAGGAGGGTGCCAAGTACAAGCAGGTGCCTGTCAGACATTTCCCCAGAGAGGCAGGGACGTCCAAATTCCACCTGTGGAACCGTCTCATAGGACCGTTCATGGACTGTTTCGCCTATCGCTGGATGCGTCCGAGATATATCAACTATTCTGTGAAAGACACTGACTTGTAGAGCCTATGGACAGTCCTTGGTGGGTGTATCTGATTGGATTCTCGGCCCAGATTCTGTTTTTCTTCAGGGTCATCATACAGTGGTGGCAGTCAGAGAAGGCGCACGAGGTGGTATCGCCTCCGTCGTTCTGGATATTGAGCATACTGGCCTCGATGATATTGTTTCTGTACGGCTGGTTGAGGCAGGACATTTCCATATTCGCAGGTGAAATATTCATCTATTACATCTATATGTGGAATATATGGGAGCAGGGAATATATCGCAAACTGCCCCGTATAGTACCTGTCTTGCAGGCACTGTTTCCTGTCGTGGTGATAATTGCACTGCTGCAGGATGTACCCCGCTTTGTGGCGACATTCCGTCCGGGTGAGGACATGCCGTTGGATCTGATGATTTTCGGCCTTGCCGGGCAGTTGGTGTACAAGTCCCGTTTTGTATATCAGGTTATATATGGCATACGGCGCAAGGTCTCGCGTCTGCCTCTGATGTTCTGGATACTGGCTGTGGCAGGAGCCCTGATGATCATAGTGTATGGTCTGATAAGGCATGACTGGGTGCTGGTAATAGGCCAGTTCGGCATTGTTGCGTCCCTGCGGAACATCTGGATTGCACTGTCAGGGCGCAAGCATCGTGCGGTGGAGGACAACAAGACATCCGTTGATTGAGAATATAACCTGAAAAGAAATGACGATGAGAAAACTTTTTGAAAAATACCCCGTCTGGTGGGTTCTGCTGCTGATGCTGGCGTGCCTCGCTCCGGTGATGGCGTTGCGGGACTTCTCTCCTGCCAATGAGCTCCGTTATCTGAGCATTGCAGATGAGGCTTTGCGTGACGGTCATCTGTTCGCATTCTACAACCAGGGAGTACCCTATGCGGACAAACCGCCGCTCTATATATGGATAATAATGCTGTGCAGGCTGATATTCGGCAGACACAGCATGTTTGCGTTGTCGATGTTCTCCTTTGTGCCGGCTGCGGTCATTACCCTGGTCATGGACAAATGGGTGATGGGCAGGCGTGCGGCAGCCGACAGGGCGGCGATGGCATTTATGATGTCATCTACGGCGATGTTCCTCGGAATGAGCGTGTTCCTGCGAATGGACATGCTTATGATCATGTTCGATGTGCTGGCTCTGTATGCGTTCCGCCGTGGGCGCAAGGACCAGTTTGCGGCCTTTACATTCCTCGCACTGTTTACCAAAGGGCCTGTGGGATTGCTGGTGCCGATAGTGACGGTTGTCGTGTATATCCTTTCTGTGCGCCTTGCCGGGGTCTCCGCGCCTTCCGAGGGTCAGGTGATTACGCGCTTTGGCTGGTGGTTCGGCAAGAACTTCTGGATGATTATGCTGTGCTGCTGCGCGGTGTGGTTTCTCGATGTGTACCTCGACGGAGGCAAGGAGTACCTCAATAATCTGCTCTTTCATCAGACTGTAGGCCGTGCGGTCAGCTCGTTCCACCATAGCGAGCCGATATGGTATTATTTTGTGCAGATATGGCCGGTGCTGTTGCCGTGGAGCATACTCTGCGTCAGTGCGTTGGCAGTATCTCTGTTTACCTTGCGCAGAGGCGTCGGTGAAGACGAGAGGATATTTCTCTGTGTCATATTGTCTACCTTTGTGATGCTCAGCTGTTTCAGTGCCAAACTCTCGATATACCTTGCTCCTATATTCCCCTTTGCCGTGTATCTCGTGCCTATGGTCACTGAGCGGACAGGCTGGCGCAAGTGCATGGACTGGTTTGCCGCAGTTCCCTTGGGCGCATGCGCATTGATAGGGCTGGTGTTGGGACTGGCTGTGCTGTATCTGCTGGTGGCTCCGGAGCGCGTGGTCCTGGCAGGGCTGAGGTCTGTCGATGTGCCTTGGGCAGGAGTCCTTCCTTTCCTGGGAGGGGCGATATGTATAGTGGCTGCCGGGATAACGCTTGCTGGCGGCAGCATATCGGCGATAGTGGCTCTGTTCAGACGCAAGGCCGGTATACGGGCTGCCATACCTTTCGCGACCGGTCTGCTGCTGTGCGTCCTGATGGCGTCGCCTCTGATGCCTGTCATCAATGATTATGTCGGATACGGCAATCTGTGCCGCGAGATTCCGGAGGGGGAGACCGTCTATGTACGTAAGGTGTACCGCCCTGAAAACATGGATGTATATCTCGGACGCGATGTGGTCAAAATCGGAGCGGACGACCCCATCCCGGAGGATGGCGTGCTGGTGACCAAGGCAAAATACCGCAATGAAGCGTTGGATGGACGCAAGCGCATAGTCCATGGAGAGTATGCGGTGTATCTTCCACTTGCTAAAGTCCGTTAACTTGACTATATTTGCGTTTCCTTGCGAGAGGCAATGACGGTTCGGTAGCTCAGTTGGATAGAGCAACAGCCTTCTAAGCTGTGGGTCTTGGGTTCGAATCCCAACCGAATCACT
>CAZTUQ010000023.1:0-31169 GCA_964616865.1 uncultured Muribaculaceae bacterium
GAATGTCCAGGCCTTCCATTGCAAGGCGAAAACCTCCAATTCCGCAAAATAGGTCATATACTTTCCCATACCAGCAGTGGCGTGGTTATGGGGAAATGCGTGGCGGCAGGGAGCTTTTTAAATCAGATGCGAGGCGTTTTTTGATGGTTTATTGCTATCTTCGCGTAATAGCAAGTAATGCCTACTTATGAGTAAAAAACAATTGACATTTATCGACCCTTTTATGTCTCAATGAAGCGGTGGATAAATCGTTTGAGGGTTTTGGGGTCTACGTGGCAGGTGCGTGCTATTTTGTTGTAAGAGGCACCGCTGGCGAGCAGCCTCTCGATTTGGGATTTTTTATGGTAGAGCTTGAGTTTTTCAGGAGCATTGACCGAGCCTTTGGGACGCCCGAGAATGACGCCCTCGGCCCTTTTGCGAGCAAGAGCTTCCTTGGTCCTCTGGCTTATGAGGTTGCGCTCAATCTCTGCCGAGAGGCCAAATGCGAATGCAAGGACTTTGCTCGGGATGTCGTCTCCAAGCCGATAACCCTCTTTGATAGTCCAGACACGACAGCCCTTGTCCATGCAGATATTGAGTATCTCCATGATCATGAAGAGGTTCCTCCCGAGGCGGGAAAGCTCGGAACAGATGATAATGTCACCCTTTTTGACTTTGTGGAGCAGGGGGCCCAGGAGCCTTCTCTTGAATGTTCTGGTGCCGCTGATGGTCTCGTCTATCCAGCCGTCTATGGTGATGCCTTCTCTGCGGCAGAATTGCAGTATTTCGAATCGCTGATTCTCGACTGTCTGCTTGTTGCTGCTGACCCGTATGTAGCCGTAGTTCATAATCTCCCTCCTCAAATCCTTTCTCTTCAGTGGCTTGTGTCGAAGTTTTCAAGCCGGGCTTCAAGTTACGAAAAGTCCAAATATTACGCAAACTATGCCTGATAGAAATCTCTCAAAACTTGTAGAAGGATACAATCGCGCCTTTATAGACTCTTGTCAGAAGGCCGACCTGTCATATACCCCTCAACTTCTTACCAATTCCAATGGTGGTAAGGTCCTTACGGAGATAGAATGCGAAATGAAGGATTGCGACTCGATGTTCTTTTCCGTGGCATTTATCACGAAAGGAGGACTTGCTCCATTGAAGGGAGTGTTGAAAGAACTTGAACGCAAGAATGTGCCCGGACGCATTCTTACGACTGACTATCTCACATTCAGCGAACCGGATGCCCTCGATTGTCTGAATGCACTTAAGAATATAGAAGTTAGGATGTTCCGCTCATCTGACCTGGGGTTCCATACCAAGGGCTATATGTTTCGCCATGGGGATGAGTTCCGTACCATTATCGGCAGCTCCAATCTGACCCAGAATGCATTGGCCAGGAATCATGAGTGGAACACAAAGATAATCTCGACCTCGGCAGGAGAGTACGCGCAATCGATTGAAAGTGAGTTTGATGCTATATGGGAGTCATCTGCCTGCTATGATGAATGCAAGAATGAATATAGAGAGGCTTATTGCGTCAAACAGGCCAATGCGGTATCTCGCCCCGATGTCAATTACAGCCTTGAGCTCCCGTCTAAGGAAATAAATCCTAATGACATGCAGAGCGCATTCTCTGATAAAGTAGAAGAGCTGTTGCGCCAGGGAGAGAATCGTGGGTTATTGATCTCTGCGACAGGTACCGGTAAGACTTATGCATCGGCATTTGCGGTCCGCAATCTTTTTGCCAAAGAACTTGTTTCTAAGAAGAAGGTTCTATTTGTCTCGCATCGGGAATTGATCAATACTCAGGCGGAAAAGAGTTATCGGAGAGTGCTGGGCCGTGGTTTCAGAATGGCTCAGATTTCTGGAAAGAATCAAGATGCCGCGCTTATGGCTACAGCAGATGTCGTATTCTCAACGGTGAATATGATGTCTAAAGATGAATTTCGGCAGAAGCATTTTGTACCGGAGCATTTCTCTATCATTATACTTGACGAATGTCACCGCGCAGGAGCGGACAGTTACCTCAAGATTATCCAGTACTTCGAGCCTGAGTTCTTGCTCGGAATGTCTGCCTCCCCGGATAGAAGTGACGGAGTCGATGTATACCAGCTCTTTGATCATAATATAGCATGCGAAATCCGTCTACAGAATGCTCTCGAGGAAAATCTTCTGTGCCCGTTCCATTATTTCGGCATCAGTGACTTGTTTGTAGACGGGAACTTCAGGTCGGTTGAGGATTTCAGGCATCTTGTTTCGGACAAGCGCGTTGACTATATTGTGGAAATGGCTGAGTATTATGGGTATAGCGGAGACAGACTCAGAGGGCTGATGTTTTGCAGCAGCAAGGCGGAAGCGCGGGAACTTTCAACGAAGCTGAATGAACGCGGCTATAATACGATTGCGCTGACAGGAGAGGACGATGACGCAAGGAGAAAGAATGCGATTGAAAGGTTAGAAACAAAGTCTGCCGACCGGGAGAATCAATTGGACTATATACTGACAGTGGATATATTCAATGAAGGAGTTGATATTCCGGAGATCAATCAGGTGATAATGCTACGCCCGACAGAGTCTGCAATTATTTTCGTCCAGCAGTTGGGACGAGGCTTGAGAAAGGCGGCAGGTAAGGAATTTGTCGTAGTGCTTGATTTCATTGCCAACTATGACAGCAATTACCTTATTCCAGTCGCATTGTCCGGGGACAGGACCGGCAATAAAGACAATATCCGCAAGTCGCTTGTCGAGGGAAACAAGCTTATAAAAGGAGCGTCTACCATTTACTTTGATGAAGTGTCCCGGGACAGGATATTTAGATCTCTTGACAAGGCCCGTCTCAATCAGAAGAAGGTGATTATGGAGGGGTATAATTCTTTTAAGCGAAAGCTTGGACGTAGGCCTCGGCTCAGTGAATTCGATAGTTTGGGCGAGATGGATCCGTTGAGGATTTTGTCGTATGTGGATTCGAATGCGGAGTGTAAGTCGGCAAAGATGTGTTCGTATTATGGTTTCCTCGTGCGATATGACGGCCTGGAGGACAGCCTGAGCATAGAAGATAACCATTTGCTTGAATTCGTATCGCAAAAGTTTGCTTCTGGCAAGAGGCTTAATGAAATCATAATGCTGGAGGTGCTGGTTTCGGCCGTGGGGACGAATGATGTCATTGATGAATGGCAGAGGCGTTGTACTGCAGAGGGATTATGTGTCGATAGTTTTGCGTGTGAAAATATTATAAGCGTGATGACTGGGGGCTATTATGCGGTCGGCAGTTCGAGACGCTTCTGTGATTGTCCGTTGATAGAGAAATCGTTGAGCGGAGATGGATATGTAGCATCCGCATTATTCCGCGCAGCGATGTCGAAGCCAGCGTTCGTGGATGAACTCAATGAGGTGATTGCCTTTGCCCGTGGACGATATGAGAATGTGTACAGGTCTACGGACAGATTTGCGATAGGGCAGAAGTATACCTATGAGGATGTGTTCCGCCTGCTCGATTGGGAAAAGGACGAGGTCTCGCTCAATGTCGGTGGCTATAAGTTTGATGCTCGCACAAAGACCTACCCTGTATTTGTCAATTATGACAAGTCGGATGACATAAGCGAGACGACCAAGTATCATGACCGTTTCCAGGACAGGTCCACCCTGTATGCCATTTCCAAGAGCAAGCGCACTGTCAAGTCCAAAGATGTGCTAATAGCAAGCAACAGTGTCTCTGAAGGGGTGAGGATGGATTTGTTTGTCCGCAAGAACAAGGACGACCAGGAATCGAAAGAATTTTATTACCTTGGACGGATTCGTCATCCTGAGCAGGGACTGTTGAGGGAGTTCCTGATGCCGAATACCAATGTGTCGGCGGTGGAGATAGAGTACAAGTTGGAGACGCCTGTAGAGAGGAGCCTCTATGACTATCTTACAGCGGCGAATATATGATTGATAATCTTTAGTTTATGAAGACAGTAAAAGTAGTGGCGGCGATAATTGTTTCCGAGGACGGGAGGGTATTTGCGACGCAGCGCGGGTATGGGGAGTTCAAGGACGGCTGGGAGTTTCCGGGCGGCAAGGTTGAGGCAGGGGAGAGCCCGCAGGAGGCGCTTGCGAGGGAGATACGCGAGGAGCTCGATACCGAGATTGAGGTGGGGGAATTGCTGGACACGGTGGAGTATGACTATCCGGCATTCCATCTCTCGATGGGCTGCTATGTCTGCCGCATACGCAGTGGGGAACTGCATCTGCTTGAGCATGAAGCGGCAAGGTGGCTCTCCAGGGGAGAACTCTATTCCGTTGATTGGCTCCCTGCCGATCTCGGACTCATTCCTCAGATAGAGAGGCTGCTGGGATAGACAGGGCCGGCTTCTGCGTTACGAAACGCAAAATAGACAGAATCGTGAATTGGTGCCGTTTCATGCGGTTATTACAGAGATTTATTGTATTTTCGCGCTCTGAAAAATGGTTTGAGTGTTTACGAATATATCTCATTGGCTGTACGGGCTTTTGTAAAAGATTCTACCTGAGGTTTTTATATATTATAAGGTATAATGGATTTTCACGGTTCTATTGATTTTAAGCCGAAACTGTTTTCGGCTTTGAAAAACTATTCTGCTGACAAGTTCAAGAATGATCTTGTCGCCGGTATTGTTGTAGGCATTGTTGCGCTACCGCTTGCCATCGCGTTCGGTATCGCGAGCGGCGTGAGCCCTACGGTCGGTCTGATTACGGCTATAATCGGCGGTTTTATCGTGTCTGTGGCCGGCGGCTGTACCGTCCAGATAGGCGGCCCTACGGGAGCCTTTATTGTAATTGTCTATAATATTATTGCGACATTCGGCCTTGAAGGTCTTGCTGTCGCGACATTTATGGCGGGATTGATACTTGTCGCTCTGGGGCTCTTCCGGCTTGGCACGGTCATCAAATTCATCCCTTATCCGATTGTCGTCGGTTTTACGGCCGGTATCGCGCTGACTATTTTCTCGACTCAGATCAATGATTTCTTTGGCCTCGGGCTCAAGAATGTGCCGAGCGAATTCATACCGAAATGGGGTGCGTACATTGCCAATTTCGGGAATATGGACTGGAAGACACTCGCTGTCGGACTGCTGTCGCTCGCAATCATTGTTGTCACTCCGAAGATTTCGCGCCGCTTGCCCGGTGCGCTCATCGCTATCATTATTGTGACGGCGGTCGTTTCGCTTGTTCCCGGATTGCATGTGGAGACGATTGGAGACCGTTTTGGCTCGCTCGCGACGAATATTCCTCAGCCGCATGCGTTTAAATTGGATATGGCGACTATCAACCGCCTGCTGCCGTCTGCATTCACAATCGCTATCCTGGGTGCTATCGAATCGCTCCTCTCCGCGACTGTGGCAGATGGCGTGACCGGGACTCGTACCAACAGCAATACCGAGCTGATCGGCCAGGGGTTGGCAAATATCGTGGTTCCGTTCTTTGGCGGCATACCTGTGACAGGAGCCATTGCCCGTACGATGACTAATATTACAAATGGCGGCCGCACACCGATTGCCGGAGTGATCCATTCGATTGTACTCCTGCTGATCTTCCTCTTCCTGATGCCGCTGATCAATCTCATCCCGATGTCGTGCCTTGCAGCCGTGCTGATTGTCGTGAGTTACAATATGAGCGGCTGGCGCACTATCCGTTCGATTCTGCACAATCCCAAGAGCGATATCAGCGTCCTTGCGGTGACATTCTTGCTGACAGTGATCTTTGACCTTACGATTGCAATCGAAATGGGTCTGCTCCTCGCAGTGATTCTGTTCCTCCGCCGTGTCATGGAGAATACTGAGGTCAGGGCATATTCCGGGCAGCTCGAAGTGGACGAGGATTCGGAGATGCTGCATCACGAGGTACTCAATGTGAATCCCGGTGTGGAAGTCTATGAGATTGACGGGCCGTTCTTCTTTGGTGTGGCCACTAAGTTTGATGAGACGATGCGCAACTCTATGGGCCGCAAGCCGAGTGTGCGTATAATCCGTATGCGGAAGGTCCCGTTTATCGATTCGACCGGTATCCACAATCTTGAGATCCTGATAAATTCTTCGCAGGCAGAGGGGATCCATGTGGTCCTTTCGGGGGTGAAAGAGAATGTGCATGCGGCATTGGTCAATGCCGGTATCGACAAAATGGTCGGCGAGGACCATATTTGCTCGCATATCACGAAAGCCGTTGAAATGGCGAACAGGATAGCACCGTCCCCCGC
The DNA here is from genome assembly GCA_964616865.1 of uncultured Muribaculaceae bacterium. Lineage (GTDB taxonomy): Bacteria > Bacteroidota > Bacteroidia > Bacteroidales > UBA932 > Cryptobacteroides. The sequence continues at coordinate 6,188 of CAZTUQ010000023.1, forward strand.
TTCTCCCGCAAAGTGATTGGGGCGGATTATTCGGAAATCGATGCTGCAGTCTGTCAAGGCATTCATACTATTTGGGTATATTTGTAACGCATTGAGTGTTATGTTTTGCACGGGTGCTTATGTGTTACCGAAATTCAAGTGTTGATGAAGCCGTTTGTATATAGCATATTACTGATGTTGCTGTCTGTGCCGGTCTGTGCCCAGACACCGGATCCTGCCATCAAGGGGCGCGTTGTCGACGGGGCGACGGGAGAGAGAATCGGATTCGCCAGTGTTGTATTGACCGATGATGACAACCATGCCGTGGCATCCGCATCCGCGATTGACGGTGTGTTTTCCATTGACCGGGTAAGTGAAGGGGAGTTTTTGTTGTCGGTGCTCTTGGTCGGCTATCAGCCCTATGCCGTGCCGGTCGCAATTGTCGGTGGCCGGAGTCTTGATTTGGGGACGATTGCTCTGACGCCTGTAGAGACCGGGTTGAAAGAGGTTGTCGTGACGGGGGAGCGTAGCCGCGTGGTCTATAAACTTGACCGTCAGCGCATCAATGCGTCCGCTTCGCTTGCTTCGGACGGCGGCACAGCGGCAGACATCCTCGCATCGACACCGTCCGTCAGCATTGATGCCGAAGGCAATCTGTCGTTCCGTGGCAGCAGCGGCTTCCTTGTATATGTCGATGGCAAGCAGAGCCCTTTGGAGGGCACACAGGCGCTGGAACAGATAGCGGCTTCGAATATCGAGGATATAGAGATCATCACTACGCCGTCGGCCCGTTACCGTAGCGAGGGCGACATCGGCATAATCAACATTATAACCAGACGGCATGATGATGAGGGCTTTAGCGGTGCGGCCAATCTGGCAGGCAGCACTATCGGGATGTGGAATGGAGACCTGCTCCTCAATTACCGTCGCGGAGACAGCCGTTGGTATGTGGGGGCAGCGGGCTCTGAGATCCGCGGCAAGAGCGATTTCGACCAGCAGAAAACAACCATAGTCGATGATTTTGTCACGACATCCAAGGCTGACGGCCGGCGTCACAGCAACAATTCTTCTTATATCGGACGAATGGGGTGGGAATTTGCCCGAAAGGGCCATTCTCTGGGGCTCGAAGCACAAGCCGGAATGACGAGGACAGCAAGAGGCGGTGATATGCTCTATGACGAGCATCGCCAGCAGGGCGATGAGGTCATCAACGACAATGTTTACGACAGTCACGACCGTTATTCCAACGAAAAGCATCTGGCGCAGTTGTCGGGTGATTATGTCTGGCGGCTCAATGAGCGCAAGGATCAGATTGCCGCTAAGTGGCGTCTGCGGTATGACTGGTATGCGCTGGAGTATACCGAGAGCAATATGTTTGAAATGTCGGGGGAGCGATATGAGGGGACGCGCGGCTATGAGAGCGAGCACCATTGGGACATTGACGGGCAGGCTTCCTATGAGTTGCACTATCGTCCGGAGGGTAAGGCTGAAGTCGGGTATCAATATACATCATACAGTGAGCACGGTGACTATAATATCAAGTACTGGGATCGTGCCAGGCGTGATTTCGAATGGCAGGAGGACCTGTATGCGCCATTCTACTATCGTCGGCAGATCCATTCTGCCTACCTGATGGTGAATGACAGTTTCGGCCCTGTCTCGATGGATGTGGGAGTGCGTGCCGATCATTGCATCGATGAAATGACTATCGAAATCGAGGGCGCCAGCCGCTATATCAGGCGCACCGACCTTTTCCCGTCAGCGCATGTCTCGTATGCGGCGCCAGACGACAACACTTTCTCGCTGGGGTATTCGTACAGGACCAACCGTCCTGGTATCTGGCAACTGGAGCCCTATATCACCTATGAGGATTATTATACCAAGATGATAGGCAATCCGGACATCAGGCCCGAATACATCCATTCTGCCGAAATCGGCTATCGCAAGGTCTTTGACAAGGGGCATTCTGTCGGTGTGACCGGGTTTTATCGCCATCGCAGCGATGTCCGCGAGCGGGTGAGGGTGGCTTATGAGCCAGGTGTGACGCTTGATTCGCTGATTAACGCAGGCAATGACAGGACTTGGGGAGTGGAGTTGAGTGCACGGATCAAAAACAGCCGCTGGTGGCGCATGACGATAAATGCAAGCCTCTTTGATTACAAGTTTGTTGCTGACTATCAAGGGTGTACGAGTTCCGCAAACACTGGTTATTCGGCATCGGTGATCAATGATTTTACCGTAGGCCGCACGACCCGTCTGCAGTTTGACGCCAATGTGGTGGGGCCGAGAGTGTTGACGCAAGGCAGGGAGGATGGCTATTGTTACTTTGACCTGGCAGTCCGTCAGCAACTGCTCAAAAACCGCCTTTCGGCATCGTTGGTCGTCAATGATGTATTCCGCACGGCGCGTTACAACAACTACCGTATTTCGCCGACGCTCAATTCGACTACCCATGTGCGTCCCCTTTATCCCAATATCGTCCTTTCGCTCAGCTTCTCGTTTAATGCAGGGGGCCACAAGGAGCACTCCGGTGCGGTCTCATCCGGTGCGGTCTTCGAGGGCAAGGACTTTTAGAGGGTGCTCCGGACACACTCGATGAAACATTGCCCAGAAAACGCATGCCGTCATCGGCATACTTCTTCTTGTAGCAGTAAGTCACACAATCTCTGCGGCCGTCTATGTTCTGGCTGATATACCAATGGCTTCAGACTATTTTTGCGTATACACTACAGTGCAACGGTGTATCATGCCTTTGTCCTGGATGTATCGCAGGAGCTCCCAATGAAATCTGAATACGAGCACTCCGACATCGTATACTCCTATATATCTGTCGTATTTGCAGTCCACTGTGAGTGTCGGATTCCCATTCGCTAATGAGTACTCCGCGCCGTCGTATGCTATCGCATATTTAAGTTCGTTCCTTAGCGGAGATTTTTTGTTGCCGGTGATGGCGTTCAACGGAAAGTCGATAACGAACTTGTCGCTTTCTGAATTGGCGATTTGCGATTGTATTACGCTCGAACGCATGAAATCCGATGAACGATAATGTATCGAGCCTTCTTTGGAGAACAACATCACCGCGCATTGATACGATGCCTCTGGAGACAGCATCCAGCCGAATGCAACCGTCGCACAATGCATCGTATAGATTGAGCAGCACTCGTAAATGTTCAAGTCCTCTCCGCGCGCGAGCTTCTCCGCGGACTTCGATTGCCCATAGAACACATAATAGACGCCGTTGGCGAAGACGACAGCCGCTGCCGCCAGGAGAATGCTTGCGAATATCTTGATTGTCTTTTTCATCGGACCATAACTTTACGATATGCAAATATACACTATTTTATGCCGTTTAGAATGCCCATTTGGCACCAATGCAGGGACGGGCGAAGAAGCCCTGTCCGGTGCCGAAGTTGTAGGACAGTTCGATTTCGCTGCCGAGGTGGAGATTGTCCACGCCTATATGCCTGCCGACATTGTACCAGATTTGCGGCTCGGAGAGGAATACGGCCTCTGCGCGTTTGCCTTTGGTGAAATCGCGGTAGCCTGCGCCTTTGTCGTCGAGATACGGGTAGACAGTATGCCCCTCCCACCAGAAATCAGCGAAGCCGCTGAAACTAAGCCCCTTGACGCCGAACAGGTCCTGCATTCCCCAGACTGCGGTCAGTTGGAGGGGGAGTTTGCTGCGGTATTTCTTGCCTGACGGATCGTATGAGCCGTGGTAGTTGATGTGCTTGTACATTGCCTGGAGGGTGAGGGTGTTGCGGAAATCGGCATTGTGCATAAACAATTTCGCTCCCGCGAGGAATGCGTTGTTGATAGTATAGCCCTTGTAGACACCACCGTTGTACTCGACATGCAGGCTCAGAGGTGCGAGTCTCGTGCCGCTCCAGAAATTCAGCGCACGCGAAATCTCCATATATGTTCCGCTCGGGGCGTATACTTTATCTGACGCGTTGCGGGAGTTGAAATCATGATCGACAAAGAAGAATGTGCTGCCCCATTTGTCCGAATAGAATCCCTCGATTGTCGTGGTCAGATGTCCGCGGTCCTTGCCGGCATCGTGGAACAACTGGATATTTGTCTGCGCCTTGAGCGATAAAACTGAGCATATAATGGCCGCTACAGCGGCAGCGAGTGTCCTTTTCGTCATAATGTATTGTTTTTCCTTGCCCCGTGTTTCGGCAATATTGCCTGCAAAGGTAGCAAAAGCGGTAGTTTTATGCTTGTTTGCCGGACCTTTTTCTTCGGGAGAAAGGATATTTTGATTAAATTTGCAGATTGCGTTAGGACTGCCATGCGAGGAATGCTGGCCCGATGCACACTATCAATGTTTTTGTTTTCAAGGCAAGGTTATGGAGATACAAGCCAAATACACTCCCTCCGAAGTGGAGGACAAATGGTACGCCTGGTGGCTGCAGAACAAGTTTTTTCATTCGGAACCCGATGACAGGGAGCCTTATACCGTAGTTATTCCGCCGCCAAATGTGACGGGAATACTCCACATGGGGCATGTGCTCAACAATACCCTCAATGATGTATTGGTGCGCAAGGCCCGTATGGACGGCAAGAATGCCTGTTGGGTGCCCGGTACAGACCACGCCTCTATTGCCACGGAAAACAAGGTAGTCTCCCGCCTGCGCGAAAAGGGCATTTCCAAAGAGGACCTGACCAGGGAAGAGTTTCTCAAATACGCGTGGGAGTGGAAAGAGGAGCATGGCGGCATCATTCTCAAGCAGTTGCGCAAACTCGGTGCATCCTGCGACTGGGACCGCACCAAGTTCACGATGGACCCCGACCTCTCCGAGGCGGTTATCAATACATTCGTGTATTTCTACAAGAAGGGACTCATATACAGGGGAGTGCGCATGGTGAACTGGGATCCGGTCGGACTGACGGCCGTTTCCGATGAGGAGGTCATACACAAGGATACTCCGAGCAAGTTCTACCACATGAAATACTATGTCTCTGACGGACAGGGCAACCCTACGGACAAGTACATCGTGGTGGCGACCACCCGTCCCGAGACCATTATGGCGGATGCCGCGGTCTGCGTCAATCCCGCCGACGAGCGTCATCAGTGGCTGCATGGCAAGAAGGTGCTCATCCCTCTGATCAACAGGGAGATTCCCATTATCGAAGACGATTATGTCGAAATGGACTTTGGAACGGGCTGTCTCAAGGTAACCCCTGCCCATGATGCGCATGACTATGAGATAGGACTGCGCCATCATCTGCCCGTACTCGATATTATCGACGACCACGGCTGTCTCAACGAAAAGGCGCAGATTCTCGTTGGTGAGGACCGCTTTGTCGCGCGCAAGAAGATAGCGGTAATGCTCGAGGAGGCAGGCAATATCGACCACATCGAGGACTATGTCTCTCCTATCGGATACAGTGAGAGGACTAATGCCGTCATCGAGCCCAAACTCTCCGCACAGTGGTTCCTCAAGATGGACAAGCTCGCGGAAATGGCTCTGGACTCCGTCGAGAGCGGTAAGGTCAAGCTCATTCCGGACAAGTACCGCAATACCTACCGCCATTGGATGGAGACCGTCCGTGACTGGTGCATCTCGCGTCAGTTGTGGTGGGGACAGCAGATTCCTGCATATTACCTCCCCGACGGCAAGATTGTCGTGGAGGCCAGCAAGGAAGCCGCTCTCAAAGCCGCACAGGAATACAATCCTGATTATACGATGGAGGACCTTCGCCAGGATCCCGATGTGCTCGACACATGGTTCTCGAGTTGGCTCTGGCCTATATCGGTGTTCGATGCAGCCAAGCCCGGACATCCCGATGCCACGCCCAATAAGGATCTCGCATACTATTATCCTACAAATGACCTGGTTACAGGACCGGATATTCTCTTCTTCTGGGTAGCGAGGATGATTATGGCAGGCGATGAGTTCATGCAGGAAGTGCCTTTCCGCAATGTCTATCTCACCGGCATCGTGCGTGACAAGCTCGGCCGCAAGATGAGCAAGACTCTCGGCAACTCTCCCGACCCCCTCGTTCTCATCGAGAAATATGGCGCGGATGCCGTGCGTATCGGTATGCTTCTGTGCTCTTCTGCCGGCAATGACATCTTCTATGATGAGAAGCAGGTGGAGCAGGGACGCAATTTCTGCGGCAAGATATGGAATTCCTGGAGGCTTATCAGCGGTTGGAATGTCTCCGGTAGCACCGCTCAGCCCGAGGCTTCCGCCGCAGCGGTCGAATGGTTCCGCAACAGGCTGGCACAGGCCGTCGAGACAGTGGAGGACGATTACGCCAAGTTCCGCATCTCAGATGCCCTGATGACTATCTACAAACTCTTCTGGGACGAGTTCTGCTCGTGGTATCTGGAGGCTGTCAAGCCTGCACACGGCGAGAGCATCGACAAGGAGACATACAATGCGACATTATCATTCTTTGAGGACCTCCTCAAACTGATTCACCCGGTCATGCCTTTCATCACAGAAGAACTGTGGCATGCCATGTCAGAGCGTGGAGAGGGGGAGACCATCATGTTCCAGCATTCGCCTGTCTCTGCAGGCTATGACGAGCAGGTGATAGCCGCATTCAATATGGCACAGGAACTGGTCAACGGCATTCGCGGTGTCCGCAAGCAGAAGAATATACCTCCCAAAGAGCAGCTCTCGGTAGCGGTAGACTCCCGTTTCCCGGCTTCAGCCCTTGCAGTGGCGGCGAAACTCGCCGATGCGACATTCACAGCAGGCCTGGACGAAGGTGCGGCCGTATCCTTTATGGTCGGCACCTGCGCAGTGAGCGTAGTGCTCTCCGGACATGTCGATGTCGAAGAGGAGAAGGCCCGTATCCTCAAGGACTTGGAGTATCAGCGCGGTTTCCTTGCATCCGTACGTAAAAAACTTGGCAACGAGTCATTTACGGCCCATGCCCCTGAGAAAGTCATAGAGATGGAGCGTCGCAAGGAGGCAGACAGCCTCTCCAAGATAGAAGCATACGAAGCCGCTCTCAAGGCATTGGAGAACTGATGATTTCATTGGACAACATCACTGTCGCATTCGGCGGCAGCGTATTGCTCGATCAGGTCAGTTTCCATATCAGTGACGGTGACAAGATAGGACTTGTCGGCAAGAACGGAGCCGGCAAGTCTACTCTTATGAAGATCATCTGTGGTCTTCAGAATCCGACATCCGGCCAGGTGGACAAGCCTGCCGGAGTGACTATAGGCTATCTGCCCCAGATAATGGAGCATAATAGGGGGCGCACTGTCCTCGAGGAGGCGATGACCGCATTCGAACCTCTGCTCCGTGTGGAGCGTGAGATTGATGAGGTGTCACGCGAACTCGCAGAGAGGACAGACTATGAGTCCCAGTCCTATATGGACTTGATAGCCAAGTTGAATGACCTCAATGACCATCTGACTGTCAGCATGGGGGAGCCTATGGAGGCCGTGGCGAGACGTACCCTGCTCGGGCTCGGTTTCAAGGATGCGGAACTGTCGCGCAACACCGAGACATTCAGCCAGGGCTGGAACATGCGTATCGAACTGGCGAAGATCCTCCTCGGGCGTCCTGACATCATGCTGCTCGATGAGCCTACCAACCACCTTGACATCGAGTCTATAGAATGGCTGGAGGGCTATCTCAAGACCTGCCCTTCGTCCATACTGCTTGTCTCGCATGACCGCAAGTTTCTGGATAATGTGACCGGCCGCACCGTAGAGATAATGCTCGGACGCATACATGACTACAAGGTGCCGTATAGCCAATATCTCGTTCTGCGTCAGGAGCGTATCGCGCAGCAAAAGGCCGCGTACGAAAACCAGCGCCGCATGATAGAGAAGACAGAGGACTTTATCGAGAGATTCCGCTACAAGCCTACGAAGTCCAACCAGGTCCAGTCCCGCATCAAGGCTCTTGAGAAGGTCGAGCGTATAGAGATAGACGAGACCGATACCAGTTGCCTGAATGTCAAGTTCCCTCCAGCACCGCGTGCCGGGGATGTTGTGTTCAAGGCTGCGGACCTGAGCGCCGGCTATCCCGGCAAAGTCGTGTTCAGCCATGCCGACATCGAGATCAAGAGAGGGGAGAAAGTGGCGTTGGTGGGCCGCAACGGAGAGGGCAAGACCACACTGATGCGCATCATCATGCGCGAATTGTCTCCGTTGGATGGCAGTGCAACCGTGGGGCACAATGTTGATGTAGGGTATTTTGCCCAGAACCAGGAAGATGTATTGGACAAGCGCGAGACTGTCTTCGGGACACTCGACCGCATAGCAGTGGGAGACATCCGCACCAAGCTGCGTGACATCCTCGCGGCGTTCCTGTTCAAGGGAGAGGACATAGACAAGCGCGTTTCAGTATTGAGCGGAGGCGAGAGGGCCCGTCTGGGCATGGCCAAACTCATGCTACAGAGCCACAATCTGCTCGCTCTCGACGAACCTACCAACCACATGGACATCCAGTCCAAGGATGTGCTCAAACAGGCGTTGCTTGCATACGACGGCACACTCGTAGTGGTGTCGCATGACAGGGATTTCCTGGATGGTCTCGTACAGAAGATATACGAATTCCGGGACGGACGGGTGTATGAACACCTGGGGTCAGTATCGGATTTCTTGGCACGCCGCGCCATAGATTCTCTCGGTGAATTGGAACGCAAAGAGGCAGCCGCTCCAGCACAGGACAAGGCTGCGGAAGCGCGTAGAGATTTTGAGCAGGCCAAGGCCAGATCCCGTGCCGAGAAGAAGGTGAAAGAGCGCGTGAAATTCCTCGAAAAGGAAATCGAAAGACTCGAATCCCGGATGAAAGAAATCGAGACAGTACTGTCAGCGCCGACACCGGAAGACGATGTCATGGATCTGACCCGGGAGTACCTTGAGTGCCAGAGAGAACTCGATACCAAGGCTGAAGAATGGGGAAATTTGATATAACATTTTTGTTATAGGATAAAACTTAAATGTTATATCTTTTATAAATCAATTGTTTATATTCTTATTGATATATTTTCGTAATTCGTTCAGCGCGGATGCTGCAAATCTGTCAATATTGCGCTTGCGGTCGTTTTTGTAGTTGAATCGGGCTGTGACGGTGCCCTCCGGGCCGCTGACTCCGACCCATACAGTACCTGCCGGTTCGCGCTCGTCTCCGTAAGAATCCGCCCATCCGGTAGTGGAGACGGAGTATGTGCTGCCCGTAAGACGGCGCACTCCTTCCGCCATCGCGGCCGCTACTTCGGCACTGACGATGCCGTACTTTTCCACGGTCTCTAACGGTACTCCGAGGACCTTGTTCTTGACGGAGACAGCATATGAAGTCACCGAGCCGAGGTAGTATTCTGACGAGCCGGGTACGGTCGTGAGCAGGTGCGAAATCATTCCTCCGGTACATGATTCCGCTGCGCTGACTGTGCGGCCGCTTCCACGCAGGAGCCTGCCTATTGCCGCCTCGATGCAGCTGTCTTCTTCCGCGTAGATATAGTCCCCGAGAATGGGTCTCAAAAGGCTCAGTTGCCTCTCTGTCTCCGCTTCCTCTGCAGCCCTGTCATAGCCACCGTATATGGACAGCCGGAGCCTGATGCCAGTCAGGGGATTCGGCAGATATGCGAGGTGCATGTATTCCGGCAGATTATCCTCCCAGTCTGCGATTTTTTCGGCAAGGGCAGACTCTGCGAGGCCGTATACCATTATATTGCGGTGGTTGATGTCTTCGGTATGGAAATGCGCCCGGATGTCGTCCAGCACCTCCTGCAGCGCAGCCTTGGTCTCAAAAGGCACACCTGGCATGCTGTACAGTACCGCAGGATGCCCGAAACGTGACTCCGGGAAGCGGAATACCATGATAGGAGCCGTCCCCCTGCGGTTTACAATCACCTCGCAACTGTCCGGTACGAGGGCTTGCCTGCGGTTGGACTCCAGCATATCGAGTCCCCTGGAATGCAGTATCCGGCGCACCATCTCCATCTGCCCCTCGTGTACGACATACTCATGGCTGCCGCTCAGTTCAGCGAGAGCCTCCTTGGTAATGTCATCCTTGGTAGGGCCGAGACCGCCTGTGGATATGACTATGTCGCTGGAAGACAATTCCTCAGAGAGTTGCCGTATAATGGTGTCGTGGTTGTCTCCGATGCTGGAAATCCTGTTTACGCGTATGCCGTTCTCTCCGAGTCTGCCGGCAATGAACGCGGAATTGGTATCTATGATTTGTCCGATGAGGATCTCATCCCCGATAGTGCAGATAGACGCAGTGGTCATTTCAATGCTGTTTCTAAAGATCTCAATACTAAGCCGGCGGCGATGCGCTGGACTTGTACCAGTGCCGCGCCTCCGTCGAGCAGTTCGCGTGCCTTGGCGTAGGTATTGACGCCTCCGCAGGCTATTATAGGCAGGCGGTCGCCCGTGTAATTGCGTATGCGTTGCAGCAGTTCCGGGCAGAAACGGTCAGAGCCTGCAATCACGGCATCCACGCCGGACATCCTCACGAGATGGAGTATTTCAGCGAGTTCACGCTCCGAAATCATGTCGGAAATGCGTACGAACACCGCCTTGTCACCTTCATAGAATCTCCTGATATCCATCATCCTGTCGAGGACTTCGGAGAGAGTCTCGGTGTTCTGCAGTGGCATAGCCCCGGTACTGTCCACCCTGCATGTATCCAGCACAAACATCTCCGCAAAATCATAGAGATGTGAGAATGCATCAGCGTTGTTCTCTATCAGTTCGTCAGCAGTACGCCCTTCGGTCCGGGTGATGTTCAGAGCTACTCGGTCGCTGCTGCCCTTTTCACGCAATCTCATCCCTGTCTGTGCAGCATCGTTGACGGGACTGATCTCTGAGAATGCAAAATGCCGGGCCCTCAGCCCCAAATGCCTGCTCTTCAATACCGGAGCTGGTTCAATGGCGATGGGGCAGTCAAACCTGATACCGGCAATCTCCCGCTCGAGAGCCGGTATGCGTTCGTGTCTGAATGGATTTTTCATTCTTCCTCCAACATGGAATACCTTTTCAAAAATACGGCAAAAATTCCATAAGTCGGATAAAAGACTGCTTATTTCAACTCCTGGTATGATCCGTCGGAAAAAAGGACCAGCACCTTGCTGACGCGTACAGAACTGCCACGGCTTTTTGCAGCCGCCTGGATGGCAGGAGACTTATGTATGATGTTCCGGATAGCGTCATTTTTGTCCGCATTGGCTGCCATATTGCTGAATACCGGCTCCTGCCGACTTTGAATCTCCTCTGTATCGAACAGTAAACCAGTACTTTCCGTCTTTTCATGGTCTCTGAGAATCGGTTTTTCGTCCTCGTGTTGTACAGAGGCAGGGGATTTCTCGCTTCCTGCGTCCTTATACATGCGACCCTTGCCGTTGATCAGCCAGTCAAGGCTCAGCTCAGGAAAATTGCGAGACATGCGCTCGATGAAGTCGAATCCAGGTTTGTTGCGTCCTGCAAGTATATGCGACACGCTGGCACGTGCGACTCCGATTCGGTCCGCGAACTGTGCCTGGGAAATGTTTTCCGCAGATAGGAACTGATTGAGACGTGTATTCATCTGGAATCATCTGTCTTGGCTACAAATGTAACATGTATTTTTTGCAAATGCAATAGGGTGGTTACATTTGCAAATGTTAACAAAAATACAAAAAGTAATACATGAGGCCCGTAACGCGTTGAACCTTTACTTTGAAAAACTATCGTAACATATTGGACTTTATCGAGATAATACCATTTTAAACACTTGTTTCAACTGTAAATCCACTTTCTGGCATCCGGAATTCAGGAATACGCAGTAATAAACATTAGATAAAATACAATAACTATCTGATTATTCGATATATACATCAAAAAGAATCACCCATAAAAAATAATTATTGGCGTTTTGTTAATTCTCAATAGTTGGCAGAAAGAAACCAAAAGTGAACTGATAAAAATACACACCTGTAAATTATATTTTGTTAAAAATTAACATTTGTTTATAAGTGCACTCTCGAAGGTCATTTCCCTTTAAGTCTAATTATGCGTAAATTTGCTCCGTTATGTTAGACTACAATTCTATTGTCATAGATGACTATGATTATCCGCTGCCGGATGAGCGCATAGCCAAGTATCCTCTCGCGCATCGCGATGATTCCAAGCTCCTGCTTTACCGCAGCGGCATGGTGGAAGACCATGTTTTTCACGATATTCCTACATTGCTGCCGAAAGACGCGGTAATGGTATTCAACGACACGCGCGTTGTGCCCGCCCGAATGCATTTCAGGCGCGACTCCGGTGCCTCTATCGAGATTTTCTGCTTGGAACCTGCCGAGCCTGCGGACTACAATACCAATTTCTCCTGCACGGACGAATGCTCATGGAAATGCATCATCGGCAATGCCAAACGCTGGAAAGGCGATACCCTCTCCTTAGTCAATTACGGTGGCAGCCCGGAGGTTGACGCTGTGGCATTAAAGGCTGATCTGGTCTCCAGAGACGGGCAGACCGGCATTGTGCGCTTCTCCTGGAGCGGTGGCGGCCCGTTTTCCGCAGTGCTCGAACTCTGCGGCAATATCCCTATTCCACCGTATCTCAACCGTGACACCGAGGATATAGATCTCGAGAGGTATCAGACTACCTACGCGCATGTCAGGGGCTCTGTAGCGGCTCCGACGGCCGGTCTGCATTTTACCCCCGAATTACTGGAGTCTATCCGCGCCAAGGGCATAGATGAGGAGACGGTCTGCCTGCATGTAGGGGCCGGCACATTCCTCCCGGTAAAGAGTTCGCATGTGAGCGGACACCCTATGCATAGAGAGCCGTTCTCTGTCAGTATCAAGACATTGGAACACCTCGCTTCCGGCAGGAAAGTCATTGCTGTAGGTACGACCTCTGTCAGGACATTGGAGTCACTATATTATATAGGTGTAGGCATCATCGAGAATGGCATAGTGCAGGATGTGGAGCAATGGGCACCTTATGACAGGGAATACAGTTACAGTACGGAGGAGGCACTGAATGCCATTGTAGAGTATCTGCGTAGCAACGGACTTGAAGAAATCAAGGCAGGGACGCGCATAATCATCGTTCCGGGGTTCAAATTCCGTCTGACGGATGCTCTGGTGACCAATTTCCATCAGCCGAGGAGTACTCTGCTCCTGTTGGTGTCCGCATTTGTCGGAGGAGACTGGCGTACCATCTATGACCATGCGCTGGCTTCGGGATTCCGTTTCCTCAGCTATGGAGACAGTTCTCTGCTGTGGCGCAATGCGGACTGACAATGATGTCAGCACGATATGTGGCTCTCTGTGAAAAATTACTATCTTTGGAGAATTGAAAGAAACCAGCGACATGGATATTGATAAATACGACATAGCTCCCTATTCGGAAGAAGAGGCGATGCGTGCAATCGAGAAACTCTCGAACCATCCCAATACCCTGATTATCTCCAAATACATGTTCCGTGACAAACCGGCCACATATCTGCGCAGTCTGCTCAAGTCTGTAAGCAGCGTGGACGAGTTCCAGAATGTGGTGATGACCAAGGCTATAGGCTGGGTCATAGACAGCACGGTCGATGACTTTACCTTTGACGGCGTGGAGAATGCCCGCAGCATTGACGGCAAGTTCCTCGCCCTGTCCAATCACCGCGATATCGTGCTTGATCCTGCATTCACGCAGTTTGTGCTCTACAAGAGCGGCATACCTATGACGGAGATAGCCGTCGGGGACAATCTGCTCTCCAGCAAGACTGTGGAGTATATGCTCCGCTGCAACCGCATGATCAAAGTCGTGCGCGGAGTCTCCGCCCGTGAACTGTATCTGTCCTCGCAGGCACTGTCCAAGTACATACGAGAGACTGTCACTTCCGGCAAGAGTTCCGTATGGATAGCCCAACGTCAGGGCCGTACCAAGAACGGTTATGACGAGACGGAGCAGGGATTGCTCAAGATGTTCGACATGAGCGGTACGGGCTCGTTCACAGACAATTTCGACGAACTCAACATCCTGCCTATCAGTATATCATACGAATATGAGCCATGTGACATACGCAAGGCACGCGAGATACTGATTTCACGCACGCAGAAGTATGTCAAGAAGAAAAACGAGGACCTGCACAGCATCATCATAGGCATACGCCAGCGCAAAGGTAATGTCCATCTGCATTTCGGAGTACCCATCACGCGCGAGGAGATTATAGAGGCTGAGGCAAGCGGAGTCAAGAATGACCGCTATCTTGCCATACGCAATCTCGTAAACCGCCGCATCATAGACGGCTATCACCTGTGGAAGACCAACTACCTGTGCTATGACATGCTGCACGGCTGCGACAAATACAAGGAGCACTATACCCTTGAGGATGTAGAGGAATTCAAGGCATATATGCATCACAAACTCACGGACAAGGTGGAGAAATCCCTTGACCATGAGGCTTTGAAACAGATTTTCCTGGAAATATACGCCAATCCTGTACAGGCGAAGGAGGATATGGAATCCTCCTCCTCTGTCAGAACAGCTGCTTGACTTCCTTTATTATCTGGTCAGCATCAAGCTCCGGGCTCAATATGAGGTCCGGAGTTTTGCATTTATAGCCGTGGCTTTGTGCCAGCATTGAGCCGGCTCCGGTGATATTGAGCATGATGACATCGTCACGCTTGACCTTGTGTGTCTTGACGGCCTGTTCGAGACTGGCTACGGCAGTCGCTGCGGCAGGGAAGATGTCATAGCCCTCGAGGTGATAAAACTGCAGTATCCATGACACGATGTCATCGTTTGTCACCTTGAATACATCTCCTTTGCTGTCTTTTAGAGCGTCAAACAGTCCTCCTGCGAGGGAATACGGCGGCTTGCGGTTGGAGAGCACCTTGGCAAGTATGACCTCGGCATCGCGCCGTGACTGCTCGGCTGTAAGTTCGGTGAGCGACCTGCTATGCGCCTTCCACGAGTCGTATATCAGAGTGAACGGAGAGTTCTGCGAGACGAAGAGTTTCATCTTGTGGCTGCCGAAACGTCCGTCCTCAATCAGACGGAGGTTGTTTTCCCATGCAGCTATCGCGCCTGTGCCGCTGCCGACAGCCTGGAAATAGGCATCCGGAATGCGTCCGATGGTCTCCACTGCGCTGAGCAGTGTCGTGCCCATGCCGTCACGGCGGGCGACATTCTTGGCACCTCCCTCCAGGAAGAATTCAGGATCCTGGCAGAGTTTGTCGCCGAGCGTGATGGCGTCGAAATAATCCGTACCGCTGGGCGTGGCGATGATTTTCACGCACTTGTGCAGTCTCCTGCGGAACCACAGATCGTGAAAGTTGTCAGCAGGGACGCAGATGACTACGGGAATGTGGTTGTCGGAGCAGACACGGGCAAATGCGCGTGCCGTATTGCCTGCGGACTGCACTACGAGTATGCCGTCGTGTACACGCGGCATGCGTGCGCAAACGGAAAACGCTTCCGTCTCCTTGAACGAGCCGGTCTCCATGGTAGCACCCTTGTCTGGCACATAACCGGAGAGCGTTATATAGAGATTGTCCAGCCCCAGCCGCTGTGCCAGTCCGGTCGAGCGGTAGGTGACAGGAGCGCAAGAGCCTCTCAGCGTGCGCGTAACAGGCATCCATTCGGCATATCTGTATATGCCGTCCAGATCCGTACGGGGTGTGAAGCGCTTGTTGTCATACACAGCCCTTACGAGGGAAGGTGTCTTGGATTCCGGGTCGGACAGTGTCCATCCGCTGTCGTTGAATATGTGTCCGTCAGCAACATTCTGCAGGCGGTATTTTGTAGGTTTGAACCGTGCCATAGTGTGGGTTTATGCTTTAGTTTGTTGTCAGATTGTGAGCAGATAGGCTATATATGCCAGCCATACGAGGCAGAACAGGACGCCGTAGCCCTTTCCGAGCCGTCCTTTGCCGAGGATTCCTGCGGTCATCATGAGTACGGAACTCAATACGAGCACTATCATGTCAGCGACATCGATGCCGGAGAATGACAAGGGAGTGATGACGGAGGAGCATCCGAGTATGAGCAGTATGTTGAATACATTGGATCCGAGTATGTTGCCGAGAGCGAGTTGGCTCCTGTGCTTGAGAGCCGCGACTATGGAGGTGAGCAGCTCGGGCAGCGAGGTACCTCCGGCGAGCAGGGTGAGGGCGATGACTTTCTCCGAGACTCCGAGGGCGTGTGCTATATCCACAGCCGAATTTACAAACATTCGGCCACCGCCTATCAGTCCTGCCAATCCTATCAGAGTGAGGAATATAGCCTTGCCGAGCCCCATCTGTTTCCCGTCCGTTGCCGCATTGTCGTCATTGCCACCGTGGCGGAAACTGTACCATAGATAGACGGAGAATATGAGGAGGAACACTACTCCTTCTACACGGGAGATGTCATTCCCCCATAATCCTGCTCCGATGAGCAGCAGGGTGAACAGCAGCACGAGAGGGATGTCGCGGCGTTTGTTGGAGGCTGTCACGGTCACAGGTGCCATTATGGCTGTGAGACCGAGTATGAGCATGGCGTTGAATATATTTGAGCCTACGACATTGCCGATGGCCACATCGCTCAGTCCTTCAAGGGCGCCTGTCAGGCTGACTACCAGTTCCGGACAGGATGTGCCGAAGCCCACAATGGTGAGGCCGATTACGAATTCGCTGACTCCGGCCTTGCGTGCAATGCCTCCCGCGCCGTCCACGAGCCAGTCGGCGCCCAATATGATGAGAAGCAGTCCTGTCAGGAGCACTATTACTGTAAGTGCAGTCATATTCTTGAGATAAAACTATTCTGTTACAGGAGTGTTTTCTATCAGTTCGAGGGCGCAGACATTCTCAACATGCTGCGTATGGGGGAACATGTCCACCGGCTGTACCTTGGTGATGCGGTATTTCTCTTGCAGCAGTCCGAGGTCGCGTGCCTGGGAAGCCGGGTTGCAACTGACATATACTATGCGTGCAGGGGCGGCATCCATGATGACCTTTGCCACATCGGGGTGTATGCCGGCGCGAGGAGGGTCAAGTATGATGACATCCGGCTGCCCGTGCGCTGCGATAAACTCCGGGGTGAGCATGTCCTTCATGTCTCCGGCGAAGAATTCGCAGTTGTCGATGCCGTTGGCGCGGGCATTTGCCTTGGCGTCTTCGATGGCTTCGGGGACATATTCTATGCCGATGACCTTGGCTGCGCGTCCGGAGACGAACTGTGCGATGCTGCCTGTGCCCGTGTACAGATCATAGACGGTCTCGTTGCCAGTCAGCGCGGCGAATTCGCGCGCCACCCCGTACAGGCGTTGCGCCTGGAGGCTGTTGGTCTGCCAGAATGACTTGGGCCCGATCTTGAAGCGCAGGCCCTCCATTGTCTCGTAGATTGCGTCTTCTCCTCGGTAGAGTACGCAGTCGAGGTCGGTGATGCTGTCGTTGCACTTGCCGTTGATGACATAGTAGAGCGATGAGATTTGTGGGAATGCCTCGGCGACAGCATCCAGCATGGGATTGCGTGTCTCCGGCTCGTCATACGCCAGGACTACGATGAGCATGACATTGCCGCTCTCGGTGGTGCGCACAATCATATTGCGCAGATAGCCGCGCTTCTCTCGGATGTCGTAGAATTCGAGAGAATGATTGAGGGCGTAGTCCTTGATAAAGAGACGGATACCATTGGACGGATCCGGCTGGAGCATACATCTTTCTATGTCCAGCACCTTGTCGAAGAATTTGCCGACATGGAATCCGAGTCCGCAGCGTTCCTTGTCGCCGAGAGCCTCCGGATTCTCGCTGTCGAGTATCCAGCGCTTGTTGGAGAATGTGAATTCGAGTTTGTTGCGATAGTATTGGGTACGCTCCGAGCCCATTGTCGGTTCCACTCCCGGTATGTCGAGATGTCCTATGCGGACGAGCTGGTCATATACCTGCTGTCTCTTGGCTTCGAGCTGCATGTCGTAAGGCAGTGACTGCCAGCGGCATCCTCCACATGTTCCGAAATGGCTGCAAAATGGTTCGAGCCTATGCTCCGATGGTTTGACCAGCCTGGTTATACGCCCCTCCATGTAGTTTTTCTTCTTCTTGAGTACCTGTATGTCCACGACATCTCCAGGCACGGCGAAAGGCACGAATACCACCGTGCCGTCCACTCTGGCGAGAGCCTTGCCCTCTGCTGCTACCGCTTCTATGGTGACGCTTTCGAGCGTCAGGTCAATCTTTTTTCTTCTCATTGTTTCTTGAGATCGATGAGTTGGTATCCGTATGCCGCCGCGTGTGTCCGGATAATGCCGGGCTGGAGGCCCATCATTCCGGCGGCGTGTTCGTTAATCAGAACCTCGGCGTCGGCAGCCTTGTCCGCGAAATTGCAGAACATCAGCATGGCATGCCTGCCGTTGCTGCGCAAGAATGCGAAATGCCTGTCCGGATCAAAGCCCGGGCTGTGCAGATTGCAATAACAGAGGTCGTATGTAAGTCCTTCGGCGACGAGGGAGGAAGACGCCATCCCGAGAATGTCCCTGTATGTGGACAATACTTCGAGTGCGTGGCTGTCCAGCCCTGTGCCGTTATGTATGTATCCGTAGAGTCCCGAAAGGCCTGCCGGGTGCACCATGTCGAATATGGAAGTCCTGCCGTCTCCGCTCTCGGCTGCCGGCTCTCCTACTTCCTGCCCGAAATAGACCATCAATGCAGCCTTGTTGAACAATGCTGCAGCAGCAAGCGCGGCATAGCCGTTTTCCGCCTTGCCGGCAAAGAACGGGGAGGCAATCCTCTGTTCGTCGTGGTTTTCGAGAAAGTTAAGCATTCTCGACTGCTTGTCGGACAGTTCCTGCCAGCAATAGGTGATCATCTTTGCACTGTGCCCCTGCATGATCGCTCTCAAGGAGTCGTACAGGCCGGACTTGTCATATAGGTAGTCAAATCCCACCTCCGAGATGTAATGCCCGTATTTCTCTTTGCGGTAGGTCTCGGCGATGAAGATGACATCGGGGAATTCGCTCTTGATGCGGGCAATCAGCCATTTGAGGAATGCCGGAGGGACGAGGTCCACCATGTCGCAGCGGAATCCGTCCACATGCTTTGCCGCCCACCAGCGCACTATTCCGTACATTTTCTCCCAGGTGGGGGAATATGCGTCGCAGTAATTGATTTTTACCGTATCGTACCAGTCATTCACATCGGGGGTCGGAGAGTAGTTGTTGCCCGTGGCCTTGGCAGGGATCTCATTCCATTCCCCAGCTACGGGCAGTCTGAATGCGGTGCCCGGGTAGTAGAGGAAATCGTTGTCCGCGGACCAGTGTACGGATGTGTCGTCACCGTCTCCCAGATACGCTATGTCGTTGCGGCTGCGCGTCATGCCATAGTCCCTTGCCACATGGTTGGGTACAAAGTCCATTATCACCTTGAGGCCTGTATGGTGTGTGCGGGCAATCAGTTCCTCGTATTCCTCCATGCGTCTGTCCGGATTGTCAGCGAGATACGGGTTTACATCATACCAGTCGCTGACAGCGTATGGTGAGCCTGGCACTCCCTTGACAAAGGGACGCCCCGTCGCATGGCGTGGAACACCTGTGTACCAGACCCAGTTGAAGCCTGACTCCCTGAGGTAGGCCAGGGTCCTGTCATCTATGTCGGAGAAATGCCCGCCGCCCCATAGGCGCGGAAGCATCTGGTATATTATAGGCTTGGAATGCTCCATCTGTATATAGTTCTCTATTGGTCAAGTCTGGTGGCTCTGCGCCTGAATTCCGCGACGGTCACAGCCGTGGCGACTGCCGCATTGAGCGATTCGGATGTAGGGATGCCGCCGGGGAATGATGGTATGCGCAGACGATCAGTCGTGACCTGAGCCACCTCAGGGCTGATGCCGTTGGACTCGTTGCCGATGACGATGACGGACGGATGTTCCGAGCCGTTGTCTAAAGTGCTGCCGTAAATGTCCTTTCCGTCGAGAAATGTGCCGTATATGCGGCCGCCGGCGCAGCGTATCTGACGGGAGTATTCCACAATGTCCGTGCGGTGGAAATCCACTCTGAACACGGCTCCCATTGTGGACTGTATGACCTTTGGGTTGTAGAGTTCGACAGTGTCGGAAGAGGCGATGACGGACCTTATGCCGAACCAGTCTGCGATGCGTATGATAGTGCCGAGATTGCCGGGGTCTCTGATTGCATCGAGGGCGAGATACAGTCCCGGAGCGGTCGGAAGTGCCGTGTCGGGCTTTTGTCTCACGACGGCTGCTACCGGAGGGGGAGTGGACATTGAGGAAATGCGTGCCATGGCGTCTTCGCCTATCTCTGCAGACTCCAGTATTTCAATGACTTCGAATGAAGAGACTAAGGCCTCGTCCACCATTTTCCGTCCCTCTACGAGGAAGAGTCCCGCCTCGTCCCGTCCTTTCTTGGAGGACAGTGCTTTCAGAGCCTTGATTTTATTTGCCGACAATCGCATATCCTGCAAATATACTGATTCTTTTGCGGAAAATAAGTTTTTTAAATATGTGTATATTTGTATTCTTCAAAGATAATATAGTATGATAAAGACATTGTTTGCATGCGTGCTCGCGTTCATCGCCATGACTGCCGATGCACAGAGCGGTCTGAAAAGAGTATATGACGAGACTGCCGACCCAATGAAACAGATCGATGCCGCTCTCAAGACAGCCGGCTCTTCGGACAAGTTCGTTATCTGCCAGGTCGGAGGCAACTGGTGTCCCTGGTGTCTGCGTTTCTCTGATTTCGTCAGCCGTGACAGCGAGATTACCAAGACAATCGATGATGATTTTGTCTATCTGCATGTGAATTATAATCCGCGCAAGTCCGGTACGGAGAAACAGGTCAAGGAGGCGCGTGCTTTGATGAAGAGGCTCGGGTATCCGGCAAGATTCGGATTCCCGGTATTCGTGGTGCTCAATGCCAAAGGAGAGGTGATCCATATCCAGGATTCGAGTTTTCTCGAGAGCGGAGACGGGTATGACCGGGAGAAAGTCCTTCGTTTTCTGAATGCGTGGACTCCGGATGCGGTCGCTGCTCCGGACAGACGCCTGCGCTGATTTTAGTCGCTTGCAGGAGGTATGTGGATACGTTTGGACAGAATATCGCTGGCCGCCGGGGCATGTGCCCTGGCGGTAGTGCTCGTATCATCCTGCGCCACGCCGTCAAGGCTGGCGGAGGGAGAGTACAGGCTTACCGGCAATGCCATAAATATCTACGGTGCAGATGATGTGACGCCTGGAGATCTGTCTCCTTACATCAAGCAGAAGCCGGCATCGTTCCGGCTGTTGGGCCGTGGGACTGTGGTGCTGGACAGCGCATCAGCCAGGATTTCGGCTGAGAACATTGCCTCCCATATGGACTATCTCGGATATTACGGGTCTACAGTGACTGACGAGATTGTCGTCAGGGGAGACAGGGCCATAGTCCGGTACAATGTGTACGCTGGCAGGCGCATACCTGTCGAATCAGTTGTCTACGAAGTCCCGGACGGAGAATTTGCAGAGGATTTCTATGCCGATACGGCGAATGTGACAGTGCGCCCGGGAGACTGGCTCCGCGAGGATGTGCTTGAGCGGGAGAGCGCACGCTCTGCTGCGTGGCTGAGGAGCCGAGGGTATTATGGCTTTACGGCACAGCATTATTCGTTTGAGGCTGATACTATGAAATATCCGGGGCGTGCAGTCCTGTATATGGGCGTGAGGGAACATGTCCGGGAGGGGGCGCAGCAGCAGGATTCCGGACCTCTGCGCAAGAGCTGTATAGGCAAGGTGACGATTTCGCATTCCTCCGCACTGCCTTTCCGAAGAAGCGTGCTGGAGGGACTGAACACTGTAAAGCCGGGGCAGATGTATGATGAGAGGGTCATCAATACGACATATAGCCGCCTGTCTGCGCTGAATGTGTTTAGCAGTGTCGCCATTTCCCTGTCAAGGGCGGATTCCACGCATGTTGACTGCGATATCAATCTGTCGGAGTCCAGGGTGCAGGGCTTTGAGGTGGATCTGGAGGCTTCGACCAATTCTTCCGGTCTCATGGGCATATCTCCGCAACTCAAGTATCATCATAAGAACTTTTTCAATGGAGGGGAGTGGCTCAATCTGAGTTTCCTCGGCAATTTCCAGTTCAAGCCCGGGCATGACACGCGTGCTACGGAACTTGGTGTCACGGCAGGGCTCAGCTTCCCGAAGTTCCTCGGTTTGCCCTACAGTTGTTTCAAGGGGCCTTCTGTCCCGAGGACTGAGATAAATCTATCGTATAGTTACCAGGACCGTCCCGAATACATGAGGAATATCTTCTCGGCATCGTTTGGATACACAGGCACAGTCCGCAGGCATTGGCAGTATCAGCTCTATCCTTTGCAAGTCAATATGGTCCGGCTGTTCGAACTGGATCCTGACTTCTTCAATGTGCTGGCTTCCAATCCTTTTATGAAGTATTCCTATCAGAATCATTTTGATGCCGGTGTCGGAGGGGTGCTGTATTATTCGTCTTCTCCTCGTATCAATCCCGATGCCACATATTGGTACACGCGCCTCGCAGTGGACCTGTCCGGTAATGTTTTGAGCGCGTTCAAGTCATTGATGGATACGGATGCTTCCGGAGCGAGTCTGATGCTCGGTGCGCCGTTCTCGCAGTTTTGCCGCGCGGAGTGGACGCTTTCCAAGACATGGGTGTTTGGAGAGGAGGACCGCAGTTCGATTGCGGCGCGCCTGGTGTCCGGAGTGGGGTATGCGTATGGCAATTCATCTTCGCTGCCGTTTGAAAAACAGTTTTATGTCGGCGGTGCCAATTCGATGCGCGGCTGGCAGTCGAGGGCGCTCGGACCTGGTGCTTCGCTGATGGACAGGTCGTTCTCAATACCGAGCCAGACGGGAGATGTGAGGATAGAGGCAAATGCAGAGTATCGTTTTCCCCTCGCATGGAAACTCGCGGGAGCCGCGTTTGTGGATGTCGGTAATGTGTGGACGCTAATGGACAAGAACGATGTCTCGGGTGGTTTCGGCAAGGATTTCTACAAGACCCTTGCTGCGGACTGGGGATTTGGGGTCCGGGCGGATCTCAATGTCCTCGTCGTCCGTATCGATGTAGGCGTCAAATTCAGAGATCCTGTGGGAGGCGGAGCCTGGCTGGGGCCGCGCGACTGGGTCAGGTCAGATGGCTATGCCGTGCACTTCGGTGTGGGCTATCCGTTCTGATGCCGGGTCTTCTATGTGGCGTGTTAAATGTTAATATATCAAAATGTTATGGGGAAGAATATGCTCCTTGTAGTCGATCCGCAGATTGACTTTATAGAGGGAACGCTTCCTGTGCCCGGTGCGGCAGAGGCAATGGACGCTCTTGCCGATTATGTACGAACTCATGGGGAGGAATATGCGGTCAAGATTGTCACATCTGACTGGCATCCATATAGGCATTGCTCGTTTGACCGGGAAGGAGGACCTTGGCCGGCGCATTGTATAAGGCATTCCGCCGGAGCGGCTGTATGGCCACCTTTGCTGGCAGCGCTTGAGGAGTCTTGTGGTGGATATACGATGCTGTACAAGGGGGATAGGATTGACAGGGAAGAGTATTCCATAATGCAGAATCCGCAGTCTTCGGCCGCGTTGCTGCAGATTATATCCGCATTAGGTATAGAGCGTGTGGATATATGCGGCCTTGCCGGCAATGTATGTGTTTTCAATACCGCATCCGATCTGAAGGATGCCATCGGTGCAGATAAGATACATATTCTGGAGCAGTATTCTCCGTCGCTTGACGGAGGTGCCGCACTCGCGGAGTTTGTTGCAGGGCTGGCCTGACTGTTAGCGGTTTGCTGCGGGAGGAGCGTTATATGGGTGGCATTAAAAGCCACCCATGCTGTTTGTACCTATCAATACGACAAGAGCCCAAGGGATGATGTCTGGTTATGCAAATAGCTTTTGACCGCTGCGGTCATAGCGCAGTTATTGCAGGCTCTTTATTTCATCTGCAGACAGGCCGGTCGATTTCTCGATGAGTTCCACATCTATGCCTAATGCGATCATGTTCTTCGCAATCTCCAAATTACGCTCTTGGCGTCCTTCTGCGCGTCCCTCTTCGAGGGCTTTGTTTACCTTGAAAGCCTCCTGGTTACGCCTGTCTCTTTCCGTTGTCATGTCGTACTGGTATTTTACTCGTTCTTCCGGCGTAAATTTAGTGAAATCAGCCGAATCCAACAACAACTCTATCAGTTCGTCACCGCTGCTCTCAGGCCTCGCCCTCAGACTCGCCATCGTCCGCAGATAATAGCAGAACCTGTCCAGCCTCGTCGCCTCCGGATCGTCCATCGCCCTGTGGTTGGGCAACTCGAGGAAGATATAGGTCAGCCTGTCCGTCATCAGCTCGTCCCTCCCTTCCCTCTGCAGGCGGTAGCGGTACTCCACCGTCCCCGGCTCATCATGCTCTCGGAAGTTCATCAACGCAATCACATACACCGGCATGAAGCCATAATCATCTCCACTGGCCTCCTGCTTCTGCACCGCGAATGTCGAATAATACAGCATCCTCTCCGCGAAATGCTCCTGCTGCTCCTTCTGCATCTCCACGATGAATCGCGAGCCGTCCCTCGACACGCATTCCACATCGATGCGGACATTCTTGTTCCCCGGGAGAGGGCTGACATGCTCCGTCCCCATATAACTCACATCCTCGATCTCCTTGTCCGGGAGGAGGAGGTCCAGCAGCGCCAGCAGCAGCCGCTTGTTGCGCTCCTCACCGAACGACCTCTTGAACCAGTCGTCAAGCATGATGTCAATGAAACGGGGTTCTTCATTCCCTCTTTTCCAATCTCTACTGTTCTCCATAAACATTGTTTTTTACCGTTACTCCACATATCTGTCATCGGAAGAATGGGAACAAGACATCGCTCAGGACGCGAGACTCCGCATCGAAGCGCAGATGCCGCCCTCGTTCTTCCGATGCGAAGATAGAATGCCGGAACGACAAAAACTCCCGACCAAAAGAAACACGCATCAGATTTTTATGTTTCTTATGGCAATTTAAGTTTTTGCAGGCAAAGTGCCGGTTTTGCCGGAAATTGCGGTCTCCGCCCAAAGAAAAATATCGCGCGTTATTATAAGTTTTTCTAT
>CAZTUQ010000024.1:0-29801 GCA_964616865.1 uncultured Muribaculaceae bacterium
TAACATAATACCCATTGTATAACAAAAGGGCTTGACAAAAATGGAGGTGGGAATGCCATCTCTGAGGATTATTTTGCCGTGAGGCAAAACGGCATGACGCTCATCTTCATCAGTCTCCAATGTGCCTTGGCGAATGGTATGCCTACGATGGTTATTGCGCAGAGTCCTGCAAGTACGAGGTGCGTGAGCGCGATTTCCCACCATCCTCCGATTACCCACAGAACGGTGAATCCGAGACCGAAGCAGCCGACATTCTCTTTGACAGTAATCTCCTTGCCGAACGGACAACATGCGAGCGCAGCCAGTTTCCAGAGCTGCAGGCCGAGTGGAATGCCGATAATCGTGCAGCATGCGGCAAGTCCTGCGATGAAGTACATCAGGGCGACCAATTCGCCGCCGAGGATAAACCAGAGTATGTTTCCGATTGTGCTCATATAGTTGCGGATTCTATGTCAAGCCATTCGTATTCACCGCCCCAGATTTCGAGGAATCTCATGAAACCGTCGTGCGTCAGTACCACGCTCGCGTGATTGTCGCAAGGATGGAAACTCACCTTTTCCGCGCTCTGCAAGTCGCGGTCGAGAAAATATTTCACTCTGTGCCCGTTTTCGAAGAGTTCTTTCGGATTGGCGGAGGCCGCTATGTCCATGTCATTGATCAAGCCGAATGCGCACACGGAGCCGGGCGTCACACCCAGACACCTCTCCATGCGTTCGGGGCTAGCGAAACTCAGTTTGCCTTGCCGGAGCATGCGCTCAAGTGAATGTATATCAAGGCTCTTATGGCACTCAAAGCTCACGAGGTAATGCCGGTTGCCTTTGTGGTTGCGGAAAAACAGATTCTTGCAATGCGTGGAGTCAATCTCTTTCCAGTATGCGAGAGCCTCCTCTATGGTGAACAAAGGCGGATGATAGTGTACTTCATACGCGATGTCGTGGTCCTCAAGCCATCGGAGGACACGGTCTATCTTGGGATACTGTGTCATGCCGCAAATATAATGAAGTTTCCATCGTAAACCAGAGCGGCTGCTGCTCCGCGTCAGCCTCTCCTTGAAATGTCGGCAATATTCGCTATATTTGTAAGTTGTTGAGCCGTATAGAACGGCCGTGGACATGAAATCAGATATATTCGGATAAACAGTTGTGTATTATGACAAAGAAATCTAGTTTCCAGATCGCCCGGGCAGCGTATCAGCCCAAACTTCCGGATGCCCTCAAAGGCTCCGTGGCAGCCCTTGAAGGTGACGCTACGCAGTCTGTCGGTGACCAGGATGAAATCAAGGCCCTCTTCCCCAACACCTACGGCATGCCCGTGGTGACATTCAAGGCAGACGCCTCCTCTACCCTGTCAGCAGGCATCAATGTGGGCATTATCCTCTCCGGCGGCCAGGCTCCGGGCGGACACAATGTCATCTCCGGCCTTTATGACGGTGTCAAGTCGCTCAATCCGGCCAACAAACTCTACGGATTCCTGATGGGCCCCGGCGGTCTCGTGGACCACAAGTACATCGAGTTCGATGACGCCATCATTGATGATTACCGCAACACAGGCGGCTTCGACATCATCGGCTCCGGCCGTACCAAACTCGAGGAGACGGAGCAGTTCGAGAAAGGTTATGAAATTCTCAAAGAACTGAATATCAAGGCGCTCGTAATCATCGGCGGTGATGATTCCAATACAAATGCTTGTGTGCTCGCAGAGTACTATGCCGCCAAGAATTACGGTATCCAGGTCATCGGCTGCCCCAAGACCATCGACGGGGACCTCAAGAACAGCCAGATAGAGACATCATTCGGTTTCGATACCGCATGCAAGACATACAGTGAGCTTATCGGCAATATCGAGCGCGACTGCAACTCCGCCCGCAAGTATTGGCATTTCATCAAGCTCATGGGCCGCAGCGCATCGCATATCGCTCTCGAGTGCGCCCTGCAGACCCGTCCCAATGTCTGTCTGATTTCCGAGGAGGTTGCAGCCAATGAGCAGAGCCTCGATGACATCGTAAACTATATCGCAGACATCGTTGCCGCCCGTGCGGCTGAAGGCCACAATTTCGGTACGGTCCTCATTCCCGAAGGCCTTATCGAGTTCGTTCCCGCAATCAAGAAGCTGATTGCCGAACTCAACGATACTCTGGCGACGGAAGAGGCACAGAGCATCGCGCGTGAGAACCAGATCGACTATGTCAAGGCTCACCTCAGCGCAGAGAACCTCGCCACATTCAATTCCCTCCCTGCAGAAGTTGCATCCCAGCTCGCTCTGGACCGTGACCCTCACGGAAATGTGCAGGTGTCCCTCATCGAGACGGAGAAACTCATCTCCAAAATGGTGGCAAAGCGCCTGGAAGTCCTCAAGTCAGAGGGCAAATATGTCGGCAAGTTCGCCGAGCAGCACCATTTCTTCGGCTATGAGGGCCGTTGCGCCGCTCCTTCCAACTTCGATGCGGACTATTGCTATTCGCTCGGTTACAATGCCTCCCGTCTGATTGCCTGCGGCAAGACCGGTTACATGTCCGTCATCAAGAATACCACAGCACCTGCAGCCGAATGGGTTGCCGGCGGTGTGCCTATCACCATGATGATGAACCTCGAGAGGCGCAACGGCAAGATGAAGCCCGTTATCCGCAAGGCTCTCGTCGAACTGGACGGTGCTCCGTTCAAGTATTTCGCGGAGCATCGCAGTCAGTGGGCAATTGGCGCAGCGGAGTATATCTACCCGGGCCCTATCCAGTATTGGGGACCTGCAGAGGTATGTGACCGCACCACCGAGACACTCAGGCTCGAGCAGCAGAAATAATATTCTCATGCAATACGGTATATGACAGAGGCACAGGCTGCTCAGAGAATAGATGAACTCCGGGCTATAATCCGTGAGAATAGTCGTCGGTACTACATCGACAACTCCCCTGTCATATCCGATTACGAATTTGACCATCTGATGTACGAACTGGAGGAACTCGAAAGGGAGTTCCCCCGGTTTGTCACTTCAGACTCCCCCACCCGTAAAGTGGGCAGCGATCTCGGCGGAGGCGACGGCAAGTTTGCAAAGTATCCGCACCGCTACCCGATGCTCTCCCTTTCCAATACCTATTCGATTACGGAGGTCGAGGAATTTGCGGGGCGTGCAGACAAATTGTTGGACGGGGCTGAATACGACTATTGCTGCGAACTCAAGTTCGACGGCACGGCTATATGCCTTAATTATAGACACGGGCGTCTTTATCAGGCACTTACACGCGGAGACGGCGTGGTCGGCGATGATGTCACCGCCAATGTGATGCGTATCGCAAACATCCCTCACAGCCTTGCCGGAAGCGGCTGGCCGGATGATTTCGAGATACGCGGTGAGATCCTGATGCCCTACAAGTCATTTGACGCCCTCAATGCAGAACGCGAGATAGAGGGAGAAACGCCATTTGCAAATCCGCGCAACGCGGCTTCCGGTTCGTTGAAACTGTCAGACCCGGAAGAAGTTGCCCATCGCGGGCTGTTCTGCACCCTGTACCACATTCCGAGCGATACCGGATTGTTTGCTACTCATGACGAGGCTCTCAAGGCCGCCGAATCATGGGGGCTGCCGGTGTCCGATGCCAGGCGGATCTGCAAGGGCATATCGGACATAGAGGCATTTATCAGCCATTGGGACAAGGAGCGCAGGCATCTTCCATACGCGACCGACGGTATTGTTATCAAGATCAACGGATTCGACTTCCAGCGAAGGCTCGGCTATACCGCCAAGTCCCCCCGTTGGGCGGTGGCATACAAGTTCCAGGCAGAAAGGGCACTCACTCCGGTAATTGGCATTGACTACCAGGTCGGCAGGACCGGTGCAGTCACGCCTGTAGCCAATCTCAAGCCTGTTCTGCTCAGTGGCACGATGGTCAAGCGTGCCACTCTCAACAACGCTGACCAGATGGCGCTGCTGGACATACATATAGGTGATTATGTGTATGTCGAGAAAGGCGGCGAGATTATCCCCAAAATCACAGGAGTGGAACTCTCCAAACGCAGTGCCTCTTCTGTGGAGCCCCCACGCTTCCCCAATGTCTGTCCCGACTGCGGCACTGGATTGGTGCGCCCGGAGGGAGAGGCCAAGTGGTTCTGTCCTAATGTATCCGGCTGCCCTACCCAGCGCAAGGGACGCATGTTGCATTTCATGTCGCGCAAGGCGATGAATATCCTTGCCGGTGAGGCTACGGTAGATCAGTTGTACGAACGCGGGCTTGCACGGACTCCGGCAGACCTGTATGGCTTGAGCATGAGGGATTTGCTGACGCTCGAAGGCTGGAAGGAGCGTTCTGCGATGCGTTTTCTCAAGAGCCTGGACGAGTCCCGGCGCGTGCCGTTTGACCGTGTGCTTTTCGCCATAGGCATCAGGTATGTGGGCGAGATTTCCGCAAAGGCTGTCGCGAGGCATTTTGCATCGATGGAGGCCGTCGCGGCGGCTACCAGAGAGCAATTGATGGAGGTCCCTGATGTGGGCGAAGTCATTGCCGACAGTATATCCGCATTCTTTGCGGACGAGGCGAATATCAATGAGTTGCAGAGACTCAAGGATGCCGGTCTGCATTTTTCCTTTGACGAAGAAAATCTGCAGGCAAGGCTATCTAACGCCCTGGAGGGTAAGACTATAGTTATTTCGGGCAATTTCTCTGTCAGCCGCGATGACATGAAGAGGCTCATAGAGTTGAACGGAGGCCGTAACGGCTCGTCTGTCAGCGGCAAGACCTCATTCCTGCTCGCAGGTTCCAGGCCAGGGCCCGAAAAGTTGCGCAAATGCGAAGACCTCGGCATTCCCGTGCTGGATGAGGGTGCTTTCCGCGCCATGCTGCCGGATGCAGGAATGCCGGAAGTGCAGGATAACGAACCGACATTGTTTTGATACGCCATGACAGAGCAGAAACAAGTCAAGTCATTCCGGGACCTGTTGAAAATCCTGTTTTCGGACAAGATATGGTCGTTGAGCCTCGACGGATTGTCGACGGCCAAGCGCGGTCTGGTGAAATTCATCAAACTGATGCGCATCATTCTGGATACATTTGCAGAGAACAGGGTCGGATTCCAGTGTGTGGCGCTGAGTTATTTCTGCGCTATTGCGCTGGTACCTATGGTGGCTATCATATTTGCGGTCACTGACGGTCTCGGGGTGACGGACAAGGTCACGGTGCTGTTGTACAGTATCATTCCCAACAATGTGGACATGATCAATGTGATTATCGAGAAGGCCGGCAACATCATACAGGTCGCACAGTCAGGCACAGCCGGTGCGATAAGCGCATTCTTCTTTATATGGGCGGTGATATGGATGATGTTCCAGGTCGAACGGGTATTCAATAATGTCTGGGGCATACGCAAGGTGCCGCGCAAGATATTCAAGCGTTTCTCGTTCTACATCCTCGCCCTGATGCTGATACCGTTTATCGTAGTCATATTCGGTTTCGGCATCGTGATGTACACCAACTTCTTCAACTGGCTCAATATAGATTTCGGAGAATGGCGCTTCATCCCGAAACTCATCAGCTGGAGCCTCTTCTATATTGTTACGGTGTTTACATTGACATTGATGTTCAAATACATACCGGCGACGCATGTACGCCTTTCCTCGGCTCTCAAAGCCGCTTTGGTGGCAGGCGCGGTATTCGTTGTATTCCAATACATATACTTGAAGACACAGACATTCGTGACCCGTATCAATGCCGTCTACGGAGCTATTGCCGCCATACCATTGTTCCTTATGTGGCTCAACTACAGTTGGCAGATTGTCATGTACGGGGCTGAACTCAGTTACGGTATACAGAATATAGACAGTTACGACATTCCCGAGGATATGACTATCGGGGATTTTTCGCGTTCTCTCACCCGTGAGAAACGCAGTAAAAGGGATAACGCATGAGTTTCTCCAAGTTTACAGAACAGGATTACGCGTTGATTACACGCGAATATGCCGAACTCAAAGAGCTCGCACGCGGGCGCTGTGCCAACGAGCGTGAGTTGTCGATAGTCCAGAAAGCGTTTGAATTTGCCAATGAGGCGCACAAGGATGTCCGCAGGCGCTCCGGAGAGCCTTATATCCTGCATCCCATAGCAGTGGCCAAAATCGTCATTGCCGACATCGGTCTTGGCTACAAGTCCATAGTCGCGGCCCTGCTGCATGATGTGGTGGAAGATACGGATTATACCACGGAGGACATACGCAATCTTTTCGGGGACAAGATCGCTACACTCGTTGACGG
This sequence comes from uncultured Muribaculaceae bacterium, assembly GCA_964616865.1. Lineage (GTDB taxonomy): Bacteria > Bacteroidota > Bacteroidia > Bacteroidales > UBA932 > Cryptobacteroides. The sequence goes on from CAZTUQ010000024.1 coordinate 6,233, forward strand.
TCTGACCAAGATAAAGACCGTGCTCGACAATGAGCACAAGGACCATACGATGCTCACCGAGAGCCTGCAGGCGGAGAATTTCAAGCGTATCTTGCTGACTCTCAATGATGATGTGCGCGTGGCTCTGATCAAACTCGCGGACCGTCTGCACAATTGCAGGACGATAGAGTTCATGCCCGAGCACAAGCGTGAGAAGATACTCTCCGAGACGATGTTCATATTCATCCCTCTCGCCCACCGTCTCGGCCTGTACAGCATCAAATCCGAAATGGAGAATATCTGGCTGCGCTACAAGGAGCCGGATGCCTATAACGACATCAGCGCACGCATCAGCCAGAATGTCGAGGCGCGGGAAAAGGATATAGACGATTTCATCGCTCCCATAGATGCCGCCCTGCGCAAGGCCGGTTTTGATTTCCATATCATCAAGAGGGTCAAGACACCGTATTCGATATGGCGCAAGATGCGCACCAAGCATGTGACATTCGACAAGATATATGACCTGTACGCGGTACGCATCATATTCAATCCGTCGGATCTCGCCAAGGAGACGGAGCGCGACCAGTGTTATCATGTGTTCTCCATCATCACGAGCCTGTACCAGTATCAGCCGGAAAGGATGCGCGACTGGGTCAAGCAGCCCAAGAGCAACGGATATGAGGCTCTGCATTGTACTCTGATGAGCCACGCCGGTGTCTGGATAGAGGTGCAGATACGCACCAAGCGCATGGATGACATTGCCGAAAAGGGAATCGCCGCGCACTGGGCCTATAAGCGTGAGGGATTTGTGTCCGAGAATGACAGCGAGATGGAGAACTGGCTCACAAAGGTCAAGGAAATCCTTGCCGGGGCCGACAATGTCAATGCCCTGGAACTGCTCGACATCATACATGAGGACCTCACCTGCTCGGAAATAACGGTATTCACCCCCAAGGGCCAGCAGAAGACCGTACAGAACGGTTCTACGGCCTTGGACTTTGCATATCAGATACATACGGAGATAGGCAACCGAGCCATCGCCGCCAAAATCAACCAGAAACTCGTCCCGCTGTCGCAGAAACTCAAGGCCGGTGACATGGTCGAGATTATCACCGCGGACAGCGGACACCCCAAAGTCGAATGGCTGCGTTTCCTGCGCACACATCACGCCATATCCATAGTGATGGATTTCTTCCGCGGAGACAATGCCCAGCTGATTGTGGACGGACGGCATAAACTGGAACTCCATCTGCAGTCCAAGGGCGAGAAAGTCACTAACGAGACCTTGAAGCGGCTGCTCGCTGGCACCCAGCTGCCGTTTGTGGACGAACTCTATTTCAGAATAGCGGTCGGAGTCATAAATACATCCCGTATCGATGACATACTTGCAGATCCGCAGTATTCAGGCAGCCGTACCGCAATACGCAGCAGTTACGGACGCAATGGTGAATTCGTCATCGCCCCGTGCTGCAATCCGATACCGGGGGACCCCGTCATCGGAATCAAGAGTCCCAACGGTGTGCTCACAATCCACAAGAAGACCTGCAAGGAGGCGGACAAGACGGCGTCCAGGCATGGAGACTGGGTGGTGGTGCCGGACTGGTCGCAGATCCACACTTCCAGCGAATTTCCGGTACGCATCGAACTCGACGGCATTGACCGCATTGGTCTGCTGAATGAGATCACGCGCTTTATATCTCTCACTATGGGTGTGAATATCAGGGATATATCCCTCAAGGCGGACGGCGGCATATTCGAGGGACGCCTCGATATGCTCGTCAAGGACCGCAGCGCGCTGGATGAAATAATCAAGAACCTGGAATCTGTCCCCGGTGTGCAGAATGTCACGCGGATACACCAATAACAAACAATTCTGAATGAAAAGATTCTTGTCAAAATACTTCCCTATACTGCCGGTGCTCCTGATATTCGTGCCGTTGCTGACGACGCATTCCTGTGCCAACACTACGGCTGCACCTACAGGCGGAGACAAGGACACAATCCCTCCGTATATGTATTCGGTGATGCCGGAGACAAATGTGCGCGGCGTCCCTCTGACGGGGGCGCGCTTCGTGTTCTCATTTGACGAGTTTGTCACAATCAAGAACGCACGCAATATCACCCTCTCCCCTCCTGTCAAGAACGGCAGCGTCAAGGCGAAACTGCGCGGCAGGAGCGTAGTCGTCACCGTGGAGGACACGCTCCGCCCCAATACGACTTATACTTTGGAGTTTACGGATGCCATCGCTGACAACAACGAGGGCAATATGTTCCCTGGATACACCTATGTATTCTCCACGGGAGATAGGATTGACACCATGATGGTGACAGGTGTCGTGCGCGACTGCAGCACATTGCAGTCTGTCAAAGGCGCCAAGGTACTGCTGTATTCGGATCTGAGCGACTCTGCCGTATTCAAGTCGCCTGCCGATGCCGTCGCCCTGACAGACGATTGGGGATTCTTCTGCATACGCAATATACCCGATACCGTTTACAGGATGTATGCTGTGACGGATGACAATAACAACAATCTTTATGATCCTGGCACAGAATCCGTTGCATTTATCTCCGGCAATGTAAGGCCTGTGACTGTGGTCAATGACTCGCTGCCCGAAGTCATGAAATTCGAGATGACGGATACCGTATCCTGCCGTATGCGCAAGGAGGAATTCGAACTCCGTCTCTTCAAAGAAGCCAATGCCACCCAGTACATCAAGAATCATGGCAGGACAGCGGACCGCGCATGTTTCGTCTCTTTTATGGCTCCCAAGGCGCATATAGATACCATGTGGATTTCCGGTGTGCCGGCGGACAGGCTGATAACCCAGTTCAATCCCCGTCGCGACAGCCTTGAGATATGGGTGAATGACCGCAGGGCGATGCCGGATACCTTTCACTTGAAGGTAAACTATCTCAAGACCGACAGCCTCGGTGTGCTGCTTCCGTTTACCGAAGAATTGCGTCTTGTCAATCCTGTACCGGCAAGGGTGGCTCGCCGTAACCGCGGCAATATCAAGCACGAAGACACAATCTGCGTTGTCAAGACGGATGCTGCAGGAGATATGGTCGAGGAGAATGGAGTGACAGTGGAGTTCAAGTACCCGCTCATCAATGCGGACTTTGATTCTGTCCGTTTCCACAGTATCAATCCACGGCAGGTCGAGGAAGAATGCAAGTTCTCCGTGTCGCAGGATTCGCTCAATCTGCGTGCCTACCATATACATCCGGAGGTGGCATTCAGACCGGGCTATGACTATCGTGTCAAATTCCCCGAAGGGGTATTCCGTGATATAAACGGATTCCGTTCTGACAGTTCGGAGGTCAAGTTCCGCCTGCCGGATGATGTGAAACTGAGTTCGCTCACACTGCGTCTGTCCGGGGTCAAAGGTGCCAAATACATAGTAGACCTGCTCAACGAGCAGAAGAGCACTGTATTGCGCCAGTATGTGATAGAGTCCGACGCGACGGTCACATTCAAATACCTCAAGGCCGGCAAATACTGCCTGAGAATGACAGAAGATGTAAACCGCAACGGGCTGGTGGATACTGGAGACCTGCTCCAGCAGCGTCAGCCGGAGAGCGTCCTCTTCTACAAACTCGACGGCGAGAACGAATACATAGAGATGCTGGAGTCCACGGACATAGATCAGGCCATAGATGTTGAAAGGCTTTTCGGACACACAAAAACAGATGTCGTATCAGATGAAAAATAGAAGAATGGCAGCACTTGCGCTCGGCTTGTGCCTATGCGCGATGGCTAAGGCAGCCTCCCCTGCTGCTGACACGCTATTTACGGAAGATCCCCTGCTCGCGGAGGCGGATTCCATCATTTCCGCGCAGAAGTTTGTCATAAATGACTATTCGCTCATCGGTGTGGAATATGGAGCGACACGCAATTCCGTGTCTTTCAATCCGAAATACAGCCAGAAGTCCTTTATGTCACCTGGCTATGTGGGTGTTACCTATACGCGCTATTACAAGATGTTCGGCTATATGCCTTATTTCGGCCTGCAGGTGGGACTGTTCTATGGCAATGAGGGCTATCAGTTCAAGGAAAACAAGGAGACAGGCAGTATCCAGAACATACACGGGGCTGTCAAGGCGGTATATGATGTCATCGAAATGCCGTTGATGATGGAGGCCCATGTGGATTTCAACAATTTCAAGATACTTGCGGACATAGGCCCGTATGCCGGCTATCGCATGAGTATATCGCGTTTCGGTGACGATGTGGACGAGAAATACCGCAACGCCTTTATGGATAGCGACAGGAGGTGGGACTACGGCCTGTACGGAGGTGTAGGTGTGGGACTCGTGTTCTCCCCTGTCGAGTTTCACCTCAAGTTGAGAGTACGCTATTCCTGGTCCACGCTCTATAATCCTGACTATCACAGCCAGTATTATTACAGATTTGCCTATCCGTTCGACATGATGCTGAGTGCCGGAGTACAGTTCCAATTGACCAAGCGTTCCGGCAAGACCAAGTCCATGCTGCGCAGGGAAGCATACGAAAGTGTCTATAAACCGGCAAGTTCCAAAAAGAAATGATGAACCCCAACCAGATTTCCACAGCCGTCAGAATCGGCGATGTGACAATAGGTGGCGGACGCCCTATAGCCGTCCAGACCATGTGTAACACCCATACTTCCGATGAGGCTGCCACGCTCGGGCAGTGCCGCAAGATGGCGCAGGCCGGGGCGGAAATCATACGCATCACAGTCCCCGGTCTGAACGATGTCGCGCACATCAGGGGCATCAGGGAGACTCTGAGGAGCGAAGGCATACGCGTGCCTATAGTTGCGGACATACATTTCAGTGCGCAGACAGCCATAGCGGTGGCACCGTATGTGGACAAGGTGCGCATCAATCCGGGCAATTTCCACGCGGATCATGAGCAGGCAAGAAGCCGTTTTGCCGAGTTTCTTGATGTCTGCCGCGAACATGGCACAGCCGTGCGCATAGGATTGAACCACGGCTCACTGGGCAGCTATATCACCTCGCTCTACGGCAATACTCCGTGCGCAATGGCGGAGGCTGCGATGGAATGGATAGAGATGTGCCGCGCCAAAGATTTCGACAATGTCGCCGTATCCCTCAAATCCAGCAATACCCGTGTGATGGTGGACGCGTACCGCATCCTCGTTGGCAAAATGCAGGAGCGCGGCAAGATATACCCTCTGCACATAGGTGTCACGGAGGCCGGAAACGGTGACTCCGGGCGCATCAAGTCATGCGTGGGCATCTCGGCCCTGCTCGAGGACGGCATAGGAGACACGCTGCGCGTCTCGCTGACCGAAGATCCTGTAAATGAGATAACTGTAGGACATTATCTCGCTGATAGATACAGGGGGCAGAGGCGGTCCGGGCGCCGTAGCCTGACCATGGACGGGCGCAAGGCTGTGGCAGACTATAGCGGTGTATCACGCGAGCAACTGATACTCGATGTTGCCTGCGACTTCGGCAAGGCTCTGCTCGACAAGGAAATAGATGACATTGAACTGCATAGTGACTTCGGTGCGGAATATGACACATACCTCGCTGACGAACTGATGCAGGCATGCCGCCGCCGCTTCTACAAACCCGAATACATTGCCTGCCCGGGCTGCGGCCGTACCATGTATGACCTGCAGGGAGCATTTGAGCGCGTCAAGGCAAGGACTTCTCACCTCAAGGGGATGGTGATAGCCGTTATGGGCTGTATCGTGAATGGCCCCGGAGAGATGGCAGATGCCGACTGGGGCTATGTCGGAGAAGGCAACGGGCTGGTCTCAATCTATCGCGGCAAGACTCCCGTACTGCGTCATGTGGCTGAGGACAAGGCTGTCGATGAGCTGCTGCGTCTGATAGAGGCAGAGAGTCACTGACTTTCGTAGCGGTCCAGCGCGCCTGCCATCAGGACGCGTCCCCGTTCGGATATTTCTTCTCCCTTGGTGTAGTCGGAGAATGACATCGCCCCATAGGAGTCCATGCTCATGGTGACGAGAATATCCGGTTTGTACATCTCCGTCTCGAGTTTGGCGATGGTATGGTTGGCGATTGCGAATGAGCGCGAGAGCAGAGACACATAGTCATTGTCTTTCTCTACAGGGGCGGAGTCATCGAGTTTTTTCTTTTCCTCGCGCCCTTCCTTGAAGCCCTGTATCCAGCTCTCCCCCTCATCGCTTATGGCTCTGACCTTGTCCATTAGGGTGGATTCGCTGCCGATGCGGGCAAGTATGCTCCTGCGTCTCTCGTTAGTCTCTTCCTCCTGCCTGTGTACGAGTTGGAGGAATTCGTCTATCTCTTTCTCGTCTGTGGTATTGACATCGAATCCGACAAGCAGGTCGTGACCGTTCCTCGACACCCTCCCCAAGGGGAATGTACTGACCAGTCCCCCATCGATGAATGTGTGATAAGTGTTTTCTACAGGCTTGAACATGGATGGAATGGAGATGGATGCGCGTATGGCATCGAACAGAGGGCCGCTGCGGAATTCATAAGGCTCTCCTGTATACAGATCCGTCGCGACTGCGACATAGGGAATCTCCAGGTCCTCTATCATGACTTCGGGGACGACTGTCTTGATGGCGTTGATGACCTTGGTGCCTTTGAGCAGGTAGTTGCGGCCCATGGAGACATCCAGCAGTTTCATAATCTGCCAGTTGGACAGGTTGAACAGCCACTCCTTGAATTCGTGGAGTCTGCCTGCCGCGTATATGCCTCCCACAAGCGACCCTATGGAGGAACCGGCTACCGATGTGATGTGATAGCCGCGTCTTTCGAGTTCTTCTATGGCTCCGATGTATGCAAATCCTCTCGGGCCACCGCTGGACAGTACCAGCGCAACATCTTTTGTCTTGTCCATAGGGCTTAAAACTATTTTATTACAACAGATTAAACAAGACCATGTACACACATCCTACCGGCATTGCCGCCAGAGTGCTGTCAAACCTGTCCAGCAGTCCTCCGTGTCCCGGTACGATAAAGCCACTGTCCTTGACACCGAATGCGCGTTTCCAGATAGACTCAAAGAGGTCACCGAATACGCCTGCGACGCTGATGATGACGCCGAGGACTATGCTGTGCAGCAGGCTGACATCAAACAGGTGCAGGACCTGCAGTATTACGGCTCCGGCAACAGCCGTGAGTACTCCTCCCCAAAATCCTATCCATGATTTCTTGGGGGATATGGAGGGGCAGAGTTTGCGGCAGCCCTCTTTCTGTCCGAATGTGCTTCCGAGCAGATAAGCACCGACATCAGAGCACCATATTATGGCGAAGAAGCAGAGTATCGGCATTCCGTTGAATGTCCCGTCGTGGAACACGACCAGATTGGACAGGGCCATCGGAGTCGCGATATAGAGCAGGCCTGTGAATATATACGCCACCTTTGTTATCTCCTTGAGTTCACGATTGCGCAGGACAATTACGGCACATACTATTATGGCGATGCAGCACAGTATGGAGAGGGAGATGTACTTGGCATCGATAATGCCGGCCGTAGACAGGCTTATGAGCAGGAATGTGACTACTGCAGTGAGCAGTCCCATACATTTCAGCAGAGTGTCTTTCGGACCTATAGCGAGCGTGTAGAACTCATGCAGCAGTACCACGGTCACGAGAAGTGTCAGCACTACAAATGAGTAAGGGTGCAGCAGGCACGCCACTATAAGCGCGACAAATGCTGCACCTGTTATTGTTCTGACCAGACCGTTCTTCATGCCTCTGTTTCGCTTTTCCCTTCTACAGACTCGGCACTTGCCTCTGCGGCAGGAGTCTCCCCTTCTGCCTTGGCCTTGGGACCGAGGATGGCTTCCACATCTTCTGCGAAAATGACTTCCTTGTCAAGAAGCAGAGCAGCCACTTTCATAAACCCTTCTTTGTTGTCAGTCAAGAGGCTCAATGTCTTGTCGTGTATGTCGCCGACGAGTTTCCTGACATCCGCATCCATCTGCTCGGCAGTCTTCTCGCTATAAGGCTTGGTGAGATCGTAGCCTCTCGAGCCGGTGGAATCATAGAAGGAAAGTTGCCCGACATTCTCGCTCATGCCATAGTCCTTGACCATCGCGTATGCCATATTGGTCAGTCTCTCGAGGTCATTCTGGGCTCCGGTGCTCGGCTCGCCGTTTATGATTTCTTCGGCGACTCGTCCGCCTATGAGAGAGCACATTTCGTCGAGCATCTGGGAACGGGTCCATATCTTGCGCTCTTCGGGCAGATACCAGGCCGCACCGAGTGCCTGCCCGCGAGGGATGAGCGTCACCTTGAAGAGAGGGTTGGCATTGGGCAGGAGCCAGCTGACAACTGCATGTCCGGCCTCGTGGTGCGCAATGGTGCGTTTTTCCTTGGGCGTCATCATGCTCTTCTTCCTCTCCAGTCCTCCTATGATACGGTCTACGGCATCGAGGAAGTCCTGACGGTCAATCTCCTTCTTGTCATGGCGGGCAGCCGTGAGCGCGGCTTCGTTGCAGACATTCGCGATGTCGGCACCTGAGAAACCGGTAGTATGCTTGGCCATGAAATCGAGATCGAAATCCTTGGCTATCTTGAGATTGCGCATGTGCACCTGGAATATCTCCTTGCGCTCTTCCAGCTCGGGGAGTTCCACATGGATCTGGCGGTCAAAGCGGCCGGCCCTCGTGAGAGCCTTGTCGAGAATGTCGGCGCGGTTGGTGGCTGCGAGCACAATGACTCCGCTGTTGGAACCGAAACCGTCCATCTCTGTAAGCAACTGGTTGAGAGTGTTTTCCCTTTCATCATTTGAAGAGAATCCTGCATTCTTGCCTCTGGCGCGTCCGACCGCATCGATCTCATCGATGAATACGATGCAGGGGGCTTTCTGCTTGGCCTGTGCGAAAAGGTCGCGAACGCGGCTCGCACCGACACCGACAAACATTTCCACGAAGTCGGAGCCGCTGATTGAGAAGAAAGGCACGTTGGCTTCTCCTGCCACAGCCTTGGCAAGCAGGGTCTTGCCTGTTCCCGGAGGACCTACGAGGAGGGCACCCTTGGGAATCTTGGCGCCGAGCGCGGTATATTTCGACGGATTCTTGAGGAAATCGACAATCTCGACGACTTCTTCCTTGGCTCCGTACAATCCAGCGACATCCTTGAATGTCACATTTACCATATTCTTGTCAGCGACCTTGGCTGTAGATTTACCGGCAGAGAACGGGTTGGGACCGCCTCCTCCATTACGACCACCACCGCCCATGCGGTTGAGACTGCGGAACATCCATACCCACAGCAGAATCATCAGGAAGAGCGGGAGCAGCCATTCTGCCATCTGACTCCAGATCTTGGAGTCGTTCTCCATGATTACGGGCACTTTGGAGCCCTCTGCAAGCTGCGCGTTCAGTGCGCCGAACTCTGTCTCGGCATCGAACCTGCCGGACACGAGGAATACAAAGTGAGGGGACTTCTTGGGGACGGCCCCGTCCGGGAAGAGGGAGACATATTTACTGATGGACGAGGGTTTCAGCGTGACGCTGCCCTTGTAGTCATTGCGTATGAAGTGTATTTCCTTGACATCTCCGTCCAGCATCATGCCCTGGACATCCGCCCATTCGATTTTCTGTGGAGGTGCTCCTGCCCCGCGGAACGCAAATGCTGCCAGCCCTATGAACAGCAGGAGGTACAACCATGAAAGGTTGATGCGTACTTTGACTATTTTGGGGCTGTTCTTGTCTTTCTTATTCTTGCTTGCCATTGTCTGTCTGTTCTTTTTTCTGAGCTGATGTCTTGCGTGCCGACGGGCTGCGATACTTGTACTCCTTGCGTGGGGCATCTGCCCAGAGTTCTTCCAGTCTGTAGAATTCGCGGTATTGTGTCAGGAATACATGCACGACTATATTACCGAAGTCAAGTATGTTCCAGAAGTTGTTCTCAAGTCCCTGTACACGCATGGGCTTGAGTCCGAGCTGCTCTTTGGCGTCCTTGATGATATTGTCGGTGATGGCGGCCACATTGGTCGTGGAATCCGCATTGCATATTACGAAATGGTCGGTAATGGAAGAGCCGGCGGGGCGAAGGTCGAGGGATATTACATCCTGTGCTTTTTTGTCCAGCGCCGCGTCTGCGAGAACACGGAGATCGTGAGTTATCATTTTGAAATCTTAATTGTTATTTTTGTATCACAAAATTAAACAAAAACTGCACCAATGGCAAAAAGACAGGCCATCACATGGCACGACAGCATAGATTCCACGAATAGCGAAGCCAGGAGGCACATATCCCAACTTGACAATATGTCAGTCATAGCCGCCAGATACCAGACAGCAGGCCGCGGACAGGGCGATCACAAGTGGCACAGCCGTGCATCGGAGAACCTTATGTTCTCGGTGGTCCTGAAATTCGGTTGCGATGGAGGGCTTGCCCCGCTGAAAGCCTCCAGCACCCTGCTGATAACAGAGGTCATCACCTTGGCCATAAGGGAGTTTCTGCTCTCCGAAACCGGTGTGGTGTGCCGTATCAAATGGCCCAATGACATATATGTCGGCGACAAAAAACTGTGCGGCATCCTCATTGAGAATCTCCTGTCCGGCAAGAATGTCTCTGCCAGCATCATAGGCGTCGGGCTGAATGTCAATCAGACTTCCTTTCCGGAAGATCTGCCCAATCCCGTATCAATGGCACTCCTGACCGGGCGCAGTTACGATATAGAGAGTACATTGTCCGTCCTTGCGGAACACATAGCCCATATGGCGGAAAAGACCTGCACGGATGCCGGCAGGTCCTTTCTCGATGAGGAATTCAATAAGTATATGTTCAAACTGCCCGGAGAGACGCGGCAGCTCTGAGTTCCTCTATGGCAGTGCCTCTGTCTTCGTGCCTGTAGACCGAACTCGCGGCCACCAGGATGTCTGCTCCGGCATCGCGCAGTGCTGCGGCATTGTCCGGACTGACACCTCCGTCCACCTCTATCAGGCATGATGATCCAAGCCTTACAATCTCATCCTTAAGCGTCTTGACCCTCCCGATGGTCTCGGGAATGAACTTTTGTCCGGAGAATCCGGCAAACACAGACATTACAAGTATGAAATCCGCGTCCTTGATATAGGGGAATGCTTTTTCTACCGGGACATCGGGGTTGAATGCGAGCCCGGCCTTGACTCCGAGGGTGCGTGTCTGTCGCAGTAGCGCGCTGATGTCCGTGCCAGCGAGTTCCGCAGCCTCGAGGTGAAAACTCACATACTTGGCTCCGGCCTTGGCGAAACGCTCGACCCACTTCTCGGGATGGACCACCATGAGGTGCACATCCATAGGGATTTCCGTCTTGCGCGCAACAGCCTCTGCGACAACTATTCCCATGGAAATGTTTGGCACGAAAGACCCGTCCATGACATCCACATGCACGAGATCCGCCGAGCGGTTGAGTATATCTATCTCATCTCCCAGACGGAGAAAGTCCGCAGATAGGATGGATGGGGCTATTCGAACCGGCATACCACTTCTGTGAGGAGTTTTACGAATCTATTCATAGAGGCGAGTTCAAGTCTCTCACCTGGGGCATGCACGCCCCTTAGTGTAGGGCCGAATGAAATCATGTCCAGATCCGGGAATTTCTCGAGGAAGAGTCCGCATTCGAGACCTGCATGTATTGCCAGCACGAGCGGCTCCTGATCAAAGAGCCTCTTGTATGCGTCTACGCAGACCTTGAGGATATGCGAATCGGGATTGGGTTTCCAGCCGGGATAAGGCAGTTTGTGCTCGACCTTGCCGCCCGCAAGCTCGAAATGCGCCTGTATGCGGTCCTTGATAGCCTCTTTGGCGGAAGCGACCGAACTGCGCTCGCTCAGAGACACGAGGAATTTGCCCGGTCCGTCCGGCATTTTGACGGACGCGAGATTGTCGGAGGTCTCGACCAGTCCGGCAATGTTCTGATCCATCGCGTATACTCCATGAGGGCATGCCCAAATGGCGGATATAAACATGCGGCTGTCTCTCTCCGAAAGGCTTTCTGCCGGTACCGCCACCGGCTCGCAGCGCACCTGCGCGGCAGGATCGCTGACCGCGTATTCTTCGCGGAGCGTGTTGCCGAAAGCCTCGAGCGTAGCGGCTATGCCATCGGGATCCTGTGTCAGTATGACGGCCTCGCATTCCCTCGCGATTGCGTTGGATTTGCCGCCGCCTATGAATGACACCAGTTTCCAGTCCTGCTGCGAATGCAGGAATCTCGCCAACTGCTGTACGGCATTGATGCGTCCCTTGTTGATGTCGTCACCGCTGTGGCCGCCTGCAGTGCCTCCGATGGCGACCTTTACGGCTTTGTCCCCTTGTGCAGCAGGCTGTAAAGGATACTCGAGGCGGGCTGTGGTATTGACACCGCCTGCGCAGCCGATGAACAACTGTCCCTCATCCTCAGAATCGAGGTTGATAAGAGTCTTGCCTGTGAAGAATCCGCTTTCGAGAGCCTCGGCACCGTCCATGCCCGTTTCCTCCGAAATGGTGAATAGGGCTTCCAGTCTGCCGGTCTTGAGGTCGCTTGCGAGCAATGCGAGGCTCGCGGCGATGCCTATGCCGTCATCCGCTCCGAGAGTTGTCTCCGGAGCGATCATCCAACCGTCCCTTATCTCATAATGGATAGGGTCCTTTGCGAAATCGTGAGTGCTGTCTGCGGTTTTCTCGCACACCATGTCCTGGTGGCTCTGAAGTACGATTGCAGGCACATGCTCATAACCGGGCGCCGCCTCTCTTGTAATGAGGACATTGCCGGTGGCGTCGCGTTTGGCCTGAAGTGAATGCTCTTGTGCAAAGCGGAGAAGATACTCCGTCATGGGAGCCTCATGACCTGACTCCCTGGGGATTGTGGTGATTTCCTTGAAAATGTCAAGGACTTTCTGTGCATCCATAATGTCTGTCGTTTAAGCGACAGGGACAATCATCTTCTCAATGTCTATCACGTACTGCTTGAAAGTGCGGTCGGTCGCGATAAGATCGGTAACCGTATTGCAGGCATGAAGCACGGTAGCGTGGTCCTTGCCGCCTATCTCCGCACCGATCGTGGCGAGCGAACATCCGGGGATGTGGTTGCGGCACAGGTACATGGCTATCTGGCGTGCCTGGACAATCTGACGCTTGCGCGAACTGGAGAGCAGCGAATCCATGTCGAGTGCAAAATAATCGCACACAGCCTGTTCCACATTCTTGATAGTAAGCTCCGACTGCATTTCTCCCACAAGGCTGTCTGTAACGCGTTCTGCGAGTTCGATAGTGACTTCCTGATGCGCAAGAGTGGCATGTGCGATGATTGAAATGAGCGCACCCTCGAGTTCGCGGAAATTGGTCTTGATCTTGTCCGCGAGGAACGCGAGCACCTCATCGCTTACCTGTGCGCCCTCACGGCGGCATCTGGCCTTGAGCATATCGAGTCTCGTGGCGTATTCGGGACGGTGCAGTTCGACTGCAAGTCCCCACTTGAAACGCGAAAGCAGTCTCTCCTCGAAGTCCTGCAACTCCGCCGGAGAACGGTCCGACGTGAAGATGAGCTGTTTGCCTGTCTGGTGTAATGCGTTGAATATGTTGAAGAAAGCGTGCTGTGTTCCCTGGCCGATAAGATCCTGTATATCGTCCATGATCAGCACATCTATCCTCGAGTAAAATGCAAGGAAATCGGTGAGTTTGTTCCTGACGGTGACCGCGTCTATGTACTGGGTCTTGAACTCGTTGGCTGTCACATAGAGCACGACGAGGTCAGGGAACTCCCTGTTGATGCGTATACCGACCGCCTGGGCGAGATGGGTCTTGCCCAGACCCGGGCCTCCGAATATGAACAGAGGATTGAATGCAGTCTTGCCGGGGGCTCCGGAGATGTTCTCTCCAGCCGTGACACCCATCTTGTTGCATTCGCCCTCGATGAGGTTTTCAAAGCAGTAGACGGGATTGAGCCGGGGGTTGATGTTGAGCCTGCGGATTCCGGGATACACGAATGGATTGGGGCTGCCGGTCTGCGAGAATGTCGGGACCGACACTGCAGGATTGACAGGCTCCGTACCGTGTGCGGCAGAGAATGTCATGGGAGCGGCTGTCCTGACAGGCTTGATCGTGTACATGAGTTTTGCACCCGATCCGATGACACGCCTGAGCGTCATCTTGATGATGTCGAGATATTCGCTCTCAAGGATGTCGCGGAAAAAGTCCGAGGGGACTTCAAGCGTCAGCGTGGAATCGACCATCGAGACGGCTTTGACAGGCTGGAACCATGTAGCAAATTTTTGAGGCTCAACGATCTGCTCGATAAGCCTCAGACAATTGTTCCAAACATCGATATGTTTTGCCTGTTGTTCCATGTGAATCGGTGGCAAAATTGGGGGAAAAAAAGGGAATAAAAAAACCAGACCCTTGTTGTATTTGAAGAAATATATTGTTAAATAAAGGTTTGCTAAACGAGTCTATTCGGTACTGGATAAGTCATTGTTTTTCAATAGGTTGTTACTTATATTGCGCCCTGTTGGGCATGTCCTGACGCCATTCTACGGCCGTGCGGCCTCGGTCTTGGACTCCCCCGTTATCTTGACAAAGAACGCATCCTTGAATTTTTCTTTGATGCGCCGGTATTCTGCAGCGGCCTCTTCCTTGTCCGCGGAAACTCCGAGCATATACTTATATATATTGCCGCTACGGATTTTGACGGCAGAGTATCCTTTGAATGCCGGATCGTCGGCCTTGAGATTCCGGGAGCCGGCCATCACCTGCGTGCCGAATCTGATACTCTCTGCAGGAGCAACGGCATCTTGCGCAGGGGCGGTCTCTTTGACTGCCGGAGCAGGGGATGTCGGAGGTGTCTGTACGCTGTCGTGACCGAGTGAAACAGAGGCGTCGTACTCGCGTTTGTATTCCACGAAAGCGTCGAATGTGCTGTCGACGAGCTGTTCTATATTCTTGGCGTCGCGGAGGGCCGTGAGGTCAGCAGGATTAGTGATGAAACCGTATTCGAGCAGCACGGCAGGCATTGACGCTTCGCGCAGTACGGCGAAATTGCCCTGCATCACACCCCAGTTGTGCGTGAACGGTCCTTTGTCACCGATATGCGCGGCAACCTTTTCCGCAAAGGAGAGACTCTGCTCGCGATAGGCATTCTGCAGAAGTTTGAGGAGAATCTGCGACTCGGGGCTGGAGTCATAGTCTCCGTATTTGGTGCTGTAGTCGTCTTCGAGGTAGATCACGGAATTCTCGCGCTTTACGATTTCGAGATTGACATCGTAGGAGTCATAGCGTTTGGACGAGGACTGGCCGAGTATGTATGCAGAGAATCCGTTGACGGTGCGGGATCTGGCGGAGGCGTTGATATGCACGGAGATGAAGAGCTTAGCTCCAGCCTTGGATGCTGCCGCAGCCCTGTCGCTGAGAGGTACAAAAACATCTTTGTTTCGAGTCAGCACGACATTCATTTCCGGATAGGCCTCGGAAATGCGTTTCGCCAACATCTCGGATATTTTGAGGGTAAGGGTCTTTTCATAGGTTTTTTTGTCCGGGCTGACCGCTCCGACATCCTTGCCGCCGTGTCCTGCATCGATGACTATGGAATTGAGTGTAAGGTCGTTCTCCTTTGCCGATACGCCCGAGGCCAAGAAGAATATTGCTGTCGAAATGAGTATGATGGATTTCCTTGCCAGTTCCTGCATTTTGGTAAACTTGGAAATAAGTGCTATTTTTGTTTCTTATTACAAATATAATAAACTCGCTTGAAAAAAGCAGTCCGCATATTCATATTTATTCTGACAGCGGCACTTATACTAGTGCCGGAGTCTGTTTGTGACGCGCAGGGAAGACGACGCGGCAAGAGGCCTAGTGTACAGAAAATCTCGGTGCCGCTCGATTCTGCGGGGCGTGCAAGGCAGGATTCGTTGGACAGGGCCGCAGAACTGCAGCATGTCACGGATTCTCTGCACAGGCTCGACTCTCTCGACATGCTCGGCAAGAGTTCTCTGAATGTCCCCGTGTTCACCAGTGCGGGGGATTCTATTGTAGATGTGTTCTCAAATGGCAAGAGGCTCCGTTATTATTATGGTGGAGTGACTGTCGAGTACGATGATATGAAGCTCTCCGCCGACTATATGGAGTACGATATGCAGACAGGCATCGTATATGCCAGGGGTACTTACGATTCGCTTGCCGGAGAGTGGCGCGGGCGTCCGGAAATGACGCAGGGCTCGCAGCAATACAAGATGGAGGAGGTGCGCTACAACTTCAACACGCAGAAAGCGCGCATTACCAACATGATAACTAATGACGAAGAGGGTATCATCCATGGACGGGACATCATGATGATGTCCGACCGCTCCGTCAATCTCATGCGCGGCCGTTATACGGTCTGTGACTGCGACGAGCCGCATTATTATGTGAGGATGACCAATGCGCGCATAGTCACCAAGCCAAACAGGAAGATCGTATTCGGACCGGCCTACCCTGTCATCGAGGGAGTTCCGCTTCCGATAGGTGTACCGTTCGGTTTTGTCCCGTCCAAGCCGGAAAGGGCGACCGGATTGCTGATGCCGACATTCGGAGAGGAAGAGGCGCGAGGATTCTATATGAGGGATGCCGGTATGTATTTCGTATTCGGGGATTATCTCGATCTGTCGGTGACCGGTGATTATTATACCCTCGGCTCGTGGGCTGCGAACATCAATTCCCGTTATAAGGTCAATTACAAGTTTAACGGTACATTCTCCCTCACGATGTCCAACGACCAGACCGGAGAGAAAGGCACACCGGATTTTTACCAGACGCGCAACTTCGGTGTGAGGTGGTCGCACTCGCAGGATTCCAAGTCGCATCCGGGACAGACATTCTCGGCATCGGTCAATTTCTCCAGCCCGAGCAACTCGCGCTACAACTCGACCAGCGTCTCGGAGGCTCTCAACAATCAGGCATCCTCGTCCATATCGTTTTCCAAAAACTGGAACGGAAAAGTGAACCTCTCTGTCAACGCCCTGCACAGCCAGAACTCCAGAGACTCGTCCTACGCATTCACACTGCCTAACATATCCCTGTCAGTCAGCACTTTCTATCCGTTCAAGCAGAAGCACAGGGTCGGCAAGGAAAAGGCCTATGAAAAGATTTCGTTCGGATATTCCACCACTTTGCAGAACAAAATCAATTTCAAGGCTTCCGAATTCGGGGAGGAGGGATTCCTGGACAAGTTTAATAACGGCATGACCCATAATTTCTCTATAGGCCTGCCGAACTTTACCGTATTCAAATACATAAATGTCAATCCCGGAGTATCTTATGGCCAAAACTGGTTCTTCCGCAAGTCCGACTATGAGTACAACGAGGAGACGCAGAAGGTAGAGCAGGTCCAGGGCAAGCAGTTCGGCACTTTCGGTATCACGCAGAACTACTCGGGAAGCGTATCCATGAACACCCGTCTGTACGGAATGTTCAATTTCGGCAAATATCGCAGGATACAGGCGATCAGACATGTGGTCTCCCCTTCCCTATCCCTGTCCGTTTCTCCGGAATTGGGTACTGCCGCCAACGGATGGCGCACGCTGAACTATACAGACGCCAACGGCAATGCGCAGGAGTATTCCTATAATATATATGCCGGACAGATGTACAGTGCTCCGGGCAAAGGCCGCAGTGCGATGGCGTCATTCTCGCTCGGCAACAATATCGAGGCGAAGGTGCGCGACTATGCGGATACCACCGGCAGCGGTTCAAAGAAAGTAAAGCTCATCGACCAGCTCAATTTCAACACGAGTTACAATTTCCTCGCGGATTCGCTCAATATGAGCACAATCGGCGTCTCGATGAGCACTTCAATATTCGGCAAATTGAGTGTCAGCGGCAATGCGACCCTCGACCCTTATGCAATCGACGGTACCGGCCGCAGGATCAACACATTTAATATAGTGAAGCGTGGATGGGCGCATCCGGTCAGACTGACCAATGCGGGGGCCTCCCTCTCCTATTCTCTTACGGGAAAGGGGACGATGAAGGGTAACGACGGCACTCCCGGAGGGTCGGGCGACGGCAGTGGCTACAACAGGATATATTATCATCCTGTCACCGGAGAGTACATTCCCGGAGGCTGGGTGTATTATGCAAATCCGAATGTCCCCTGGTCGATGAACTTCAGTTATTCGTTCAGTTATTCCAGGACTTACAGCTATACCAACAACGAACTCAAGAGCAACGACAATTATAACCAGACCCTGAACTTAAGCGGAAATATCAAACTGACCCCGCGCATGAGCATCAATGCCACGAGCGGATTCGACTTTATGGCAATGAAGGTCACCACGACACAGATCAGCGCTACATACGACCTGCACTGCTTCAATATCGCGGTTTCGTGGGTACCTACGGGCAATTGGAAGTCGTATTCGTTCCGTATCGCAGCCAACGCGTCAGCGCTTGCCGACCTGCTTAAATTCAAGAAGAGCAGCAGCTATTGGGACAATTGATTTTTTCTTTTATATTTGCAGAATCAAAATAATGGAGACGGTGATTGTCAACATCAGTTCCGAACCGTCCTTTACTAAACATAAATATGCCACACAGCCTTTTTGAATTGAGTTCTATGTCAAAAGAGCAGTTGCTTGATATAGCTGCTGAACTGGAGATAAAGAACACAAAGAAACTCGACGAAGAACATCTCTCATACGCTATTCTCGATGCAGAGGCCAAGGCTGCCTCGCTCCGTCCGGAAGAGAAGAAGCCTGCCCGCAGGGGACGTCCGCGCAAGGATGCGTCAGCAGTAGCGCAAAGTCCTGCAAAAGAGAATAATACAGCAAATGTAAAGACAGAGTCTGACTCAGCGCAGGCTCCAGAGAATGCCGCGAAACCGGGCAGGCGCAGAGGCCGTCCGGCAGCAGTAAAGCCGGAGACCGACAAGGCAGCCGCGACGGTGGAGGAGGCAGTTCTCCCGTTTGCGGCCGCCGAAGCAGACAAGCCTCAGGATGCGTCAGTCCCGCAGAAACCCCGTCGCGGCCGCAAACCCAAGTCGGCACAGCAGCAGAATAGCCCTGAAGCCGTCGCGCCCGCTGTGGAGCAGGCAGGGACTCAGGAGCAGACTATACCGGAGACTTCGACTGTAGAGAATGCCCCCCAGCATCCTCGCAAGGCAGCGAAAGTCCCTGTGAGCGCAGAGAAAATCGCCAAGGTCACGGAGGCTCTGAGAGAGAAAAACGCCCCTGTAGCGGAGAATGCCGACGAACCCCGTCAGGAGCGCAATTGGGACAACTCCCAACAGCGCCAGCAGGCAAAGCCCAAGGCTCCCGAATTCGAGGGCACGGTCGAAGCGACAGGAGTGCTCGAAATCATGCCCGACGGATACGGATTCCTCCGTTCGTCCGACTATAATTATCTCAATTCACCGGACGACATATATGTCTCCCAGAGCCAGATAAAGAACAATGCTCTCAAGGTGGGCGATACTGTGACAGGAGAGATACGCCCTCCGAGAGAAGGCGACAAGTATTTCCCTCTCGTCAAGATCAAGTATATCAACGGACGCACTCCGGAGTATATCCGCGACAGGGTGCCGTTTGACTTCCAGACTCCCCTCTTCCCTACCGAGAAGTTCAATCTGCTCGGGGCTGGTCATAACAAGGATGTTTCCTGCCGTATTGTAGACTTGTTTACGCCGATCGGCAAAGGGCAGCGCGGTCTGATTGTCTCCCAGCCTAAAACTGGAAAGACCATGCTCCTCAAGAGCATTGCGAATGCGATTGCGGACAATCATCCGGAGGTATATGAAATCGTCCTGCTCATCGATGAGCGTCCCGAGGAGGTCACCGACATGCAGCGCAGCGTCAGGGCGGAAGTGGTCGCGTCCACATTCGACGAGCCTGCGGAGAAGCATGTCAAGGTCGCCAATATGGTGCTCGAGAAAGCCCGCCGCCTCGCAGAGTGCGGACATGACGTGGTCATCCTGCTCGACTCCATCACCCGTCTTGCCAGGGCATACAATACAGTGCAGCCTGCATCCGGCAAGGTATTGACCGGTGGTGTGGACGCAAATGCCCTCCAGAAGCCCAAGCGTTTCTTCGGTGCTGCGCGTAATCTGGAAAACGGCGGTTCTCTCACGATACTCGCAACCGCCCTAACGGATACGGGCTCCAAGATGGACGAGGTCATCTTTGAAGAGTTCAAGGGTACTGGCAATATGGAACTCCAGCTCGACCGTTCGCTTGCAAACAGGCGTATCTTCCCTGCCGTCAATGTAGTGCTCTCGAGCACGCGTAGGGATGACCTGCTCTATGACAGGGGTACTGCGAACAGGATATGGATTCTCCGCAAGCTGTTGGCGGACATGAATTCTCTCGAGGCGATGAATTTCATGCTCCAGCTCATGGATGAATACAAGTCCAATACGGATCTTCTGGAGAATATGAACAAAGTCTCGCCCAGAGGATAAGGGAGCCTGATTTTAGGCAGCATCTAAATATTTTTTGCTATATTTATGGGTGTCGTCGGCAGATGACATTTCCCGGATGGCGGAGGCAGGATTTCTTCGGAGCCGCTTGCCGTTCACACTGAGGGGAATGTGGCCGAGACACCCGTATTTTTGTTTAATGTCCCTCCTTGGGACTAAATTGAGTTTATTATGGAAGTATTGATCAAGTCATTGAAATTCGATGCAGATCAGAAGTTGATCGACTACATCGACAAGAAAGTTTCTAAACTCGCTAAATTCCATGACGTCACAAGCCGCGCGGAGGTAACTCTCTCGCTACTCCAGGAGCCTGCCAACAAGTGCGTCAAACTCAAGATACATACTCCTGGCGAAGAGCATCTGATAGAGCGCAACAGTCATTCGTTTGAGGATGCGGTGAATGCCTGCGTGGACGCGATGCGTGAGAAACTGACCCGTTCCAAGGAAAAACACATGATGGACTGATGTCCGGATTTGATATGACAGACACTATTTGCGCCCCGGCAACCGTCCTCGGTACCGGGGCTATAAGCATTGTAAGGATCAGCGGCGCAGATGCGCTGGAGATGGCCGACAGAGTGGTAAAATTCCGCAGGGGGGATGCGCAGTCCGCGGAGGGATATACGCTGAAGTATGGTACCGTATATGACGGGGACAAGGTGCTGGATGATGTCATCGTAAGTATTTACAGGGCACCGCATTCCTATACGGGTGAAGACTCCGTGGAGATCAGTTGTCATGCGTCGGCGTATATAGGCAGCCGCCTGCTGGAGTTGCTCTGCGATGCCGGCTGCAGACTTGCCGAACCGGGTGAATTCACCCGCAGGGCATTTGCCGGAGGCAAGATGGATCTGGCCCAGGCAGAGGCTGTCGCCGATGTCATCGCGGCGCGTTCGGGGGCGTCTTTGCGCGTGGCGATGGACCAGTTGCGCGGAGGGTACTCCCGTAAATTGCGCGGATTGCGCGAAGAGTTGCTGCGGATAACTTCTCTGATGGAACTGGAACTGGATTTCAGCGAAGAGGATGTGGAATTTGCCGACAGGCGGCAGTTGCAGTCGCTGGTGGCAGATGCGGTCGGGCATATAAGTGCATTGGCGGATTCGTTCCGTGAGGGAAATGCTATCAAGAACGGCATTCCGGTAGCGATTGTAGGAGCAGCGAACGCCGGCAAGAGCACATTGCTCAATACCCTGCTCGGAGAGGAGCGCGCCATTGTTTCGGAGGTTGCGGGGACGACGCGTGACACAATCGAAGAGACGATGGTGCTGGATGGGCTGACTTATCGCTTTATCGATACGGCCGGCATACGTGGGACAGATGACAAGATAGAGCAGATAGGCATCTCGAGGGCGTATGAGAGCCTTTCGGCGGCAGATGTGGTGCTGGTGCTGATAGATGCCACTATGAGGCTGGAAGAGGCTCGAGAGAGCCTGGCGGAGATAATGCCGCATGTGGACGCACGGCGTCAGGCGTTCATTGTGCTGCGCAGCAAGGTAGATGTGTTTGATGCCATCAATCCGGAAGAATTCCCGGGCAAGGATACGGCGTATGGCGTATTGGATATCAAGTATCCGGCATTCGGGACATTCGACAAGACGCCGGATGCGCTGGCAGAGGCTCTCGGAGTGCGCGAAGTCATGGACATATCCGCAAAGACGGGCGAAGGGATGGATGGCCTGCGGCAGTGGCTCGCTGCATCGCAACGTGACCGCTTCGGTGCAGGCAGCGAGACCCTTGTCACCAATGTGAGGCACTACAATGCCCTCCGCCGTGCAGGTGAAAGCCTTGACGCTGTAGGCAAAGGCCTTACTGCCGGTATCCCCACCGACCTCGTAGCGCAGGACCTCCGTGAAGCCCTCCACTACCTCGGCTCCATCACAGGCGATATCTCCACCGACGAAGTCCTCGGCCAGATTTTCAGTAAGTTTTGCATCGGAAAATGATATATCGCAATTAACCGCAACGAATTAGAACCAACTATAATGAAGTCGCTGAATTTCAGCGACTTTTTTTTATTTATCCAAAATCCAGTTCATAGCGATTGGATAGTGTTGTTCACCATATTTTTCTACCGTATTTCTACCGCGAAACAAATTGGGGTTTGTCCCCGATGTCACACTGAGGTAGTCAACAACATGTGTTGACAATGGTTTTGTCTCTCAGAAGAAAAGATTCCGCATCATCATAACTGGCAAAACTCATGTAGTCCTTATAGCTATGGTATGAGCTAAGGCTATCCTTCTCGTAAATAGTCCAATAATCTTCACAAATTTTCTCAGGCTTAGGTCGTAAAGCTCTTGCAATGTCACACTCAATAGAATTAGCGATCTCTCCGAAGGCAATCATATGCCGATTAAAATATCCACCACTCATATGTTATATAATTTAATCAATTCTATTTCATCAACTCAACAACATTCTCCGGCAACATTGCATTCCCAGCATCATCTTTGGGAGCATTTTTAAGAAACAGCATTGGAACGATGGTATAGTTCTTGGCAAACGGCAGCAGATTAACTTTACGGAGAAGTTCGGCTGTAAGTTGTTTACCATTCTCTTGAGTTGTCCATTTGCATTCACCAACCAGCAGATACTTTTTATCAAGCGATTCTGCCATTACATCAAATTCGACTTGTTCAGGTTTCTTATCCTCATTGAGAACAGAACCCCACCAGCGTTTTGCCTTGCCATAAACCACTCCATTGACAAGATTTCCTGTCACAGCATCCCTACATAATTTTTCCCATTGCATACTCACATACTCCGAGAAATGAGCAGTCAAAGCCTGTTCTATTGGCAAACGACGACCAAGCTCGATGAACGAACGATTAGGTACGACAAACTGATAATAAAATGCCATAAACGGATCGGCTATCTTATAGAGACTCTTTTTCGCATTCTTTTCATCAACCCCGAACGGAACATCTTTTTCCAAGAATCCGAGATCGATAAGTTTCTTCAACGGACGCGACAGATTGGTTGCCGGCTCATTGCATCGTGTAGCAATCTCGGAAAGCCGGTTTGCACCAGTCCCAATATAAGACATGATCGTTGAAGTCTTGACAATATCCTTGACATCATCCTGAAACAGTTTTATAGGCTCTTCATAAAGAGTTCCATTTACAGAAAGTATATTGCACCACAGGGCATCATCAAGCGAACTTCTGTTTTCCCTCAGTTCCCAATAACGCGGCACACCGCCCCATACGGCATACTCTTCAATGGCAT
>CAZTUQ010000025.1:0-27200 GCA_964616865.1 uncultured Muribaculaceae bacterium
AAAACACACAGAACATTCGCTACTCTCAAAAGTAAGCTCTCAAAAGCCCCCCGACTAAACAAAACAGTCGCTGGCCGGATATCCAACTCTTTAGGATTGCGGGCAAACGGTAACACATCCTCTTTTACTTGCTTAATATCCGCCGTGGAAAGGCGTTCCAAAAGTTTTTTTTCCTGAATAATTCCAGAATAATCTCTTCGCCGTTGAACGGCTTGCATCTTCCAGCCAAATGTGTAAAATCAAGTGGCACATTATGGCGAACATATAAAAGCAGGCCGACTAAATCATAGTCGGCCTGCTCTGTTTTATGCTACGACAGCCTATTTCCGAGGGCCGTAGGTGGCGTATGCCGGTTTGAGGACATAGGAGCCTGTGATGGAGTCGAAACTCGCAAAGGGATTCTCGTCCAACTTCGGCAGGGTGTTGTCTGTAGGCTTGACGGTGGAGTTGCTATGGGCGAGCTGCCAGTTCTTGCCGGTAGCAAGACCATAGGCGATGTTGCCCGAAGCATCTACGGCGGAGGCATTCTGCGCATCATCATAGAGGATGAATCCGTAAGACGCCACCGTGCCGGCAGGATCAGCCCAGAACACATTGCCGTTCATCTTGAGCGAAGCGAGGTTGTAGAACTTGCAATAGCCGTTGCCGGAGGGACAGTTGTAGAAGATATTGCGGCTCATGGACATGACACCCTCCCACACTGTACCTGACTGCGCCGTAGCCTGATTGTACTGGAACACCTGTATAGCCACACACTGGGCATTGTACACTACATTGTCCTCGAACACCAGTTCCTTGTATAGATGGAGCGACTTGGAATTGTAGAGGTTGAACATCGGGACATTGCTGTCCGTATGCTTGTACTGCACGGTACTGCCGAGCATCTTGATGCTCACGAATCCGTTATCGACCTTGGAGCAATAGAGCATAGGCTTGGTCACATTGGTGAAGCGACACCCGTCAAAATGCAGACGGGAGAAATCGGCCTCTGCGTTGGCATTGGTGAATGCGTAAGTGGCATTGGTGCCACCATTGATATTCACCAGGTCATATATGATGTTCTTCATGGCCAGAGAGCCTTTCTTGAGTTTCATAAACATGGTCGGACGGACGGTGACAGGCTTGTCGGCATAACGGCTGACCAGCACCACATCACCGGAAATCTCGGTAATGGTAGGAGAGTCGAAATACGCGCCTGCCGCCTCCTCGAGGAAGAACACTCCGCTCTTGTTGTTGATGGAAGCCTTGAGATTCGTGGCTGCCTCGGTGGCAGTCAGCAGCACGGCGTCTCCATTGGCAGCCTTGCTGTACTGCACTCCGGCAACCTCGACGGACATGCCATTATTATATGCAGCATACCAGTCATTTACAGCCTTGGTCCTGGCAGACACGGAAACCACAGTACCTGCGACAGAGCCATTGAAGGGCAATACATATACAGTATATGCGCAATCAGGGTCGAGACCGGTGACGGTAGCGCCTGCGCCCTCGCCTGCCGTAGCGGATGCCTGCATGTATTCGGCTGTAGGTGCGGTCTCTCCGGACTTGAGCACGACATATTTCCAGGCATCGGCATCCGACAACGCCACAGTAAAGGAAATGGAGGTCTCGCTGCTGTCCGCCACTGCGACCGCTGCGGCAGGATTGACCGTCACGCCGCTGTCATCGACACGCACCTGGAGTTTGGCGACAGCCGCATAGCCCGAACCCGACAATGCGAGCACGGACACATCGGTACGGGTGTCGGCAAGCACGGCCTTGGTAGCCGCAGGTGCTGTCACAGACAGGAGCGCACCCTCAAGGGATGCGGTCCAGCCTGCAGGGGCGGAGACTACAGTCTCGGCGACACCCTTGAGAGTGACATCGAATGTCCTCGTCGCACCGGACTTGAATAATTGCACAGCATCAGAGCCGCTGATGGAGCAGAGGAAGTCCGCCACCACGGGGACAGTGAGAGCCGTACCGTCCTTGAGAACAAGTGTGAATACTCCGCCCTCATAAGTAACAGTGCTGAAATAAGGATCGGACACGCTGCCTGACTCGCCTGGAAGTGCGCTCACCGGTTTGCCGTCAGCACCGGGCACCTCGACATAGGTGGCACCGCCGTCGTAACTGACAGTCCAATTGCCGGCAGCATTGACTCCGAATTTGGGAGTGATGCCGTCCGCTCCGGTGGCCTTGACTTTCTGTCCGGCATTCAGGACATATTCCTTGCCAGTGCCGTAGTCCACCATCCAATACCCCTCGGCATCAATGGACATCACAGGCGCATTGCCGACACCGATGCTGCCCTGGTTGAGAGTGATGACCGTACCATCCGACATGGTCAGAGTCCAGACATCACCCTTGTTTTCCACTTTGTTGATAGTCCCGGCCTGCATGAGAGCCAGCGTCGCATCCACATTGGCATTGAGAGCCTTGACCTGTGTCTCAAGAGCCGCGACCTGGCTCTCGAGATCGTCCATACGCTGTTCGAGGTCGGACAAATCGGTGCACGCGACAGGAGCCACGGCCAGAGCCGCCGCCATCAGCGCATTGCAGATAATTCTTTTCATGATATATCCTGATATTTTATTTTAACGAATTGAGCCACGCAGGCACATAGCCGAGACGCCTGCCCAGCTGCGCCTCATATAGGGATTCGGGATTGACAGTCTCCCCGTGATTGGCATCCATGACCACCTGTGACGCCAGGAAATTGCAGGCTTCGCCATGGAAACCGACAATGACCGGCGGCAGGAACTTCCAATACACGCTATTGTCTTTCCACCAGTCCCAGTTGCCGCTCCACGCAGTCGTGGAATCGAAATTCCATATTGTCAGGTCGGCAAGATGATTGGGCACCTGATTGGCGTCGCCACCCTGGCGGAACTGCACCCAACCGCCTCGGCAGCAGTCGATAAGGGTAGCGCGGGGCTGGGTGGCATGCGACTCGAAGCAGGAATCGCTGCCCCAGACATTGCGCCAGAGCACTGTGCCGATACTGGGCTTGGACACTCCGACCGCATGATACTGGCCCGCCCCCTTGACATAAGTGCCACCGCTGATGAGATTGCCGTCCGAATGGTCATACACCTTGCCGATGAATGCACGCGATGTCTGCTGCGCACGGATGGACGAATGCCCGCGGGCACCGTCTATCTCTATATCGTATGCGGATACATTGGCGCAATTGGTAAATGTACACGCCTCGCTGACAGAGGTGAAACGGACACGGCGCAGCCACGAATTGGTGAGTCTCGTCATCGCGAGAGGCTTGTATGCTCCGTCGTCCTGCCAGCTGCCGTGATGCTCGAAATTGCTCTTGGCATTGCCCTTGAAGGTCAGGTCTTCGACACCGACCATCTCATAATGAGGGTATTTCTGCACCGTCCAGCCATATTTGGACTCGACCTCATGCAGCAAGGGCTCGGCAAAAGTGATGACATTGCCCTCAACAGACTTGACCTGATGATAGTCCCAGACCTGGACGCCCGTATTGATGATATTCGTCATGGCGCTCTCCGCAGAATACGGAGCCAGTTCCTTGGCAACGAAACCGGCATCGTTATTCACAACATACAGGCAGACCCAGTCTCCGGCAGCGACTCCGGCAGCGGACTCCACCTGTACACTGAATGCTCCCTTGGGAGAATCCCCGGAAACTTTGGAAATCTCGGTCAGACCTGAATAATGCTTCAGTTCGAGCATGACCGGAGAACTGTACAACGCGCTGCTCGCAGGAAGATTGGGATCCTGCATGACGAGAACGGTCTTGTCGCGTCCGGCACCCTTGACTACAAACTCTCCTGCCCTCATCATGATAGAACTGCTCTTGCCCTCCGCATCGTCCGCCGATGTATGGAGGATAAACTCCCCTTCGGGGAAATAGAGCACCGCCTTTGCGGAAGGATTCTGCACCTTTCCCTCTCCTATCGCTGCCTGATACGCCTTGATGACTGCCTCTCGGTCGGATTTGCCGTCATTGGGCACGGCACCGTAGTCGCAGACATTGTAGACAGTATAACCCAATTCGAATCCGTCCGCCGGGATGCTCTCGCCGTGGTCGTATCCTGCATAGGAATAGTCCACCAGCACATTGTCAGCATTGCCCTCGCAGAAGTCATCCCATGGCTTGCAGCCGGTCTTGCCGCCTGCCGCAGCCGAGCAGGTGAATGTCAGATGCACATTGCGGATATGGTTCTCTCCGGAGACTATTATTATATCTATTGTGGCTTTCTCCCCGGCAACGGCCGCGGCAGGCGCGGTGACAGAGAGATATTCGTCCGTCAGGACAGCAATCCAGCCGAGCGGAGCCTTGATGACGGTCTGCGCCACATCGGACAGTTCGACAGAGAAGCGCAATTCCTCGCCGGCTCCTATGCTCTGGTCCACGGTATAGCCGAGGACCTTGAGATAGAATGTATTGAGCACCGGCACCGTCAATTCACGCCCGTCGAGCAAGGTAAACCTTATCTCCGCCGCACCGGGAGTATAGACGACATTCTTGAAATAAGATGATGTCCCGGCGACAGAGGCACCGTCAGTCGCGCTGACAGGCCGCCCGGCAGCATCCAGGAGGGGCGACCATGTCTTGCCGCCGTCCACAGAGACGCGCCAGTAACCGTCCT
Source organism: uncultured Muribaculaceae bacterium (assembly GCA_964616865.1). Classification (GTDB taxonomy): domain Bacteria; phylum Bacteroidota; class Bacteroidia; order Bacteroidales; family UBA932; genus Cryptobacteroides. The sequence continues at coordinate 4,611 of CAZTUQ010000025.1, forward strand.
CGCTGACAGAGAGCCGTGGAGTGACTCCGGCATTGGCGGTCGCATTGGCAGCGCCCTCAATCGGAGAGAATGTCTCTCCCCCGTCAATGGAGATGATCCAACCGCCCTCTCTGTCAATGCCTATGACAGGGACAATGGCAGGAACATCCTTGCCGAACGTGACTTTCACAGAACTGCCGTCGCTCAGTTCGAGCACATAGCCGTCCTCCGATTCTGTCACGCCCGTGACCAGCAGATGCCCATCAGAGAGGAATTTGCTCAATGCAATGGCGTTGTCGTTGGACGACGCCACTGCGGCTTTGAGAGCCTCGATCCGTCCTGACAGAGCATCCATGTCCTCTTCAAGCGCGGAAGTGTCCGTGCATGAGGACAAGACGCAACCCACCGCCACAAGCGGCAGCAGGCACATCCTAATCAGTTTTCTTGCTTTCATATTATGTTTAGAATAAATTGTCCAGTATATTTTCACGCTGCCACACATCATCGCTTTCGCGCAGCCTGAGCCTAAGTTCGCCAAGCAGGTCACGGAAGAGGGCCGGGTGCTCCTTATAGTCGATGCAGTGCAGCTGGTAAGGGTCTTCCACATCATCGTAAATGGAAACCTTATCCAGGGTATAATCCCTGCGGACAGATATTTCCATGGTATATCTGTCGGTCTTGACACCACGCGCTATGGGGAAGAAACGGCGGTACATGCCGTCAGCGTCCGGAGTGCCGTTCACATTGCGCAGGTAGAGTGCGGACGAGGGCCTGTCGTCAGACTCGCCGGCTATCACTCCGGAGAGATCGCGTCCCTCCGCCGATGCAGGTACGGGGCATCCGCTCATTGACAAGAGCGTCGGCATTATATCCACAGTGCCAAGGAGAGCAGGCTCCACCCTGTGTGCAAGCCGTCCGGGCCAGCGTATGAGGAACGGGACATTGAAAGACTCCGTCCAGATTGAGTTTTTGGGGTCCTCTATGCCATGGCTGCACATAGTCTCGCCATGGTCGGAGGTAAACACCACTATGGTGTTGTCATCGAGCCCCTGCCTCTTCAACTCGTCGAGCAGCCTGCCGAAATTGCGGTCCACAGCCGTGACATTGGCGAAATATATCCTCGCGGAAGCAGCCTTCGCCATGGAAGTGTCCGCATTGGCACGGGTATAGAGTTCACCGAGTCCCATATTCTCATAGAGGGCATAATCCTCCGGCAGACAGTCGGTTTCCGGATTGGAATAGGGAGAATGCGGAGGGTTGTATGCGACGCAGAGAAAGAAAGGCTTGTCCTTGTCCCTATTCCGCAGGAACTCTATCGCCTTGTCGGTCTCATGCCTGACGGAGAACTCATGGGGATCGTGGCGCACCCCGTCCGTGTCCCAGTAATGGGGATTGTGATGCTCGTCGAATGTGCCGTACGAATACCAGTACCCGAATCCATGCCGTCTCTCCGCCGGCGTATAGGCATCCCATTCCGGATCTCTGTCGCTCACATAGTGCCCCGGATTGGCAGGATCGTTACGCATGGGCACTTCCGCATGCAACTTGCCTATATAGGCGCACTGGTATCCCTCTGCGGCAAACACATCCGAGATACAGGTGGCATCAGGCCTGAGAGTATTCTCGGGACGCAGGGCCATGCAGTTGGATATGACACCGTTACGCTCCGGATACATGCCGCTGAGAAACATTCCCCTATACGGGCTGGACAGCGGACAGGTACTCACCGCGGAACTCAACACCACCGATTCTGACGCAAAGGCATCCAGCCTCGGGGTCACTACCGGATCCGCTGCCCAATGCTGCACCCCGTCATATTCGGGATTATCCCAGAATGCCATCGCGCTCACGCGCATCTGGTCAGGGAATACATACAGCACATTGGGGTGCTCCGGCTGTTTCCCTCCTCCGCACGAGGCCGCCACGAGCCCCAGTGCCGGGCACATATATTTTACTGCTTTCATAATGACAATGTTATATGCTCTGTACGCGCCTCTGCCGTATGGAAGGTCAAGACGGTCCTGCCGTCGGCATAGGAGCACTCCACACCGGATTCGGCTGAGGCTGAGGCCGCAGTTCCGCCACCGGCCACGACATTCCAGTGCCCGGAGAGTTCTATGGTGACCGATACGGGTCCGCAGTCGTCATTTACCCATTTGCGGGAATAGACGCTCCGCTCCACCCTCTTGCCGGTGCTGTCATAGACTTCATCGGCCTCTCCGGAATACAATGCCAGATCGGGATTGGAGACGCTCAGATTCATTTTACCGCCATCCAAGGAATACATCAGCATGCAGGGAGTGGCTCTGATGACTACAGAATCCACCGCCGACGTCTCAAACACAGCCGCACCGACCGTACCGCTGACTGCATCCCTCACCGAATGGCAGTCAGTACCGCGATGCAGCACTTCATAGGGCTTGTTCTCCGCAGATACCGCAACCTCCTCTTCCTCAGGATGTACCATCACCATATATTCGTATTCGGGCGTGTCATTTTCGATCCATGCTTTCTCAAACCAGCCCTGTGTGGGTGCGTCCGTCTCTTCGTGGAACGAGTGCTGTAGTCCGTAACTGCTCATAGCCCTGCCCTCCGACACTATCCAGGCATTGCCGAAGCGGTCGCGCAGCACGCGCCCGGCCTCCGCCGTCTCACGGGTGACAGGTAATGCAAGGACATTCTGGAAGAGGGTGGTATGCACCGGCCGCACCTCGCTCGATATGTCGCTGCCCATGCAGACTATACGGTTGCCGAATACGAAGAAGCTTTTCCTCGCACGCAGGCTGCCGTTGTATTTGTCATGCTCGTGAAGCAGCATCGCGAAGGCTCCGCTACGGCCGTCATGCCCGACACCGCCGGCGAACCATTCGTCCGAAAGGAGCATTTCCTCATAGCCTGAATATTCGTCCACATTCAGGACATGGGCCTTCATCTGCTCCATAGGTATCACCGCTGCCGTAGTGCCAGGAATGTGGCACCAGTCATAGCCGTCCACCTGATAGCCGCTGCCAAGAGACGAGATATGGCGTCCGTCCCCTCCCGGGGCTGCGCTGTCTGCAATTATCTGCATGCTGCCGTGGGTGAGATAACGCCCGTAGTGATTGGCACCGCGGTATATTTCAGATGCCCAGAGATAGCGGCTGTGTCCGGCTATCGTGACGAGCCAGTCATCCTGACGCGCCGAGAGCGAGCAGTTGTAGCCATAACTGCGGACACCCGCCGGAGATGCCTCAGGGCTTATCCCGGCCTCCATAAACTCCTTTGCAAGGCGACCTTCGCCGGAGACCAGACGGAGATATGCTGCTGCCAGTTCACTGTCCACTGCCTCGCTCCTGTCTGGAGATCCTGCCTGCGCAAGCAGGGCGTACTGCTCGGGGATGAGCGCGCCCTTGCCGTCAGGATGTCTGCCGGACATCGCCAGAGGGAATGACTCCAGATTGCAGTAGAAACGCATCTCCAACAATGCCTTTTTCAATATGGAATGGCTCTCCTCCGAGACCGCATACGGTGTGCCGTGGAAAAGCCATACCGCCTTGACAGCACCGTCGAATCCACCCACAGCATACGCCGGATATGCCCTGCGGTGATGAAATACCGTACCGTCAGTCTTGAAGCAGGCCTTAGTGCCTCCGGTGTATTTGAATCCGTTGTCCACCCAGCGCGAAAGCGCCTGCATATATGCGCTCCTGCGCGGAGCGTCCTCTATCAGCAGCACTGCCGCGAGGCGGCTCAGCAGATAGGTATTGAACGCGTCTATATCCATCCCGGGAGTCTCCGGAGCATATTTCACCTCACCGAGCCCACAGAACCATTCGAGTGCGCGCTGCACCTCATCCAGCCTGCCGGCGTCCTTAAGCACATCGCGCATCAGCACCGGAGCCGTATAGAAGTTGCGCATGCTGTACCCGAGATGATGCAGGGTGCCCATGGCACTGCCTGCCGCAAATCCCTGATCCAGCAGATGTTCCGTCATATCCAAATATATGCGCGCAAGTTCTGCCCGCAACTGCGGATCTTCCGCCTGGTGCCAACCCAGCGCTATACGGAACATGTCGTCATTGTAACGCTTGACCAGCTGTCCGTTTGCAGCAAGTTGCTTTGACGCGTCCGGAATCCCGAGATTGGCGAAAGTCTCGCCATAACGGGTAAAGAATACAGGCTTGCCCTTGACCGTGCCGTCGGGATTGCGGACAATGCCGTAACTGTCATACACCTTGCGCGCCTCTTTCAGCCCGTAACCCTTTTTACCGCCGGCAATCAGACTGACAAATCTGTCATTCACGGCATCCATGCTCTCCGTCTCGGCTGCAGAGACGCCCTCCGCTATACGGAAATCGGGCTTGCGCTCCCAGAACTCCTGCAGGCGTATCCAGTGGACATTGGTCCCCTCGTTGATGAACGGAGCCTGGAAATCCGCGGTATGATAGCGGACATCCTCGAATGCCGCCGGAATGATGCCGTCAAGATACAGCACACCCTTTCGCGGCCCTTCGACACGGAAACGGACCTCGTCCATCCCCTCTTCGGGCTGTCCCTCCATATCCCTGTCGAATGCGACCCAGGCACCTCTCCATCCGGAGAATCCCAATCCATAACGGAAATGGCAGCAGACTCTCCCCTCTTTGAGAAACTCCACCGTCAGCGCTCCGTCCATGACCTTGGGAGAATATACCCAGAACACGAATGTGGATACCGAAGTCTCCTCCGGATCCGGATTGACCGGAAGATATGCTATATCATGCCGGATAGACAGCTCGGCATTGCGATGTTTCCATTTCCATTCCAGGGATTTGTCTCCGAACTTGCTGTGCAGGGACGATGCCCCGGGAGTATCCTCAAATGACAGGAAATCGGGGTGGCTGAAATCGATTCCTGCATGCCCCTCGGCCGCAAGGCACAGGGACATGCAGGAAAGGATAGCCGCAAGGATGCGTCTCATACTCAAGGCTTTTCAATTATGGAGAAAGTAACGGTCCTGACGACCTCGCTCTCGCCTTTGTAGTTGCAGTTGCGGCAGACGAATGTGGCGCTGTAATTGCCAGGCTCGTTGTACACATACTCATAGGAGTCCATGTAGTTCTGGAGATTCTTGATCGTAACGCCCTTGTCATTGTCCACTTTGTTCAATGCGGAGGGAGTGGTGAACACCCATCCGTCCAGGGCATAGTCAAGCACCGTGGCACCTGCTCCCTGGAATACGATGTCAGCCGTCTGAGGGCTGTCGAAACGGACGGAACCGTTGCCCTTGTTCTGGTGATAAGGGTCGAGTTCCTCGTTCATCATGACAGCCACAGGGTTGAGAGCCGTGATCGACATGGATGAGGGAGCGGAGCCTGCCATATCCAGAGTAATGTCACCATTGACATAATATGTGCGCTGTGCACTCTTGCCGTCCCTGATGGGATGCCAGTGGATGGCGAGGCTGAAATTGTCCAGCATGGTGTTGATGCCATAAGACTGGCTTGTCCACTTTTGGGACGCGCCCTCCTCGTAGTCCAGCTTGGTCCAACCCTGCATGCCGCCCTCGTACATGGCCTTGACAGTGGCACGGTCTGCAGCCCCGTCATTGCCCTTCAGGCCCTCGAAAGTATTGGACACATAGATGTCAAGTCCGTCGGCATAGCCGTAACGGGCCTGGTACTCCATCGCGAGGGTCGCGGAATTGATCTGGTCAATGGAGACCATATAACGGTCCTTGTACTGATACTGCGCACCTGTCTCACCACTGTAGAATACCACATTGTCCGCATTGCCGTCCACTACGAAACGGACGGGTTCTCCGGCATAATAGGTATTGGAAGGGTCGAGTGAGATATTGCACTTGACATCCTCGACAATCTGCTGCTCACAGGATACCAGGGCGCAGGCCGCCATTATCGGAAGTATTGCGTATAGCCTTTTCATAATGTTTTCTACCAAAGAGGGTTCTGTACCAACAAATTATTTACGCCCAACTCGACAGAGGGTATGGGCAGGTATATGTGACGGGTATCTACGGCCGCACCGATCGCTGCGGCATAACCGGAAGTCGGATTCTTGGACCAGCGTCCGTCCGCTGTCTGCTGAGCATAACTATGCATCGCATCCACGAAGATACCCCAGCGGATGAGGTCGTACTTGCGGAGAGACTCAAAGCAGAGTTCCCTGCCGCGCTCGTTGCGCACGAGTTCACGGAACGAATCCTTGTCATACTCCGAGAAATCGCGGGTCTTGATACCGGCTCTCTCCCTGACTTTCACAAGATTGTCGTATGCCTCGCGGGGCAGGACATCCGCATACTCGTTGGCTGCCTCCGCATACATGAGCAGGACATCGGAGTAGCGCAGAAGAGGATAATTGATGGTCGTCCAGAGACTCTTGGAATCCTTCACTCCCTCATATATGACCTCGCGGCGGTATTTGCCGCAGTTGCGGAATGGCTGGGCGACAGTGGGGTCCTGCGTTGTAGAGACCGAATTGTAGACATAAGGAGCCTTGTCTATGGACGCGGTGCTGGAAGTCTTGCCGTCGGAGCCGTCGGAGCCGTAAGGAGGCCAGTTGGCATTGCCTGAGTAATTGTAGGGAGGCAGATTCCACTGCTGGCGGGTGTCGCTGATGGTTTTGGTCTCCTTTTCGTCATCGGTACGGTCATCGGACCAGTAGAGGTCCCAGAGTTTCAGAGAGCCGTTGTACATGCCGTAGGAGTAGTTGCAGGTAAAATTGGAATAGCCTGTGCTTCCTGTGCTCTGCAGTCCGATGACATCACCGATACGGCCGTTGCTCCAGGAAGAGGCGCTGGACCTGTCTCCGAGGAACTCGACTTCCCACATGGACTCGTGATATTCGGTATCGTAGGAGTCGGTTATCATATTGATGAACACCTTGCTGTAGTCCTTGTTGAGGTCATGTTTGCCGGAATCGATGACAGCCTTGGCATAATCGCGAGCCTGTTTGTACAGTTCGTGCTTGTCACCTCCGGTCACGCTCTCTCCTGCCATAAACAGGCAGACCCTTGCGAGAATGCCCTGCGCCGTAGTTACGGTCACACGGGACGGCTGGGAGGACACATCTTCGGACAACGCCGGCAGACAGGCCTCCATTTCGGAGACCACCCATTTCAGCACATCATACTGGGGTGTAGCTGCGCAGAACACGCCGCTGTGGTCCACCACTTCCTTGTCCCTGAGAGGCACATCTCCCCAGGCCTGGGCAAGGATGAAATGATAGTACGCCCTCAGGAAACGGGCCTCGGCATACATGGTGCCGTCCGGGTCCAAATCAGTGCCACCGACTGCATTCATATAGGCGTTGGCGTTGCTGATACCCTTGTACAGGCGTATCCACGCCTCATAGATTTCTGTCGTACTCGCATCGAAACGGCACTGCGGTGTCGCGTGACTGGAGGCCGGCGCACGGTTGAAATACGAGAGGTCGTCCACATTGGACAGCATCAGAGAATAATAATTGCCATACAGAGCATAGTGGTTCATGGCTCCATAGACTCCCACGAGTCCGTATGTGGCTTCTGTCTCGCTGCGGTAGAACGTCTCTTTGCTGATGACGTTCGGGGTCATATCCAGGAAACTGCACGATGACAGTGCCAGAGCAGCGGCTGCAACAATGAATATGTTGTGTTTCATAAAATCTACCTGTTATTAGAATGTCACATTAACACCGGCGGTGACGCCTATCGCTCTCGGATATGCAGACCAGTCGAAACCGGGGGTCAGCACGGAATTGCGTGTGGAGACCTCGGGATCGGGGCCGCTATAGCCTGTCAGTGTCCAGAGATTGTCACCGGACACATAGACACGCAGGGACTCTGCCTTGATCGCCCTCAATGCCCTCGGCTTCAGATTGTAACCGACAGTGAGGTTGCGCAGACGCAGGAAAGAGCCGTCCTCGACCACTCTGGAAGAATAGACATCCATGCCGTTGGCATTTGCCCTCGGGATATCGGACATAGGGTTGCGCAGTTCATGCCAGCGGTCGGCATAAGAGGAAAACTGATTGAGATTCAGTTTAGTACCTGCTTCAAACATGAGACGGTTTGCATTGAGCACATCATTGCCATAACTCCACTGGAAGAAGAGCGACATGTCAAATCCTTTCCAACTCAGGTTGGTACCGAATCCACCGGTGTGCAGAGGCTGTCCGCAACCGATGACAGTACGGTCATTGTCATCGATGATACCGTCACCGTTCACATCGCGGTACTTGGGATCACCGGGCATGACACTGTCGCGTCCGACAGAGTTGAGATAAGGGATTCCGTTCTTGAGCGAGCCGCTGCCGGTGAAGTCATCAGCCTTGTAAGTGCCGTCGTAGATAAATCCGTACATCATACCGGTAGGCTTGCCGACCTGCGTGATATAGGCGTACTGGCTGTTGTATTTCTGGTCCCAGGAAACGGTACGGAGCAGGGACTTCTGTCCGTCCGTCAGTGCGGTGACAGTGTTGCGGTTGATACCGATGTTGAAATTGACGCCCCATTCGAAATCACGGGTGCGCACAGGCACAAAATCGAATGTCAGTTCGAGACCGCTGTTGCGCATCGATCCGATGTTGAGCATCTCGGTAGTGAATCCGGAAGATGCAGGAATAGTAGCCTGGAGCAAGAGGTCGTAAGTATTCTTGCGGTACCAGTCGCCTGTAAACTTGATGCGGTTGTCAAAGAACGCCAGATCGATACCTGCATCTATCTGTGCGGTAGTCTCCCATTTCAGTTTGTCATTCGCCATGTTGGAGGGATAGTATCCTGCAATGCTCTTGCCGCCGAATACATAGTCAAAAGAACCCTGGTCACCGGGGAGGGTGGAGATCTGCGAATAGAAGTCGTAAGGGGTGGAAGTGCGGTTGTTACCGGTCAGACCCCATGAGAGACGGAGTTTACCGTTGGACAGCCAGTCGAGCCCCTTGAGAGCCTCCTCCCTGTTGAAGTTCCAGGCGACGGATGCCGAGGGGAAGTAACCTATCCTGTTGTCCGAAGGGAACTTGGACGAACCGTCTGCCCTGAACGATGCTGTCAGATAGTACTTGTATTTGTAATTGTAGTTGAGCCTCAACGCTCCCGACATCAGACGCCAGTCGTACTGGAACGGGGTGACTGTCTGATATTCACCGGTGTGCATGCCCTTGAGGCCGAGAGCCTCGGTGGTCATCTGTGTGACGCTGGAGCCATAATAGTCGTAGGTCTGTCCCTGCATGGAGAAGATACCGGTAAGCTGCAGATGATGCTTGCGGCCGATATTCTTGTTCCAGGTCAGGACATAGTCGTTGAGCCAGGTGCGCTGGTCATACCAATAGATAGAGCCGTTGATGCCCTTGCCCGAGGGAGAACCCTCGTATCCGGTATAGGTCTGCCTACCGTTGAAAGCCTCGTTCCTCCGCTTGTTGGAGGTATATGCACCGGTCACCTTGAGTTTGAGGTCATCGGTAATCTGCCATACGAGCGAAGCGTTGCCGTTGAGGTAGTCCACCGCATTGCGGCGATACTCGTTGCGCACGGTCTTGGCAGGGTTGAAGCGGTAGTCATTGGAACTCGCTATGTCAGAGTCGATAAGACCGTCAAACCAGTCATCGTCCGAGCCGGTCTGCGACAAAGGACGCAGAGGGCGGTATCCCCAGACGGAATACATCAGCCAGCCGGATGCCGAAGAGGACTGCTGCGCGCTGGTAGGGTTGGTACCGTTGGTCACGCTGCGCGAATAGGTGGCGAGGAGGTTGAACTCCAGCCTGTCGCTAATCTTCTGCGAGAAATTGACCTTGGCCTGATACCTCTGGAAGTTGGAATTGACGATGATACCGTCCTGGTCGAGGGCGGAAAGCGAGATATTGTAATTGGTACCAGTCTGCTTGTTGCCTCCGGAGAGTGAGACGGAGTAGTTCTGGATCAGGGCATCCCTGTAGATGCGGTCCTGCCAGTCCACCGCATCCGCTCCGCGGTAGTCTTCGAGCGTATTGTCAGTCAGATAGAAGTTGCCGTTGCCGGTATAGTCCGTGATGTCCTTCTGGAGGCTCACGAAATCATAGGCACCCATCAAATCGACCTTGTTGGAGATGCGGTTGCCTGTCCAGGTGGCGGAGAAATTGACCTTCGGCTTGCCGGCGACACCTTTCTTGGTGGTGATGACCACGACACCGTTTGCTCCACGCGCACCGTAAATAGCTGTGGCAGAAGCATCTTTGAGAATGTCTATGGTCTCGATATCGGCAGAGTTCAATGCCGTGGCCATCGAACTCTCGGAGGGGAATCCGTCGATGATGTACAACGGGGAACTCGACTGGGTGAGGGAGTTGTTGCCTCGGATCACGATATTGGCAGTCGCGCCTACAGAGCCGTCAGTGGTAGTGACGACCACACCGGCGACACGGCCCGTAAGAGCCTGGTCGAATGTAGTCACGGGAGCTTTCATCACCGCGTCCATGGACACCGAAGTGACAGAGCCCGTCAGATCCCGTTTGGCGACGGAGGTATATCCGTCACTGACGACCTGGGCGGCCTCCAGAGTGACATTGTCCTCAAGCATGACGACATCGACGACCTTGCGGCCGCGCACAGGCTCTTTCAGATCCTGATAGCCGAGACATGAGAACACGATTGTAGCCTGCTCGGGGACACTGAGAGTCCAGCGTCCGTCAGCATCGGCTATCGTACCATTGGACGGGTTGCCATCCTGATAGACAGTAGCTGCGATGACGCCCAAGCCGTTGCTGTCCGTAATCCTGCCCGTCACCTTGACGTTCTGGGCCGCTGACTCGAACATGCATGTCAATGCAATGAGCATCGAGACAAGGATTGTGGTTTTCAATTTCATATGGTTATTGTTTTTGTAATGAGAATTCTACCGGGTGCCCGTGACGGCAGCTCACTTCGAGCACCGTGCAGCCGTCATCGGTATTTGTGCATCTGACATCCGTTCCGAAAACAGTATCGGAATAGGGTGCCGCCAAAGTATATATACCTTTGAGTTTCATCGTCTTGACTATGACACTGCTCGCCTCTGGAGTGGTAAATGACTTGTCCGTCAGTCCCAGGTCCGGAGTACAGACGCTCGCCGTCAGGACACCGTCCTGCTCTGCAGTCATGACAATAGTCTCCGCAGGAATGCTGATGACACCGTCCTCATACCCTTTATACGATATGTATGCGAGTGTCCCTGTGGGGATGTCGCGGACCACATGTGCGCAACTGTCCGCACGGACGACCTCATAAGGTGATTTTCGGGAATACTTCTTCCTCTCCGACGCGCCCGGCTCGACCAGCATCATATACTCGTATGAAGCATTCTCCGGAGAGACGCCATGCTCTATGAACGCAACGGCAAAATCCCCTTCGCCCATCTTGGTGCCCGTATTGTCAGGGCTGGTCTGATGGCTGCGGCGGATGGCCAGTGCGGCTCCGTCCGGCAGCAGATAGCAGTTGCCCTTGAGGTCCTCCACGAGGGTCTTGCCTGCTGTTCCTCTCCACACCTGCGGAAATCCTGCCACCGAAGCGTCATTCACAAGTATCGCCTCGCTCTCCGATGCCAGCCTCTGCTGGAATAGAGTCGTCCTCGTAGGATAATCGGAGTCATTGGATATTCCCGTACCTATAAATATAATGCGGTTGTCAAAGCAGAACACGCTCGCCGTCACCGTAGCCCCCGGGCAGAATGACGGACGGTTCTTCTCAGTACATGTGAATGCCATGACACCGTTACGCCCTCCGAGCGAAGACACCCCGGGGAAACGGCTGGTGTTCCTCTCCATCAGTGTCCCCTTGAGCGGACTGTTTAGCAGTTCCCACGGCAGGTGTATCGTCGTAGTACCCGGCAATGCGTTCCAGTCCCAGCCCTCTTCGACATATCTGGAGTCTTTTGCCGACGCCGGGCTGCCGGAATTGGTCACCTGCACCGAAGCATAACTCTGATAACGCCCGTAACGGTTGTCTTTGGTATAGATTTCCGAGCCCCAGACATCCGAATTGTATGCTTTCAGCGTCAGCATCCATCCGTTCCTGCGGTGAATGCCGAATGCGCCGTAGTTATAGACAAAGAAGCCCTCCGGCAATGCAGACGCCTTGATGCCGTCCTTGCGGAGAGCCGCCTGTACTGATTTGTCCTGTCCTTTCAGGACAAGGAATGCTCCGCCGAGTTCCGGGTCGCTGGACATTCCGCTGCCGCTGAGATCGCCCAGCACCGCGAGATGCCCGAATGTCTCCACCACTTTGGCAGGAATGCGTCCTCCGAACGGATGCCTGCCGCCTATTCCGATGCCCCAGTCATAGAGGTTGCAGTAGCGGTGCATCGCCATCAGGCCGGTCTTGACACAGTCTCGCGATTCTGCCGAAGGTACGAACGAAGTCCCTCTGACCAGACGGAACCATGTGCCGAGTGTGGAATACGCCCCCTCCGCATAGGCAGGATAACTGCCACCGTGATGAAACGCCGTCCCGTCGACCTTGATGCCGCCAAGGGTGCCGGACGAAAACTTCATGGAGCCGTCCATCCAGCGCACGAGAGCCTGCATATATGCCTGACGCATATCCGGAGTATCCTGCAACATGCAGGACACCAGTTTAGGGATGAGAAGGGTATTCCAAGAGTCCACAATCTCATCACGGTCCTTCTCAAACGGCAGGCGGCACTCCGCCACACCGCTCCAATACTCCAGTGCGCGCCTGTATTCTTCCATACGGCCGGCAGCACGGATCTCATCGCGCAGCAGCCACAGGGAATTGCACCAGCCGCGGATATTGTATCCGAAATGGTGGTTGGTGCCCATTCCGCTGCCCCAGTCCAGTCCCTGCCACATCAGGTGGTCGGCGACGAGAAAGAAACGCTCCAATGCCGTCTTATCCCCGGTAATCTTGTAATCCAGGGCGTAACGGTACATCACATTGAATACCTTCTGCATCCGTTTGTCTGCAGCGGTGGATTCGTCGTTGCTGACCACAGGGATACCCTTGACAGTACCGTCCGGCAGACGCTCCAGCCCGAGTCCGTCAAACTCTTTCTGCAATGTCGGACGATAGCCCACAGCCTTGTAATCTCTGCCGGAGGGCATTTCATCGAAGAAGAAGTCGTCCATCTGCCCCGCCAGCCGGTCCAGGGAGGCATTGTCGGCAGGCACGGGAGAGAGACGGGGATACTGCTCCCATTCCCACAGGCGTGCCCAATGCCATATATTGCGGCGCGTGATATAACGGTTGTTGTCCGGGACCACATAATCCGGAGTATTCTGATGATGGATGGCCTTGTCTGTAAACGAAAGCCTGTCTATACATATAGAGCCTGTCACGGACATGGGCGAGGGACGGACTGCCATCACCACACCACCTCGGGCCCTCATTTTCACCGGAATGTCACCGACAGAGCCGTCCGCGCAGTACATGTCTTCATAGCGCACCCACACAGCCCTCCAGCCTGTAAACCCGGCATTAGCGTCAAACCAGCATATATCCTTGCCGTCCCTGTCGCGGAATGTGACGCGCAGAGGATGTTCAAGCGGCGTCTCGTTGCATATCCACATCATGACTCCACCTTTGGGGCTCGCCATGAATGCGTCTATGCCCTCAGGGTCACTGACGAGGAGTTCCGCCTGCCCTGTCCAGGAAAAACGCAGGGATGACGCCCCGTCCTTGTAGCGGTCTGTGTCCAATACGGCAGTTCCCCGTCCGCGGACACGCACCCCGTCCGGCACCGAGCCCTCGAAACCGTATGACGATGCCGAAGCTACCGCGCACAGAAACAGGAGACCGATGGCAAGACCGTGTTTCATTTTACAAGAGCCTTTTTGCGGATCAGAGCCTCGAGGAAATAATAGTCGGCGTAGTTGAGAGGGACATCTATGCTGCTGCCATGGGGAATGCTGCCGACAGAATGCATCAGCAGGAAACCGCCGTTGGTGCCAGGCTCCGCCCGATATGCTGGAGTGGAGAGCGAACTGACGATCCTGTCAGCATTCTCAAGATAAGATTTGTCGGAAGTGAATCCGTAGAGTTCGTACAGAGCGGATGCCGTGATAGAGGCCGCAGACACATCTCTATATGTATCAGGTATATCCGGTGCATTGAAGTCCCAATAGGGAATCTTGTCGGCAGGCAGGTTGGGATGATTGAAAATGAACGCCGCCACTTTGCGGGCCTGCTCCAGATAACGCTCAAATCCGGTGAAACGATACGCGACAGTATAGCCGTAAAGTGCCCATGCCTGTCCGCGTGCCCACGCCGACTCGTCAGCATAGCCCTGGGCAGTGCACCTGTGCAGCACTTCGCCGGTTTCGGGATCATAGTCCACCACATGATAGCAGCTTGCGTCCTCGCGGAAATGATTGGCAAGTGTCTTGTCCGCATGACTGATGGCTATATCCTTGAATGTAGGGTCACCGCTGATCTCGCTCGCCTTGAACAGCAGTTCCAGATTCATCATATTGTCAATGATGACAGGGCAGGTCCAGCCACGCTTTGCCTGCCAGCCTCTGTCTGTGTTCCATGACTGGAGCACACCGGCACCGGGACGGAAACGCGTGGAAAGGGACCTGGCGGTCGTGACTATGACATCCTTGTATTCCTCGATGCCGTCCAGACGCATTCCGTTGCCGAAACTGTCATAGACCATAAATCCCACATCGTGATGCCAGGTCAGATGCTGTATGCTGTCGAGCACCTCGGTATGCATCCTGGCATGTTCCGCCCACATCCTGTCTCCGGTCAGTTCGTACATATACCAGAGAGTGCCGGCAAAGAAACCGCTCACCCAGTCGTCTTCGGGGACGAAACGGATCTCACCGTCCTTGTAGGTCGAGGGAATGCGCAGCGTATCTCCCTCCTCGGAGGCCGCCATCAAAGCAGACAGTTGCACTTCGGCATTGGAGATATTCTCCGCTATAATATCGGTTTTATGTCCGCATCCGGACACAAGCAATGATACGGCTCCTACAGCAAGGCACGCCGCGATGTCGTGCACAAGTTTTGTTCTGATTGGCATTAGTCTTAATAATTTGTATAATCCACTGTAAAAGTATCCATTAATTCGATTCTGAGACATGGTGATTTTGTACAAAAAGACAAAATATTTGCACTTTCGTCCAATAAAGACAAGCCTGGACTACTCTACAGGCATCTTGCCCGAACTGCGACGCCATGACACGGGAGACACCCCGTAAGCATCTTTAAAGCGGCGGCTGAAATACTGCTGGCTGCCAAAGCCCAGGCTCTCGGCAATCTGGGAGACCGGTATATCCGGGCGTTCTGTCAGCATCGTACATGCCCTGCGCAGGCGCACCGAGGATATATAGTCATTGGGAGTCTCTCCTGTCACAGCCTTGAAATGTCCGTAGAACGAGGAACGGCTCATGTGCAGACTGTCAGCAAGCGCATCCACGCCGAAGTCCGCCTCCGCGAGATGGCTCTCTATGAGCGCCGTGACTTTGTCGATGAATTCCTTGTCTCCACGCCGCGTCACTCTGCGGTCCAGATCATCGGAGGCATCAGGCGCAGAGGACGAGGGACGGTGCACCGCACTGACCAGATTGTTGCAGCGGGCGAGCAGCAGACGCGACTGGAAAGGCTTAGCAACATAATCGTCGGCACCGCTCTGCAGCCCGGAGAGCTGCCGCGCAGAATCGGCAAGAGCGGTGAGCAGCACCACAGGTATATGCGCAGTATGCGGATTGGATTTGATTGCGGTGCACAATTCAGTGCCGCTCATTCCTGGCATCATCACATCGCTCAACACGATGTCCGGGCGTACCGCCTTAACGAGATCCAGGGCCTCCTTGCCGTCCGATGCCTGATAGACTTTGTACCTGACAGAGAATACTTCATGCAGGAGTTCCGCCATTTCGCGGTTGTCCTCCGCTATCACTATCGAATACTTCCCCGTCAGACTATTATCCGGCACGACATCCACAGGCACGGAGTCTTCCACTGAGACCATATCATCCCCTGCGAAATGCCCTGCCCCCTTACGCAATGCCACTACGAAATCAGAGCCCTTGCCACATTCGCTCGTGACAGATACTTCTCCACCATGCTTGTGCACTATGTCCCGTACCAGCGCAAGGCCGATACCTGAGCCCTCGACACCGTTCGACGCCCCGGAATGCACCTGGTAGAAGCGTTCAAATATATGTCCGCATTCTTCCGCCGGTATGCCCACGCCCGTATCCCGGACATGGATCTCCACTCTGCCGTCTCCGGCGACAGCCGTCCGCAAAGTCACCGTCCCGCCATCCGGCGTATACTTCAACGCATTCAGTATGAGGTTTCTCATCACTTTCTGCATCTGATATACATCCATGAACACCTCCGGTGCAAGAGGGCTCTTCTCGAATCGCAGGGATATCCCCTTGGAATCCGCCATCTCCGCAAACTTGCCCATCACATCCCCGACAAAGAGATTGACATCGACGGGAGCGACCCGTATCTTCATGACATTCTGCTCGTATTTGCGGAAATCTATCAGTTCGGACACGATTTCATTCATCTGCACCGCCTGGTCCATGACCTTGGACATCTTGTGCTGCAGCTGGGGCGGCAGTTTGAATCTGCCAAATATGGAGTCTATCTGCGCTATAATCAAGGTCAGAGGGCTGCGGAGTTCGTGACTGACCGTGGTAAAGAACCTCAATTTGGTCTCATTCAGTTCCTGGATACGCTGTTTTTCCTCACGCTCCGCCGCCACGATGCGCGCAGACTCCCGGCGTATACGGATAGTGCGCAACAGGATATATGAGAGCCCTGACACCGCGACAACATACAGTAGCAACGCCCACCAGGAGGCATAGGCCGGTCGCGTCACACACAATCCCAATTCGGCAATCACCTCGTCCCTGTCGGAGGAACGCCTCAGTTGCAATGAATATCTCCCCGGCAGCAACAACTCTATCGAAATCACCGGGGATTCCACCCTTTCCCATTGGGAATCAAGCCCTTTGAGCCGCCATTCGTAATCGGACCAGTTTTGCGCCACTGCATGCCTGCGTACAGCCACTCCCACATCTATACGCGCCTGACGGCCCTTGAGCCTGATTCCGGACACAAATGGCAGATTTTCTGTGAGAATGCCGTTCCCGTCATAAGCCCTGACCGGATTGCCCTCTATATCCAACGATGAGAAATACACCTCACAGGGAACATCCATCGCTTCATCGTCCAGACGGAACGACACGAGTCCGTTTACCCCTCCGACATACACTGTACCGTCCGCAGTGACGAGCAGACCGCTGTCCATCACCTGCGCATCCAACGGCAGGCCTCCTCCTATCAGGAATGTCCGCAGCGAGTGTCCCGTAGCGGCATCAAGCACCTGCAATCCCCTCTCGCCGGATATGGCAATGCGCGAAGAATCCACCGAGACTATCTGGTAGCCGCTGGTATTCAACGAAGCCCCCGGCACATGGACAAAATACCCGTCGTCCAGACGGAAGAGCCCCTGGCCGAATGTCGTCACGAACACATCGCTCTCCGTTACAAGCAGGCGCATGGGACGGGCACCGTCTCCGACAGGATATTTTGCCTTGACAGACATGGTCTTAAGGTCAAATACAACCACCTCCGAAGAAGCGAGCCACAGTTCGTCTCCCGAAATCACGGCATGCACATACCGGATACCATAAGTCCGGGGATACAGCAAGGTGTCCGCACCATTCTCACAGGAATGCAGATATATACCGCCATCCGTAGAGAGTATCCAGTCATCCCCATACTGCAATATGACATTGACGACCGAATGCGGACCGCATCCGTCTCCGTCATCCCTTAATGCCTGCACGGCACGCCCAGAAGCAATATCCACGGTAAACACGCCACTGC
This sequence comes from uncultured Muribaculaceae bacterium, assembly GCA_964616865.1. GTDB lineage: Bacteria > Bacteroidota > Bacteroidia > Bacteroidales > UBA932 > Cryptobacteroides. The sequence continues at coordinate 22,366 of CAZTUQ010000025.1, forward strand.
GGTTGGTACCGACATGTACCCTGCCGTCTGCGTCTTCGCACAGCCACTTGGCATGCGTGAAAGGGAGTCCGTCATAACGCCTCACGGCTCCGCGGTCCGGATCGAGACGGTTGATACCTCCGCCCTCCATACATATATATATGCTACCGTCACTGCTTTCCGCCAGATGCCCGACTACCGGAGATGACAGGTCGCTCCCGGACGGTCCCCCTCCCCAGAACGAGAATGCCGACGCTCCCATATCAGTATAATTGACTCCTCCATAATAAGTGCCTGCCCACAGTACGCCGTCCGCATCGACAAATACCGAATGGACCGACGACTGGGACAGAGAGCCGGCCGAATCTCCTGCCGCATATGAGACAAATCTGTCTTCCTCGGAGTCATAGCAATACAATCCGCGGAAAGTCCCGAACCATATATTCCCGTCCTCGTCTTCCGCGACCTCCCGGACATTGTCACAGCCAAATCCTCTATCCCCCGCTCCGGCGACATCATACACCGTCACGACATTGTCCGCCACCACGCGCACCAGTCCTTCCGTATTGCTTCCGGACCATATTTCACCGCGCGAGGATTCGAATATGGATGACAGGTCCCTTATTCCACAGACCAACTTAAAAGCCTTGCCCGCTTCACCGCAGAAGAGCCCCTCTCCGCATACGAGCCAATGCCTCCCGTTCCTGGCCACATGATAGTCCCGTACTCCGTCAAAAGGCATTTCATCCATGGTTTCAAATCCACCGCCAGCCGCATTCCACCGGAGACACTGTCTCCCGGATACGGCACAGGCATATCCGTCACGCAGGAAGAGGGCGTCAATCTGCCCCTCCATCAGAGTATGCAGCGCATCTGTACGCGCATCGCAGCAGACCCATTCCTGTCCTGTAAGGAAATGCACATTCCCCAGGCTGTCACACAGCAGCGGCTTGACCACACTTCCGCGGAATGCCACCTGGCCACCATGCAGTTCGTAGGGCTTGCGGGACTCCATACGGCTGCCGTCGAATATGCTGAGACCATTCTCCGTACCGAACCATATACGCCCGAGCGAGTCCTGGCAAATGGACATCACAGACGGATGCGCCAGACCATCGGGCACTCCCACTCGGTGAAAATAGGGAGCGGCCGCGACAAGGTCGCAGCACAAGAGGGCAATGGCAGCAAATATTCCGCTCAGACGGTTCATATCATTACAAAGTTATAAAATTGTTCCGTCAGTTTTTCAGTCCCTTATGATTCAATTACAAATCATTTCAATTCCGGTCCAGTTCCTGGCATTTTTTGTGAATAATTTAATTATCACTACCTTCGTTACCGACAATAGGAAAATGACATACACTATAGCATGAAACCAATCAAGGCCTTGGGCATCCTCACGCCCGTCACTGCATTAGGTGCCGCTGCCGCATGTACACCCCAGCAGGAAGAGAACGGCATTCCGCAGAATATTATACTCATCGTGGCTGACGACCTCGGCATCGGGGATGTGAGCTGCTACGGCAGCCGCACCATCAGCACACCCAATATTGACAGGCTCGCCGAAGACGGTCTGCTGCTGCGCAACGGATACGCGACATCTGCGACCTCGACGCCCAGCCGGTTTGCCATGTTCACGGGTATGTACCCGTGGCGCAATCCCGATGCCAGAATACTCCCCGGAGACGCCCCACTGCTCATAGACCCGTCAATGCCGACATTTCCCAAGATGATGCAGGCGGAGGGTTTTGCCACCGCCGCCATAGGCAAATGGCATCTCGGCATGGGATACGGCAAAGTGAACTGGAACGAAGAGATTGTCCCCTCGGGCAACACGGTCGGATTTGACTATACCAACCTGATTCCTGCGACTGTGGACCGCGTCCCTACAGTGTATGTCGAAAACGGACGCGTGGTAGACCTTGACCCGTCGGACCCGATTTCCGTCGATTACGAAAAGCGTTTCCCCGGGGAGAAAGACGCCCTCAGCAATCCCGAACTGATGACAATGCCATGGCTGCACGGACATCAGGGCACGGTGATCAACGGCATTCCGCGAATCGGCCACATGCAGGGCGGCAAGGCCGCCATTTGGGACGATGCCACCATGGCGGATTATTTCCTCGGCAAGGCAAAGGATTTCGTCTCTTCCAGCAAGGACAAGCCATTCTTCCTGTATTATGGACTGCATGAGCCGCATGTGCCGAGGGTGCCGGCGGAGCGTTTCTGCGGCGCGAGCGGCCTCGGATGCCGCGGCGACGCAGTGATAGAGGCTGACTGGTGCGTGGGTGAACTGATGCGTCACCTCGACTCGCTCGGGCTGGCGGAGAACACCATGGTCATTTTCACTTCTGACAACGGAGCTGTTCTCCAGGACGGCTATGATGACCGTGCCGAGGAGGATGCAATCGCTGCGGGGCATGATCCTGACGGAGGGCTGCGTGGCGGCAAGTACAGTCTTTACGACGGTGGCACGCATGTCCCGTTCATCGTCCGTTGGAAAGGACATGTCCAACCTGCTGTCTCGGACGCGTATTTCTGCCAGGTGGACCTGTTCGTATCGATAGGCAAGATGCTCGGAGCACAGTTGCCCGAGGGGCTGGACAGCGAGGACCTTTGGGATGTGCTCACCGGCAAGGACATTACAGACGGACGCGACAGCCAGATAATCGAAGCCCAGGGACGGCTTGCGCTCAGACAGGGACATTATATGATGATTCCGGCATACAGCGGAGCCAACTACAACAGCACCGGTATCGAACTCGGCTGCAACGGTCACGATACTCTCTGGGACCTGGCTCAGGATCCGGGACAGCGGCATGACCTGTCGTCCCAGGATGCCGGACGCGTCACAGAGATGAAAAAGGCATTCCTGCAGATTGCAGGTGACCACTACCAGGCAGGCCTGCCGACAGATCCGCTGAAATAGACTACCGGGAATCGGCTATATCAAGAGCCAACAGCAAGACTAATTATCAACTATCTATAACCAATATGAACAAGGAATTTTATACCCCCCCCCCAGCTGGTTTTGATCCAGCTTGCGACTGACGGCATGCTCATACAGACGAGCGGTCCCACCGACTGGCACGACGGAACCATAGATGATGAAAACTTCATTGGGAGCTACTAATTTGCAAACGATATGAGAAAGGCCGTCACAAACACAGTCGTCGCGACCGCAATAGCGGCAGCGGCAATGACATCCTGCCAGAAGGAGAATGTCTCCGCACCCATATCCGCCGGAGAACTCTGCACAATACATATCGCGGAGAACGCCACTCGTTCGGCTTACGACCCCACAACTAATAAAATCACCCTCGACCACAAGGAGTTGATGGGATTATATTATATATTGTCGACAAAGACCGACACCAGCCTTTACTACGGCAGCGATAAGACCACCCATAATTCAATCAAAGCATCCCCTCTGGAACCATATACAGGGCAATACCAGTTCACAAAACCGACCGATGCAACTAATACCTGGGTCGGCATAATCCCTTACTCCAAGGGGCTTATCCAGACCAACAGCAAGTACACATCCATATGGTGCAGACTTGCCCCCAACCAGTTCCCCGACGGCAATTCATTTGACTCGCACAGCGACTATCTCGTATCCAAGCCATTTACAGTGGAGGGAGAAGAGGGCACGATAACGGAGTTCAAGAGACTCTTCACTCCGTTCAGGCTCAATATCACAGGGCTCACTGCTGACGACAAGATTTCAGCTGTCACTTTCAAGGTCAATGCAACACCTGCCCAGGCTCGGTTGGCAACACTGACAGGCACTTTCTATGTAAACGCCTACGCCGAGAGTTATTCAGGACAAAAAATCAACAGTGTTGAGAAATCAAGCATGAGCAACGGTGTCAGTGCCATATATGACACGCCTCTCGCCAAGGATGCTGACGGCAAATGGCCGGTGTGGTTTATAGTCAATCCAATCACAATTCCTGCGGGAACAGGGATCACCGTTACTGTGACCACTGCCGACAAGACCTACACACGCACCATCACCACCTCCACAGAGAACGCCATCACTGCCGACATGATAAATATCATGGACTTCAGCATGGCTGAGGGAAAACGGGACGCTGCATACACAGAAACAATCATGCAGTCGTTCATTGACAAGGACGATATAATAAAAGCCAACAAAACAGCCAAACTCACAGCGAGCAATGGCATCGAACTGAATTGGACAATATCCGGGAAGAGTGTCAATTACAAAGATAACGACAGCGGACTACACAATGCATTACGGCTAACCTCGGGAACAGACTATACTTCCTCAGTCACAATTCCTGACATTTCCGGGAAAAATATCACAAGACTTAGAATATACTCTCATCCAATACTTAACAACAAACCAGCAACAGGCAAACTTATTCTTTGCAAGGAAGGAACCGAGTTGGTATCCACTCCATTCAGCATATATGCATCTGCTGTAGATGCCGAAGGCGAACTTACGACAAACGGAGGATATGTAGATTTCACGCTGCCCGAGGGAGAGACCACCTTAAGCGGTATGACACTCAACGGCTCTTCCGACATGAATGTCATCTCCGCAATCGTAATGACTGTAGAGGACAAAGCAGAGAACGCAGAATAGTCTGCTGTGAATCACAGCATGCGCCCCGGAAGTTTTCACCTCCGGGGCGCATTTTTATCTATACCGTCTTAATTCGCGACTCGCTATTGCAGACTCTTTATTTCATCTGCTGACAAGCCGGTAATATCGGCGACATCTTCGGCCGCATAGCCCTTGGCAAGCATACTCTTCGCAATCTCCAAATTACGCTCTTGGCGTCCTTCTGCATGTCCTTCTGCGCGTCCCTCTTCGAGGGCTTTGT
>CAZTUQ010000026.1:0-25889 GCA_964616865.1 uncultured Muribaculaceae bacterium
GCCCTGCGTGACAGTGACGGTGATGGTTTTCTCAGTGATGTCGCTGTTATCAGTGGTGATGGTAGCGGTGTGCGTGACCTTGTTGTCGAGGCTGGAGTTGGCTGCGAATGTCATGACGATGTCCGCGTTGCCTGCACCGGAAGCGGGAGTGACGGTGACGCCATTGGATGCGCTTACAGTCCAGTTGACTGTGGATGTCAGTTTGATGGTATAGGTCGTGACATTGCCTGCTACCTCCGCTGCGGTCTTGTCCACCTCAAAGGTGGCAACACCGCTGGCAGCGGCCTGTGCGATAGTCAGGGAGACAGGTTCGCCCATATTGGGCTTGAGAGTGACTGTTGCTGAACGTGCCGCACCGATATTCTGGCTCACCACGAGAGTGACAGTGTCCTGGCGTACTGCCCTGGTGGCAGGAGCGACGCTGATCCAGCTCTGGGCCGCCTCGGGAATCTCTACCGTGTATTGGAGGTTGGTGGAGACGGGGATATTCACATTGCCGCCCTCTGCGTTTGCCGTGTAATTGACCTCGCTGGCGTTGATGACGCCCTTCTCGAAACTGAGCTGCTGGGCCTTGACATCACCGGTGGAGTTCTTGGTGGCGATGATGAGCACATATCCGCCCTCGGTGGGGAGTGTGGCGGGAGCTGTCACCTTGATGACGCCTGCGCTGACAGAAGATGGTACTACGGACGCGCTGTAACCGCCGCCGCACTGCACGCTGAACTTGACGCTCTCGTCAGCGTCGGCTACAGTGTAAGCGAGTTCCACGGTGGCGCCTGCCACAATGGCGATGCCCTCGGTCTGCTCCACAAAGAACTTGTAGGCGATAGCCTTGTTCACAGTGAATACAGTGCCGTCCGCGAGTTTGAAGTACACGGCATTGTCATCCTGGCTGATAGTAATCTCATGAGATTTGTCGTAGGCGGCAGCCACTGTGGTCCATGTCGTGCCACCGTCATACGAGACCTCCCAGTTGCCGGCTTCGCTGTTGATGCGCAGCTGGGGAGTCACTCCGAGAGCGCTGACCTTGTTGCCGTCTACGAGCAGCCATTCACCGTTCAGAGTCCAGTAGTATCCGCCGTCTGTGTCCTGACGGACGCTTACGACAGGGGCAGCGCCCTCTTCTCCCTTGTCACCCTTGGAGCCTTTGTCTCCGTCCTGTATGACATAGGTCTTGCCGTTTGAGAATGTGATCTTGTATCCGTTCTCGACATCTTCGACATTGCTGATGTAGATATTCGCTTCGGTCTGTGACTGCACAAGTGTCTGCAGAGCCGTAATGTCAGTGTTGAGTTTGAGACAGAGCGTCTCCAGTGCGTCTACGCGTCCCTCGACTTCCTCAATGCGGTCTTCGAGGTCGCTGACTCTGGTACAGCCGCTGAGGGCTATCAGAGCGGCAGAGCCAATGGCTGCCAATAGTTTCATGTTAATCTTCATATTATGCTTTCTTATAGTGTGTATGCGAGATTGTATTCGGTGCCGTTCACAGTCACCTTGACAGCGGCTCCATTCTCATGGAATGTCCCCTCCTTGCCCTTTTCGTTGTCGGTGAATGCCGCGCTGACGCTGATGCCGTCAGACTCGGACGGAGCTCCGAAAGGATAAATGACGGTAATCATACGGGCAGCATTGGAAGAGGTCTTGTTGACACTGACATTATATCTGACGCGGTCGTAGCTCTTGTCAATCTCGTCAGAGACGGGGGTGGTGTCAATTGTAGACTTGTAACCGTCAGCGGTCTCAGAGAATGAGCGGAAGAGCATATTGTTGTTGTCCGGGAATACTGTGTGTACGCCATAGATCTTGTCTGCCTCGATGTCCATCTGGACTACATCTTTGCCGTTTGAGCCGCTGTCTGCGCAGAGGTTGTAGTGAATGTTGACCGTACCGGATGCCGAGCCGTAGCCCTCATCCACGATGACAAAGAACTTGTTGTCCACCATGAATACAGCCCTGCGGTGTGTGAGGTTGCTGTAGGACTGGTTTTCGGTGGCAATCCAGATATAGTTGTCCGCGCTGCCGTCGCCGAGGTACTTGCCCTTCATGTAGCCCTCTGCGATAGTTGCCCGGCCGAGGGTCATGGTGTTGTGAACTTCCGTAGCGGCGTATTCGGAACGCTTGCTGTCCTTGCCCGTGTCGTAGGTGAATACTCCAGCGTCAGGCAGGAAACGGCGTCCGCCCTTCCACAAGGCGATAGTGCCGTTGTCAGGCTGGCAGTGCCATTTGTTGTCCGGGTTGTAGTTGTTCTTGAGTATCAGCATGGTACCATCAGCGCCCCATTCGTTGCGCAGCATATAGTAGCCGGAAGTACTGTACTTCTGGAGCCTGCTTGTGGGCTTCTCGCCCTGCTTGCCCTCGCTTGCCATCCACAGCAGTTCCTTGTCCTCCGGGAACATCTCGGAGTAGCTCTGCAGATTGCGCAGCAGTACACTCTTGGTCTGCCTGGCGGAACGCGTGTCGTTGAAGTTCTCGGTGCTGTAGTTGGGATAGAGCATGTCCATCACGAAACGGCAGGAACTCTTGAGATACGAGTTGTAATCCTCGGGATACATGGCTTCTTTGCCGTTGGCGATCACGAACTTCTGTATGGCCTCGAAGTTGGAGACGACACCGATGTGGTAACTCAGATCGAGCTCGTTCTGCACGCCGTCAGCGTTGAACTGTGTTGTGAGCTGGCTCGTAACGAGGTTTGCGCCCTCATACAGCCAGTACTCACCGTTCTTGTACTCGGGGAATGTCATGGCAAACTCGTTCTCCGCCTGCACCTGTGCGAAATAGATGTTGCTGGTGGTGGGGGAGTACCAGTTGTTGCGGTTGCACTCCATGACATCGTTCCAATATACCATAATCTTGGAGAGCCACGCCGCTGTTACCTTGTCGCTGCCGATGATATAGGGGAATACCTCCACCCAGCCGATGAGTTTGCCGGACAGCTGGAGTCCGGTGTAAGGCGTATCCCATGTGCGTCCTGACGGGACAGGGTATTTCGCCATATAGTCATCGTAGAGGGAGATGAGTTTCTCCACATATTTGTCCTCACCGGTGCAGTGATATGCCTTTGCAAGATAGGGCATGCACTGGAGACGGTGTATCTGTTTGTTGAATTCCTTGTCATCCGACACGCCTGCAGGAATCTTGTCCCAGTCGGGTGTGCCGTCGCTGCCGCTCATGTCATAATAGGTGGTCAGACCACCTGCTCCGGGACCTTCGTTGAATGTCGTGGTGACGAAACGGTTCTGCAGGGCCTGGTCGGCAATCTGCTTCGCCGCGCTCGTGAGAGTCTTGTCCGCCAGATTCACAGTCGGGACGACCACGGAAGTACGTGTGCGATACCATGCGAGTATCTCTTCCATGGCGGTATTGGCGGCACCTGTGCCGTAGTAGTCCGCTGCAATCTCCAGCCCCTTGGCTCCGAGATCTATCACATCGAAGAGACGAGGCTCGACACCGTCGTAGACAAACACAATCTCGTTGGTGTCAGGCTTTTCTGTCGGATTGTCCTCTTCGTCGTTGTTCTTGCGGGTGTTGGCGAATTTGTCGTATTCTCTTTCCTCCTCTGTACAAGAGGAAAATGCCGCGGGGAACAACATAGCCAGTGCCGCTATGGGCAGCAGGCTATGTGTCAATATTTTAATATCTGTTCTCATAATGCTCCGGCGATATTATTTCCAGCCTTCGTTCTGCTTGTAGCCGCAGAGGTCAATCTCCCTCTGGGGGATAGGCAGGAGTTCGTTCTTGTTCTTCTGTGTGTACTGTCCGGCGATGTAGTATTCGGCTCCGGTCTCGTCCCAGAGCATATAATCCAGCTCTGTCTGCTTGACAGACTCGTAGTAGATACCCCAGCGGACGAGGTCCTGTCTGCGGTGCCCCTCGTAGGCGAGTTCCCGGCCGCGCTCGTCTCTGACTGCCTGACGGAATGTCTCATAATCCAGTCCGGTGAGGTCTGCGACATATGACGGACGGCTTGTGGAGAATCCGTAAGCCCTGCGCCTGACCTGGTTGATGGCGTCATAAGCCTCGGAGGTCGGGCCGTTGTTGGCCTCATTGAGAGCCTCCGCGTAGAGCAGCAGCACATCGGAATAACGGAGGATATACCAGTTTACATTGGAGAGGTTGTTGTCCTGTACCTGGTTCTCGTCCTTGACATAACGCTCGATGTCCCATTTGCCGGGAGTCAGGTTGTTGACAGCATTCTTCTTGAGAGACTGCTTGGCGTCTTCGGCGCATGCCAGTTCGAATGTGCCGTCCTGGGTCTTGCCATTCTCATCGGTGTAGGTGAATATGGCGGTCTTGCCGGTGTTGGTGGTGTACTTGTAGTCGGCGAAAGACAGGGCCCAGCGTTTGTCGCGCGAATGGTCGGGCCATTCTGCGAGGAACATGGGAATCGCTCTGTAGAGGGCGATGTTGTAGTTGCCCTTGATAGAGCCGTTCTGGGCGGTGACACCGTTCCATTTGCCTATGCGGCCGCTGGATACGGTGGTGGACTGTGCGGAGTAGAAGCTGATCTCGATGAGACTCTCTTCGGGAGCCCAGACATTGTTGGCTGCATTTGTCCAAAGTGTCTGGAAATCAGGCAGCAGCGAATGCTTGCCGGACTTGATTACTTCGCCGGCTGCGGCTGCGGCGTCAGCCCATTTGGAAGTGTCGTTCAGAGGCTGCCCCGCCCATGTGGCGTAGACCTTTGCGAGCAGACCGAGCACGGCGCCCTTGGACATGCGCCAGCCGTTGGATGGGCGCAGATTGTCGTCAGAGGCATAGGGGAGGACTTCAGCGGCCTCCTTGAGGTCTTTCTCAATGAATGCGTACACATCCTTGGGATCTGCCTGGGGGACTTTTGCAGCGTCCAGGGACTGGTTGGTGGAGATCATGAGGGGGACATGTCCGTACCATCTCACGAGTTCGAAATACATCATGCCGCGGAGAGCCTTGGCCTCTGCTATGTAATATTCGCCGAGAGCCTGGTCGCTCTCTTCCCAGGACGACATCTTGTCCTGGACGGACTCTATGAACAGATTGGCGTCGTAGATGGCTTTGTAGAGAGCTGCCCAGGTGCTTTGGATCTCAGCCTGGGTGCTGGTGTAGGCGTTGGCCGGTATCATACGGGTACCTACAACGGAGTTGCCCTCGGCCTTGGCCTGATCGTTGGGCAGGTCAAACAGGAATGAGAGGTTGTATCGGTAGATACCGTCCACTCCCATGTCGCTGTAGACTCCGAGGAGTACGGATTCCGCCTGGGCGGCGTCCTCCATGTATTGTTCCCTTGAGACAGAAGTATAGCTCATCTCCTCGAGCGAACATGACGCGGCGAGTGCCGCCGCTGCTATGATTGCGTATATGCTGTGCTTTTTCATTGTCAATCCTCCTTAGAATTTGAGTTCGACACCGAAAGTGTAGACCCTGGTCTTGGGGTAGGCACCGTAATCGAATCCGGGTGTCAGCGCGCTCGACAGCATATTGACCTCCGGGTCAAATCCGCTGTAGCGTGTCAGGCAGAACAGGTTCTGCGCCGTGCCGTAGAGGCGGACCTTGGATAGATAGAACTTCTTGGTCAGCTTCTCGGGCAGGGTATAGCCGAGGGTCAGATTCTTGAGTCTGAGGAACGAACCGTCCTCAATGAATCTCGAATAGACATCGTAGGGGACATATCCCTTGGCGGAAGGTACCTTGTTGCTGGCGTTGGTGGCAGTCCAGCGGTCTTTGACCTCCACGAGATTGTTCATCATCTCCAGTCGGGACTGGGTAGAGAACATTCGCTGTGCGTTGTAGACATCGTTGCCGATGGTGAACTGCAGCAGGAAACTGAGGTCAAATCCGTACAGGCTGAAAGTGTTGGTGATACCGCCGTACCAGTCGGGATTACCGTTGCCTATGATGGTACGGTCGTCGGAAGTGATGATGCCGTCACCATCAATGTCCTTGTATTTGACGAATCCGGGCTGTACCGTCTCTCCCGCGTGTGCGCTGATGTCGGGAATGCCGGGCTTGAGCTGCATGCTGCCGTCGGGCAGGAGGTTGAAGTCCGAAGTCTGGTATACTCCGTCGAATACATAGCCGTACATGTTGCCGAGGGACTTGCCCACCTCCGCTATATAGTCATAGCTGGTGAAGTTGCTGTTGAATCCCGAACGGGACAGCATATAGTCGGCTCCGTTGGCGAGAGACTCCAGAGTGTTCTTGATGATGGATACATTGAAGTCAGTGGACCAGTAGAAGTTGCGGCTGCTGACATTGATGGTCTTGGCAGTGAACTCTATACCCTTGTTGCGTATCTTGCCGACATTCTGCCACTGCGAGGTGAATCCGCTCGCGAGAGGGAGGTTCTGGGCGAGAAGCAGGTCCTTGGAGTCCTTGATGAACGCGTCAGCCGTGATGGTGATCCTGTCCCTGAAGAGTCCGAGGTCGATACCGATGTTGGTTGTGGTGGAGCCCTCCCACCTCAGGTTCTTGTTTGCGAGCTGCGAGGGCGTCAGGACAGTGATCTGCGATGCGCCTACACCGTATTTGACGGGCTCGTATAGGTCGAGGGACAGATAGCTGCTGATCCTGTCGTTACCGACGGTACCCCAGCCGAGACGGAGTTTGAGGTTGGACACCCAGTCCGCTTCCTGCATGAATTCCTCGTTGGAGATGGTCCATGCTGCGGCGAACGAGGGGAAGAATCCCCATTTGTTGCTGTTGGAGAATACCGTGGAGGCATCAGCGCGGAGTGTCGCGGTAAACATGTATCTGCTGTCGTAACTGTAGAATCCGCGTCCGAAGAACGACAGCCTCCTCTTGTCGGTCAGAGAAGTGGTCACGCTGCTGGGCGTGGCACCCATGCCGAGGTTGTTGCTGCCGAGGTCATCGAGAGGAAAATCCTTTGCCTCACCGTACAGGTATGCTGATGACTCGTACTGGGTCTCATGACCGAGGGTGAAAGTCGTGCGGTGCTTCTTGGCGAATGTCCTGTCGTAGGTGAGGACATTGGAATTGCTCCACTTGAGAGCCTTGGTGGTACGGCTGTTGCCATAGGGGCCTGAGCCTCTGTCTGCCTGGGAACTGCCCTCGTAGTAGAATACATCCCTGCGGGTGAATGCGTTGTTGTAAGAGGCGGAACTCTTGAACGACAAGTGCTTGTTGAACTTGACGGTGAGTGAGCCGTTGGCTATCCACTGGTCGGTCTTGTTGATCTGATCGACATTCTCCGAGTTGATGATAGGGTTGTAGTAGTTGGCATTGCTCTGTCCGATCTGCTCAAGCAGAGGGTCGGTGGAGTTGAAACGCAGCTGCCAGTCGGAAGTGTACAGACCGCCGGTAGGACGATAGTTGAGAATGTTGCTGAGAACTGAACCGCCTGTACCCTGTCCGTAGCGTGCGCTGGAGGTGTAGTTGACAGAAGCGTCCAATGTCAGCCAGCTGTAGATCTTCTGGCGGATCTTGAGACGGCCGGAATTCTTGGCGAATCCGCTGTTTACGAAGATACCGTCCTCATCGAAATGGGAGAATGAAGCCGAATAGGTAGTCTCCTTGTTGCCGCCGGAGATGCTCAGGTCGTGGCTCTGTGACCAGGTCGAGCGGAATGCCTCGTCCTGCCAGTCGAGCCCTGCGACACCGATATAGTCCTCCATGCTCTGGTAGCGGAAGGGAATGCCTGCACCGTCATCGCCCACATCATAGTAACGGCCGTTGTAACGGCTGGGGTTGAGTTCCATCTGGAGTTTGACATACTCGTAAGGATTGAGCACTTCCAGTTTCTTGGAGAGTTCCCTGTAACTCGCGCTGCCATTGTAGGAAATCTCGGTATGGCCCTCTTTTCCGGATTTGGTGGTGACCAACACGACACCGTTTGCCGCACGCGCACCATAGATGGCGGAAGCGGAGGCGTCCTTGAGGACCTGGATGTCCTGGATGTCCTGATTGGCGAGGTAGTCGATGGAACTGACTTCAAATCCGTCCACGATGTACAGAGGCGAGGAGTCTCCGTTCACTGTACCGACACCGCGGATCTTGATGTCAAACCCTGCGCCCGGAGTACCGTCGGAAGCGGTGATGTTGACACCGGCGATCTGTCCGCCCAGAGCCTCTGCGACCGAACTTGTCTTGAAAGATTCGAGGGCTTTGGAACTGACGGACGATATGGAACCGGTCAGGTCGCTTTTCTTCATGGTACCGTAGCCGATGACAACAGTCTCTTCGATCATGTTGTTGTCGGGCTGCATGGTCACATCTATCTTGCTGCGTCCCTGCACGGGGATGCGGCTGTCTGTATATCCGAGGAAACTGAACACGAGCGTGACATTGCTATTCACGCTGATGGTGTAATGTCCATCGAGATCGGTAGTCGTGCCGGTGGTTGTCCCTTCGATGGCGACACCGGCTCCGGGCAGGGTAAGCCCGTTCTCGTCATAGACCGTACCGCTGACGGTGACTATGCTCTGGGCATGTGCCGACAGAGCGGTCGCCATGAGGGCGATGGCCGTCAATATCTTGATATAAAGTTTCATATACTATTCTGTATAATCAGGATCAAACCAAATGATGATAGGGAAGAGCCTGTAATTGCTGTTCTGTGCGGACGGGCTGGTGTTGTTGATGTTGCAGAGCATCTCTCCGTACATCAGTCCGTTGGCGTAGCCGTAGTCATCGCTGAACTTCTCCGGATTGACCACCATCTGGAGGGTCTCCGGATCCACATAGCATGCTGTGAGATTGACCGTTCCGCGTGTGGCGTTGTTCCAATATGCGAACGGGTCGGACGAGCCGGTGTTCACAGCGACATTACGCGCATCAAAGTACTTCTTGGCAGGAGCATAGAGGAAGCATTCCGCACGCATCTGGTCGAGACGGCCATCGCCATGTTCTGCAGGACCATAGAGATTGTTGTAGAACAGGTTTCTGCGGAAATCAAGGGTGAAGCCATTTGTCGAAGCGCCCTTGATGTTGGTCACCACAGGCTCGGCGGAGCGTCCGCCGGTACGGGGATTGACTCTGAATGCGAACGGAGTGTAGCAGACATTATATCCTGCGCTGCAATATCCGAACTGGTCGATGAAGAACGGGAACACTTTGCTTACAGCGGTCTCTGCCTTGCCTCCGACCTTGACTGTGATATACACGACATGGGTCCTGGATTTGGAGAGGTCCTCACCGCCCTCATATTTGAGAGTGACAGTACCGCTCGCCGCGTCTATGGCCGCACCGCTGAGGAAATTGCTGGAATGGGAGTTTTTGTTTTTGAGGCTGTACTCTACCGGCATTCCCTCGGGTATGTCACTCTCGAGCACCGGGATGGTGAGCTCGCCGTCCTCTGCCTTGATGCGGAACTGGTTGCCGTATTTCTCGATCGGGCTGAGTCCGAGATTGTTGCCCCACCTGACGAATGTGAACTTGTAAGGGTTGGGGCTGATCTTGAGTGTGAATGTCACAGTCTCGCTGCCCTTGATGTTGGTAGCCTTGACATTGACGCTGTACTCGCCGGGAGTGAGTTCCGTGCCTTTCTGGCAGGAAATGAGACCGGTGGCGGGGTCTATCTTGAGCCCCTCGAGCCCTGCGGGGAGATCACTGAACGAATAGGTGACATCGTCACCGGCGGTCAGTTTTGCAGGCATCTTGATGGATGCGCCGGAGATGACCTCTCCGGGAGCATCGTAACCGAAGCCCTCGATAGGGAATATGAAGTTGATGACGGTGAATGTCAACACCTCATCGAAGTCCATAGTGCCGTATTCGTTTGTAGCACTGATGCTCACCTTGTAGATATCTCCGATCGAGGTCTTGTCGGTCTCGGGGAAACTGACTGCACCGGTGGCGGGGTTGATGGTGATGCCGACGGCATTGTCGGGGCTGACGCTCTTGATTGCGAATGTCAGACCCTCTTTGGACCCCTTTACGGCAGGCTCTGCGGACATGCTGGCATAGCCGCGCTCTACCTTTACGGCAGGGTTGGAGAAACTGAGGGCCATCGGGGCGGAAGTGACATTGACAGAGAGGGCGTTCTTGAAGAGTCCCATCTCGGAGTTGCTGCCGGCGATGTAGGTATTGAGTTTAAAATCAAAGGTGTACACACCGGGGATGATGTCCGCATTGCCGGGAGTGATGCTCACGATGCCGTCCTTGGAGATGGAGAACCATGCCTTGTATTCATCGTTGGCTTCTCCGTTCAGTTTGACGGAGGAAATGGCGTATCCCTTGATGCTCACATGGCTGCCGTCAGTGGTGACTGCCGCCGTAGGCAGGCTGACCGAGTCTGCCTGTGACATCACATCCGCTGCTGTTACGGTGAGTTTGGCAGGCTCCATGATGATGCCCTGGGGGACAGGGTTCATCATCTCGATGACTATCGCATCGTCAAACCTGTAGGACTTACCTTTCGATACGCAGGACACGCTGATCCTGTATGTGCCGACGGGCATTCCTTCAGTGCTGCTGATGCTGAATACGCCTGTGGCCGGGTCAATGGAGAAAGACTCGGTTGCGTAGGGCAGCTTGTCAAAGGTGACGGATTCGATGGCGAAATCCGCAGGGGTACCGCCCTTGTATGTGGGCGTGATATTGAGATTGGTGCTCGGGCTGATCTCCGTCACTCCCGACCAATATACGGAGAAAGGCTCCTTGGTGGAGTTCTCTTCCGTACAGGAGACGGTGAACGCCGACATCGCGACCGACAATACAATCGGTGCGATGCCTTTTATAAATGAAAGTCTCATTTGTCGTTGAGTTTATTGTACCTGTCTATTGCTTCGAGGAAATAGTAGTCGGCGTAGTTGAGCGGCACATCAATCTCGTTGCCGAGAGAGGCTGCGCCTGTGCAGTGCTTGAGGATGAAACCTCCGTTGGTACCGGGCTCTGCGAGATATTCGGGGGAGGCGAGGCTCTTGAGGATGGCTTCCGCCTCATTGAGGCATTTTGCGGACCATTCACCGTCGGTGACCTGGCTCATCTCAATCATTGCCGATGCTATGATGGCTGCAGCGGAAGCGTCGCGTGCAGGCACGATATTGCCGCGCGAATCGCGTACCAGGCCTGTGCTGTCGGCAGCGGGGGCTGTAGAGCCGGGCACTCCCGGAGCGTTGTAGTCCCAGTAGGGGATACGGTCTGCAGGGGTGACAGGGCTGTTCAGTATGTAATCCGCCACCTTTTTGGCCTGGTCGAGATACCTGGTGTCTGAGGTATAGCGGTAGCAGATGAGATAGCCGTACAGCGCCCAAGCCTCGCCTCTGGACCATGTGGACTCATCGGCGTAGCCCTGATAGGTGCCTTTGGACTCCACGCTGCCGTCATTGTTGTAACTGACGACATGATAGGTGCTCATGTCGCTGCGGAAATGGTTCTGCATGGTCTTGTCTGCATGCTTCACGGCAATATCCCTGAAACGGGAGTCTCCGCTCATCTCCGATGCCTTGAAGAGGAGTTCGAGGTTCATCATGTTGTCGATGATGACAGGGTAGTTCCATTTGCCGAAATCCCAGGAACGGATGAGGCCGACATTCTCGTCAAATCTCTTTGCGAGGGCGTCAGCGGCGTCGAGGAGAGCCTGTGCGGCTGTCTTGTCACCGGTGAGTTCGTGCTGTCTGCCGAAACTGCAGTTTACCATGAATCCCAGGTCATGTGTGCCGGGGCAGGTGACGATGTCGCTTATCCTTGCCGTGTATTTGGCTGCGGCGGCCTTGATCTCCTCGTCTCCGGTGAGGGCATAGCATGTCCAGAGAGAACCGGGGAAGAATCCGCAGGTCCAGTCTCTGTGCTTGACCTGTTCGTATGCGCCGTGCTGGACGCATCGGGGATAGTAATTGAGGGGATCGAATTCCTTGGACTGGAGTTTGAGCTGTGTTTTAGATACCTCTATTGCGTGGGAGAGGTCATTGCTGAGGGACGGGCTGCATCCGCATGCGATGATTGCTGCTGCAATCGGGATAATGGCTTTGGCCATCCAGGACTTGTGCATTATATCTGAAATTTTTAGTGTTTGTCAATTATGGCCGGCTTATATTGTATAAGCGTCTTTGCAAAAATGGAAAATAAAACCATATACACGAAAAACCACTTATGTGGAAATCGTGCAAATAGTTTTGATTTTGTTGAATGCGTTTATCTATGCTGATTTAGGACTCTTTGGAGGTGTATTCGCTTGGCGAGCAGCCCATATACTTGCGGAAGCTGACCGTGAAGTATGACGGTGACTTGAAACCGCACTTTTCGCTGATTTCGGATATGTTCAGTTTGCCTTCAGCAAGCAGGGTGCATGCTTTGGTGAAACGGACCTTGTGTATCATATTGAGGGCGGACTCGCCGGTAATCTCCTTGAGGCGCAGATGCAGGTTGGAGCGGCTCATGCCGAGAGCGGCTGCAAAATCTTCCACTCCGAAATTCTCATTGCCCAGATTCTGCTCCACGACCTCCATTGCGCGCAGGAGCAATGATTCGTCTGTCTTGCTGATTGAGGCCTTGTGCACAGCCGTATTGTCTCCCCTCACATCTGAGTTGATGAATGCCAGAGCCCTGAATTTGCCTATCTCTTCCTTGTGGCGGCGTTTGATCTGCTCGAGTTCCAGTTTGTTGCGCAGTTCCTTTTGCCGTATCTGCATGATGACCAGTGCGGCCGTCGTCCCTATGATGAGGATCAGGAGGACTATCCTGGCGAGAGTGGTCTTGTACCACGGCGGCACTATCCTGATAGACAGGGTCCTGATAATAGGACTCCAGTATCCGTCACGGTTGGCACCCTTCAGGAGGAATGTGTAGCGCCCTTTGCGGATGTGGGTGAATGCTGCTTCGTGCGATTTCGTGTTGTGCCACACCTTCTCTAATCCCGACAGAGTGTAACTGAACGAATCCTGACCTCCTGAAATATAGTCTGGTACTGAAAATCTGATGGTAAAACTATTCTGTTTGTAGTTCAGGACGATGACTCCGTCGCGCTCTCTCGGCATTATCCTCTCTCCGTCCACATACAGGCCGCTGATGATTGGAGCCGGAGCGGCCATGCTGGTCTTGATTTGGTCAGGACGGAATGTGACTATGCCTCCTATGCCTCCGAAGTACATTTCACCGTCCTGCATGCGGCAGTGCGCATACTCTGTGAATTTGTCGCTGGGCAAGCCGTCGCGGACGGTGTATGTCTTGCCGCTTTCTGTGGCGGGGTCAAAACACCAGAGGCCTTTGCCGGTACTGACCCACAGCCGCCCTGCGTTGTCCTCCTCTATGCCGAATACCCAATTGTCCGGCATGCCGTTGCTCCTGTCGTAATGGTGCACAGTCCTGTCTTTCCTGTCTATGGAATAGAGTCCCGTGCGTGTCCCTATCCAGATGGTCATGTCCGAACGCTCGTGGAAGCACTGGGCGTAGATGATACCGGCTTCCGTTCCTTGTACAACCGGTGTGAGGTTGAAATCCTTGTCCACGCTGAACACCTGGATTCCGTCCTTGGTGCCGACCCACAGGTCGCCGCTTTCGTCTATGTGCAGCGACAGTATGCTGGTATTGCTCAGGGCTTTGCTTGTGCTGTGGACATTGTTGCCCAGGTCATGCAGATACAATGTTCCGAGAGTGCCTATCCACAGATGGTCTTCTCCTGCGGGAATGATGCTGTAGACATTCTTTATTTCCGGAATGCTTGTGACACGGCCGCTTCTTTTATCTACTATGTGCAGTGCGCCGGCGTGCGTGCCTACATATAGTCTCTTGCCGTCCGGGTGGCACCAGATGGCCTTTACATTGTCAGACTCCGGCGTGTCGGAGCCGTTGTCGGAAGAAAACTTGATATTGTCCCATTTTCCGGAGGCGGGGTCGTAGTGGTTGAGTCCACCCTTGTTGGTGCCTATCCACACGCTGCCGTCCGGGTCTTGTACTATACGGCTGATGACATTGTCGTTTAGGGAGTTCCTGCCTGGAGACTGGCGTATGACATTGAACCGTGCCCGTTCGGGATGATAATATGCAGCTCCACCATACCATGTACCGAGCCACATTCCTCCGGAGGAGTCGAAAAACAGGCTGCGTATGGAGTTGTCCGGCAGCGAACCGTCATCAAAAGGGTCATTCAGGACAGTGCTCATCCTGCCGGTGCTGATGTCCATGATGTTCAGCCCCGAAATGGTGCCTATCCAGAGCCTGCCGTTGAGATCCTTTGCCAGAGAGCGGATATAGTTGGAACTCGTTCCGTCCACTCTGGCCGTCTCTCCTGTAGTGATGTTTACATGCCATAGGCCGTTACCTTCACTGCCTGCCCAGAACCAGTCTCCGGCATCTTTGGCTATGCAGTTCGTCCATGAATTGAAGGGACAGCGTACTGTCTGCTGCTTTCCGTCTCCCGTTATATGTGAAATCCCGCCGTGATTGTCACCTATGACCAGCCTCTCTCCGTCCTTGCAGAATGCCCTTGCCCTGCGGTCACGGAACAATGTGTCTGAGCTGTTGCCTTGCAGCAGGATGATTTCCGACTGCGTGGACAGCAGTATGCTCTTGCCGTCAATACCTACGGCGTTGGTGACTTCCTTGCCGGCGGTCATCTCCACCGCGGCTGCATTCTCTTTTGCGATGTCGTATTTGTACAGCCCTTTGTCGGTGCATATCAGTATGTTGCCGGCACCGTCAGTGGCGAGCCTGGTGATATTGTCCGGGAGTATGCTGTTGGAACTGTTGAATACTCTGACCTCGTACCCGTCAAACCTGTTGAGACCATTTGGCGTTGCAAACCACATGCAGCCCTCTCCATCCTGGCATATGGACAGGACGGTGCAGTTGCTGAGGCCCATTTCCATGCCTATGCGCGAAAACGGCCCTGTTTCCTGCTGCGGCTGAATGCCCGTCTGTGCGGTAGCGTTGCCCCTGTTCTCCGGCATTCCGGTGCGGATGGGAGCGGCATTTGCCGAAGACAGCCATGCGGCCAGTAAAGTGGTGAGTATGGTCACGGAAGAGTGTGTTTCTGAAATGAAAAATCCGGGACGGGCACATGATGCGTACCTGCCCCGGAGATTGGATTGGGATATATGATTACAGTCCGCGGACTGCCTCGAACCACTGTTCGGAGGTCTTGACACCGGCCTTGCTCCAGCAGCTGCCGAAACTGTAGGAGAATGTCTCTCCGGACTTGACCTTCTTGTAGGTGAGACCGTGTGTGCCGTCCTCTGTCACAGTCGAGCCCTCAGCTCCGGGGACATATACGGCGACTCCGATCATTCCCTCCTCGGGCTCTGCTCCCTGGTCGGAGGCATGCTCCCACAGGGCGTAGCGGTCATTGAGGACAATCTCGTCCGTGACAGTATTCTGCGCCGGGTGGCGGAATACGCCTGCTGCCACTGTCAGTTCGTCACCGTATGCTCCGGAGAATGTCCAACTGTCCTCCACCTGCACGAAATAACTGCCGGGAGTGACAGTGAACTTCTTGTCGAGAGCAATCTTTTCGCCTTTGGTCTCCCATTCGGGATAATGCAGCACGAATACGACCTTGTCTGGGGTCTGCTCCAATATTTCCCATGAGCGGTAGTTGGTGGCAGGATACTGTATCTCGCCGTCAAGAAGCACGGCGGAAGCACCTCCACCGAG
This sequence comes from uncultured Muribaculaceae bacterium, assembly GCA_964616865.1. Classification (GTDB taxonomy): domain Bacteria; phylum Bacteroidota; class Bacteroidia; order Bacteroidales; family UBA932; genus Cryptobacteroides. Next base: position 15,523 of record CAZTUQ010000026.1, read on the forward strand.
GCTGACACCGACTTTGTAGCAGTCTTTGCCGTTGCCCCAGTCCTTGTGGTAGGACTTGCCCTCCTCGAGTTCCATTTTGTAACGCATGTCCGCCACGAGAGCACCGGGCTGCTTGACCCAGATGTCTATGCCCGGAGCGGTCGGATTGCCCTCGAGAGCCTTGCCGTAGATGCGTCCGGCGATGAGGTCGTTCTCGAACATGAAGTCGTCCATGCGCTCCGGCACATAGCGTGCCGTTACCTGCGCCTCTTTCTCATTGCCGCCGCAGGCTGACAGAGTCAGCGCGCAGGCGGCTGCGAGGATCCATTTTGCGGTGTTTCTGATCATGATTTCCCGGTGTTGGACTATTTGAGGTCAGGTGTTGCGCACCAGTCCATGTCGTTATAGTCATCGTTCTCTCCGCACATGCCCCAGATGAATGTGTAGTTGCGTGTGGCACAGGCGGAGTGGATGCTCCACTGGGGAGAGATGACGGCCTGCTCGTTGTGCATCCAGATATGGCGTGTCTCCTGGGGCTCTCCCATGAAGTGGCATACTGCCGCCTCTTCGGGGACCTCGAAGTAGAAGTACACTTCCATTCTGCGGTTGTGGGTGTGTGCAGGCATCGTGTTCCAGGTGCTTCCGGGTGCGAGTTCTGTCATACCCATCTGCAGCTGGCAGCAAGGGACGACCTCCTTGACGAGGAGCCTGTTGATAGTGCGCTCGTTGGCCTCTTCGAGAGAGCCGAGGTGCATCACGACCGCATCTTTCTTGCTGACTTTCTTGACGCCGGTCTCCTTGTGGGCCGTGGCGGAGCAGAAATAGTAGTGGGCAGGATGTGCGGGATCATCGCTCTTGAAAGTGACATGGCGGTCGCCGCGTCCTACATAGAGAGCCTCCTTGTAGTCGAGGTGATACTCCTCATCGCCTACGAGGACCGAGCCGGGACCTCCAACATTGAAGATTCCGAGTTCGCGGCGCTGGGTGAACCAGTCGGAGCGCAGGATCTCGGGTGCCTCGAGGAGCAGGGGGGTGTTTACAGGGACGGCGCCGCCGGTGATGATGCGGTCGAACATGGAGTATACCATATTGATCTCATCCGCAACCATTACATTCTCTACGAGGTACTCGCTGCGGAGCCTTTCTGTATCATAATGTTTGGCGTCCACATTGCTTGACGCCTGTCTGACTGTGCAATTTACCTTTGACATTTCGTTTCGGGCTTTTTATTCGGGTTGTTTGCCGATATAGGCGAGGATACCGCCGTCTACATACAGGATGTGTCCGTTCACAGCGTCGGATGCATGTGATGCGAGGAACACTGCAGGGCCACCGAGCTCATTGGGTTCGAGCCAGCGTCCGGCAGGAGTCTTGGCGCAGATGAAGCTGTCGAAAGGATGACGGCTGCCGTCGGGCTGTTTCTCGCGCAGGGGAGCGGTCTGGGGAGTGGCGATGTAGCCGGGACCGATACCGTTGCACTGGATGTTGTATGCGCCGTACTCGGAGCAGATGTTGCGTGTGAGCATCTTGAGTCCGCCCTTTGCCGCAGCGTATGCGGATACGGTCTCGCGGCCGAGCTCGGACATCATGGAGCAGATATTGATGATCTTGCCCTCGCGCCTCTCCATCATCTCGGGGATGACTGCGCTGCTGACGATGAACGGAGCCACGAGGTCCACATCGATAACAGCCTGGAACTCGGAACGCTGCATCTCGTGCATGGGGATACGCTTGATGATGCCGGCGTTGTTGACGAGGATGTCGATCTGGCCTACCTCAGCGTGGATCTTCTCCACAAGGGCCTTGACATCGTCCTCTTTGGTGACGTCGCAGACATAACCCTTGACATTGGTGATGCCGGCCTCTTTGTAGTTGTCGAGTCCGCGCTGTAGGGCGGCCTCGTTGATGTCATTGAAGATGATGTTCTTGATACCGGCCTCGACAAACGCCTTTGCGATGTTGAAGCCGATGCCGTAGGATGCGCCTGTAATCCAGGCGTTCTTTCCTTCGAGTGAGAATGGATTTGCCATGATTTATAATGTTTTAACAATTATATCCGGTTCGTTCACCGAGTCTTTCGACTTCAAATTTAGGAATATTCTTTTGATTTCCGTGCACGGGCACGAAAAATAATGTTGAGGCAATGATGAGGGAGTCCGGTTTTTGGGTGATTGATTTTTTATTTATATTTGCAGTCTGGAATTGAGGTATGGTGTAATGGTAGCACATGGGATTTTGGTTCCCCCAGTCCAGGTTCGAGTCCTGGTATCTCAACTATTTCTCTGCAAGAGCGCATCATTTCCTGATTTTATATATTGTCTGTAATGGATACTCGCAAAGACATTGCGGCGGAGAAGAAACGCTGCAACTCACATAATTGTGCCCAGGCGGTCACATGTACGTATTGTGACCTGGTCGGGCTGGATGCGGAGACGGCCTTTGACATGGCAGGGGCGTTCGGTACGGGCATGGGCAATATGCAGGGGACTTGCGGGGCACTGGTCGGTGCCGGCATGGTGCTCGGACTGGCTACCAGGGACCGCAATCTTTCCCGCGCACGCATGAAGACAATTATGGAACGCTTCAGAGAACGCAACGGGGCTACGGACTGCCGTGCTCTCAAGGGCGTGGATACCGGCAAAGTACTGCGTGATTGTCCCGGCTGTGTCGCGGACGCCTGCGGATTTCTCGAAGACCTCCTGCCGGACAGCATGGAATAAGGGCCGTGCATTGCCCGGAATGCCGCTCTCCGGTGTGTTGCAAATCATGGCGGAGAGGTGTATATTTACATTTTATTTATATAGATATTGGAGGCATTATGGCGGACATTATATTGGGAATAGAATCTTCGTGCGACGACACATCTGCCGCTGTCATCAGGGACGGGTATCTCCTGTCCAATGTCATTGCGAGCCAGGATGTTCATAAGGCATACGGAGGGGTGGTCCCCGAACTCGCATCGCGCGCGCATGAATTGAATATAGTCCCTACTGTCAGCGAGGCTCTTGCCAGGGCCGGTGTGGACAGGTCGGAACTGACTGCTATAGCATTCACGAGAGGACCGGGGCTGCTCGGCTCGCTGCTCGTGGGTACTTCATTCGCAAAGGCATTGTCCCTGTCCCTCGACATCCCCATGGTGATGGTCAATCATTTGCAGGGACATCTGCTTGCCAGTTTCATACGGCAGCACGACAAGCCGGTGAGAGAGCCGCATTTCCCGTATCTATGTCTGCTGGTGTCGGGGGGCAATTCGCAGATAGTCAGGGTGGACAGTCCGTTGAAGTTTGAAATCCTCGGGCAGACAATAGATGATGCTGTGGGGGAGGCTTTCGATAAATGTTCCAAGATGATGGGGCTCGGGTATCCTGGAGGACCGGTCATCGACCGTCTTGCCAAGCAGGGAGATCCAAAGCGTTTTCATTTTGCCAAGCCGCATATTCCGGGGCTGGACTATAGTTTCAGCGGTGTCAAGACTTCGCTGTTGTATTTCGTCAGGGACGAGATGGCAAAGGATCCGCATTTTATAGAGAATAATAAGGAAGACATCTGCGCATCGTTCCAGAAGACACTGATAGACATACTGATGGATAAACTTGTCAAGGCTGCGGAGCAGACCGGCATACGCGAAGTCACCATCGGTGGAGGCGTTTCTGCCAACAGCGAATTGCGCGCGAGAGTGGAAGAAGAGGGACACCGCCATGGCTGGGAGACCTATCTGCCTGAGTTTAAATTTACTACGGACAATGCTGCGATGATAGCCATTGCCGGGTATTTCCATTATCAGGCAGGGGAGCGTGCCGCAATGGATGTCGCTCCTGTGTCGCGCGCCGCTGATTTCTGATGGCGGAATGTATTGTAATACAATAAGATTCAAGAGAGTATGAGGCAGTTTGAAATGGTTGTCCCTGTAGGGACGGTGTTGTCGGAAGAACAGTTGTATGCCGAAGCCCGCAAGCGTATGGGGCTGCCGTCCAGGGCGGAGGTGCAGTGCTCTGTCGTGCGCCGCTCGCTGGATGCCCGCAAGGATGTCGTATGGCGTTGGAATGTAGAGGCGTACGCTCCTGGAGAGTCTCCGGAGCCGTATGTACTGCCTGAATACCAGAATGTGCATGACGCACCTGCCGTAATTGTGGTGGGTGCAGGGCCAGCAGGCATGTTTGCCGCCCTGAGGCTGATTATGGACGGGCTGCGTCCGATTGTGTTGGAGAGGGGCAAGGATGTGCATGCGCGTAAGACCGATATGGCCCTCCTGTCCAAGACCGGTGCGGTCAATCCGGATTCCAATTATTGCTATGGCGAGGGCGGAGCCGGGGCATTCTCCGACGGCAAACTGTATACGCGCTCGTCCAAGAGGGGCGACAACAGGGAAGTGCTCCACCAACTCGTCATGCATGGTGCTGACAGCGATATACTTATAGATGCTCATCCGCATATCGGGTCGGACAGGCTTCCGGGCATTGTGGAGAACATCCGCAAGTGCATTTTGGAGCACGGAGGGGAGTATCATTTCGATACACGGGTGTCGGATATTGACAGGCTTGAGGACGGTTCTCTGCGTCTGAGTGCGTCTGACGGTAGGGCATTTACAGCGCGTAATGTCATTCTGGCTACCGGACATTCTGCTCGGGATGTGTATGAAATGCTTGCAGGCAAAGGTCTTGAACTGCAGGCAAAGGGCTTTGCTCTCGGGGTGAGGGCGGAGCATCCGCAGAGCCTTATCAATCGCCTGCGCTACCACGGCAAGACATGGAATGAGATGCCTGCGGCAGAGTATTCATTTGTAGAGCAGGTGGAGGGACGGGGAGTGTTCTCGTTCTGCATGTGCCCGGGAGGCCTGCTGGTGCCGTCTTCGACCGAGGACGAGACTGTCGTGCTCAACGGCATGTCCAACTCGAGGCGTAACTCCAAGTGGGCGAATGCCGGTATCGTGGTCAGTATCGAGCCGGAGGATGTCCCCGAGGAGTATAAGGCTGACGGGGTGTTCTCGCTGATGAATTTCCAGCGCGATGTCGAGCGGCGCATGTATTCGTATACACAGAGTGCCGGTGCGCGTAATCCGCTTGCCGCGCCTGCGCAGAGGATGAAGGATTTCTGCCGTGGGGTGATTTCGAAAGATCTGCCGAAGAGTTCGTATTTCCCCGGTGCGGTGTCGGCACCGCTGCATGAATTGCTGCCTCCGATGGTCAGCAACCGTCTGAGAAAGGTATTCCCCTTGGTAGACAGGAAGATGCACGGATATTATACAAATGACGCCCTTTTGCTCGGTGTGGAGTCGCGGACTTCTTCCCCGGTGCGCATTGTCCGTGATCCGGAGACCTTGCAGGCTCCCGGTTGGGGCGGCCTGTATCCTTGCGGAGAGGGTGCCGGGTATTCCGGAGGCATTGTCTCCAGTGCAATTGACGGCATTCGCTGTGCGCAGGCGATTGCGGCTTCGTACAAGGCGTAGGGCGCATTTATTCTGCCCGGTGTTGCCGGGCAAACAGAGGACAAGAGATGAAGAGTGATATTATAATAATAGGTGGTGGGGCATCCGGTCTGATGGCGGCGTATGGTGCTGCCAAGAGGATTGTAGAGCGTGAAATCGTTGCCCAGGTGACAGTGCTGGAAAAGATGCCGCGTCCGGCGCGTAAGATTATGATTACGGGCAAGGGGCGCTGCAATTTCACCAATCTCAAGCAATGGAACGAGTTTTCGGGGCACATACGCTCCAAGTGCGATTTTGTCAAACCGGCATTCTACAATCTGACTCCGGAGAAGACAATCGCATTCTTTGAGGAGTACGGCATGCATTCATGTGTAGAGAGGGGGGATAGGGCGTTCCCAGAGTCTTATCATGCTTCGGATGTGGTGGATACTCTGATTAATGCCTGTCTGTCGCTCGGTGTCAAGATAGAGACGGAGTGTGAAGTCACAGGTATTGAATGCAGGCTGGGCGGATTTGCACTGGAGTGCGCGGACGGCCGCAAGTACGCATGCGAGAAACTTGTCATAGCCACCGGAGGACTGAGTTATCCTACGACAGGCTCCACGGGAGACGGATATAGGTGGGCGGAAGAGACTGGGCATGATATTGTGCCGTGTTTCCCCTCCCTGACAGCGTTGGTGCCGGTGGGATATAAGGCGGATCCGGTCGTATCTGTGGACGGGCGTTTCCATATCGACCGCTCGACGCCTATGTCGGAGACTGGCAATATGCTTTGCGGCATTCAGCTCAAGAATGTTGCGGCGACTCTGATGGTGCAGGGCAATGTAGCAGACAGCGGTATGGGGGATATTGATTTTACGGACGGAGGAGTAGAGGGGGCTATAGGATTCCAACTCAGCCGCAAGGCTGTCAAATCCCTGATAAACGGCTCTAAAGTGGCGTTGGTGCTGGATCTCAAGCCGGCTGTGTCCATGACGGAACTCGTGACCCGCATCAAGGCGCTGTGGGATGAGATATGCCATGACCCTCGCAGTAACAGACTGCGTGAAAAGGAACGCTGCAAGGTCCTGCTGGGCAAACTGATGCCGCGCGAACTGATACCCGGATTTCTCGCCTGTCATCCGGAAGTGATTACGATAGAGCATAGGGGACGCACGCAGACCAAGGTCTGGGTAAATCTCGTCGATATAGCCAAGGCGCTGAAATCCTGGAAGATGGAGATTGCCGGATATGTGGGATACGAACGCTGCGTCGTCACTGCCGGAGGTGTCTCCACGGCTGCGGTGCTGCCCAAGACAATGGAGTCCCGCGTCTGCAAGGGGCTGTATTTCAGTGGTGAGGTGCTCGATATAGACAGCGACACAGGGGGCTATAACCTGCAGACCGCTTTCTCCACCGGCCTTCTCGCCGGCCAATCCGCTGCCTCTGCCCTCAAATAGGGTGCGTTTAGGGGCTAATCCGCTATGACGATACCTTCCTCAAGCCACTTCGTGGCGGTGGCAGACGAATCTGCGGATGCCGTGTCCTCGTCTATGCCATACTTTTCAACAAGTAGATTCGCAAGAGTATTCACATCAAAACTCTCCAGATTGCAAGTGTTCTTCCAGAGATAGGCGGCACTTTCATTGAGGACTATCATCTTGTTGAAATTGACAAGCTCTTGTCCTTCGGGGACAATGATGTACTCGCCTACGAGTTTCCTAAGGGTCAATCTCTGTACTGCTTTCATATAAGTATTCTAATTATTGCAAGTGTATATCTTCTGACGATGTATGGTAGCGCGTTCCATCGTTTTGCGCGGGCTTTGGACTTGTGCCCTGCAAGGTCACGGACTCTGCCCTTGGGGCTGATTACAGCTATCGCCTTTCCCTTTATGTCTTGAGGGCGACAATGCTCTGTTTCAAGCAGGTTGCCATCACCCTTGAGCGTTACAACCTCGCCCTTTATACTGACTATGCGATGCAGGACATATTTCCCTGGAGCAATCTCTGCCAATACCGCATCGCCCTCTGATATGGGCTCTTTACGAAGTCTGATACTGTCTTTATCCCCTACGATGAAAGGCAGCATGCTATAACCCTTGGCTTTAAGTTCCACATCTTTACCTTCAGCCAACAGGTTCGACACCTCTGCGAGGAGAATGGAATTGGGGACAAGCATCATAACTTTCCTTCTTTATCCGTAAGGATTCCAGAATGGCAGACCACAGCAGCATCTTCATCCGGCAGACATTCCATAGAGTATGCAGGAATAGATGTGACAATGCCGGAGATAGTCTCATAAAGTCCGTCTGCGATGTGCTTGTCAGCTTTGTATCCGGAACTCGAAGAGTAAATCAAAGCATAGGCTTCAAAGACAGAGAGCCGGACAAGTTTGTTGTCCTCAGCGCGGACAATCTTTACAAATGCGCCTGCGGGATACTGCTCGTTGCGATAGCAGGGGGTCTTGCCGCTCCAGGGAGATCCGTAAGCGATGACATTGCCATCGGGCAAGAGCCGGACTATAGGGTTGTCGTCATTGAGCAGGCGCGTATTAGGTATTGCTCTGTGCCACATGCGGCTATGGGTGCTTTTTCCCGTACCGCTCCTTGCCATAAAGAGATATGCCTTTCCTTCATTGACCACCACCGAAGCATGGACCTCAAGAGTGCCGAGACCGGCGGTGCGTAAAGCGTACTGAAGCATCAGCGAATTATTCAGTGCAAACATGGACTCCTCCGGATCGAGAATCTGCAGATAGCCACACGACCAATCTTTTCTCATTAGGAGCAGCCCAGATGTTGGGCGATCACTTGTCGGAGACATCTTGAAAAGAAAGTATTCGGAGGTCCGCCAAAGGGAGATTTTGGTCTCGCCTTCTTCGGCTTTCTGGTCGTAGACAAGGGTCTCGCCTTCTTCGGAGACCCGATCCGTCACTTCGAGGGTAAATATCGGCTCCCCGTCCATACTGTCTGCAATGAAAGGGCAATACTGGGACAAATCAAATTCATTTGTCCTGCAATCCGGTATGATCAGGCGAAATCGGTGCCCAGCCACCACATAGTCCATTGTCATAACCTACAAAGGTAGCAAATAAATCAATTGCCAACTTGGTTTTGAGTTTTCCGAGGTGTCAAATGTATTACCGAAGATTCGACGAATCTCTCTGGTCAGAAGCCCCCACACGCTATGTTCAGTGCCGTCATGGGATTTTTAAAAAAAACACTTGCTTAAAAAACAATTTGAACTAACTTTACCCCCGCCAATGAGATTAGTATCGACTAACACAAACCAAACATTATGTATAAAAAAAACAGTCTTGAATCAAGGGGGGGGGTACAATCCTCCTGTTACAGAGAGTTTTGAGTTAAGCGCTCCGAGTTCTTTTCTTTCAACTTCCGGTCCCGGTAATACTGGAATTGACGACATGGAACCATGGGATGGTTGGGGTAATTAATGATCGTTAAAAATTCCGGCAACCATGAAAAAACGCATTCTTTTTGGCGTATGCGGCGTAGCCGTTCTGGCACTCGCAAGTTGTACCCAAGAATCCATTGAGAATGACATTCCTCAGGATGGAGGTGAAAAGTTCTCATTCATTGCTACTATAGCAAACCCCGAATCTGGTACTAAGACTGCCATTGCCGACAATTCCGGTGTGCTCAAGTCTACTTGGGTAGAAGGCGATGAAGTGGGGTTGTATTGGTATTTAGATAAACCTGGTGACACGCGTAAGGGTGAGAATCTCAAGGCAACAGCCCAGTCAAGCGGAGAGAGTTGCCTGTTTGAGACAAATTATGCATATCTCTACGAGGTGGCTTCAAAGTATGCCACCTATGCATATTATCCGTACAGCTCGGGCGCAGGAGATGACCGCACCGCTGTTCCTTTCACTGTACCTGAGCTACAGAAGCAAAGCTCTGCCGGCAATACCGATCACCTTTCCAAGACTGATGTGCTCTTTGGCCATTCTTCACCTAACGGGCAGGGATATACTACGACAAAAGATATTTCTGTAACTTTCAAGCACGCACTCACAGTGCTTAGTATCTCTCTTTCTTCATCTGCTGAGGATATCAAGGTGGAAAACATCTATGCCTACATTGATGATGATGACGAGTTGTTTTCAGTCTCCAAGGGTACTGTCAATCTCGAGACCGGAGTGCTGACACCTACAGAAGGAAGCAATAGGATTTCCCTCAAGCTTTCCACCCCCGTTGCTCTTTCCTCTACACCCCAGACTTTCTATATGCAGATAACCCCCGGCCATGCGGGCAAGAAACTTGTCGTGCGCGGCACTGTGAATGGTATCGACAGCAGTATAGGCTCTGCCGATATTCCCGCCGGTGGTATTCCTGCAGGAGTGAATGCTACATTGTCTTTCAATGTAAGCGGTCCTGACGCTGTGGAGTATACTGATCTCAGCACAGCTGGTACGGCAAACACCTATCTCATTACAAAGCCCGGTCACTACAAGTTCAAGGCTACGGTGAAAGGTAACGGTACGATTCCCACGCAGCTTGCTTCTGTTGCAGGTGGGAGCGAGATCGCTCCCAAGAGCGCGCTCCTGCTTTGGTACAATACCAGGCAGACGAGCAACGAGTGGGTTGATGCCAGCCCTGTAAATGTGCTCAGTGTCAAGCTCCAGGATGGGTATGTCCATTTCTCTACACCCATCGACTTTACTCCAGGTAATGTTGTCATTGCGGCTTTCGCAGAGGAGGGACTTACTTATGACAATATTACAGTGGATGACTTGCGCTGCTTTACAAATGCCACGATGCTTTGGAGTTGGAACATTTGGGCAGCTAAGGATTATGATCCCTCAGCAAGTCCCATGGTAGCGGGTGAGTATCAGATTATGAACAGAAACCTCGGTGCTATAATCGACGGACGGGATGCCACAGGCGATTATGATCCTGCCAATGCCGTAGGAAACTACTACCAGTGGGGCAGAAAGGATCCGTTCCCTGCATTTGACAATT
>CAZTUQ010000027.1:0-23941 GCA_964616865.1 uncultured Muribaculaceae bacterium
GTACTTGGGCAGCGGCCACATGTCGTTGTCCACTATCTCCTCGAGCTTGTCTATCGGCCGCCTGATGGCGAACAGCGATTCCGCTATTTCATAGTAGGCGAGAGCCTTGTGATATTCGTCCGTGATGGCGTTGGCCTTTTTGCGAGCCTGCCGCATGGCTTCTGTCCGGGTCTGCACATCCTTGATAAGGTCGGACACCTTTGCTATGATCTCCAGTTCCGGTGCACATATATCCTGATAGGTATCCGGCATCACCTCCTTGGTGAGTGCCACCTCTTTCAGCAACTTGGACTTGTATGCGAGTGCCACGGGGATGATATGGTTGGTCGCCATGCGTCCGAGCACCCTCGCCTCAATCTGGACTTTCTTGCTGTAAGTCTCCCATTTCACCTCGTTGCGGGCGTCCAGTTCGGTACGGGAATAGACCCCCGTGCGTGTAAACATCTCCACCGACTCCGGAGTTGTAAACTGCAGGAACATCGCCGGCACATTGCTCTCCGTGTCAAGTCCGCGCCTCTTGGCCTCCTCGTCCCACTCCTGGCTGTATCCGTTGCCGTCGAAGCAGACGACATCGAGGACATCCTTGATAATGGGTTTGAGCGTATCCATAATGGCGACATATTTGTCCGCTCCTGCGGCAATGGCCTTGTCCACATCCTCCTTGAATGCGACAAGCTGGTCAGCGACTGCGGCATTGAGAGTCGTCATCGCTCCCGCACAATTTGCGCTCGAGCCGACAGCGCGGAATTCAAACCTGTTGCCGGTAAATGCAAACGGGGAAGTGCGGTTGCGGTCTGTATTGTCGATGAACAGTTCCGGTATCTCCACAAGGCCGACGGACTTGCCCTTCTTGCCTGCAATCTCGATGGGTGTGCCCGAGGGGACTTCAAGCAACTTGCGCAGCACTCCGGTCATCGCCCTGCCGAGGAATGCGGAAATGATGGCTGGCGGTGCCTCATTGGCACCGAGCCTGTGTGCGTTGGTCGCGCTCGCGATAGTGGCTTTGAGCAGTCCGTTGTGCTTCTGTACGGCAGCCAGCACATTCACAAAGAAAGTGATGAACTGGAGATTGCCCTTGGCGTCCTTGCCGGGGGCGAGCAACATTGTACCCCTGTCAGTGCCGAGAGACCAGTTGTTGTGCTTGCCCGAGCCGTTGATACCCTCAAAAGGCTTCTCATGCAGGAGCACTACAAAACCGTGCTTGCGGGCGATAGCCCCCATAAGGTTCATTATCAACTGGTTCTGGTCATTTGCGAGGTTTGCTTCCCCGAATATGGGAGCGAGCTCGAACTGGTTGGGGGCGACTTCGTTGTGGCGTGTCTTGATGGGAATGCCGTGTTTGAGCCCCTCGACCTCCAGTTCGCGCATGAATGCCGCCACTCTGGTAGGAATTGCTCCGAAATAATGGTCATCCAGCTGCTGGTTCTTGGAGGACGCGTGCCCCATCAGTGTCCTGCCTGTGAGCACGAGGTCAGGGCGTGCCGCATACAGGTCCTCATCCACGAGGAAATACTCCTGCTCCCAGCCGAGATAGCACCATACTTTCTCCACCTTGGGGTCGAACATCTTGCAGATAGGTACGGAAGCATCGCTTACAGCCTTGAGCGCACGCTTGAGCGGAGTCTTGTAGTCGAGAGCCTCTCCCGTGTAGGAGATGAATACGGTCGGGATGCAGAGTGTGTCATCCTGGATAAACACCGGCGAAGTCGGATCCCATGCCGTGTAGCCGCGTGCCTCGAAAGTCGCACGCAGGCCTCCGCTCGGAAATGACGATGCATCCGGCTCCTGCTGGCTTAGCGAACGGCCGTCGAAAGTCTCTATCATTCCTCCTTTGCCGTCGTACTCGAGCAGTGAGTCGTGTTTCTCCGCAGTCACATCAGAGAGTGGTTGGAACCAATGTGTTACATGGGTCACTCCATGAGCGAGAGCCCATTTCTTCATGCCCTGTGCCACCTTGTCCGCTGTCTGACGGTCAAGCGGGCGGCCCTCATCTATACACCCTGTCAGGGCGTTGTAAGTGTCCGGATCGAGATACTTGCGCATCTTGTCCCGGTTGAATACAAGTTCACCGAAGTACTCCGACGGCATTTCGTCCGGAGTCTTGAAAGGAACGGCCTTCTTGGTAAAGGCGTGCTGTACCACTTCGAATCTCAAATTGCTGCTCATAAAAGACTACACTACTATATTAAATGCTTATGTTATCTATTTCCGATATCCACAATGCCGCCGACGCGTCGGAAGGCATCCTCAGGTCTCCTCTCGGGGAGAGGCTCACAGATCCGACCTTGGGCCCGTCCGGCATGCAGGACCGCTTGAACTGTTGGGAGAAGAAACGCTTGCAGAACACGCGTAACCACTTGACTATCGTTACCTTGTCGTAGACTCCGTCGAATGCCTTACATGCGAGCATCACCACTTTGGTAGGCGTGCTGCCCCAACGCAGTATATGGTACAGATAGAAGTCGTGCAGTTCGTATGGTCCTACAATGTCCTCCGTCACCTGGCTGATGCTGCCGTCACCTCCCGGTGGAATGAGTTCCGGGCTGACCGGAGTCGCCACTATATCCTTGAGAATCACCGCCACATCGGTGAAATGCTCGTCCGCCGCCCACGCTACCAACGCCTTGACCAGAGTCTTGGGCACCGATGCGTTGACTCCGTACATGGACATGTGGTCTCCGTTGTAGGTGCACCAGCCCAGCGCGAGCTCGGACAGGTCCCCTGTCCCGATGACGATGCCGCCGGTATCGCCGGCAACGTCCATCAGCACTTGCGTGCGCTCGCGCGCCTGCGCATTCTCATAAGTCGTATCGTGCACCTCTATCGGGTGCCCGATGTCACGCAGGTGCATTGCGGCAGCCTCCGCTATTGAGATTTCGCGCATGCTCACACCGAGCTTCTCCATGAGGGCGACGGCATTGCCGTGTGTGCGTCCCGATGTGCCGAATCCCGGCATTGTGACGCCTATGATCCTGTCGCGTCCCCATCCGAGCCTGTCACAGGCTGCAACGCTCACCAACAGGGCCAGCGTCGAGTCGAGACCTCCCGATATGCCTACTACCAAGGACTTGCAACCTATATGCTCCAGCCTTGTCATCAGGCCGATCACCTGCATGTCCAGGATTTCCCGGCAGCGTGACGCCAGCTCTTCGCCTTCCGGGACGAAAGGATGCGCCTCTACAGGGCGCAGGAGTTCTGACCCGAAATCCGTTGCCGTGCTGCCTCCGCAGTCGACTGTCCGGAAAACAGTCTTGCCTAAGGCATTGCAGTCACGGAAATTGTTGTCGCGCCTGCGGCTGCCCTCTATGCGCTCCACATCGATGTCGGCATAGATTACCGAACTCTCCGTAGCGAACCTGCCGTTCTCCGCGAGTATCGCACCGTTGTCACAGATGAGAGACGAACCACCCCATACCAGGTCCTGTGTGGACTCGCCGTAACCGCACGAGCAATACACATAAGCCGCTGTCAGTCTGGATGCTGTGCCGCATACGAGAGACTTGCGGTATTCGTGCTTTTTAAGGGATTCGTTGCTTGCCGACAGATTGATGATGGTGTCGGCACCCGCGAGGGCTGCGTAGGTGCACGGAGGGACCGGAGTCCATAGGTCCTCGCATATCTCGGCTGCGACAGTGGCCCTGCCGATGCGGAATAGCTGCCTCGGGTCGATGACCGCGTCCTGCCCTGCAAAGCGGACCTGTTCGCCGCGTCCAGCCAGAGACGCTCCCGACTCGAACCAGCGGTATTCGTAAAACTCCCCGCTGCCGGGGATGTATTCCTTGGGCACTAGACCCATTATCCTGCCGTGTCTGATGATGACAGCGCAATTATACAGCCGGCCGAGATGACGCACCGGTGCGCCTATTGCAATCATCGCATCGAGGTCTGCTGTGTGGCGTGCAATCTCCTCCACGGCATTCTCTGCACCGTCCAGCAGGGGAGTCTGGGCGAAGAGGTCTCCGCAACTGTATCCCGTCACGCACAGCTCCGGGAATACGATGACCGACGGCTGTCTGCCTGCCGCGTCATTGCACAGCCTTATTATCTCGCCTGCATTCTTGCGTGTGTCAGCGAGATACACTCTCGGTGTAGCCGCTGCGACACGTATGTATCCGTAATCCTGCATGTGACTATGATTTTTCGAGAATCTTGTTCTGTTCCGCGACGGATGCATCGTGGATGTGGTTGAATACGGCCTTGATGTATTCCGGGTCGAGCCCCTTCTCTTCGCCTTTCTTCATGGCATTGTGCAGGACATCTTCCCAACGGGAGGCCTGTATGATGGCGACATTGTTGTCGCGTTTGAGCCGTCCGATCTCGCGGCTGGCGTCCATTCGGCGGACGAGCAGGTCTATGATGCTCTCGTCAAGCACATCGATGCGCGTGCGCTGCTCCGCGAGTTTTTCCTTGAAATCCGAGCCGTCAGTGGTCGCGTCCCTCACGATTAACTGGTGCCACAGCAGGTCTTCGAGTTGGGCAGGGGTGAGCTGCTGCCTGGCATCGCTCAACGCGACATCTGGATTGCAGTGGCTCTCTATCATCAGCCCGTCCAGGCCGAGGTCCATCGCCCTCTGCGAAATCTCGCGTATATATTCGCGTGAGCCTGCCATGTGTGAAGGGTCGCAGAAGAATGCCAGTTCCGGGTAGAGGCTGCGCAGTTCTATGGCTATCTCCCAGTCCGGTGCATTGCGGTATCTGATCTTGTCGAAACTGGTAAACCCTCTGTGGATGACACCGAGTTTCTTGATTCCGTGGCGGTTGAGCCTTTCCAACGCGCCTATCCACAGGTCGAGGTCCGGATTGACGGGGTTCTTGACCAATACGGGGATGTCAGTGCCCTCGAGTGCTTCGGCTATCTCCTCTACGAGGAAAGGATTGGCTGTAGTACGCGCACCGAGCCATACCATATCCACACCATATTTGATGCACTCGAATACATGCTTCTGGCTGGCCACTTCCGTACATATCGCCACTCCGTAGGTCTGCTTTGCCTTGCTGAGCCATTTAAGCCCCTCTACGCCTGCACCTTCAAAGCATCCTGGATGCGTGCGCGGTTTCCAGATGCCGGCCCTGTACATATTGATGCCGAATGCGCGCAACTGGGATGCGGTCAGCATGACCTGCTCCTCAGACTCCGCACTGCACGGACCTGCAATCACGCACGGCCGCGGCGGCAATTTGAAATATCCCCATTCCGTCAGCGGAATTATATCGAGTCTGTCCTTCATCGGATTATCCTTTTGATTCTGTTGGCCTGGACTATGAGCCCGCGTATCTTGTCCGCGTCTCCGTCGGCTATCGCGTGGCGGAACTCCTCCATCTTGCCTATATAAGTGTCCATCACCTGCAGTATATTGTCCCTGTTCTCGTCCAATATCGGCACCCACATGTCCGCGTTGCTCTTTGCGAGCCTCACCGTGCTGCTGAATCCTCCTGATGCGAGGTCGAATATGTGCTTTTCGTCCTTTTCCTTGTCGAGTACGGTCAGCGCCAGCGCGAATGAACTGACATGTGAGATGTGCGACACATACGCCGTGTGTACATCATGTGCGGATGAATCCATGCGTATGACACGCATGTTCAATGTATCATATAGACGCTCAGTTAATTGCAATGCGTCAGCATCGGATTGTTCCGCATCCGCGAATATGCAGGCGCGCCCGTCGAACAGCCCCGGCATCGCCGCCCATGGTCCGCTGTATTCGGTACCTGCCATGGGGTGGGTCGCCACATAACGCCCACGGCCCGGATGCTCTCTGACTGCCGAGGAAATGCGCTCCTTGACGGAACACACATCTATGACTGTGCGCTTGCTGCCCTGGATGATGTCCAGGACTTGTGGCAGCATATCCACCGCTATGCCTGCAGGTACAGACAATACAGTCACATCAGCCTCGGAGACCGCTTCCGCAAACGGGACTATGCGGTCGGCGATGCCTATGTGCAGGGCGGCTTCCGCGTTGGCGCTGTCCGCCTCCACACCGAGTATCTCATCGGCGAAACCACGGCGCCGGAGATCCAGCGCCATGCTGCCACCAATGAGTCCGAGTCCGATAATCGCTGCCTTCATTATCCTGAGGCTCAGTTACTTGCCCAAGACTGCCGCGATACGGCGTTTTGCTTCCTGCAGTGTCGGCACGGGAGCGCACAGGGATATGCGCACATAATTCTCACCGTTCTTGCCGAATATGAATCCAGGGGTGATGAAAACTCCCGCTTCGTACAGGAACTTGTCCGAGTATTCCACTCCTGGACGGTCCACCTTGCCCCATACGAAGAGACCCTGGCTGTCGCTGCGGTATTTCGCACCGATCAGATCCATAATCTCGCAGGCGGCGGCGCGGCGTGCCCTGTATTCGTCGTTCAGCGGCCCGAACCATTCCTCTCCGCAGGAGAGTGCCTCTACAGCTGCGAGCTGCAGGCCTCTGAAAATGCCGGAATCCATCTGACTCTTGACCTTGAGTATCTCGGAGATGACATCGGCCTCTGCCGCGACCATTCCGAGACGCCAGCCGGACATGTTGTGAGCCTTGCTGAGCGAATTCATCTCCAGGCAGCAGTCCAGTGCGCCCTCCACCTCGAGTATTGAGAGATGCTCGTCCGCCAGTATGAAACTGTAAGGGTTGTCGTTGCAGATCATGATGCCGTGACGGCGGCCGAAATCCACGAGTTTACGATATAGTTCGCGGGATGCTGGAGCCCCGGTAGGCATGTTGGGATAGTTGGTGAACATCAGTTTGACTCCGCTGAGGTCCATCTTCTCCAGTTCATCGAAATCAGGCTGGAATCCGAGTTCCTCCTTGAGGTCATAATTGACGATTTCCGCCTCGCACAGACGTGCGGAACTGCTATATGTGGGGTAGCCAGGATCAGGGATGAGTATCTTGTCGCCCTTGTTCAGGAATGCCAGGCAGATGAGCAGAATGCCCTCTTTGGATCCTGTCAGCGGCTGTATCTCCCTGGCAGGGTCGAGCGTGACATTGTAATAACGCTTGTACCAGTCCGCGAATGCATTGCGCAATTCGGGCGTGCCGTTGTAACTCTGGTATTTGTGCACTCCGTCCATCTGGGCGACTCTGCAGAGTTCGTCTATCGCCGCCTGGGGAGGGCGTCCGTCAGGTGCGCCGATGCCGAGATTGATGACAGGGTCTTTGCGGCCGTCGAGGTTCATCTGGGCGATTTCCCTGTTTTTCTTGGAGAAATAATACTCTTTTACGGACTCTGTCCGCTTTGCCGGTTTGATGATCATAATGCTGAAATGTATTCGCCGAGTATCCGCAGTTCCTCCATCAGAGGGCGTACCGCGGCGAGAGCCTGCCGGTAACGCTCGTAGGATTCAAAACGAATGTCGGCATAGAAAAAATATTGCCATTCATGTCCCGGTATAGGCAGGGACTGTATTCTGGTCAGGTTCATCTCGTAGAACGAGAGTATCGTCAGTATGCTGGCGAGCGAGCCGGGCTTGTGGGGGAGAGTAAAGCAGAGAGACGCCTTGTCCGTCCGTTGCGGCCCTGCATCTATCGCCGGGTCCAATACGAGGAAACGCGTGAAATTCTGCTTGTAAGTCTCTATACCTGGGGCTATTATCTGCAGGCCGTAAGTCTCCGCAGCCATAGCCGACGCCACAGCGCCGACTCCTGTCAGATGCTCTGCCGCTATCTGTGCGGCACTGCCTGCGGTGTCTTCTGACTCCACGAGGCGTATGTGCGGATAGCGTTTGAAGAACTCTCTCGTCTGATTGATTGCCATATAGTGAGTGCGCACTTCATGTATGTCCTCTATGCCCTGGCCGGGCAATGCCATGAGATTCTGTTCAATGCGCAGGTAGGTTTCGCCCCTGACGGGCAGTGAATTGCTCCGCAGCAGTTCGAAGTTGGGAAGCAGTCCTCCGGATACGGTATTTTCGATAGCCATCACTGCCGCATCGGCGCTGTGGTCTGCGACCCGTTCGAACAATTGCTCGAATGTGGCGCATTCGACTACTTCGATGCCATCTCCTCCGGGAATAGGGCAGGCAGCGTCCGGAGCATAGAATCTCCGCGCCGCCATCTCATGAAAACTCCCTTTGTAGCCCTGTATGGCAATTCTTCTTTTCATAGGAACAAATCTACCGAATCACCCTGACAAATCAAATAGACAGGAGGTCGAGTACCCTGATCAGTTCCTTGTCGATGGGCTTGTCTATCTTTACAGCCCTCTGTATTGGCACATAGACGATATTGTCATCCTTTATGCCGATCATGACATTGCGCTGTCCCTCGTTGAGAGCCTCGATGGCAGCAACGCCGAAACGGCTCGCGAGGATGCGGTCGTAGGCGGTGGGAGTGCCTCCCCGCTGCAGATGCCCGAGTATGGATACCCTCACATCGTATTCCGGATACTCCTTGCGCACGCGTTCCGCGTAATGCATTGCGCCGCCGTCCTTTTCGGACACGAGCACGATAGAACTGTTCTTGCTCTTGCGTATACCGCGTCCGATGAATGTAGCGAGCTGGTCGATGTCGGTATTGTCCTCGGGAATGATTGCAGCTTCGGCTCCTGCCGCGATGGCGCTGTTCTGTGCGAGGAATCCGGCATCGCGGCCCATCACCTCCACAAAGAATATGCGGTCGTGCGAGGTCGCCGTGTCGCGGATCTTGTCCACACAGTCCACAATCGTGTTGAGAGCGGTGTCGTAGCCTATGGTCGAGTCCGTGCCATAGAGGTCGTTGTCAATGGTGCCGGGCAGTCCGATGACGGTGACACCCTGCTCGCGTGCCAGCGCCTCCGCTCCTGTGAGCGAGCCGTTGCCGCCTATGACCACGAGGGCGTCGATGCCGTATTTCTGCATGGTCTGGTATGCCATTTTGCGTCCCTCGGGAGTGCGGAAGCGTTCGCTGCGAGCTGTCTTGAGGATAGTGCCGCCCCTCTGGATGATGTTGCTGACACTCTCTGTCGTCAGTTCCTTGATCTCGTCATTGAGGAGGCCTTCCCATCCGCGGTATATGCCGTAGACTTTCCAGCCCTGGTAAATGGCAGCGCGTGTCACAGCCCTGATGCAGGCGTTCATGCCGGGGGCATCGCCCCCGGATGTCAATACGCCGATAGATTTGATTTCTTTCATAGTGAATTTAAGATACTTTATACTCGTCCCATGCCTTGATGGCTATCTCATCGAGAGGCACGGCGCAGAATGCCTTGATATAGGCAGTCGCCTGGCGCACATTGGTAATCAGCGGGATGTTGAAGTCAATCGCGCTGCGGCGCAGTTTGTATCCGTTGGTCAGTTCGCCCCTCGAGTAGTTCTTGGGGATATTGACCACGAGATCCACCTTGTGGTCTCTGATCAGTTCGAGAGCCTCGTCAGCCTCCGCGCCCTGTGCGTCCTCGGACGGCCAGAGAGCCCTGTGGGCCTCTATGCCGTTGTCCGTCAGATATTTGTAGGTGCCTGATGTGGCGTAGATGCGGTAGCCGTGCTCCACGAGCAGTTTGCAGGCAGGGAAGAAAGACGCCTTCTGTATGGGGTCTCCTGCCGAGATGAGCACCGCACCCTGAGGTATATGATGACCGGTCGAGAGCATGGAGAGGATGATTGCCTCATCGATATTGTCGCCGATGCAGCCAACTTCTCCTGTGGATACCATGTCCACGCCCAGTACAGGATCCGCCATGTTGAGTCTCGAGAACGAGAACTGCGAGCATTTGACACCTACATAGTCGAGGTCGAATGCGTCCCTGTCCATAGGTGCCGGACGCAGTCCGAGCATACATTTGGTAGCCAGGTCTATGAGGTTGAACTTGAGTACCTTGGATACGAAAGGAAAACTTCTCGAGGCCCTGAGGTTGCATTCGATGACCTTGATATAGTTGTCGGTCGCGAGGAACTGTATGTTGAAAGGTCCCGTGATGTGCAGTTCTGCCGCGATTGCCGAGGCTATCTTCTTGATACGGGCGGCAGTGAGGGCGTAGATCTTCTGGGGAGGGAACTGGATAGTCGCGTCTCCGGAATGCACGCCTGCAAACTCGATGTGCTCGGAGATTGCATAGGCGAGCACGCGTCCTCCGTCAGCGACGGCATCGAACTCTATCTCCTTGCTCCTCTGGAGGAATGAACTGATGACTACAGGGTGTTCCTCGGATACATCCGAAGCCACTTCGAGGAAATGCTTGAGGTCTTCCTTGGTATAGCAGACATTCATTGCCGCACCGGAGAGCACATAGGAGGGGCGGACAAGCACAGGGAAACCGACTTCGTCCACGAATTTCTCGACCTCCTCCATCGCTGTCATCTCGCTCCACCTCGGCTGGTCGATGCCGAGCTTGTCCACGATACGGGAGAATTTGTTACGGTCCTCAGCCCTGTCAATGTCAGTGGCGGAGGTGCCGAGCAGCCTGATGCCGCTGTTCTGGAGAGGGAGCGCGAGGTTGTTGGGGATCTGGCCGCCCACACTCACGATGACACCGTACGGATGTTCCATGGAACAGATGTCCATCACCGTCTCATAACTGAGTTCGTCGAAATAGAGCCTGTCGCAGATGTCGTAGTCGGTGGATACGGTCTCGGGGTTGTAGTTGATCATGACAGCCCTGTAACCATTCTCCTTGAGGGTCTGGAGGGCATTGACGCCGCACCAGTCAAACTCGACGCTCGAACCGATGCGGTATGCACCGGAGCCGAGCACGATGACGGTCTTGCCGTCATCCTCGTAACTGACATCGTTCTTCTCACCGTTGTAGGTCAGATACAGATAGTTGGTCTGTGACGGGAACTCCGCCGCGAGAGTGTCGATCTGTTTGACGCAAGGCTTCAGGCCGATGGCCTCGCGACGCTGTCTGACCTCCAGTTCCTTGATACCGAACACCCTGGCTATCTGTATGTCAGAGAATCCCTGATGCTTTGCGACAGAGAGCAGTTCATCGCTGAGAGCGGAAAAATCGGACAGAGATTCGAGATCGCGATAGGTATTCTCGATATTCTCGAGTTTGTCGAGGAACCATTTGTCTATCTTGGTGAGCTCGTGTATCCTGTCTACGCTGTAGCCGGACTGGAATGCCGCCGCTATCGCGAAAATTCGCGTGTCCGTAGGGTTTTTGAGAGCATCGTCCAGGTCCTCGGTCTCATAAGCCTTGTTGCATACAAATCCGTTTGCACCCTGACCTATCATGCGGAGACCCTTCTGAATGGCCTCTTCGAAACTTCGGCCTATGGCCATGACCTCGCCGACGCTCTTCATGCTGGACCCGATCTCCCTCGAGACTCTGCGGAACTTTGCCAGATCCCAGCGGGGAATCTTGCATACCACATAGTCCAGAGTCGGTTCAAAGAATGCCGGAGTTGTGCCTGTGACGGAGTTTTTGAGTTCAAAGAGTCCGTAGCCCAATCCGATTTTGGCGGCTATGAATGCGAGCGGATAGCCTGTCGCCTTGGATGCGAGGGCCGAGGAACGGCTCAGACGGGCATTGATCTCGATCACGCGGTAATCTTCTCCGTCCGGAGAGAATGCAAACTGGACATTGCATTCGCCGACGATGCCGACATGCCTTGCTATCTGGATGGAAATCTTGCGCAGGAAATGGAACTCGTCGTTGGTGAGAGTCTGCGAAGGGGCGACGACGATGCTCTCTCCGGTGTGGATGCCGAGCGGGTCGAAATTCTCCATGTTGCAGACAGTGATGCAGTTGTCATAACTGTCACGGACCACTTCATATTCGATTTCCTTCCAGCCTTTGAGCGATTTCTCGACCAGCACCTGGGGCGAGAACGAGAATGCCTTGCTGACTGTAGCGAGGAGCTCCTCCTCGTTGTCGCAGAATCCCGAGCCGAGTCCTCCGAGCGCGTATGCAGCGCGCACGATGACAGGGTAGCCCACGGCCTCGGCGGCGGCACGCGCCTCCTCAATGGAGGATGCCGCGTGGGACTTGATGGTCTTGACTCCGATTTCGTCTAGTTTCTCGACGAACAGTTCCCTGTCCTCGGTGTTGATGATGGCCTGCACGGGCGTACCGAGCACTTTCAGTCCGTAACGCTCGAGGATTCCGTCCTGATAGAGGGAGACACCGCAGTTGAGCGCGGTCTGTCCTCCGAATGCGAGGATGATGCCCTGGGGGCGTTCCTTGGCAATCACTTTCTCCACAAAATAGGGAGTGACCGGCAGGAAATAGATGCGGTCTGCCACGCCTTGGGATGTCTGGACGGTGGCGATGTTGGGGTTGATGAGCACAGTCTCTATGCCCTCTTCGCGCAGGGCCTTGAGAGCCTGCGAACCGCTGTAGTCAAATTCTCCCGCTTCTCCGATCTTCAATGCGCCTGAGCCGAGGACCAGGACTTTCTTTATGCTTGTGTCAATCATAACTTGCTGATGAAATCGTCAAATAGAATCTCCGTATCTACCGGGCCGCTGGAGGCTTCCGGGTGGAACTGTGCCGAGAAGAAAGGCTTGTTCTTGTGGCGGATGCCCTCGTTGGTGCCGTCATTCATATTGATGAAATACGGCTCCCAATCCTCTCCGAGCGTGGCATTGTCTATTGCAAAGCCGTGGTTCTGGGATGTGATGAAGCATTTGTTGCTTCCGGCCATGCGTACCGGCTGGTTGTGGCTCCGGTGGCCGTATTTGAGTTTGAACACCTCTGCACCGGCAGCCTTGCCGAGGAGCTGGTTGCCCATGCAGATACCGAAGATGGGCTTGTTTCCTCTCATCGCCTCACGGATGTGCTCTACGGCGACTCCGCAGAGATTGGGATTGCCGGGACCGTTGGAGATGAATAGGCCGTCCCATTCAAGCTGGTTGAAATCATAGTCCCAGGGCACTCTGACAACCTTTATGCCACGGTTGATGAGGCAGCGGAGTATCTGGTTCTTGACTCCGCAGTCTACCAGCACGACAGTCTTGGGACCGTCTCCGTAGGTGATGACTTCCTTGCAGCTGACGATGTCCACCTGATTGTCGGTATTGGGGTCGTGCACGGGGAACGGCTCACCGGGACTCCAATTGTCGGTAGGGTGTGTGCATCCCTCGGGTGTGATCGATCCGAGCATCGCGCCCTCTTCCCTGAGCATCTGGGTGAGCTCGCGCGTATCCACGCCGCATATTGCCGGAATGTGCTGCTCCTTGAGCCAGTCGGAGAGGCTCTTGACAGCATCATAGTGGCTGTATTTCTCGCTGTAGTCGGAGATTACCAGGCCGCGCACATGTATGCGGTCCGATTCGAAATTGGCGCTGAGCCCGTCGGCTGCAACGCTGTCATCGGGCACTCCGTAGTTACCTATGATCGGATAGGTAACGCAGAGAATCTGTCCCGAGTACGATGGGTCTGTCAGACTCTCCGGATAGCCCACCATGGCGGTGGAGAAGACGACTTCGCCGTCGCACGATGCTTCGTAGCCGAAGCTCCTGCCTTCCAGCCTGCGTCCGTTCGCAAGAGTGAGGATTGCTTTCTTCATGTTGTATGGGGTATTACCATTTTGTCGCTTCAGTCATCTTGGCTTCTATGCGTTCCGTGCACAGATTGCCGATGCTGCCTATATGTGTATGTCCGAGGTCGGATACCTTGGAGGGTGAGCCCTCCGCATCGGTGCCGCCATAGCGGAAATGTCCTTCGTTCACCTCGATGCCCACCTGCCTGTACGCTTCGCGGAACGGTACTCCGGCGAGCGTCCTGCGGTTGACTTCCTCTACGGTAAACAGATAGTTGTAGAGAGGGCTGTCGAGTATGTGTTCATTGACCTCGATATGTTCCAGCATGTACGCCGTCATGTCTATGCAGCTGTGCATGAGTTCGATAGCCGGGAAGAGAATGTCCTTGAGCAGCTGGTAGTCGCGGTGGTAGCCGTGCGGCATGTTGCTGCAGAGCATAGAGATTTCATTCTCGGTCGAGAGGATGCGGTTGCATTTGCCGCGCACCATTTCCCAGACATCGGGATTCTTCTTGTGCGGCATGATGCTGGAGCCCGTGGTGAGATTGTCGGGGAAGTGTATGAATCCGTAGTTGGGGCACATGTACATGCAGCAGTCAGCGGCAAACTTGTTGAGAGTAAGCGCTATGGAACCCATTGCGGAAGCGACGCACTTCTCTGCCTTGCCACGGCTCATCTGTGCGGCGACACTGTTGTAGTCCAGATCCGAGAATCCGAGCAGGCGCGTGGTCATTTCCCTGTCCAGGGGGAACGAGTTGCCGTATCCGGCTGCAGAGCCGAGCGGATTCTGATCCACGACCCTGTAAGCACCGTGCAGCATGTATATGTCATTGACGAGAGCCTCGGCGTATGCTCCGAACCAGAGGCCGAACGAGGACGGCATGGCTATCTGCGCATGCGTGTATCCGGGCAGCAGGACCTCCTTGTATTTCTCGCTGAGCGCCAACAGACTTGAGCACAGTCCTCTGACCTCGTCGCGCAGGGCGAGGAGCTCGTCCTTGAGGTACAACTTGATGTCCACCAGCACCTGGTCGTTGCGCGAACGGCCGCTGTGTATTTTCTTGCCGACTTCGCCGAGTTTGCGCGTCAGCAGCAGTTCCACCTGCGAATGAATGTCCTCCACACCGTCTTCGAGGACGAAGTTCCCGTCCTCAATGTCCGTCGCGATTTCATCCAATGCGGCTGTCAGTGTGTCCAGCTCGTCGCTGCCGAGCAGGCCGATGCTCTGAAGCATCCTGATATGTGCCTTGGAACCCTGTACATCGTATTTCGCCAGCCTCATGTCGAGGATGCGGTCGTCTCCGACAGTGAACGCTTCTACCTTGTCGGTTGCTGCGGTTCCTTTATTCCAGAGTGTTGCCATATAGATTGTCGATAATGTCAGAATATACTTTTACAGCGTCCGCTATTTCCTGCGTGAGGATATACTCGTCTGCAGTGTGTGAACGCGAAGACTCTCCGGGCCCTATCTTGACCGCATCGCAGCAGGGGATTTTCATCCAGTCGGATGTGGTGGGCGAGGAGAATGTGCCGATACCAAGTGCCGATACCGTGCGCATGAGAGGGGAGTCCTGCCGTGTGACGGAGGAACGGTTGTCGAGCCTGCGGGCGCGCAGGGTGCTGTTGCAGATTCCCTGCAGTTCGTCTGTCAGTTCGGCATTTGTATACAGTTCGTTGGGGCGGATGTCCACGACGAAGTCGCAGGCGTCGGGGACGACATTATGCGCCGAGCCGGCATTTATCTGGGTGACAGACATTTTCACTTCGCCCAAGACGGGCGAGATGCGCTCGAATCTGTGCGCTTTTAGACGGACTATGTCCTCGACGGCTATATAGAGCGCATTGACGCCTTCGCCGCGTGCTGCATGGCCGGCGACTCCCTGTGCATGTCCGTCGATGACGAGCAGTCCTCTCTCGCTCGTCGCTGCCTTGAGTCCTGTCGGCTCTCCGACTATGACCCAGTCGGGCATCGCTAATCCGTTGTTTCCGGCAAAGAATCCGTCCGCGGCATATAACCATGCCGCACCGTCAGCGCCGGAGCGCTCCTCTTCGCAGGTGAGGCAGAGCATCAGATTGAATGGCAGGCCTGCGGAGCGGTATTCTCTGAACACCGCAATCATGGCCGCCACACTGCCTCCGTCGTCATTTGATCCGAGGCCGCGCACTACTGTCGGGTCATCGCCCGGCCCGAACGGGTCGGAGGTATAGCCTTTGTTCGCCGGTACGGTGTCTATATGTGCATCGAGGGCGAGCGTTGGCCTGTTTATCGGGTCATAGCCGTCAGCGACGGCTATGATATTGTTTCTCTCAATGGTGTGGGCAATGCCTCTCTCGGAAAGGAAAACGCTGATGAGATCCCTCACGCCTGTCTCTTCAAAAGACAGAGAGGGGATTCGGACCATATTCCGCAGCAGTTCTATACTTTCTTCGAGGTATCTGTCCGTCATTGCAATGAAATGGTTGTGCCTCCGTCATGGAGGAGGTCTTCCGAATGTTTTATCACGACGGCTCCGGCTCCGGCGCGCAAGGCGTCCATTGCCCCGTCTATCTTGGGTATCATGCCGGCATCCACACATCCCTCGGCCTTGAGTTCGTCGTACAGTTCGGGGCCTATGTGCGGGATGACACTGTCGGGGTCTTCCTTGTCCCGGAGCACGCCTTTGTGCTCAAAGCAGCATATCAGGCGTCCGTGTACTGCCGCTGCCACAGACGAGGCTATGGTGTCGGCATTGGTGTTGAGCAACTGCCCCTTGCCGTCATGGTTGATGGCGCAGAGTACGGGCGTGAGACCGGCGGCGAGCAGAGCCTCAAGCACTCCGGCGTCCACAGACGCGGGGGTGACATCTCCCACATAGCCGTAATCTACCACAGTGACTCCGTCCGACAATGTCTTCGGGGCTCTTTTTGCCGCAGTGATGACATTTGCATCGCAGCCGGAGAGGCCGATAGCGTTGCATCCGTATTTCTGGAGAGTGGCGACTATGCTCTTGTTGCACCAACCTGAATACATCATAGTGACGGCCTTGAGCGTGTCGGCGTCCGTGACCCTGCGGCCCTCTATCTTGACGGGCTTCATGCCGAGAGCCTCCTGCAGCTGTGCCGCTGACTTGCCTCCGCCGTGCACGAGTATCCTGGGCCCCGGCAATGCGGCGAAATCCCGGCAGAATCTGTCGAGCATCTCCGGCGAGTCTATCACTCCGCCGCCTATTTTGACCACATCCGTCATAATGTCTCCAGCATTCTCTTCATGACGACCTGTGCCGAAATCTCGCGGTTGGCAGCCTCCGGTATGACAAGGCTGGTAGGGGAGTCTATGACCTCGTCGCTCACGATCACATTGCGCCTTACCGGCAGACAGTGCATAAAGAACGCATTGTCTGTCACTGCCATGTGACGGGCGTCCACCGTCCAGCTGCGGTCGTCGGACAATATCTTGCCGTAGTCCTCGGGTCTGGTGACTCCGGGGCAGCTCCAGTTCTTGGCATATACAAACTCAGCCCCCTCGAGAGCCTTCATCTGGTCGTACTCAATCCTCGCCCCGGCTGTGAATTTGGGGTCGAGTTCGTATCCTTCCGGGTGCGTGATCACGAAATCCACATCTGCGGCGCACATCCATTCTGCGAATGAGTTGGGCACGGCCTGAGGCAGAGCCTTGGGATGGGGCGCCCAGGTAAGTACCACCTTGGGGCGGGCGGAACGCTTGTATTCATCTATAGTGATGAGATCTGCGAACGCCTGGCAGGGATGCACTGTGGCGGACTCGAGACTGATGACCGGTTTGCCGCTGTATTCGATAAACTGGCGCAGCACCGTCTCTCCGTAATCGTATTCCCTGTCTGTAAGTCCGGCGAATGAGCGGACTCCTATGATGTCGCAGTAGCCTGCGATGACGGGAATGGCCTCCTTGAGATGCTCGGACTTGTCCGAATCCATTATCGCCCCGTCGCGGGTCTCCAGTTTCCAGCTGTCCTGTCCGATGTTGAGCACAATCGGATTCATCCCGAGGTTGTATGCAGCCTTCTGGCTGCTGAGACGGGTGCGCAGGCTGTTGTTGAAGAATACGAGGAGGATTGTCTTGTTTTCGCCAAGGTGTTTCCATGAGAAACGGCTGGCTTTGACCTCCCTTGCCTCCCTCAGGGCGGCATTGAGGTCTCCGATATCAGAAACGTGGAAGAATGTTCTCATTCGGGGCTGCAAGTTACAGAATTTCTTTCAAAGCCGCAATGAAAATATCGGCTTCTTCTGCCCTGAGGCAGAGTGGAGGGAGCAGGCGGATCATATTATTGCCTGATACTCCTGTGAATATGTGTTTGTCAAAAAGGAGGGCCTTGCGTATGGGGGCGACCTCCTCGTTGAATTCGATGCCTATCATGAGTCCGCGTCCGCGCACTTCCCTGATGCGGGGGCTGGACGGGATGGCGGCCTTGAGCCTCTCTCCCACAGCGAGGGAATTGGCCACGAGGTCTTCTTTTTCCATGATTTCGAGCACGGCAGTGGCGGCGGACATGGCGAGGTAATTGCCTCCGAATGTCGTGCCGAGCATGCCCTTGACAGCCTCGAACATAGGTGAAATCAGCACCGCACCGCAGGGGAACCCGTTGGCTATACCCTTGGCGCAGGTGATGAGGTCAGGCTTGATACCTGTCCACTGATGCGCAAAGAAGCGTCCGCTGCGGCCGTATCCGCTCTGTATCTCGTCGAGGATGAGGACCACGCCGTGGCGCGTGCACAACTCTCTCAACTCCTGCATGAATCCGTCATCGGGCACATTGATGCCTCCGCAACCCTGTATGCCCTCGATGATGACTGCCGCCACATCGCCGCCTTTCAGAGCGGCCTCGACTGCCGCGATGTCGTTCAGATTGCAGAATGTCACCTTGTGGCCGGTATTGAACGGAGACTGTATTTTGGAGTTGTCGGTGACTGCCACCGCTCCCGAAGTGCGTCCGTGGAAACTCTTGCGGAATGCCACGACACGGTCCTTGCCGGTGTGGAAAGATGCCAGTTTCAAGGCGTTTTCATTGGCCTCCGCTCCGGAATTGGCGAGGAACAGCGAGTAGTCCTCATAGCCGCTCGCCTTACCGAGCATGGCCGCAAGTCGCTCCTGCAGCGGGTTCAGCACGCTGTTGGAGTAGAAACCTATCTTGCCGAGCTGGCTCGTGATTGCAGATATATAGTCGGGATGGCTGTGTCCCACGGATATGACCGCGTGGCCTCCGTAGAGGTCGAGATACTCCTGTCCCTTGTCATCGGTCACCCTGCATCCGCATGCGCTTGCAGGGGTGATGTCGAAAAGTGAATAAACATTGAAAAGATCCATCGTGTCTGTGCTTTAGAATGCCGAGGCCTTGAGCCTGAGCCCTGCGTTCTCTGGCAGCCCGAAGATTATGTTCATGTTCTGGACCGCCTGTCCTGAAGCGCCCTTGAGCAGATTGTCTATCACCGAACTGATGACGACCTTGCCCTCGTGCCTCTCCACGGAAACTATGCATTTGTTGGTGTTCACCACCTGTTTGAGGTCCACCGGAGTGTCGCTTACGAATGTGAATGCGGCATCGGCGTAATAATCCCTGTACAGTTTGCGCACCTCCTCTTCGGACAGTTCGCAATCCGTGTAGACGCTTGCGAATATGCCCCTTGCGAAATCGCCCCTCAGAGGAACGAAATTGACATTTCCGGAGAAATCCGGTTGGAGCGAATGCAGGCTGCGGCCTATTTCCGCAAGATGCTGGTGCGTGAATGTCTTGTAGGCGGAGATGTTGTTGTTGCGCCAGCTGAAATGGGTGGTCGTGCCTGGCTTGACACCTGCTCCGGTAGAGCCTGTGATAGCGGTCACCTCTATGTCTCCGTGCAGCATGCCGGCAGCAGCGAGGGGTAGCACGGCGAGTTGTATCGCGGTGGCAAAGCACCCGGGATTGGCTATGAGCCTTGCGCCCTCTATGCGTGAATGCTGCATCTCCGGCAGACCATATATATATCCCTCGCTCTCATCGCGGAAATCCTGTGCCAGATCCACGACCTTGAGGTGGGCTGGGAGAGCATGCTCCTGCCAGAACACCCGGCTCTTGCCGTGTGCCGAACACAGAAACAGCACATCTATGGAGTCGAGGTCCATTTCGGAACTGAATTTCAAGTCAGTATCTCCGAATATGCCCTCGTGTACCTCATACAGGTATTTGCCGGCATTGCTCTCCGAATGCACGAATGCAATCCGTACATTCGGGTGATTGAGCAGCAGGCGTATGAGTTCACCTCCGGTGTATCCGGCTCCGCCGATGATGCCTGCCGACAGGGGAGCGTTGCCGTTCTGTACAGTTGTGGCCATTGTCTCTTAACGCTTTTCGTCCGGATGGACGCTGTAATAGGCACGCAGAGGCGTGGAAGTAATCTTGATGAATCCCTTGGCGTCCTCGGAAGTCCACGCCGTTGCGGTCTCTCCGTACTCGCCGAGCTTGTTGTGCACCAGGTCATCGGGAGTGTCGCAGCCGACCGTGCTGAATCCGTAGGGGCGCAGTTCGAGCGTGACGGTGCCGTTGACATTGCGCTGACTGCTCGTGAGCATGGCTTCGATGTCCGGCATTACAGGCTCTAAGTACTGGCTCTCGTGCAGGAACATGCCGTACCAGTTGGCGACCTGGTCCTTCCAGTACTGCTGCCATTTGCTGAGGGTAAATTTCTCGAGGAACTTGTGTGCCCCGATGATGAGCATGGGGGCGGCTGCCTCGAAGCCGACGCGGCCCTTGATGCCTATGATGGTGTCACCGACATGCATGTCGCGGCCGATACCGTATGCAGAGCCGATTTCTTCCACGGCCTGGATGGCCGCAATCTTGTCATCGTATTCCTTGCCGTTGACGGAGACCAGTTCTCCGTGCTTGAATCCGAGGGCGAGAATCTCGGAACCGTGGCGTGTGACCTGCTTGAGATACGCGCTCTCGGGGAGTCCCTGAGTGGAGTCGAGAATCTCGCCTCCGCAGATGGAAGTGCCCCAGATGCCGACATTATAAGAATACTTCAGTTTGGTGAAATCGGCGAAATAACCGTTGGCGTTGAGATAGTCCACCTCTTCCTTGCGGCTGAGATTGCTGTCGCGGGTGAGGGTGATAATTTCCATGTCCGGGCACATCACGAGGAATGTCATGTCGAACCTGACCTGGTCGTTGCCGGCACCGGTAGAGCCGTGCGCGATGGCGTCGGCACCTATTTCATTTGCGTAGCGTGCTATGGCCATGCCCTGGAAAATGCGCTCTGAGGATACCGATATGGGATAGGTGCCTCCACGCAGGACATTGCCGAACACCATGTATTTCAGGCTCTTGTCATAGTATTCCCTGGTCACATCGAGCGTGACATAAGATGTTGCGCCCAGTTTGTAGGCGTTCTCTTCGTTGGCCTTGAGCTGCTCCTGGCTGAATCCGCCGGTATTAGCGCAGGCCGCATATACCTCGTATCCTTTTTCTTTGGCGAGATACATCACGGTATAGGATGTATCCAGTCCTCCGCTGAATGCGACAACGACTTTTTTCTTGCTCATATCTTGTAGTGCTTTTGTTTTCTTGACTTATTCCGCGTTCTCGTCGGGGTGGTGGATTTCCAGATGCTCCTTGGGGTCATAGAGCAGTCCCGTGCAGATGCACATCTTGTAGTCGTGGGACTGGAGTATGTCGAAATGACGGCATCCCTCGCAGCCCTTCCAGAAATCCGGGTCGTCCGTGAGTTCTGTGAACGGCACGGGCCTGAATCCGAACTCGTAGTTCATCTTCATGACTGCCGCTCCTGTGGTGATGGAAAATATCTTGGCATCGGGAAACAGGTTGCGGGACAGGATGAATGTCTGCTCCTTGATCCTCTTGGCGACGCCCATGCCCCTGAACTTGTGGGCGACGATGAGACCCGAATTGGCGACGAAACTCTTGCCGCCCCAAGACTCTATATATGAGAATCCTGCAAACTCGCCGGTGTCGCTGAGTGCGATGACGGCCTTGCCGGCTTCCATTTTCTCTATGATATACTCTTTCTTACGGTTGGCGATACCTGTCTTGCGCTCCTTGGACGAAATCAATATCTCATCGCAAATCTCCTGTGCGTATTTGGTGTGGCTCATGTCTGCCACCATTACATTTATCGTCACTGTGCTTGTGTTCTCTTCCATAAATCATTTTGCCGGCTGTCCGGCTCCAACATTGTTCGCTTTCTATTGTGTCGTCTTTTTGTTTTGTCGCATCCTCTGCTGCGCCGTATTTCATCATCGCTGCGCCGTTGCAGCCTTGTCCTTTGCGTGCGGAGCCATGTCTACATGGTGACCGCAGGGCAATAAGGGGACTAACGGCAAGACAAACCGAGATTGTCAATTGCAATTGATTCTGATGAAAATCCGTATGCCGGGTAAGGGGGATGTACATCGAATTTCCGAGTGGTGGGAGGGTTCTACGCCTCCTATTTTCGCACTCGGAGCAGCAACTGTGTGATGTACGGTCGTCTCATTTGAGGGACAAATATACGCTTTTATTTTGTGAAGGTGAAATAAATTCTCCTACTCTTTACTGCTGTGTGTTGCCAATTATGTGATTTGCGTGTGAGTGGAGCTCATAACCGCAGAAGCGGTTGGATGGGTGATTCCCTGTAGGGACGGTCGGATTCGAACCGACGACCTCTTCAATGTGACTGAAGCGCTCTAAACCAGCTGAGCTACGCCCCTATGAAAACTCCCCTGCATCAGCAAGGGAGTACAAAGGTACAATGTTAAAACTTATTTTCAAAATTATTTTTAGAAATCATTTCTTGCTTTGACAGCGCGCACTGCGGCTCCATAATAACGGAGAAGTGGTTGTATTTTGCGAGGCCGGCTATTACTGTAGAATTCGAGAGAGTTTGCCAATCTGTCACTAATATTAAGTGACGATGACCAATAGGAGCCTCGCAAGCCCTCCTCCTCAAGCGTGCCGATCATGTAACCATTGGCAGGAAGAAATATGGCAGTATTGGTATAGCCCGGCTTCTTTCCACTGACCATGTAGCCCTTTTTTCCTTTGTATGTGGTCCATTCCCAGTCGCAGCCGTTTATCAACTCCTCTATTTCGCTTGTAGTGGGCATTCTCCAACCTGTACCCCAGTTGTGGGTGGCGGCATCGTCTGTGGCCTCAAGGGTGGTTTTATAGTCATAATCGGAGTATTTCAGATACCCATTATAGATGGAGAATTCTGGGGATAATGAGTAATTTGCGGGGCCGTAATAGCCCTTGCTGAGAGTCTCTCCCCATGCAAAGAATTCACCGTTGTCTTCCGGACTTTCCGCTCCGACATTGTATCCCGCCCAAATGACGGACAGGCCGAGGTCGGTCTCTCTGGATGTGCTGATGACGGGTTTGCTCATCGGGACGATGCCGTTCATATTTATGCTGAAATCGGCGACATGTCCAGCGAGGAGATTTTTGCCCTCGGGGAGGGCGATGGTCTTGACATATACATTGTCATGGTCTCCTGCATGGGTCTTGACGGTCACTTCGAGTGTGTTGTTCTCATCGAACGGCCTAACCATCGGCGCGCAGGCAAACCAGATGCCTTCCGTTTTTGAAGTGCTTATATGTATCACCATGTCTTGTACGCCGATACTACCTGCAAGTTCACCTGCTGTATGCATAACGGCCCTGCCGGAGAGTCCCCATTGAGTTGCCTGCAGACTGATCTCATATACCTGTTCGCCTTCGTCGGGGGTGAAGTTCTTCAGGCTCAGCCTGCCATAGGCGGTGACATGCTTGAAATTCAGGCCTGCGCTTGTCGGCAGGCTTTCATGAAAGAGTGTATTTGTGGCGTAGAGTATTTGGGCCTTGGGGTCTACGGAGTTCTCCGCGGGTGTCTGATATGTGGGAAGGTTGATTTCCAGCACATCGGAGAATGCCGCCTTGCTCAGAGATTGCGCTGCTTCTCCGGAACCGTTGCGTTCTATCAAGACACTTGCCGGGCTGATGGCGTAGAAAGTGTATACTCCGCTCATGTCGTCCGTAAGTTCAGCGTCAAATTCGGCAGTCCGGCCGTCATTACTGAGGGTGATATTCTTGGATTTGGCAAAGTCCGCATGGTTCAGTGATATGGCAATGGTGTCGTCCTTTGTCCAGAGTGTGGGAATCTTGCCGTCTTGCTGCTCTCCGAATGTTGTCCTGGAGACAGGAGCGGTGGAGAAGTGTACTGTCTGCGTCGTCTTGTCGGCAGTCGGGCCTGTGACGGGTGCGTTGTCCTTGCTGCAGGAGAAAAGGACTGTAGTCGCGATTGCGGCAAGGCAGGGGAGGGAACAGAGATGCTTCTTCATGTCGATAATGTTTTTGAGGTGCAGGTGTTTAGAGTTCTCCCCAAGTGTCGACTTCGGCATCATTGATGCTGCATCCGGCGGATGTAGCGATGGTTTCGGAATGGCTTGCGAGCGCAAGTACTTGTAACTCAGGGGCTACATACCCCCCCCCTGTGAGAGGTTGCGTTGAGCGGTGTTTTGTCCATATAAATGTTTCTATTGGTTTTGTTATATAAATCCGGCCCCAAAGATACTAATAATTG
>CAZTUQ010000028.1:0-22855 GCA_964616865.1 uncultured Muribaculaceae bacterium
CGGGGCCGTGGAGAGGCATCTCTATTCCGACGACCTCAATATCGCGACCATCGCTGACGAATTGTCGATGAGCAAGTCCACGCTCAACAACAAACTCGTGCAGGCGTGCGGACTCAGTACCCGGGAGTTTATAGAGGATATACGCTTGCGGCACTCGGTCAAGTTCCTGCGTGAGGGCAGGCGTGTGTCGGAGGTCTCGGATATGCTCGGATTCTCCTCTGCCAAGTACTTTACGATACGCTTCAAGAGGAAATACGGGGTGGCCCCCTCTGTCTATCTCAAGGATTCGGCTTCCTGACAGGCGTTCTCCTTGCGCATGCGGTACAGTTGCCAGGAGTTGTAGAGGTTGTGCCAGATACTGTAGAATCCGCCTGCGACGGAGACTATCGGTGTGAGGAACACATAGGCCATCCAGATGGCGAGGACGGTGTTCTTCTGCCCGAATGCCTGCCCCGCAGTCACTTCGCAGGCCTTGTCGTATCCGTATATCCTGCCGGCCGCACGCCCCAGGCGGAATTGCAGGACGCAGCACAGCAGCGATACACCGCCTATGCAGAACAATATCCATATCGGGTAATGTCCATGTGCTATTGCTCTGGTAGTCATTGCGATGGCTAATGACAGGGAGAATGCCCACAGGTAGAATGCGAGATCCTTGAATCCGGTCAGCCAGGCGTGGAACCGCGGCAGGGTGTGTCTGACTACCCAGGCGGCAATGCCCGGGAAAATCAGCATCGGGAATACCTTGCGTATGATTTCATAGAAAGAATTGAGAAATCCGCTGCCCTCGTGCGGTTGGATCAGGGGAAACAGTACAGGCACGGCAATGGCGGCGGCGATGTTGATGAGCACTGTGTAGCTCACAACACCAGCGGTGTTGCCGCCAAGTTTGCCGGTCACCACCGCCGCCGCCGTCGCCGTGGGGCAGATGAGGCAGAGCAATGCGCTTTCAAGCAGCACTCTGACATTCTCCCCGAGCCCCGGGCACAGCAGTATGACCGCCGCTATTGCCGCAGACAGGCCTATCTGCGCGACCAGTACATGCAGATGCCAGCGGTGCGGTTTGAGTTCCCGTGTCGAGATCCTGCAGAACGACAGGAACATCATGATGAAAATGAGCGTCGGCTGCAGCACGCCCGCTGTCTTTTGCAGATACGGGCCTGCCACATGTAATGCCGGAATGCCGGCGTAGATGATATATGCCAAAGCTCCCGAGCCCATGCTGATGGGGAGCATCCAGTTTCTGAGAAATACAATAAAATTGCGCATCGGGCGCAAAGATAGGATAATTCGGCCGATTTTAGTAGATTTGTAAGTTCGGGAGTATCCGTAAAACAGATGCGTTTTATTTGTAAAAGTCTATGTTAAAGGCGTTCAGGAAAATATTGCTGCCCTTGCTGGCGTTGTCACTTGCAGTCGTCTCATGCGGCGACCCCCATGATGTGGATATCGTCTCATACAGCGTTGCCAATGTGTCGCTTAAGGGACTGCGCAGCGTCGGCGCCGACCTGGTGCTCGAGATAGACAATCCGAGTGTCAGGTTCAAGGTGCATGACATCAAGGGCTGCCTCCGTCAGGGAGATGCCGTGCTGGTCACATTCTCCGCCGAAGACATGGTGCTGGACGGACGCTCCAGACGCAAATATGTTCTGCCCTGCGTTGCTACCTTGGGCGAGTCATTCTCTATCATCGGTGTTGCTGGAATGCTCGGGAATGTCAAGGAGGCGGACCTCAAACTGGATGTCTCCTGCGAGTGCCGCGCGATGGGCATCCGCAAGAAGGTGGAACGCAAGGGCATATCAGTATCAAAACTTATCGAGACGTGACAATGAAGAAGACCATATTCCTGCTTGCAGCCGCCTTTTTCGGCTGCATGACGCTCTATGCCCAGGATATACAGGATATAGAGGTGCCGGAGGGGTACGAACTGTCGGACTCCCTCGTTTACCGTCCTGCAGATGCCTATGACACAGATCTGGCAGGAGTTTCAATATTCGATTATACCTCTGGAGTGAGCATATCGCAGAGTGCCGCTGTGCGCGAGGGCATGCTCAGGCATATCGGCAGCAACTCCGGCAGGAAGATGGGCGGATGGCGTGTGCGCATATTCTTTGACAACAAGCAGGACTCGCGTGCCAAATCAGAGGTCGCTCTCAAGGATTTCCAGGCGAGGTATCCCGGCTATGGAGCATACAGGACATTCGCCAATCCGTTCTTCAAGGTGACTGTGGGTGACTTCCGCACCAAATCCGAGGCTCTCGAACTGCTTGAGAGGCTCCGCAAGGATTTCCCCTCCGCATTCGTCATCAGGGAAAGCATCTCTTATCCGGCTCTGGACAAGAATGACAGATATATCGTGGACACTGTAAAAGTACTCAGGCAGGTATGCTCAAGCAAGGATTAGAGCTTAAACAGACACAGAAGCTGAGTCCTCTGCAGATCCAGACGATAAAGCTCATCGAGACACCCTTTGCCGAACTGGAGCAGAGTGTGAGGGATGAGTTTGACAACAATCCCGTGCTGGATGACGAACATCCCTCCTCCTCCGATGACGAAAATTCCGATACTGAAGAGGAGCGTCCGGCCAAGGATGTCTCTCTGGAAGACATCAAGGACGAGGACAATATCCCCGGCTATCGTCTGCGTGTCAACAACTGGGGCAAGGACGAACGTCCGGAGTACAATACATTTTCCGTCAAGGAGAGTTTTACCCAGAGCCTCATGGAGCAGCTCGGGTACAAGGAACTCACTAAGAAAGAACGCGATATAGCGGCATTCATAATAGGCAGTCTGGATGAAGACGGCTATCTGCGCAGAGATATAGAGTCCATAGTGGATGACCTGGCGTTCCGTGCCAATGTCGAGACGGA
Source organism: uncultured Muribaculaceae bacterium (assembly GCA_964616865.1). GTDB lineage: Bacteria > Bacteroidota > Bacteroidia > Bacteroidales > UBA932 > Cryptobacteroides. The sequence continues at coordinate 2,871 of CAZTUQ010000028.1, forward strand.
TGCCGATGAAGTGCTGCGTATGCTCTCGGTGGTGCAGGAGTTTGAGCCTGCCGGCGTGGGGGCGAGAGATCTGCGCGAATGCCTGCTGCTGCAGTTGAGGGAAAAGAAGAGGACGGACGAAATCATGCTGGCGGAAGAGATATTGACGGACTATTATCAGGAGTTTGTAAACAAGCATTTCCAGAAGATAATGACGCGGATGGACATAACCGCCCCGCAGTTGAAAGCCGCACTCGCCAAGATAGTCAAACTCAACCCTGCTCCCGGAGCGCAGATTGATGATTCGTACAACGACCAGGCCAAGCAGATAGTCCCTGATTTTGTGCTCAGCCTGGAGCCCGGAGGGCAGTTGCGCATGGAAATGCCCCGTTTCCCTTTGCCCGAGGTCCGTATCAAGCGCAACTACGAGGAGATACTCCGTCAGGCCAAGGTCACCAAAGACAAGGCGGTCAAGGATGCAGCGGTCTTTGTCAAGCAGAAGGTAGATTCCGCCAAATGGTATGTCGAGGCGCTCAAACAGCGTCACAACACTCTCGAGAATACCATGAATGCCATCATCGACTTTCAGCGCGAATATTTCACCGACGGGGACGAGTCGCATCTCAAGCCGATGGTGCTCAAGGATATAGCCGATATTACGGGCTACGATATATCCACCATATCCAGGGTGGTCAGTTCCAAATACATAGAGACACATTTCGGCATATTTCCCCTCAAATATTTCTTCTCCGAGGGACTTGAAAACAAGGACGGCGAGGAGGTCTCTACCCGTGAACTTAAAAAGGCCCTCCAGGGTCTTGTCGATGCGGAGGACAAATCCGCGCCTCTCACCGATGACCAGCTCGTCGCTGGAATGTCCGCCAAAGGCTACAAGGTAGCGAGGCGTACCATTGCCAAATACCGCGATCAGCTCGGCATACCTATGGCGCGTCTGCGCAAGGAGATATAGCCTCGTACACTTCGTTGTCGCAAAAACTGTAATAGCAGTCATCGCAGACTATCACATGGTCGAGCAGGCTTATGTCCATGGCGTCTGCTGCGCGTCTCAATGCTGATGTCTGCTGCAGGTCGGCATTCCCCGGCCGCGGATTGCCGCTCGGATGATTGTGGACCAGGATAATGCCGGAGGCCCTGTACTGCAATGCCATGGAGATGATGTCGCGTATGTCTATGACCGTGGCTGCACCTCCTCCACTGCTCGTCCTGCACTTGTGCACCACATATCTCGCATTGTTGAGCAGCAGTATCCAGCATTCCTCGTGAGCGAGTCCCTTGAGTCTGGGAATCATTATCTTATAGACTTCCGAGGCATCGGTTATCGGGGTCTTGCGTATATTCATTCCCTCGGACAGGAAACGGCGTCCGAGTTCGAATGCTGCGCATACGCTCACAGCCTTGGCCTCCTTGATTCCTTTGACAGCAGCCATCTGCCGCAGGGGCATGTCTGCCAGCCGAGTCAGGCTGCCCGACGACAGCTCTAACAGCCTGCCGCCCAGTTCGACTGCGCCGTATTCCTTGGTGCCCGTCCGCAGCAGTATCGCGAGCAGTTCGGCATTGCTCATGGACCGCGGCCCCTCCCGCAGCATTTTCTCCCTGGGCCTTTCGCTTTCGCAGAGTTCGGAAATTTTCATTGCTTCACATATATGATTGTCAATCTCTCCTGTCCGTTTGCCGTCAAGGCATAAAACCGCTGCCGGCACTCCTCAGAGCCGCATGTCAATATAGCATGCAAAAACATAAAAAAGTATAAGAAACACGATGTGTCATCTTTTTTAAGGAAATTGATGTTTTTGATGCGGCCTAAAAAATGTAACTTTACATCCTGTATGATTAAAGGAAAGGTATATATAGAGACTTACGGCTGTCAGATGAATGTCAATGACACCGAAGTCGTGTTCGCCATATTAGGGCGCGAAGGATATGAACGCACGGAGAGCATGGACGATGCGGATGTCATCATGGTCAATACCTGCTCGGTCCGTGACAATGCCGAACAGCGTATCTGGGGGCGTCTGGAACTCTTCAACCAGCAGAGGCGTAACCGCACGGTAGCGATAGGAGTCCTCGGGTGCATGGCGGAGAGACTCAAGGACAGACTGCTGGACACTCACAAGGTGGATATAGTGGCAGGCCCTGATGCCTACCGCAGCCTGCCTGCATTGCTGGCGGCAGTGCGTGACGGAGAGCCGCAGATTGATGTCATGCTCAGCCGCGAGGAGACCTACGCAGATATCAATCCCGTCCGTACCGACAAGAACGGAGTCTCCGCATTTGTCTCCATAATGCGCGGATGCAACAATGTATGTTCTTATTGCGTAGTGCCTTACACGAGGGGCGTCGAGCGCAGCAGAGATCCGCATACGATAGTGAGAGAGGTGTGCGATGTGTTTGGGCGCGGGTATAAGGAGGTGACTTTGCTCGGGCAGAATGTGGACTCCTACAAATGGACCGGAGAAGGGGAGAGCGTGGATTTTGCGCGCCTGCTTGCCATGGTCGCCGAGGTCAGCCCCGAACTGCGCGTGCGTTTCTCCACTTCCAACCCCCAGGATATTTCCGACGAAGTCATAGAGGTGATGGCGCGTTATGACAATATATGCAAACACATACACCTGCCGGTCCAGTCCGGCTCTGACAGAATGCTTGAGAAGATGCGCCGCCGCTATACCCGCCAGTGGTATCTGGACAGGGTCGCGAAAATACGAGAATTGATTCCGGACTGCGGTCTCACTACGGATGTGATTGCAGGATTCTGCTCCGAGACGGAGGAGGACCACCGCGATACGCTTTCGTTGTTTGAGGAGGTCGGCTTTGATTCGGCGTTCATGTTCTGCTACTCGGAGCGTCCGGGCACGCTTGCGGCACGCAAATATCCCGACGATGTGCCGGCTGAGACCAAGACGCGCCGGCTCGAGGAGATTATCGCCTTGCAGAACCGCAAGAGCCTGGAGAGTTACCGCAAGGAAGTGGGCAAGACTCTCAGAGTGCTGGTAGAGGGCGCGTCCCGCCGCTCCGGAGAGGAATTGTGCGGCCGCGCTTCCAACAACAAGATGTGCGTCTGGCCGGACAATGTGCACAGACCTGGTGACTATGTGGATGTCGAAGTCATTGACTGTACTTCCGCCACATTGAAATGCCGTCTGGCGTAATCGTCTGAAAACCTTTGAATTGTTTTTTTATATGAAAAAAGTAGTATCTCTGATTTTGCTGGTCTTCGTCTCCATGACCGTATTGGCGAAGAAACCGGAACCGTTTTTCTTTATCCAGATTACCGATCCCCAGATGGGCTTCGGGGAGAAAGGCGAAGTTGCGCGCAGCGTAAGGCTGCTTAACGAGACTGTAGATGCTATCAACCGCCTGCATCCCGCATTCGTCGTAGTGACAGGAGATATGGTGCACACATGGTACAATGAAAAGGAATTCAATGCGTACAAAGAGTGCATGAGCCGTCTGGACTCTTCCATACCTGTCTATACCATTCCGGGCAATCACGATATGAAGCCCACCAAGAGCGAGGAGAGTGTCCAGTGGTATCTGGCGAATTTCGGTCCGGACCATTTCGCATTCAAATACAAAGGCTCTTTCTTCATCGGGTATAACAGCAACTATATCAAGGACGGTCCTGCCGAGGAAGAGGTGCGTCAGTTCGAGTGGCTGGAAAAGGAGCTGAAGAAGCAAAAGCGCGCCAAACACCGTTTTGTGTTCACCCATTGCTCCATCATCAAGGAGGATGTCAATGAGAAGGCCAATTATTTCTGCTATCATGAACCTTACCGCGCCAAGTATCTTAAACTCTGCAAGGACTATAATGTGGATGCGGTGTTCTCAGGCCATTACCACAGATACCGTACGGTCATGCACGACGGTACGAGGCATGTGACATGCACGGCGAGCGGACATCCTCTCGGAGACGGTTTCTCCGGCATCAATGTGGTCACTGTCTACCCTGACCATTTTACCTATGAGGTGGTGCCTCCCAAAGACGCTGTCAATCCTCTCGGGAAATGACAGCCGAAGGTATCCTCGGACTGGCGCGGGAATATCTCGGAGAGGAGCCGCAACTTACGGCTCTGCACCAGTCTGGCGGTCATCGCAGGTATTTCCGTGCACAAGTGCACGGGCGCAGTGTGATAGCCGTAGCCGGGACGGACGCGGATGAAAACAAGGCATTCATATCCCTTGCGGCACATTTTGCCGGCAAGGGGATAAATGTACCTTGCGTGCTGGCTGTCAGCGGTGACGGTCTGTCATATCTGTTGGAAGACCTCGGTGATATGTCTCTGTTTGATGTCCTTGCAAGTGGCAGAACCTCGGGCTTGTACGGTGACGCTGAGCGCAAACTCCTCGAAATGACCGTTTCCGCATTGCCGAAAATACAGGTTGAGGGAGCGCAGGGGCTGGACTGGAGCGTGTGTTCGCCTTTGCAGGAGTTCGATGCGAGGACGGTGGATTTTGACCTCAATTATTTCAAATACTGTTTCCTCAAGAATACCGGTGTAGAGTTTGACGAGGTCAGGCTCCAGGATGATTTCGACAGGCTTAAGGCCGTGCTTCTTGCCGAGCCTTGCGAGACATTCATGTACAGGGATTTCCAGGCACGCAATGTCATGCTTCGTGACGGAGAGCCATGGTTCATAGATTTTCAGGGAGGGCGCAAGGGACCTGTGCATTATGATGTGGCGTCGTTCCTGTGGCAGGCGAGGGCTAAATATCCCACGGAACTGCGTGAACATCTGATAGATACCTACATAGATGCGCTCCGGTATTATCGAGAGGTGGATGCGGATGAGTTCCGTGAGCAGTTGCGGCATTTCGTACTGTTCCGCTGCCTGCAGACGCTCGGGGCGTACGGATTCCGCGGTCTCGTGGAGCATAAGCCGCATTTTGTAGCCAGCATAGTCCCGGCGGTGGAGCAGTTGGGCTCGCTGCTGCCGACAGGCTATCCGTATATTGACAGCATAGTGTCGCGTCTGTTGTCTATATATAGGGCTCCCGAGGTGCAGAAAGATTGCCTGCTGACCGTAGAGGTCCAGAGTTTTTCCTATCGTAAGGGCTACCCGGAAGACAATTCGGGCAATGGCGGCGGATTTGTATTCGACTGCCGTGGGATACACAATCCAGGCCGATATGATGAATATAGGTCCCTGACCGGACGGGACAGGGCTGTGATTGACTTTCTGGAGACCGACAGCGAGATGCCGCAATTCATGTGTGCAGCGTATCAGATGGTAGATCCTCATGTGGAGACATTCATCAGGCGCGGATTCACCTCCTTGCAGGTCAGTTTTGGCTGCACCGGAGGCCAGCATCGCTCTGTATATGGGGCGGAGCACATGGCTGCGCATATCAGAGACAAATACCCCGGCGTGAGGGTCGTATTGAGGCATATTGCCCAGGGAATAGAGACAGTGCTATGAAAGCAATGATATTCGCCGCAGGCCTCGGGACCCGCTTGCGGCCGCTTACCGATACCATGCCAAAGGCGCTGGTGCCCGTCGGGGGAGAACCGCTGCTTTCGATAGTCGCACACCGTCTCATAGACGCAGGCGCGGATTCCCTGGTGGTCAATGCTCACCATTTTGCGGAAATGATAGAGGACTATATCCGCCAGGAGAATGGTTTCGGAGTGCACACGGATGTCTCTCTGGAGACGGACCGTCTGTTGGATACCGGTGGAGGGATCCGCCGTGCGGAGCGTTTTCTTCGCGGCAGCGGCCATTTCCTCGTGCATAATGTGGACATACTTTCCAATCTGAATATCAGAGACTTCGTCTCGCATGCGCGCCCTGATGCACTTGCCACGCTGGTCGTGTCCAAGCGCGAAACATCCCGCCGGCTGCTGTTTGACGACGGGATGAGACTTGTAGGCTGGACGGACATCAGGACGGGAGAAGTGCGTTCTCCATTCCCGGATCTCGACCCGGACAAATGCCTGCAACGGGCATTCGCCGGCATTCATTATATGTCCGACGGTATTTTCGATGTGATGGATGCTCTCAGCGAGGCGGAAGCATTCCCGATTATCGGGTTCTATCTGGCAGCGGCGGCGGATTATCCCATATACGGCTATGAACCGCAGGACCTGCGCATCCTGGATGTGGGCAAGCCGGAGAGCCTTGCCGCGGCAGAGGAGTTCCTTATTTCTTCAGCTCGAAGCCGAGGTTGACCCCGTCGTATTTGTCGAGGACACTGGAGAGTGCCGCCATTCCGGAACTGGAACGGACGCCTGCGATCTTGGATACCCTCTTGAGGAATGTCATCAGTTCGTCGGCCTCGAACAGGATTCTGCAGGAGGACGCGGTCACGCTCATCTCGCCGGTCATCGACAGGAGCTGCATCTGCGAGCCGTATTTCATCGTCAGGCGTTTGCCGTCCTGGGAGATGCTGTAAGTACCCTTGAGGGTCTTGCCCTTGAATGTCGTAGTGAATGTGCTGTCGCTTGCAAAAGTGTAGCCGAATGTCCCTTCGCGTATGCCGATTTTTTCGAGGTAACCGTCCAATTTGTCGCTTACGGAGGCCACTGCGGCATTGCCGGCAATCTCGGTGAGTTTGTTGTCGCTCTTGAGTGACACGGCAGAGCCGGTATAGGTCCATGTGCCGATGATACTGGCGTTCAGGGATATTCCGGTTGCGGATTCGACCGCTGACTTGATGGTGGAGGAATTGGCTGCGGATTTGAGAATGTCTCCGATGGACTGGGCTGATGCGTTGCTGCCGGCGCAAAACATTATGGCGGCAGTCGCCAAAATGGTAATAAACTTCTTCATGGCTGCAAAAATAATGCATTTTGGTGGATTTCCTGCCCGATTTAGAGGGCAAAGTCCGGTTTCGCGCATTCGCACTGCTTTAGCTCGTGCGATGAACACAATTTCCGGAAATGAAGTATATTTGCAGTTCAGCCATATAGAATAGCAATTATGTTGGATTACAATATCGATCTTTCCGGCAAAACGGTGCTCGTGACCGGGGCCGCCGGCTTTATCGGGAGCAATCTCGTCAAGCGTCTCTTCCAGGAGTTCAATGACATACGGGTTGTCGGTATCGACAGCATTACCGACTATTATGATGTCAATATCAAGCATTCCCGTCTGCGCGAAATAGATTCGCTCGGCAGGGAATGGGTATTTGTCAAAGGATCGATAGCCGACAGGGAGGCACTGGAGCGCGTCTTTGTGGCATTCCGGCCTGCCGTCGTAGTCAATCTTGCGGCGCAGGCTGGCGTCCGCTATTCCATTACCAATCCGGACGCCTACATCGAGAGCAATCTCATAGGATTCTACAATATCCTCGAGGCCTGCCGTCATCATGGTGTGGAGCATCTTGTATATGCCTCCAGTTCAAGTGTCTACGGCTCCAACAAGAAGGTCCCTTACAGTACGGACGACAAGGTAGACAATCCTGTCAGCCTGTATGCCGCCACCAAGAAATCCAATGAACTGATGGCCCACGCATACAGCAAACTGTATGACATTCCCAGCACGGGGTTGCGTTTCTTTACAGTCTACGGGCCTGCCGGCCGTCCGGATATGGCTTATTTCGGCTTTACCGACAAACTGCGCGCCGGCAAGACCATCAGCATATTCAATTACGGCAACTGCAAGCGTGACTTTACCTTTATAGATGACATTGTGGAAGGAGTAGTGAGGGTGATGCAGCATGCTCCGGAGAGAGCGACAGGGGAGGACGGTCTGCCTGTGCCTCCGTACGCTGTCTACAATATAGGCAACAATCATCCCGAGAATCTGCTGGACTTCGTGACCATACTCCAGGAAGAACTGATTTCCGCGGGCGTGCTGCCTGCGGACTATGACTTCGAGGCACACAAGGAACTGGTCCCCATGCAGCCTGGAGATGTGCCTGTCACATACGCGGATACAACTCCGTTGGAAAGGGATTTCGGCTTCAAGCCGTCTACTCCTCTACGGGAGGGTCTGAGAGCATTTGCCCGTTGGTATGCGGAGTATTACAAGTAATAGCGACGGGATATAGTCATTGCGTGCGCCTGCGCCTCATGCGCAGGCGCCGTGCTATCTTGGCGGGCCAGCGCGATATGCGTTGCGGCACCTTGATGCACCAGCGTGCCATGTCATTGGCAGCAAATGCGCAGCGGTCCTTGAGCCCGAATTCCGGCACACTCATGCCCCGGAGGTCATACACCTGGTGTATGAGAGAGTCGATGCGCTCCCTCTGCTGCTCGGCAAGTCCTTTCTGTATGTGTCTGTACATCCATGGCGGCATGGAGTAAAACCGTGCGAACCATGAGTGCATGCAGAGGATTCTGCCCTGTGGGTCTTCCAATATTGTGCTGATGCCGTCATCGTGCAGTCTTGCAGGCAGATATAGGGTCTTGAACTCTTCAGCCATCCAGCGCAGCAGCGGATAATACGGCTCGAGGTCGCTGTCCTCCTTGTGCATCAGCTGCCTGTCGAAACGGCTGCGTATGAGGCGCAGGTCGAGGATGTTGAAAAAGGGGTTGGTGATGCGTATGTCTCCGGATCTCGGCAGCCCCTCGCCTCCATCCCTGCAGCCGGCATTGGCATAGCCGCCGGCAACAACCGTCTCCACCAGGTCCAATACGGCCTGTGTATCCACCACGAATGCGTCCTCGTCTATATTGACGGCGATGTCGCAGTCCGTATCTTTCAGCATGGCATAGAAATAGCCGTCCGCGCTCTTGTCCGTTAGCCTCACTGTCGGGATGCCCATCATCTCGTACAGACCCTTGGAACGGCGGTACAGTCTCAGGTCGAATGAACGGGTGAATATCTTTACACGGAGCCCGTCCGAGGTGCTGAATTCCTTTTCTCTCATCCTGTAATCAGGTCTTTGGCGGCGAGAAGCCAGCCTTTTTTGAATACAATCCATGCGAGACTGCAGCGGTATAGGTTTGCAAATCCCTGCTCCTTTGCCCATCTGCGCAGCGCGGACATTGACTTCATGCGCTCGCGTGCGCGTCTGCGGTTGCGTCTGCGGCTGAGCGAATTGCCGGCTAGCCGGTATTCGTACAAGGTCTCGTCCACTGTCGTTATGATACCTGCCGCCATTGCCGCCCCCAATACGAAGCAGCTGTCTTCCGCGCACCTTGTGGCAGGAAAACAGATGCCCTGTGCCTGGATGAACTCCCTGCGGAACATGCAGGTCCACAGGAATGTCACCATCGTGCGCAGCAGCTTGCCTCTGTCTTCGTGATAAAGGTTGGACAAGGTCCTGACATATACAGGCCTGCCCTCTGCTGCGTCTGCGGATACTTCTGCTGCGTTGCACCACACCATGTCCGCCCCATGCTCCTCCGCCGCCTCATACAGTCTGCGGCAATAGTCGGGTGCAATGCGGTCGTCTGCATCTATGAATGCTATGTATTTGCCGGCAGCATGCTCCATTCCTGTGTTCCGGGCCGCTCCCGGGCCGGCATTGGCCGTCTGTGAAACGCATTGCCAGGCGAATTTCCCCGACATCAGGGCATTCTGCGCGATGCACAGGCTCCCGTCCGTACTGCAGTCGTCCACCAATATCACCTCGATACCGTCAAGAGTCTGCTCTGCGACAGATGACAGGCATTGTACTATTGTGTCTGCTGCGTTATACAGCGGTATTATCAGGCTTACCTTGATCATATGCGCACTCCCCGTATGCCGCAATTGGCTGCAAATTCCATGTCGCTTGAAGAGTCCCCTATCATCAAGCAGGTTTCAGGGCGTACCTCCGGATGTTCGGTGAGCAGCCTTGCAAACATTCCCGGCTGCGGTTTGCGCATGTGGTCGTCATTCTCTACGGCAGTGCAGACATAGATGCCGGTGATTTTCCCTCCGGCCTTGTCTATCAGTCCGGTCATGTGACGGTGTACCTCCTCCAGATCAGACAGGCTCATCACGCCCTTGCCCACTCCGCGCTGGTTGGTCATTATATAGATGCTCTTTCCAGCCTTGACCCAGGAGGCGATGGCGTCCGTCACACCTGGTAGCAGTTCAAATTCGTCCGCGTTCTTGACATAGTCATTCCGGCGAAGCCTGTTTATGACCCCGTCCCTGTCGAGCAATATCGTATCGTATTGTGACACATCTATATCCGCGAGCCTTGACGGGAACATTCCAGGTAGTTCGGCCTCCGCGCGCGTGTAGTCTTCGGGGATACCAATATCTATGAAATACCCCTCCGACCTCCAGCCGCCGAGCATGCGGCCTCCATTGGCGAGAGGCTCCAGGACCTCTTTTTCAAATGAGAATTTCACTTTCCCTTCGGGAAATATGCCTGCCTTGCGGTCAATGATATATGTACCTCCGTTTATCAGGCCGCTGTCGCGATGCCTTTTCTCTTCAAATCCGCAGATGCCCCCATCCGTTCCGAGGGAGACTGCCCCATATCGGTCGAAGTCGTGCATCTCCTTGAGTGCCAATGTCACGGCGCGTCCTCCTGCGATGTGTTCCGCGAGCAGACGGTCGAGCGGTGCATCGAAAAGCGTGTCCCCGTTGAGTACTGCGACATGCCGTCCTGCCGCATACGAGCAGGCCTGCATTATAGCTCCGCCTGTGCCCAGAGGCTCGTCTTCTGCCGAGAATGCGATTTCAAACGGATATTCGTGCCTGTGGGCTTCTGCCCATGAGATTATCTGTTCCCTGAGATAGCCTACGGATAGTATGACTCTGCTGATGTCGTATTCGTGCCGGGACAGGTATCTGAGTACATACCACAGAAAGGGCTGCCCTCCTATGGGTGCCATACATTTGGGAATGTCGCTGACAACGCTCCGGAGCCTGGTCCCGAGGCCTCCTGCGAGTATGATTGCTTCCATGTGCCTATTGTTCAGTGCTGTCCTTTTTACCGAACAGTTCCTGCTCTATGAGGCAACAGATGATGTGTCCCATAAGGGTCTCGCATTCCTGGATGCGGGGAGTTTCGGTGCAGGGGACTTTGAGGAGAATGTCGGCGATGTCCATCTTGCACGGACGGCTGCCGGTCATGGCTACGCTTGTGATACCGAGTTCCTTGCAGGTCTTTATTGCCTCCACTATGTTGGCGGAGTTGCCTGATGTGGAAATGCCTATGAATACATCTCCTTTGGAGCCCATGGCTTCCACCTGTCTTGCAAACAGCCTGTCAAATCCGTAGTCGTTGCCTATCGCTGTCATGATACTGGTGTCAGTACTGAGTGACGCGGCATTCAGACCCGGTCTGTCGAAATAGAATTTGTTTACCAGTTCGCCTGCCAGATGCTGGGCATCGGCTGCACTGCCTCCGTTGCCTGCAAACAGCACCTTGCCGCCATTGCGGTAGGCGTCTATGCAGACCTGCGCGGTGTGCTCTATCTGGGACAGCAGTCCTTCGTCTTCGAGCACCGCCTGCTTGACCGCGATGCTTGCCGCTATCTGCGACTTTATATTCTCTTTATGTGTCATGATCTTATATGGTTCGTCCAGTCCCGATAGGAGGTATCGGCTGCTATGCCTATGGAATCAGGCAGCCAAGCCCCGTTCCCTGTCTGGTCTATATTCTGTCTGTGTCGTAGATGTGCCAGCCGTGTGCTCCGCCGTCAGTAAACTGGAATGGCATCACGAAACCGCTGAGACGGGAGAGTGCCGCCTCCACCTCTTTGCGCCTTGTAGGCTCGACTATGAACATGATAAATCCGCCACCGCCGGCTCCGGATACCTTTCCTGCCAGTGCTCCGGCTGCCATCGCCGCATCGAAAGCCTCCTGTATCACCGGATTGGAAATGGCGCTCGCCATCTTCTTCTTGTCCTCCCACGCCTGCCCCACGATACTGGCGAATGCTCTGGTGTCACCCTTGAGGATGGCCAGTTTCATGTCTACCGCACTCTGCTTGATGCGGTGGGTCGCCTTGATTGCGGACACCTCACCGGTCGCCGCATTCTTCTGTTCCTCGCGTATGATGTCGGCGCTGCTCCTTGACCTGCCGGTGAAATACAGCATCATCGAAGCCTCCAACTCATCCGCTATCCACCTCTTGATTTTGAGCGGATTGACTATAACAGTGCCGTCTTGTCGGAACTCCATATAGTTGAACCCTCCGAATGCAGCGGCATACTGGTCCTGCTTGCCGCCGGCCAGTCCAAGGTCCTCCCTCTCAATCTCGTATGCGAGCCTTGCCGTCTCATAATCTCCGAGCGGCAGGCTTTTCCATTCGATAAAAGCCTTTAGAATGCACACGACCATGGTCGATGAAGTGCCGAGTCCCGATCCTGCAGGCGCATCGTTCCATGTGGTGATGCAGAATCCGCGTGCCTGCAGCCCGAAGTCACGCATCACGCGGTTGTATGTCCCCTTGATCAGACTTGCCTTGCCGTCGATTTCGAGCGAATCCGACAGCGGATATTCTTCGAAACAGCCGGCATCATAACTGCGTATGCGTATTGTATCGCTGTCTGTCTCCTCTATGCTGCAATAGGCGTAGAGATTGATGGTCGCGTTGAGCACGAGCCCACCATACATGTCGCAGTAGGGTGCTACATCGCTGCCGCCTCCGGCAAGCCCCAGCCTTAACGGAGCCTTACTTCTGATGATCATAAGCAATCTCTTCTATGGCATCGCAAAGGGATGCCCATGAATATTTCTTTTTCTCTTCCCTCAATCCCTCGCTGAAATCCGTGTGCTTTTCCAGTTGCGCTATCATTGCCTCCGCGACATGCTCGGGCAGGGGACTGACCACATACCCGGCCTTGCCGTCAGGAACGGTCTCTGCCAGACCTCCTACATCAGTGACGAGCATCGGACGCTCAAACTGATATGCAATCTGGGTAACTCCGCTCTGAGTGGCGGATTTATATGGCTGTACCACCAATTCGGCGGCGCTGAAATAATATTTCACCTCGCTGTCGGGGATAAACTCCGTCCGCCAGATAATCTGGCTGTCCACCATATTCTCCTTGGCCAGGGAGAGGTACTTCTCGGGATCGGAATAAAACTCCCCAGCCACAATGAGCCGGAACTCCCTATGTCTGCGTATGCCCTTGTCTTCCATCGCCTCTATCAGCAGGTCGAGCCCTTTGTAGTCGCGTATCAGACCGAAGAACAGAAAATATCTCATGTCCGGATCCAGTCCGAGATGTCTGCATGCCTCTTCTCTGTCCACCGGTTTGCCGAAATTGTCGTACAGAGGATGTGCGTGCAGCGTGCGCGGCCTGGACTGCTCTATCCGTCCCAGATCCTCAAGCACGGACTCCGACATCGCGACGAATCCGTCCATGGAATTGCAGAAATATCTGGACAATATCCTGTCTCCGGGCCTGTGCTCGTGCGGTACTACATTGTCCAGGATGCTGATGGCCTTGGCTTTGCACTTTTTCTTGACGATGCGGGCTACGGTCCCGAGACATGGCGCCATGGCAGGCATCCAATACTTCATTATCACGATGTCGGGACCCATCTCCGCGATTCTGTGCCCCGTCCTGATCCAGCTGAACGGATTGATGGAGTTGAGCATGCGCACTATCTTCAATCCTTCCGGGGCGCATTCTGTAGAATATTGTGTCTTGCCCGGGAACAGGAATGACGGGTACTGCAATGTGAATGTCACTATCTGCACCTCGTCTCCACGAGAGGCGAACTCCTCTGCGATGCGCTCATTATAAGCCGCCAGCCCACCTCTGTATGGATATGCAGGTCCGACTATGACGATTTTCTTCTTCTCCATACCGATACTCCAATGCCTGCCGCAGTCAGCAGATATATCAGACACACGCATACGACTGCGATGGTATCCCCCTTGCGTACACTGTCAGGGCTGAACACAAAACTGATTTCGTGCTTTCCGGCCGGCACATTGATTGCCCGCAGCATATAATTTGCGCGGAAATGCTCTGCCGGCCTGCCGTCAATCGTGGCTTTCCAGCCGTAGGGGTAATAGATTTCCGAGAACACTATCGTTCCGTCTGCAGATGATTCGCAGACATAATCCACCGCCTTTGGCGAATAGGAAGTGAGCCTTACCTCGGCGCCTTCAGCTATTCCGGGCTCGAAGTCCTTGACATATCCGGCAAAACTCTCGTCGATGACCGCCTCGCGGCTCAGATCCATCTGCATGAGGGCATCGCTCTCCTCGTTCGCATTCTTTGCCGTGCGGATGTTTCCCACATACCATGCGTTGCCGAGGGCGTATGGATTGAGTTGCGGTTCCGGAGCGCCGTCCTCACCCTGTACGATGAGATATTTTGCGTTGAGCATGCCTATTACCGGCAGATGCATCTTGCTCAAGTGCTCGTCTATGAGATCCTGATAGCGGCGCAACTTGGCGGCATGGTATCCTCCTATGGATTTGAGATAATATGAGGTGCGCGCATCGTTGAATGTGTTGCTCGTTAGGTTCATTACCCTGAAATGAGGGTCCGGGTCATTGAGCAACTGACGCTCGTACGGCTGCATTGCGAATACCTCGTCATTGCGCTTGACGCTGATGAAATTGTCATTGTTGAGGTAGCGTCGGTCTACCGGCCACATGTCTGCCAGTATGAGGACAGCGAGGCCTGCGGTCAGCCATCCTGCCTTGATCTTGCCTGCGGTGAATATCCACAGCAGCAGTGCGGCTCCGGCTATGAACAGCAGTGATCTCCATGCGTCGGCACGCATGAGTGACAGCCTCTCATCTATAATGGCGGAATACAGCCATCCGGGTACCTGCCCTGCCCATGCCGCATCGTAACTCGATGTTCCGCTGAACAGCATCCCGCCCATCAGGGCGACAATGAGGCAAATGCCGCCTGTGACACCTGCGGATATGCAGATTGCCTTGCCGGCTTTTTCGCGTGAGACATTGCCCTGCATCAGCTCCTTTACAGCGAGGAAGCCCAACAGGGGCATGGTGATTTCCGCCACTATCAGGATGGAAGATACCGTGCGGAATTTGTTGTATAGAGGGAAATACTTGAAGAATATCTCCGTGAGCCACATAAAGTTATTACCCCATGCGAGCGCGACGGAAAACAGCGTCGCGACGAGCATCGCCCATTTGTAAGGGCCTTTTACGATGCACAGTCCCAGCACGAACAGGAAGCACACTATGGCTCCCATGTAGACATTGCCGGATGTGAACGGCTGCTCTCCCCAGTACATGGGGACATTCTCGCAGAACTGGGCTGCCGAACGCGCCGGCACTCCGTTGCTTGTCAGAGCCTTATATACTTTGGAATCGCGTCCTATATTGACGGAGGACGCACCTCCCTTGATACCGGGAATGAGGAATGACAGACTCTCGTCTATTCCGTAACTCCATTGGGTCGCGTATTGTATGTCCAGACCGTTGCTCTGTTCTGCGGCGGCCTGTTCCTGACCGTCTCTGACGATGTCGGAATGTCCTCCGCGCATCGTTTGCGAGGCGTATTCGGAATTGACGAAAACATTGCCGCAGCATGCTCCGAATCCGAGCCCGACGGATGCGAAGAATATGACGCTGGAGATGGCGAAGCGCTTGATCTGCCTGTCCTTGATACCTGTCCACAGTTCCGCGAGCCACATGACGCCCATCAGCATGAACATGTAGTATGCCATCTGTGGATGCGCCGTGAATCCGGCTGCCGTAAACAGGGATGCGAGTATTGCTCCTGCTATATATTTACGCCTGAATATCAAATACATGCCGGCGATTACCACGCTCGTCAGAGCGATAGTGGATGTCTTGCCGTTGTGCCCGGCAGCGATAATCACTATGAAATAGGAAGACAATGTGATGGCTATCGAACCGGCTATGCACAGCCATTTGTCGACTCCGAATGCCCTGAGCAGTATGAAGAAGCAGAAGAAATAGATGATGAATACCCATGCCGTGTGCCCGTGCCCCCGGTGGAGTATGGAATTGACGGGGGAGAGCATGGCTTCTCCCTGATATTGCCCTCCGCCAATCTGGTAGTTGGGCATGCCGCCGAACATGGAACCGGTCCACCAGCTGTGGTCACCCGTCTCGCGGGTGTATTCCGCACATTCATGTACGGCGGCCTCTGCATTGATGTTGTCCCCGGCGTGTATTACTTTGCCTTGCAGGACAGGAAAACAATAGATATATGCGAGTGCGACGAAAACCACTGCCGCTACCACATAGGCGAGATACTTCTTCATAAAGACAAAAATAACACTTTTATCCCATCTTTCATGCGGCAATGTGCTCTGTTTGTGCGGATGAGCGTGTGCATCCGCGCGTTTTAGTCGCGTCTGGCGATACCGATGTAGTAGAAAAGGGTGGCGAGCGAGCCTATGGCTGCGATTACATAGGTGTATGCTGCCCATTTGAGGGCGTCTGCCGCCATCGGTGCTGTCTCCCAGTCAGTGATGCCGGCGCCTTCCAACCAGTCGGTGGCTCTCACGGACGCATTGACCTCTACAGGCAGGGTGACTATGCTGAACAGGGTGGTCATGGCAAAGAGGGCGATTCCTATCCACAGGAGGGAGGGGAATGTATTGATGAAAAGCACTCCGGCGAGCAGTACCCATTGTACTATATTGCTGGCGAATGAAACTGCCGGCACCAGTGCGGAGCGGAGTCTGAGAGGTGCGTATCCGTATTCGTGCTGCAGTACATGCCCGCATTCGTGGGCGGCGACTGCGGCTGCAGCTATGCTGCGTCCGTTGTAGACATCCTCACTCAGGTTTACTGTCTTTGTCTGCGGATTGTAATGGTCTGTGAGCCTGCCTGGAATGCAGGTGATCTGTACATCTGTTATATTGTTGTCCCTCAGCATTTTCTGTGCGACTTCCGCTCCGGACATGCCGTTGCGTGTAGGGACTTTTGAGTATTTGCTGAATCTGCTCTGGAGTGTCTGCTGGATGATAAGGCTCAGTATCATCACGGCGATCATTATGATCCATATATTCATGGCACTTTATTTTTTTGATAATAATTAATCCTACAATAATGTGGCAGGCCGTTGCCTGGTGCTTCCGCACAGATAAAACCCCACAGCGGATGACATCTACAAAAATAATGCGTAAATTCGCAGTCTATGATGACGCATGCGGAAAATGATTTTTCGAGACTGGAACTGCGGCTGCCTGCCTGCAGGGACAATTTCCGTTATTTCCGCTCCAGACTGCGCCCGGAGACAAAAATGCTGGTCCTCGTCAAGGCAAATGCCTATGGCCACGGGGCGGTAGAATTTGCGGCCATGATGCAACAGGAGGGGGCTGACTATCTGGCAGTCGCCATGCCTGTGGAGGGCGTGGAACTCCGTAGGGCCGGCATCAGTCTGCCTATACTCGTGCTTACGGCCGGGACTGATTTCTTTGATGAGATCATATCATGCCGTCTCGAGCCCGGCATTCCCAATCTGTATACTCTCAAGGCCTTGTGCGCGGAACTCAAGCGTCGCGGCATCACTGATTTTCCTATACATGTCAAGTTGGATACCGGGATGCACAGGCTCGGGTTCATGACATCCGAGTTGCCGGAGTTGCTTGACTATCTGCGCGATTGCCCTTATGTGAAGTTGCGTTCGGTCTATTCGCATCTCTGTGTGGCGGAGGATCCGCAGGAAGACGAATTTACCCTGGGACAAATATCCATGTTCCGCCGAAATGCGGACATGCTTTCTGCCGGTATCGGTTACAAACCCATGTACCATGTGCTGAATAGTGCAGGCATAGAACGTTTCCCAGAGTATCAGTTTGACATGGTCAGGCTGGGCATAGGCATATATGGTATCAGCGCACTGCCAGGCGTGAAACTTTCGCCGGTGGCATCGCTCAAGGTGAAGATCTTGCAGGTCAAGAATCTGACCGAGCCGTCGGATACTATAGGCTATGGCCGCCACGGGCATGTAGGAGAGGGAGGCAAGCGGATTGCCACCATCCCGGTGGGGTATGCGGACGGCATTGACAGACATCTCGGCTGCGGCAGGGCTTCATTCTCCCTGCATGGCCATAGAGTGCCTACAATCGGCAATATATGTATGGACATGTGCATGCTGGATGTTACAGGCGTGGACGCGCAGGCAGGGGATACCGTGACAATATTCGGAGCGGACCCGACAGCTGAGGAACTTGCATCTATACTCGGGACTATCCCTTATGAGATATTTACCTCTGTGCCTAAGCGTATAGAGAGGGTTATCATCAGAAAATGACATATTGTTTATGAATACAGCTTATATCTTTTTGGCAGACGGCTTCGAAGACATCGAGGCTCTGGCTACCCGTGATGTGCTGATGCGTGCAGGTGTAAATGTCCTGCTGACCGGCATCGGGGAGGATCCGTTTGTGGCCTCGTCTCACGGGCTTATGGTCAATGTGGATACTACATTGGATATGGTAGTGCCCGATGCGGGTGATGTGATGGTCTTCCCCGGAGGAATGCCTGGCAGCCGCAATCTCGCCAAGTGTAATAAACTTATCGATATGATGAAGTCCCATGCCGCGGCAGGCGGTTGTGTGGCCGCTATATGTGCTGCGCCAGGCCTTGTGCTCGGCCAGCTGGACGGGCTTGAGGGAGTTGAAATGACCTGCTTTGACGGCTTCGAGGAGAACCTTGTCTCCAAGGGGGCTGAATTCGTCAGAAAGCCTGCCGTTACCAGTGGTAATATCATCAGCGGCCGCAGTGCCGGATATAGCGTGGCATTCGGATTGGAGATTGCCCGTAAGATAGCAGGGGAGGCTGCAGCTGCAAAAGCGGCGGAGGGATTGCTTCTGCCGGTAGAATAGCATTGGTATGGAAGTAGAAAAGAAACTGTATCCGCTTCTGTTTGAGCCTATTGCCGAAGAGCAGGAGGGCTCTGTGGTCCAACTTGCGGATTTGGGCTATCAGGATTCTGTCATACGCAACGGATGGTTGTCTACGGATACCATCGGTGAGGTGATGGATACCTATATGGAGAGAGTGGTGGGAGATGATGTGTTCAGTTATTATGGCCGTCAGTTTCCTGTGTGCATCAAGACATTATCTATTGACGGACGCAGCCCGTTGCTGGTGTGTCCTGGTGATGAAGTCGCAGAGCAGCGCTTTGATTTCCTCGGGAAGGCGAAATTGTGGTATGTCATTGCTGCAGAACCTGGTGCGAAAGTTTATCTCGGCTTCGGCAGGGATGTGAGTTCGTCTGAGTTTTATGACGCGTGTATAGATGGTTCTGTAGAGGGGCTTCTGCATGCTGTAGAGCCGGTATCCGGAGATTGCTTTTTTGTAAAACCGGGCACTGTGCACTGCATGGCGGGGCGGATTACTGTCTGTGAGATTGCAGAATCATCGCCTTTGGATTTCCGTCTGTTCGGTTGGGGAGTTCCGGATCCGGATTCCGAATCCAATCTCAATCTGGAAACGGCATTCGATTTTATTGATTATAAAAAATATGAGGTCTGTAATACGGCCGGCGGAGATGGCATACTGGCAAGCGTGCCGCAGTTTGTGGTGACAGCGCGCCGTATATCGGAGCCTGTGAGAGTGTCTGCCGGGGCATCGGACAGTTTTGCCACCTATACATGTGTGGCCGGTGAAGCCGCGGTTGTGGTCCCGGAGGATGATGCACGGCCGGACGGTGCCCTCTGTCAGACTGTTGTCCGCAGGGGAGAGACTGTGCTGGTGCCTACGGATGTCGCCGAGTTCCATATTATCGCTCGCGCATCGGGGACTGTGCTGCTGGAGACTACAGTGCCTCCGCGTCCTCAGTCGGACAGTTATACTGACGGGCTGGAAGATGACAATGAGCCGGTGGAGTTATACAGTTGATTGCTGTAGGCCGGATTAATCGGCTTGTGAATAAACAGACAGTCCAAAAGTCTGAACTGCACCCCAAAAGTTTTGTGTCTAACTTTTGGGGTGCAGTTTAATTTTGTCTGAATTTTTTAAGGCTTTTTATTTAGAGGATAGCAATGGTGTCGTTTTATGTTTGTCAAGATTGCTATCTGTTCATAGCCATGCCCTATTATCGTAATTTTTCGATTGCGTCGATAGACAGACCGGTAATGTCGACAATATCTTCGGCCGCATAGCCTTTGGCAAGCATACTCTTCGCAATCTCCAAATTACGCTCTTGGCGTCCTTCTGCGCGTCCCTCTTCGAG
>CAZTUQ010000029.1:0-22842 GCA_964616865.1 uncultured Muribaculaceae bacterium
TGTGCTCGTGCATGGCAGATGTTATGAAAATGTCACGGCGGTGGTGTCTCCCGAAGAGTTTGACGAACTGCTCAGGCCTCTTTGCGTGGAGGAAATCGCATGGCACTGTGAGGAGACTCCGGTGTCTGAAGCCGAGTCCGTTGAGGGTGAAGCGGAGACTGTTGCCGTAGATGGGGCGAATGCCGTAGTTGAGGAAAAAAATCCGCCGAGGAATGTCCTTGCAGCATTCCGGGCGTGGATGTCAGCCAGGGAGGATGTCACTTCTGCACTGCCGGTGTCCATGCGTGCTTCCTACAGAGAGATTACCGCACAGATGTCCCGGCGCTTCTATGCCGACAACGGCTCCCACATGCTCGGCGAGCAGTGAGCCGGCGTGACTGGCGGTAAGTGAAATATTCGATTGCAGGTCGGTAACTCTATTATTTTCGTGGGGGCCTGATAGAGAGGCGCATGTCGCAGCCTCAAAAACGCAGCCCGAGACCAAGGAAGAGGGCAGTATATTGGAATGCCGTCGTGCTGACACCGGCTGTGAAATACAGCGGATAGAGGGTGCAAGACAGGCCGGCTTCGAGCAGCATTCCCTTGGTACTGCTGTCTTTGACGAGTATCCATTGGCCTTGGTTGTCCTCCCAGGTCGTGGTATATCTGCCGTATCCTATGCCGGCGAATGCCTCGAGGTGGGGGATGATGCCTCTGGTCACGCCAAGGCTCAACTGGCGCAATGCTGTCCTGGAGTTTCCGCTCAGCCATACGCTTCCGTCAGTGCTGTTGCCGTTGGAGTAGCATTCATAACTGTAGGGCGCAGACTTGAAATTGCTCATATACTTGACATATACACCCCAGCCGGCTTTCCCGTTGCCACCTGTTATATCATCTTCTCCGCCGGATATGCCCGCCATGATTCCGAATGAGGTGTCGGGGAGCACGGATGCCAGCGCGGATATTGAAACACTTATGCTGTGCTGCCGTGCATCGTATAGGGCGTGGGCCTCGGGCTGTCCGCATGCGTGACGCTGCGCGATATATTCGTATTGCATTCCAGGATACTCTATGCCGGCCTCCAAAGCTGCCATCTGCGGAATTGCATACCAAGGCTCTCGACCGCGTTCCTCATTCTGGTGCAGCCTGGAAACGGGCGGCTCTTCCATTGCTATAGACCTTTTGGAATCGGATTCCGCTGTAGGGACTACCTCCCCGTTGGCAGCATTATCTTCGCTGGCGGCAACATCTTCACTGATTGTAGTCTTTACCGGATGAGAGCCCAGCACCGCGTTGTATCTGTCCCGTATTCTGTCAAAACGGGCAATCTGCTCCGAAGTCATGGAGTCTCCGCCATTACGGAGATTATTGCGAATCTCACCCAAACTGTTCAGCAGCTTCGACAGGTCTTTGGTTGGAATCCTTTCGCCGGCATCGACCCTGTGCTTCATGTCAATGCATTCGTTGCACAGCATTTCGTACCTGTCCAGAATCCGGTCCCAGTTTTTCTTTCTGATGGGCGAGCCGGCAGCGTCTGAACATAGCAGGATAAAGGTAAGAATATATATAGCTGTGTAGAATTTGATGCGCATATCACCACAAAATTAACATAATCTTGTAAATTTGTATAGCGATAGGATATGTAATGAACCATTCTGAACCAAATACATCGGGCTTTTTTGACGATATAGAATTATCTGTGCGTACGGCAAAGGAAATTTCTTTGTTGCAAGGCTCGGATAATGGTTCTTTCGAACTTTATAAATGCACCTGCGGTGGCCGTACTACTGTCTTGAAAGCACTTGATGCTGCGCATAGGGACGATCCTCTTTGCCGTGAAATGCTTCAGAAAGAATACGAGATCGGCATCCATCTCCATCATCCCAACATCCGCGAATACTATTCGCTGGACGAGCACCCGGAGTTGGGAAAATGTATCGAGATGGAATGGGTGGACGGTTGCAGCCTCAGTGAGTTTCTGGACGGCCACAAGGGAGATGCGGAACTGCGTGACAGGATAGTGTCCCAGATACTCGAAGCAGTCCATTATATACACCTCAAACAGATTATCCACCGGGATCTAAAGCCCGCCAATATCCTTGTAACGAGAAATGGCAACAATGTGAAGATCATCGACTTCTCGTTGTCAGACTCGGATTCGCATTCAATCCTCTCGAGTGGTGCCGGCACCATGATATATGCATCTCCGGAGCAGATTAACAACATGGAGGCTGACTATAGAAGTGACATCTACTCCTTAGGGGTAATGCTGTCTGAAATCTCCGATAGTCGGCGCTATCAGAGGGTCTCTCGCAAATGCACACGTTACAGTCCGGAAGAACGTTACAAGAATGTACAGGAAGTACAGAGGGCGCTTTTTAGCCAGCGTCCGCGGGCCTGGATGTATATATTGCTCGCCTCTGCAGTGGCAGTCATTGTTACGGCGGTTTCGGTGATAGCCTGGACCAGTCGTCCTGAGACTGAATCCGTGTATGTCGATGACGAGACCATCGACCAGATATTCAGACAGGCGACAGACTTACTTGAAGACTACTCGGCCACTTCTGAATGATGTACCTCCAGCAGGTTGAGGCCGTTCTGCGTCCCGGCTATATATGGTGTCGTCCATTCGCCTTTTCTCAGCAGACGTGGGATATATAGCGGGAAATCGAGCATGAAGCAGTTCAGTGCAAACCTGTCACCTTTTCGCAATTGGGAATTCACTGACTCATTTACGATGAAGCTATCCTCGCCGAGATACTCGAGCGTGACTACGCGGTCGGGCTCCCAGCCGATCTGCACAATGTCTCCCTGTGCGAGGTCACAGGTGTAAACTGTCTTCGCACTGAAGAATGTGGATGTGAATGCCTCGGAATGCTTAAGTTCTTTGCAGAACTCATCGTAACTCTTCTTGCCTATGTATCTCGACAAGATGTCCAATGTGCTCTTTCTCGGTATTGTGCGCATCGAGACATATCCATAGAGACGCTTGAGTGTGGATGCAGATATGAGGTCTCTGATCTTGCGCTCTATGTCTATGGACAGCGACTCGAAGTCGGAAGTGCTAGTGAGTTTGCGGCCGTATTGTTTCTCGACGAGGCTCAGCAGGTAATTGAGTTCCGGTATCTTCTGTGTGGCCATTTCAGTCTATAAATTCAAAATTGATTCTGTTGTCTGCGATGATTTCGGGTATGTGCTGGCCTTTTGACACATAGACAGTTTCGAGAATGGGGGAATCCGACAAGTCGAGCATCTTGAGTTTGAGATTCTTGGATACATCAAGCGTGGTGAAGCTGTTCATTCCGCAGGTAAGTTCTTCGAGTTCCGAGAGTTTGGAAATATCCAATACAGAAGCATAGTTTCCGAAGATGTCCAGCTTTTTGAGATATGGGCACTGGGAGAAATACACCTCGTCCAGATTGTTGTAACGGCAATTCAATTCCTTGATGGACAACGGTATCGCAAGTTTTTTGATGTTGTTGTAACTGCAGTCCAGAGTCTGTAGCTTGTCGTTGTTCCCAAGCAGCAGTCCGGTCAGCCCTCCGTGTGATGTGCCGCCCTTGCAGACGAGCCGCCCGATATTCGTAAAGTATGAGATGCCGTCAAGGGTTTTGATCTTGTCAGTGTTGACTTCGATGGCTGTGACGGACTCCGCCTCCGATCTGGTGATTATGCCGTTATTGTCCGTATCAAACTGTGCCAACAGATACTCCAGGAAATTGCTGTCGCTTATGGGAAGTTCTGAGCCTTCTGGGGGCGGCAACGGCTTGCCGTCATCTCCGCTGTCCGGAGGTGTGGTAATATCATCGTCCATGGAGCCGTTGCCGTCATCCGGTTTCGTGTCATTATCATCATCACTGCCTGGAGGCGTGATGATTGTGCTGCTGTTTCTCTGCTCGATAGTGAAATTGAACATGTTGGTCCTGACAGTATTGCGTCCGTTGCTCACAGTCGCATAATATACATAGTCTCCCGGAGTGAGGGCTGGCAGTTCCGTAGAGAAAGTACAGTCCTCGATCGGAGTCTCTATGAATCTCATTTCGGTCTCATCGCTTCCGAACATAAATCCGGATGCCTCCACACCATTGCTCGAATTGAGCACGGCGGTGAGTATGGCGCTCCTGTCGTTTCCGGATTCCTTGACATCGCATTTTACCGACATGAATTCCGGTGTAGAAAGAGACTCGGGAGGCAATGCCTTCTGCATGCAAGCAGTGTTTGCAAACAGAAGGCAGATAACTGTCAGGTATAATGTTCTTTTCATCATCAGTTCCAATCTTGTATGCCGCCGCCGATGTTGATGACGGCCTTGTCGGGATCAGAAGTCAGTGTTACATTCAGGGTATGCCGGATTCCGGACTCGAACTGGAATCGACAGCTGAGCAGGTAAGACACATCTCCAACTATGACCTCAAGCAGAGGGACATTGTTGAGCAGCATCTGGGGGACGATGATGGCAGAGTACTTGCCGGTGCCGTTCTGGTGCGCCGTTATTGTCTTCTCTGTGCTGTAAATGTCTTTCTCGACATCGCCGGTCTCCAGATTGAGGAGCGCGGAGGGGAGTGTGCTCATGATCCTCACCTCGGCGTCTGCCGGAATCTCACCCTCATAGTCCTCTCCCTTGACAAGGTTGATGTCCAGGCGCGACAGTTTGTGCTTGAAATTCAGCGGGATGTCACTGCCAGTACGAGTGATGCCGCTCGTCTTTGCCCACATCAGGTCACTCATGGTGTAGCCTTTGCCTCTTTGGTCGAGTTGTACGGAAAACTGCATGTCATCCACCGATTTGATACCGCTAATATACGGGTAATATGATATTATGTCAAACTTGCAGTTGTCTTTCCACCAAATAGCAGGGGAGACCGCCCACTTGCCAGCATTGAGTGTGGCCATTGAGTTGTTGGCATGGTTACCGGAGAGTTGGAGAGGTAAGGCTTTGCCGTCTTTATACTCCGTGGCGTAGATGCCTATGGCGTCTCCCTCCTCAAAAGAAGTATCTGTGGCCTTGGTCCCAGGCAAGGCAGGAGAGAAGTGCATATGCTCACCTGTCTCCGGGCAGATGGCTGTCTTGGAGCATCCGCCTATAATTGCCAGACTTAGCGCGCTGATTGCGATCAATATAGTTCTTTTCATGATGTTCCTTATTTAATGCTCTGTCTCTCGCCCATGAATACGGGTTCGTGGCTGTTGATAGATGCATTTTTGCTGTAGATACCGTTTCCGTGGGCGGACTTGGTGCCTGTATCGCCTGACGGGACTTCCACGATGTCATTTGCTACGAATTTCTCAAAACTGAATTTTTCGCCGGCATATTCCATGATGCGCTTGACGATCTCGTAGCGGCTTATGGTGCTGTAGTAGGGGATCTCGTTGTTCATACAACTGTTCTGCTCGCTGCGGTACACACCTCTGTTGTGCATGTATCCGCCCTCGTAAATGTCTACGAAATTGGAGTACTTTTCGTGGAAGATGAAATCTCTCCAAGGCACGTCGCCCATCTTGCCGCTGAGCGAGAGGTTCTGGAACCAACCTTTAGCCTGTCTCCTCTGCAACTCAAATACATGTGGGCAGCAGGGACATTCGCAGGCCTGGATGAACTCATTGTGATAGATGTATTCATCGCCCAGTTTTCCGAATCCGTGTCCTCCAGCCTCGTGCTGGATTACGCCTCGGAAGTCCAGCGGATAACCGTAGTCGCTCATCGGACAATATGCTATCGCTGTTCCGTCATCCCACATATATGTCACTCCGCCGTAGTCTTCCGTGTTGGGGATCATAATGATCAGGGTACGGTTGATGTTGCCGTCATTTACCGTAGGGGCGTTGCATGCGTATCGGAGGACTTCGAAATAGTCATCTTCTCCGTTGCTGGTTACACCACCGTTAGTGGCTGTATTGAAGCGGTTTCTTACAATCGTATTGACGGTACCGACGCCTGATTCGGCAGATACAGGGATTGCCGTGTAGACATTGAAGTAATCCTTGTATGCCTTGTAGGGCTGTATTCCGAAGAAGTGCTCGTAGGCCTTATTCATCGCTTTCATTAGTTTGCCCTCGCTGATGTCCTTTGCGTTGAAACCGTCTCCAAGGATTACGATGTTGACACCATCCCCCTTGCTTGCTCTATGCAGGGTGATGATTTCGTCTTCGCTGTAGATGTAGTCATACTGGCTCACATCGAGTGTTGTCTCATAGTCCTGCCCGTCGAGCTGGAATACGACTTTGCCCGTCCTGTCTGCACTTCCACGGGGCATTTCACTGAAAGTGATCGTGAGTTCCGTCTTGCCCTTGCCGGAGGTCTGGCTGAGCGTTACCCAGTCCGGCTGGCTCTTTACTGACCACTGGGCGTCCGCGTTGAGTACCAGGTCGCGGCTGACAGAGGTGTTGATAGCAGTGGCGACCATGGGCCTTATCACGAGATTGCGGTACGCGGCGATGCGCTTGAATTCTCTCCAGCCTATTGCTGCCTGGTATTGCTGCTCGTATCCTTCTGGTACTTCAAGGGTAAAGTTGTCCTTGGGCACTCCGTTGAAGCTACCGTCCTGCACATAGGCGGGAATCTTGCCTTTGCAGACTATCCTGCCTATGCCGAAACAATCCTGGAAAGCTCCGCCGTCATTGTACCAGTTCGGCTCATATTTAATGGCTTCGAGGCTCTCGGGGAAAATCACTCCTTCTATTGACCAGCATCTTGCAAATGCACCCGCACCTATGCTCAACACTCCTTCCGGAATCTCAACCGTGCCCATAAGTCTCCAGTTGTATGCGAATGCCTTGTCTCCGATCTGCCTGATGTTTTTGGGCAGTACGAGAGTGCCTGAGAAGTCGCAGTTGTAGAAAGACTCTGTACTGATGGTCTCAAGATTCTTGGGGAGATGGAGCTCTCCCTTTAAACTAGTATTGGCAAATGCTTTTTCTCCTATGGCTGTTATGCCATCATGCAGGGTCAGGGTGCCGTTGAAGCCGGAGCCGGAGAATGCCCTATCTGCAATCATCGTGACTCCTTGGGGAATTTCTATTGAGCCTACCATATTCTTCATCCCTCCGAATGCTTCCTCGGCAATTTCTTTTACACCTTCCGGCAATCGTAATTCACCGTAAAGTCCTTTACATTCCATGAATGTTCCCATTCCTATTGTTTCGAGAGACTCCGGCAGCTTTAATTCGCCTACGAATCCGCAAGATTTGAACGGACCGTCCCAATAACTTGTGTAGCCGCGTCCTCTTCCAAGAGTCTTGAGTGTAGACGGTAGTTTGAGACTCCCGTTGAGGTTGGTACAGGAACGGAAAGCCGCGTAATCTATCTCGGTCACACCTTCAGGTATTATGAGAGAGCCTGTGAGGGAAGAACAATCGGAAAATGCATTGTCTCCAATCTTGAGCAGTTTGTCAGGTAATATGAGGCTTGTCAGATTCTTATGTGCGCCGAGTGCACCGCTCGGTATACAGTCATCTTCAGAGCCGATGTAGGTTTCGGCGTCTCCGCCGAGCCTGCCGCTATCTCCTCTGACTATGACGGCCTCTTTCAGGTTCAGACAACTCAGCATCTTCATCCTATATTTCATCACAGCGAAGTCTCTCGAGTTGATTTGTCCTGTAATCTTGAGATTCCTTATCTTACTTACTTGCAGCCCCTTTGCTGTGATACAGGCGTCCAGGGTGCCGGCTTTGTCTACATTGACAACGACATATTCGCGCGCCAGTCCGTCGTGGGAACTGCGCTCGTTCTCCCATACGGTGATGCTCTCGCTGCTGAGCGTGAACTCATAGCTGCCTGCTGCCCGCTTGTTTACCGATAGGGTGAAATTATGCTGCTTGCCCGGCATGTATACCATGGCCTCATCCTTAATGAGGTCGTATGTCTGCCCGCCTACCGTGGCAGTGATCAGTTTGCTGCCTGCCGCTACTGTCTGGGGAATCACGACGGCACGGTATTCTCCGCCTTCATCGACAGGGATGATACCGGTGGCAGGGGCGTGTGTGCTTGTAGGGCTGACCACGCCTGTGGCAAGATTGATTGTCGCTGACCTGACTGTATTCTGTATGAGAATGTCCTTGTCGAGGGCGGCCCATTCTCCCTCTCCGAATCCTTGTCCCTCAAGGAGCGTGATCCTGAGGCCTGCCATGCGGTGAGTGAAGTTGAGCCATACTATCTTGTCAGCCGCAGTTTTCTTCTCCGCCTTGGCCCAGAGGAAGTCGCTCTTTTCATAGCCACTCATGTTGCTGCCGGAGACGGGGTTGCGCTGGTCTTTCTGTACCTCGAATGCGTATCCCTTTATATCTCCAGGCTTGTCGGCAGGGTAGTAGCCGTAGATGTCCACAGGAGTGTTTTTGTCCTTGTAGTACACATCGTACGACGGTACCCAATGGTTGCTCGCTTCGTTGTATGTATAGTAGAGGTTGTCTGCCCGGTTGCCCTCCAGGAGCAGTTCTCCCGGCACTCCGCCTGCATAGTCCACTATGAATGTGCCTATCTTGTCTTTGTCTGCAAATCCGTCTTGGCCTGCTCTTGTGACATATTCCTGTTCGATATGGCTGCCGAGTGCGATTGCGACCTGCGAGTCATCCGTTCCTGGGATCTGCGGTTCGATCTCATTGACGGAGCAGCCTGCGAGGGCGATAATTGCCGTCAAATGTAGTAATGACCTGTAATTCATACCGTATGTTAATTTAGAGTGCCTCCGTAGTCGATGTTGTCATCTTCCCATCCTCCGATGCCTACATTGATGCCTTCGTGGATCTTATTGACGGTGATTGTACATTTCTTTCTGAAGTTGGACTTGAATGCGACGGTAGAGACTATAGTGCGTTTGTCCCCGTCGATGTCGATGGTTACAAGTGTCTCATTGGCAGTTGTCTGAGGGGCTATGAACGCGCGATATAAAGTCCCGTCATAGTATGGTTTGATATCGCGTTTGGGACCGTCTGCCCTTAACTCTCCGCTTTTGAGATTGAGGACGGCATTGCATTGTATGTTGTTGACGGTCACAGCACTGATGGCTTGTACGAGAGTCTCTGCCGTAAAGCCTTTGCCCGGCTTTATTTCTATCAGCAGTTGGCTCATTTCATGCGTGCATGTAATGTTGACGGCATCGGCTGTCGGGCTCTTTAGAGCCACGCGTCCCCATAGGATTTCCGCTGATTCGAATGCTGCCTTGCTGCTCTGATCTGTAGGTACAGCGAAAGAAACACTCTCTACATTTTGAATGTCAGATTTGTATGGGTGATAGCAATAGAAGTCAGCCTTGGTCTTGTCGTCTTTCCAATAGTATTCCTTGTCTGATGTCCATGTGCCTTTGGTGTAGGTAAATTTCGCATTGTCTATGTGGTTGCCGTGTGAAAGCAAGACCGATGACGTCTGGCTGTCATTGGCGTGCTTTGTGGCATTGACGGTGTAGAGCCCGATGCGGTCGGATTCTACAAAGGAGTCTCCACTTACCTTGGTCATTGTGGACGTGATGTGGATAGGTACTTTAGGTGCCTCACCAATCGCCTCCGAGAGATTGCATCCTGTTACGCCAACAGCAGTAAGCAGGGTGGAGAGGATTAATGAATTGTACTTCATAATGGTGGTTTTTAATTTGTGCAGCGCAAGTTATAGGATTCTTGCCTGGATAACAAGTTCATTATGGTCCATTGCCTCTGAGACGCCTCAAAAACGCAGCCCGAGACCAAGGTGGAGAGGTGAGGGCTTGCTGTTGATAAAAAAGCCAAAAGCCAACCCCGTGGCGCGAAGTGGCTTCGAGGTTGGCTTCTATGTTATTTATCGGGGAATGTTCGTCGTCAGAAGATGTTTTTCTCCTTGTCAAACAGGGCCTTGTCGTCTCGCGAGAGATCCGGCTTGAAACTGCTGCTCGTGCGCATTGCCTCGATGGTCTTCTTCTCGTCGCGGGATAGTTTGCGGGGTATCCAGACCAGTATCTTGACATACATGTCTCCGCGTGCGTAGGAGTTGACTCCCGGCAGACCTTTGCCGCGCAGTCTCAATACTGTGCCGCTCTGCGTGCCCGGCTCTATCTTGACAATCTCGCTGCCTCCGCCTACGGTGGGGACCGCTATCTCGCTGCCGAGCATGGCGTCCGTCACCGAGATTACGGTGCTGTAGAACAGATTCTCCCCGTCTCTCTTGATCTGGGGATGCTCCTGCTCCACTATCAGTATCAGCAGATCTCCATTGACTCCGTCGCCGGCTGCGGCATGACCCTCGCCTCTGACGCTGATCTGCATGCCATTCTCTACGCCTGCAGGTATTTTGACCTTGATAGTCTCGCGCTTGCGGATGAGCCCGCTGCCCGAGCAGGAACGGCAGGGATTGGTGACCACCTTGCCGGTGCCGTTGCACTGGGAACAGGTACTGTAGCTGATGCTCCTGCCGAATATGGAGTTGGATACATGCTGTACCTGACCGCTACCTTTGCAACTGGGGCAGGTCTTGATGTCCGAGGAGTTCTTGGTGCCCTTGCCCTGGCAGTCAGGGCAGGGACGCTTGCGCTCGAGAGTTATGGACTTCTCGCATCCGTTGGCTATCTCATCAAGTGTCAGTGTGACACGGGTGCGGATGTCCTGGCCGCGGCGTGCGCGCTGCTGTCCGGAGGAGGACCCTCCGCCGAAGCCGCCAAACCCTCCGAAGCCGCTGAAGCCGCCTCCACCGAATGCTCCGCCGAAGATGTTGTTGAGCAGGTCGTTCAGACTGCCGAAGCCCTGGCTGAAATCATAGCCCTGCTGTCCGTCCACTCCGCTGAATCCGAACTGGTCGTAGCGAGCCTTCTTGTCCGCATCGCTCAATACGGAATAAGCCTCCGAAGCCTCTTTGAAATTGGCTTCGGCGGTCTTTTTCTCTGCATCCGTACCGTCTACCCATTTGTCAGGGTGCCACTTGATCGCGGCCTTGCGGTAGGCTGACTTTATCTCGTCCGTGCTGGCATTCTTGCTGACGCCGAGCACCTCATAATAATCTCTTTTCTCTGCCATATATCGCTTTACGCTCCCACTACTACTTTGGCATACCGTATTACCTTGCCGTCGAGCATATAGCCGGTCTGCACGACATCGATGACCTTGCCTTTCTGTGCTTCATCTCCGGGGAATTGTGTGACGGCCTCGTGAAAGTCCGTGTCGAAGTCCTTGCCCTTGGCATCGATTACCTCCAGGCCCTTGCTCTTGAGGTATGCCATCAATTTGTTGTAAATCAGCGAGGTGCCCTCTTTGGCAGCCTCGTCTGAAGAGGTCTCGAGTATGCTCATGGCCCTCTCGCATTCGTCGAGCGTGGTGAGCATGCCCTTTATCACATCCGTAGATGCGGACTTGACGATATTGAGTTTCTCCTCGGCAGTGCGCCTGCGGAAAGTCTCGAACTCTGCCATCAGGCGGATATAGTCGTCTTTCTCCTTGGCGAGAGCCGATTTGGCGGCTTCGAGCTCCTGCTCCTTTGCAGCCGCGCTCTCTTTCAGGGCGTCAAGTTCTTTCTGCAGATTCTTGTCCTTGCGCGACTCGCAAGCCTCTTTTTTCACCGTTTCCTGTTTCTCTGTCTTCGGCTGTGCATCGCCTTCTTTCTTGATATTGTTTTTCTCTTTAGCCATGTCTGAATGATTTGTCATTCCCCGAGGGAATCAAAAGCTTTGCCACGGCATTTCCGCTGACATAATGTCAGTCCGTGCCATGGACGCGGCCCTATCTGAAGAACGAATCCACCTCCTTGACGACCGAGCCGTCCGCAAATACCACGACCCTGTCGTATGCCTCGAACCTCGTGCCGCCTACAGCAATGAAAGACTCGCTGCCCCTGATGCCACCGCCGATGACAGCTCCTGCCGGGAATGGCAGTTCGCGTAGAGTCGCCGTCGTGATGCGGCTTCCGGGGGATACTGTATATTCGAGTATCTCTGCGGATGTGCCGCCCATATAGCGCACAAATCGCGCCTTGCCACTGAGTGTGAATTTGAAAATGCGCCCGGCGGTGATGAGCTTCTTGTTGATGACATTGTCAATGCCCATATCCTCCGCGAGACGGATGTATTCGATATTCTCGACCTCTGCCACGGTACGGCGGACTCCGAATCTCTTGGCTGCCACACAGGCGAGTATGTTGGCTTCGTCATTCTCTGTGACGGCGACGAACGCATCGTAGTCGCGTATGCCCTCTTCGATGAGGAAGTCGCTGTTGCGGCCCTCGCCGTTGCTGATGGTCACTGAGTTTCCGAGCCTCTCCGACAACTCCATGCAGCGTTCTCTGTCCGGCTCGATGAGTTTGGTCTCCGCAATGGTCCTGCTCAGGGAGCGAGCTACCATTTCGCCGATGGCGGTGCCACCGTATATCATGGCGCGGGTGACTTCAGAACTGTCCTGCCCGAACAATTTCATCAGTGTGGGCAGTCCCTCGCGCGTACTTATTACATACACATTGTCTTGGTAGCAGAATCTGGAGTCAGGCTTGGGAATCAGGGTGTTGCCGTCGTGGTTGATGGCGATGATGCGGAAATTGGTGTCCTCTCCCTGGACGAATGCGGCTATTTCGCTCAGGCGCATGTCCAATATCGCGGACTCTTCCTGTATGCGGAATACATTGATCTGCAGCCTTCCGTGCGCGAAATCCATCGTGTCGGTGGAGCTGCTGTGGTGCAGTGCGTCCACAATCTCATCCGCGGCAATGCGCTCTGGGTAGAACATCAGCTCTATACCCAAGGTCTTGAACAACAGTTTATTCTCGCTTTTGAGATAGTCCTCGTCGCTGATACGGGCAATGACCTTGGCTGCCCCGAGCTGCCTTG
Source organism: uncultured Muribaculaceae bacterium (assembly GCA_964616865.1). GTDB lineage: Bacteria > Bacteroidota > Bacteroidia > Bacteroidales > UBA932 > Cryptobacteroides. The sequence continues at coordinate 12,747 of CAZTUQ010000029.1, forward strand.
CTATCAGGGCGCTGATGATGTTGATTTCCTGTATAATCCGCGGATATACGGCTATGAACAGGTCTGCGTCAGCGACACCGGCTTCGCGCAGGACGGAGATATTGGTAGGGTTGCCGTGTACAGCACTGACATCGGCGGAGCCGGTCAGTTTGTCGAGCCGTGCCTGGTCAGAGTCCACGACCGTCACGCTGCCGGCCGCGCTGCGGAGCATCTTTGCGAGATGCGATCCGACTTCTCCTGCGCCTACGATTACGATTTTCATATTCGGTGTATTCTTTTCATCTGTCCTGCATGCCCGTCAGTGCTCCGTGGCTGTCAGCGGACATCTTCCTCGCAATATAGTCAAATATTCTGTCTCTGTGTATCGCTGTCGCCAGCAGAATGCTGCCTCTGTAGTAACCGGCGGATGCGTACCGCATGCGTGGTCCGGCAGGTTGCGCGGGCTTGCAGACAGACGCTCTGCTGCCTGTATGTGCAGGCAGTCCGTTGCTTGCCGCCGCGGTCCGCCTCTCCTTGCGGCATTTGTCCTTGCGCCCTTGACGGAGCCGCCAGAACCCACGGTGTCCGCGCATGACCGCGGCGGCTGATTGCACCTTGCCACAAAGCAGATAGACTACTGCGGAGCAATCATCCAGCAGATACCTCAGACATATACGTAATGTCGACCTGCACCGGGCAACGGCAGGGGAGTGCCCTTCTGCGAGGAAATGCCCGTACAGGTTGTTGTCCAACATCAGCAGGTTGTTGCGGTAGTTGAGCTGGAGTTTGCGTGGCGAACTCACCGGGAGTGTGCCGCCGCCTATGTGGAACACCTTGGACTGAGGCACTGTGCTGACGCTGTATCCGAGCAGGTGCAGTCTCCAGCAGAGGTCTATCTCCTCCATGTGGGCGAAGAATCTGTCGTCCAGCCCGCCGCATTCGCGCCATAGCGAGGCGCGTATCATCATGCAGGCACCGCTTACCCAGAATACATCCCCAGGTGTGTCATATTGCCCGAGGTCCTGTTCGGTCCGTTTCAGCACCCTGCCGCGGCAGAACGGATAGCCCAACGCATCAATGCACCCTCCGGCAGCTCCTGCGTATTCAAAACGCCCCCTGTCGTGCCATGACAACAGTTTCGGGGCGCATGCTGCGCATTCGGGATGGGAGTCGAGCCATTCTACAAGAGGGGAGAGCCAGCCGCCGTCCACTTCGATATCCGAATTGATGAGCACGAAATACTCCGCATCTACCTGTGCCAGAGCCTTGTTGTATCCTCCGGTGAACCCGTAGTTGGCGTCCAGTTCTATACGGCGTATCCGCGGAAAACGCTCTTTTACCAGATCCATGGAGCCGTCGGTACTCGCACTGTCAGCGACTATCACCTCGGCATCCAATCCCTCGCAGCTCTGTATGAGTGGCGGCAGGAATCTGTCGAGGTAATCCCGTGTGTTCCAGTTGAGTATGACGACTGCGGTCTTCATCAGTCGTTGCAGTGGCAGTTGCTTCCGCCGCAGTGGCACTCGCCCTTGGGGGCGTCGTCTCCGCAGTGGCACTCGCCGTCGCCGCAGTTGCAAGCGTTTTCGTTGCAGTGGCACTCGCCGTCGCTGTCCTTGCAATGGCAATCGTCACCGCAGTTGCATTCTCCTTCTCCGCAGTGGCAGTTCTCGTTGCCGCAACCGCATCCGCCCTCATTGTGCTCTCCATTGCCGCAGGAGCCTTCTCCGTGGCAGCAGCCCTCATGGTGTTCACCACCTCCGTGGCAGCAACCTTCTCCGTGATGGCAGCAATGATGCTCCTGTGGCAGAAACTCCCCGTGCAGGCCCTCGTCCAACTCTTTCTTGGTGGCTTCGCGCACTGACACCACCGTACCGGTGAAATGAAGCGTCTTGCCGGCGAGGGGATGGTTGAAATCCACCGTCACCTTGTCGTTACCGACCTTGACCACCTGTGCGTGGCATACTTCTCCTGCCGAATTGAGCATCGGTACAATGCGTCCCTCGCGGAGCAGGTCCTCACGGAGTTTGCCGTCGACCTCGAACGAACTCTTGGGAATGTCGAACGAACTCTTTGGGTCATACTCTCCGTAGCCGTCTGCAGGAGCCACTTTTACATCGAATTCAGCCCCCTCGTCCATGCCCTCGAGCGCATCCTCGAGTCCCGGGATGAGCATGTGGCATCCCTGTATGTAGTCCAATGCGTTGTCTTTCTCTGCCTTGTCAATGGTCACGCCCTCTACTTCCAGTTCGTATGCAAGGGCGACCACGCTGTGATATCCGATTTTCATTATCTCTTGTCTTTAAACATTTTCTTTCCCCATTTCCCCGGTTTCGTATCCATTTCCAACACCAGTTCGCCGCCTTTCATGAGGTCGGCATGGCTGATTGTGGACCAGGGGTAATTCTTGCCGTTCAGGCGTGCCGAACGAATGTAACAATTGCTGTCCGACAGCCCTTCTGCCTTGATTGTAAATGTGTTTCCGTTTGCCAGGCTGAATGTGACGCTCTCTACCACCGGTGCATGCAGCAGGTAATAGTCAAATCCTGCGACAGGATACATGCCTATCATGTGCCAGGCCATCCACGAGGACATTGCTCCGGAGTCGTCGTTGCCGGGAATGCCGTCAAGACCGTCAGAATAGTCATGGCGGACACGTCTGTTGCAGATGTCGCTCGTCAGGTCCGGCCTGCCGACCCAATGGTACAGCGAAGTCGTCATGAAAGAGGGCTCGTTGCCTCCGTTGTAGCAGCCCTGCTCGAAGAGCCTGTCCAGGCGGTACTTGAATCCTTTCTTGCCTCCATTGATCTTGATCAGGTAATCCATGTCGTGCGTCATGCCGAGAGAGGTCTCATAGACATTGGCTTCGTAAAAGAATCTGAGCCAGCTCTTGGGGAATGACTCTTTGGGCTTGAATATGAGCAGAGTGTCGGGCAGTCCCTTGTCCGAGCGCGAAAACATGGTGCTGTCCAGCCAGTTGCCTGCCGAGTCCCTGGGCATGATGAATCCGCGTATGCCGTCCTCCTCGTAGTCCCGCCAGAGGTTGTGCCAGTTGCGGGAGCGTTTGAGATACTCTGCGGCAGTGTCGTCATGTCCGAGGCCTTTTGCCACCGTATGTATGGCATAGTCGCACATGGAGTGGTCCACAGTCCTGCTGCCGGCCACGCTGACGCCCCAGGGCAGATAACCTATGGTATTGTAGTAATTGATGCCGACGCGGCCTTCTTTGTTTTCTTTCGGGGCGGCTACTGTGGCATTCTTGAGCATGGCCTTGAGCCCTGTCTCGTAATCTATACCCTGCAGTCCTTTGACGAATGCGTCCGCGATGACGATGTCCGCATTGGACGAGCCCTGTGTCGTGCCGTTGGCATTGCCGCTGCGTCCGTCGGGCATCCAGCCGTCATATTTGTATACATTGATCAGTCCCTGGACGATATCAGCCTGTCTTTGAGGGTCTATAATCGTGACGAGAGGCATCACAGTCCTGTATGTATCCCACAGAGTGAAGAAGTCATCATAATAGGCTTCGTCGTGCTGTGCCTTGGCCCATTCGCCGCGGCGGTCGGCAGGCATCAGGAGACTGTGGTAGACAGCGGAATAGAACATTCTCTTGTATTTGTCCGGAGTGTCTGGGGCGATGGTGATTCTCCCGAGTATTTTCTCCCAACTGCTCTCCACACGGGACCTGGCGGCCGCAAAATCCCAGTCCGGCAGGTTGCTGTCCATATTGGCGCGGGCCTTGTCTATGCTGCGGAATGAAATTCCTATCTTGAAGTTTACCTCGGAGACTGTGTTGTCCCACAGCAGATTGAGCTGGCTTCCGAGGTCTCGGACCTCAGCCGGAGCCTTGTCGCAGACAGCGTGGAAATACACCGTGTAGGGCTTGTAACCTCCGCCCCAGCCGCCGACGACAGTGCTGTATCCCTCGAATACGCCGGGGGCGATGCTGCGTATCATACAGTCGGTGACACGCTGTGAGCTCTTGGATCTGTTATGGCGGGCGTATCCGGCATCCACTTCGACACCCTTGAGTCCCTGCTCTGGGTATGAGAAACGATACATCACCGCCCTTTCTCCCGAGGTCATTTCCACCTTGGTACCGTTGTCTAGGAGGGTGCTGTAATAGCCTACGCTTGCATTTTCGGAGGTCCTCGATGCGATGTGCTCCCGGGCGTCAGCACCGGAAGTGAAAGGCATCAGCAGGATGTTGCCATAGCGGGGATTGCCTCCCGTGCCGCTGAGGTGGGTCTGGGTGAATCCGTTCAGAGGGACATCTATAGGAGCCCAGCCGGAGTTTGCGCCTTTGACGGCATCAGGGCCGGGGCGCACCATTCCGAACGGCATTGTCGGGCCTACCACCACACCGCCGCCCTTGTCGGCACCGATCATGGGGTCTACATAGGCAGTTAGTCCGCTCTCGGATCCCCTGACTGGGGAATCCGCAGGCTGCGCAGCGGAGAAACCGAGCGACGCCAGTACCATCATCAGCAGTTTTGTCATGTACTAAAAAGTTATGCGTTAATATCCATGTCTGAGAATGCCAAAGTCGGGACGAGCCTGCTCTGGCAGGGGCGCGCATCGTTGCCGCAGGCTATCATGTGTGACCACGCTGACAGGAAATTGCCGGTGAGCACCATTTCCTTGATAGGGTGGACTATCTGCCCGTCCTTGAAGAGGAAGCCTTCTATTCCGTAGGAAAAATCTCCCGTGGCTGCGTTGGAGTTGCCTCCGTTAAATCCGGTTATGAGGACGCCCTCGCCGCATAGGCGCAGTATGTCTTCGCGCTGCATTCCGTTGTGGGGGTAGGGCATTACCACAGGGCGGCTGAAGTCTTCTATCGTCGGTGTCATTCCCATCTTGTTAGCCATATATGTGTTGATGGAGTATTGCCTGACGACACCGTTTTCTATGATGGGGGCCTGGCGTGTGGCGACACCCTCCGAATCGAAGAGCCGCGAGCCGCTCTGCCCCTGGATGTGCGGCATGTCCATTATCGTGAGCCCTTCGGGGAATATCCGCTTGCCGAGGCTGTCCTGCAGGAATGAATTGTGCTGTTGGAGAGAGTAGCCGTTGAGCGCGTTCAGCACGGGGGAGACCATGCGCGATGCGCATTCCCTGTCGATGACTACATTGTATTTGCCTCCACGGATGCCTTGGGGATTCATCTGGCTCACGGCACGCTTCAACGCGCCCTGTCCGATGATGCCGGGATGCAGGTCCGCCTTGTGCGTGGCGGAGTCCCACCAGTAACTGCTGTAGCGTCTGCCACTGGCGTCGCGTATGGTCACTTCGACGCCGTATTCAAACGAAGTCTCTATGTGCCTGCAGTATGCGCCCTCGGAATCGAGGGTCAGAGTGTCATATACGCCATCTGAGTATTCCCCCTCTTCGGAAATGAGTTCGTACCCCTCGCCCTTGGCTTCGGGGGAATGGAATACCGCTCCTGCCAATGCCGTCGAGACCCTTTCCGCAGGGGTGACCTCCTCAATGGCAGAGTCGTACAGGCCGAGTTCGTGCCCCTCTCCGGCATCTGTGGCTATACGTTCCGCTGCCGGGAGGTCGCGGCATTCGTCTGGAGAGAGGAGGCGTACGGTTGATATGGCCTTGTCGAGAAATCCGTCCAGTTCGGACTCTTCGCACCTGTTTGTGGAAAATGCCCCGTAACGGCCGTCTACAAAGATGTTTATATTGAGCGACCGGTCCAGGCAGTGGGTTATCTTGTCTATGGCACCGTCCAATGTCCCTACGAGGTCCATGGTGCTCTTGCACACGGTGACGCGGATCTTGGAGACTCCCTTGGCGAGAGCCTTGTCCATGCAGGCGCGTGCGGTTGCTATCTCTCTGTCGTTGAGTATGTCTGCGTTCATGCCTGGTTCCCTCCTACTGTGAGTCCGTTTACCAATACTGTCGGAATTCCGCAGGAGACAGGTACGCTCTGTCCCTTGCCGCAGGTCCATGTGCCGTCATCGACCAACGGGTCGTTGCCTACCATACTGATGTCCGCCAGGGCCTGCGGTCCGTTGCCGATGATGTTGATGTCTTTGACGGGGGCTGTCAGCCGTCCGTTCTCTATGAGCATGCCGCTCTTGACATAGAAGGTGAAGTCCCCCTCTCCGATCTTGACCTCTCCGTTGGAGAATTTGTCCACATAAATGCCTTTTTTGACCGACGAGATGATGTCGGACGGGGAGCATTCGCCACCGAGCATGTATGTGGCCCGCATACGCGGAATGGGATTGTAGCGGAACGACTCGCGCCTGCCGTTGCCGGTCGGACGCACCCCGAACCAGCGTGCGCTGATACGGTCATGCAGGTATGAGGTGAGTATGCCGTCTTCGACCATGGCTGTGTATTGTCCAGGGACGCCCTCGTCATCGTAATTGACGGCTCCGCGGTTGGCGCGTATGGTGCCGTCGTCGACGATGGTGATCTTGGAGTCGCAGACGCGTTCGCCTATGCGGCCGGAGAATACGGACTGGCCCTTGCGGTTGAAATCGGCCTCGAACGCGTGGCCCATGGCCTCGTGGAGGAGAATGCCGGATGCGCCTGCCGCCATTACGACGGGCATCTTGCCGCCCTTGGGCCTGGTGGCGGCGAATCTCTCGTCGATGCCTTCTGTGGCGAGCGCCGCTATCTCTTCGATGAGGCTGTCGCCTATCATCTCTGCGCCCATGCGGAAACTGCGCCCTGCGCTGGTGTTCTCAATCTTGTCGCCTTGCTGGAATACGGTCTGCACCGAAATGCTGCCGAGGGGGCGGGTGTCGTAGCGGAGTTCTCCGAGCGAGTTGAACATCAGAATGTCCGAGACCTGTGAGGAGAGCATGGCGATGACTTTGATGACGCGGCTGTCGCGCTCTCTGATCAGACGCTCGAGCCTTTCGAGCTGGGGGATGAGGGTGGCGGAGTCGACGGTGCGCCAGTCGGTGGCCATAGGGTAGCGGTCGGCGGCGGGGTTGGGGCGGCCTTTGCAGCCGCGTACAGGGGTGCCGTGCTCGGAGACATGGGCGGGGCGGGAGGCCGGAGCCTGGTCCGGGGAGACCCGGACAGGCTCTGACGCTTCGCGTCCGGCGTTGCCTTCGGCAATCGCCGCGGCCGCCCGCGCCGCGCTTACCATAGCCCGCGGCTCCGTACTCTCCGCATAGGCGTATCCGGTCTTGTCACCGTTCAGCACGCGTATCCCCACACCATAGTCTATGCTAAATCCTCCGTTGCCGACCTGCCCGTCACGCAGGAGGAGGTCGCTGGAGACAGTGTTCTCAAAATACAGGTCCGCGTAATCGCCTCCTGTAGCGAGAGCCTCTCCCACAAGGCTTTCCAATGACTGCCCGGTCACTCCGAACAGGTCCATATAATATTTTTTGTCCGCTATCATTTCAATGTCAGAAATCATACAAAGATACAACACTTCTTGCAGAAGCGAAAGCCTATTCAGGCTCCGGATCTCCGGTCATGCCTTGCCGGAAAGCCTTCTTTTGAGGGCGGCCCCTTGTCTGCCTTGCCATTGATCCGGAGATTGCGATGCCTGTCTTGTCTATCAGGTGCGATAAAACTGTTATATCCGTCCACAGACAGCGCATGTCCGTTTCCGCGTCACACTGTTTGTGTGCGCGGATAAAGCGGCAAGCCGGCATTTTTTCGCGCTGTGCCACTGAAAGTTGGCGTCGCGCCGGCAAATCAGATATCCAGTTCGGATTCCGCAGGGTGGGCGAGTTCCCAGATGTGCTGGTATTTGAGGGTGTCGAGGATGGTTGTGCTGTCCTGGTTTCCCTCCGCGACAATGCTGAAAGGTATCTCCGTATTGTCCGCGAGTATCCATTTGTCGCAGGCCTGGCAATAGTCTTCAAAGAAATACTGCAGCCCCCTGATATATCGGCGCCTGATGACTTCCTCTGGGATGTCGTGGCCTCCGGAAAGCACTCTATCGTGGACCCTGCGTATCGCGAGGTCCGGAGTCGACAGCCAGAAATACAGCATCGTGATGAAATATCCGTGCGAACGCGCCTCTTGGATAATCTTGATGAGCGAACGCGTCGCGAGCGTCGTCTCTATACAGAAATCCTTGTTGTGGGCGAGCATATACTTGATTTTCATCAGCATGAAACGGCTTGCGCCTACCGATGCCGATGACGGGTCGAACGGCGCAAGGCTCTTGGCGAACTCATCCGAATTGACAAACTCGAAATGCCCGAACAGTTCGGGCAGCAGCGTATATGACGCTGTCGTCTTGCCGCTGCCGTTGCAGCCGGCTATGATATACAATTTAGGCATGTCCGCTTACTCCATATCCAAACAGCGCGAAATCCCCACGGCATGGGTCATCCGGCCAGATTTCCCTGAATGCGTCCGTGATTTCCTCCGCAGTGCCGATGTCCTTGGCTCTGCGTGATGTCAGTCCGAGTGCAGTTGCTTCTTCGTATACATGCACATCCAGTGGTATGATGAGCCGTGCTGGATCGCTGTCCTTCCATAGCCCTATATCCACTTTTCCGTCGCGCCTCACCATCCATCGCCGCATCATGTTTATCTTCTTGTTCGGGGCCTTGGCATCTGGCTTTTGTCCGTATACTTTCGTGCGTATTTCCGCAACGGACAGGCTTTCCAGACTTCTGCTCTCGGAATAGACATCCCTGAGCCGTCCGCAGATGGCCGCGACCTCCTTCCATTTGACGGTCCTGTGCGCGCTCGTATCATCATCCCTCCATACACCGTTCATGACATATTCGTAGGGATGCCACTGCATTTCATCCATGAGCCTCTCCGTATCGCGTACAATCATCGCCCTCCGCCCCCATGCAAAATGCGCGGCGAATACTGCTGCCACTTCCACATCCTGCAAGGCTGCACCCCTTTCCGCGAAATGTCGCGGAAATGCTATCGGGTCCTCTTGGAAATACTGGAGGTCGTTATATTTGTCCGCCCATTCTTCCAGGCGTGCTTTCAGGCTGCTGTCCATTGCCGTATGCTATTTCTGCAAGGCTTCTATCCGTTCTTTAAGTTCTGCCCTCTGCAGGGGGGATGTGCCGTATTCCACTTTGGAGACCATTCCGTTCTTGTCAACGACAATAGTCATAGGGTATCCGTTCCTGCCGATGAAAGCCTTGAATGTCTTGTCGTTGACAAGGGGGATCCAATTGAATTTTCTGCTCTCTATGACAGGGCGTGCCTTTTCCGCGTCTTCATAAGTGACGGAAAAGAACATGACATCCGGCATCTCGTCTTTCCATGAGGACAATTCCGGCATTTCAGCACGGCATGGACCACATCCGGTGAACCAGAGGTTGAATACTGCCACCTTGCCCTTTATATCTGCATTTGTCCAGACCTTTCCGTCTATGTCTGTCGCGGAAAACTCGGGAAATGTCTCTCCGACTTTCAAAATCTCTTCTTGTGCCACCCTCATCGCAATTCCTCCACCTTTCGCCACATCTTCTTTGAATAGCCTCAGAAGTAATGCCCCTTCGGGAATGCTGTCGCAGGGAACTGAAAATTCCAATGCCCTTTCCGGCAGGCTCGAGGACAATTCCAGACCGACAGCGGATGTCCCTGCCGTGGTCTTGAGCATGTGCATTCGGCTGATATACTGCATTGAGACCGGAATCTCCCGAAAGAAACTCTCTTCGACAATGACGATTCTGCCTGAATTGGACCTCTTCCGAGAATGTGCTTTGTCCGATCCGCTGTCCTTATGTACATCCGTCCTATGCTGATCAGTCTTTGCATGTTGTATCTCCGTTCCCTGTACATTCATGCATAATGCAACTGTCGCGAATATGCAGAAGAATATCCTTTTGAGTCCTCTTTTCATCGTCTTGTTTATATGACTTTTCAAATATAAATAAATTGTGACGATGAAACAATCTCAAAGAGAATATGCTGAAAAGAGGGCGATGTTACTTGATATCGCCCTCTTCTCGGTTGTGGTTCAATGGGATTTATTGCAGTTTCTTCAACTCTTCCGCACTCAGTCCGGTGGCGTCTGAAATATCCTCTGCCGAAAAGCCTTTGGACAGCAGATTCTTCGCAATTTTCTCACGCTCTTCTTTGAGGGCTTTGTTTTCCTTGAACGCCTCCTGGTTACGCCTGTCCCTTTCCGTTGTCATGTCGTACTGCGGTGTTACCT
>CAZTUQ010000030.1:0-22736 GCA_964616865.1 uncultured Muribaculaceae bacterium
GCCAAAGGCAAGAGTAAAGAATCAAGAGACATCAAATTGGCTTTGGATAACATCAAGGCTCAAATCATCAAGCATTATCAACGCATTTCGGATAGAGAAGCGTTTGTAACTGCTGAAATGGTACGCAATGCCTATCAAGGCATAGGTACAGAGTATGAAACATTGCTCGGTGCGTTTGATAAGGACAACGAGAGTTTCAAGAAGCGTATAGGCATAGACCGTGCAGCAAGTTCCTATAAGGTGCGAGTAAGGTCTCGAAATCATTTGGCAGCGTTCATCAAGAAGTGCTACAAGCGAAGTGATATTTCTATTCTTGAACTTACTCCCGACTTTATCAAGGAGTATGAAATCTACCTCTCTACCGATGCAGGACTACACAACGGCAGTGTATGGTCGCATTGTATGTGGCTGAAAACAATCGTGGCTAAAGCACATTATAACGGACTGATACCGAGAAATCCATTTGCTCAGTATCGGGTAAATCAGAATATCAAGGAGAGGCAATATCTTACCGAAGATGAAATCAAGGCTGTAATGACTCACGAGTTTGCGGATAAAAAACTGGCTTATATCCGAGACCTATTCGTGTTTGCAAGTTTCACAACTTTATCATTTGTGGATATTAAGGAACTGACCACCGATGATATTGTAGAGATTAACGGAGAGAAATGGATTCTATCCAAGCGACACAAAACAAAGGTCAATTTCCAAGTGAAGTTGTTGGATATTCCATTGCACTCGTCATGGATTTGCTACGCTTGCTCTCAGCAAGGGTGTTCCCATTGAGAGTGTAAGCCGAGTATTGGGGCATACGAACATTACCACGACGCAGAAGTATGCCAAGATTACCACCGAGAAAATAGACAAGGATTTGACGATGTTCGGCAATAGACTTAATCAATCGTTTAGTGAAATTTCAGTAGCAATGTAATATGGAACGAGCAATAATAACAATCAGCGAAGGCGGTAGTGTGAATATTCCAAACGAAAATGTTTGGATGTCCGAAATGGAATTAGTGGAGTTGTTCGTGGTGATAGCCCCGACACTCCGAGCTGCCATCAAAGCGATATACAAGAGTGGAATGCTTAGCCCTTCAAGCACCCAACTATGCAAATTGGCGACACCTAAAAGTTTGGCAACATTCTACAACCTTGAAGTGGTCATTGCCCTTGCATTTCGGTTGAACACCTATGAAGCGAGTAGGATAAGGCAAAAGGTATTGGAGTGTTTGTACCAGCGAAAAGTCTTGATATTGTTAGGGAATAAATCCTATTTATACTACAACTAAATACTAATGTATAACCCCAACAATCTTATTATTCAAGGTTATTTGTATTCATATTACACATTGTACAAAGCGATAGTATATGAGTAAACCAAATAAATTTCTTGGCGATTCATCATTTATTTGAATCTTTTTTGTATTTTCACATTTGAAAAATCATCAAAATTTCAAAGGTGGTATGACTAATGAATATTCAATAGATAGTACAACTCTTAGGCAACGTATAGAAACGATGCCTGAGGATTGTATTCTGTTTCGCTCGGATTTCCCTGAATATCACACAGAATTTGTGGGAAGTATTTTGTCTGAGTTGACGACCGAAGGTGTGCTTGTTAAAATTGCACATGGAATATATGCCAAACCAAGAAAAAGTCGATTCGGTGTTGTACTGCCCTCAGTTGATAAGGTGGTACAAGCAATTGCTACTAGAGATAACGCAAAGGTATTGCCATCAGGTATGACAGCTCTAAATGCACTAGGATTATCAACTCAAGTGCCAATGAATTACACATACTTAACTACAGGAAGCGAAAGAACTGTAAACTTATCCAATAGGAAAGTAGTATTAAAACGAGGTGTCCCCAAGAACTTCTGTTATGGGACTCGCCTCATTTCTCTACTTGTTCAAGCCCTCAAGGCTCTGAAAAAAGACAATGTAGGAGAAGAAGAACTAAATATAATACAACAATTGGTGTTGAAAGAAACTGACAAGGAGATTCTTGTTAGAGATGTAGATATGATGCCTGCGTGGATGAAACGAATTATAAAGCCAATGCTAACCGCTTAAAATAGAATTAGATTATGGGAAAACTGTGGTTAAACAATGAGATAGTGGACCGTTTAGCTATGTTGCAGCAGACGGAGGCTGGACATCCTGGCGTTAATCAGGTAGCCATAGAAAAGGACTGGTGGGTAACAGTTACGCTGAAGGCATTATTTCAAACAGATTGCTGTGATTCTTTAATCTTCAAAGGCGGAACATCGTTGTCAAAAGGTTTTAATATCATAGAGCGTTTCTCTGAAGATATTGACTTGGCAATCAGCCATTCATTCTTTGGTATAGAAAAGACGGGTAAAAGTCAGCGTGAGAAATTACGCAAAATGGCACGAGCATATATTCACGAGACCTTTTCTTCGCAATTAGATGCTCGCTTGAAAGAAATGGGAGTTTCTGGTTACAGTATAGAGAATGTTTCTCAAGTGCAGGATAAAAATGGAGAATGGCGGCCTATAGATTCCGACAAAGATCCTACGGTAATTCTATTACACTATCCGTCAATTCTTGAAGACACGATAAATTATATACCACCACGTGTTAAGATTGAGATAAGTTGTCTCTCAATGGATGAACCAACGAAATTACGACAAATCCGTTCTTTAATTGGTGAAAGTTTTGAGGGCGAAGATACCGATGCCGAAAGCCTTGTAAGAATAGTAGTCCCTACTCGTACATTCCTTGAGAAACTATTTCTTTTGGCAGAAGAATTCCAAAAAGAAAAACCAAGGAGTGTACGAATGTCACGACATCTGTATGACTTGGAGAAACTGATGGATACAGAGTATGGAAAAGAAGCCTTGTCGAATCGAAATCTTTATGATGCCATTGTAGAGCATCGTAAGGCTTACTATGCTTTGAAGTATGTAAATTATGATTTACATGCCCCATCAAGCATCAACTTTACGATACCAGAATCGGCTATGGAGGCGTGGCAAGATGACTATTCCGATATGAGACGATTCTTCATTTATGGTGAATCATTAGAGTTTGGTGAACTCATGCAGAAAATAGAGGAGCTTCAAAAACGAGTAAGGATGATGTAGAAGAATTTGTCGTATTTGAGGAGGTTAAATAAATCAGCCCGAGCAAATTTGCATCGCGCAAATGATTTGCCGCGACATCTGCAATGACTCTGCTTTGCGCTTCCAAAACGGCACAGTTTGCTGATAAATGTAAAGTCGCAGCCTGAAGTTCCATGCCGTATATAATTTTCCAATTAGGACTCCGGGGCGGTACAAATTGGTAATGTTTTTAAAGCAAAACGAGGTGGGGGATTTTTCGACTTTTCAAATGGCTTTGATTTTTTGCGTGATAGCATCTAATTTTTGCTACTTGATTTTCGGAGATAATATCGGTAGTATATTTTTCTTACCTTTCAAATGAATTACATTATTTATAAAGTTTTTATGCTTATGAAAGGAGAGCAAAAAATTGCAGTCTTGTCTGCTGCTGCACTCTCATTGTTTGGCGTTGCTCTGCTAGCTGCTGAATTGAAATCCGCTCGTACAGAGTGCGATATTCAATGCACTAATTGTGGGAGTTATCAGGTGAACCACACACATTACAAGGAAGACCATGTGCTTTTTTATGGTTACTGCAGAGATTGTAATTATTCATGGACTGGAATAAGTTATGCGGATTGACAGATTGATTTGTTCCTATATTATGCTCCTGTGCGGAATTTCAATGTCCGCACAGGAGTATATGATAAAAGGGGCTGTGAAAGACGGGGAAGGCAATCCCGTGGAATTTGTTGCCGTCCTTGCGTATGGAGACTCTACAAGACTCCCGGTAGGAGTGGAAACCGGCTCTGACGGACATTATGCAATGAGCCTTCCATCCGGAGAGTATACGATAGAAGCGTCATTGCTCGGCTATAGTAAGTGGCGTGGGGCTGTTTCTGTGTCCGGAGACGTTGAGATGCCAGATATTGTATTGCAGCCGGATGCCCGGAAGTTGCGTGGCGGGCGTGTGGTATCTTCGCGAATCAACTATACGGCTCTCGGATACGAGATGGGGGTCAAAGGGAATAAGACTCTTGAAAGTTTGAATCTGAATGAGATACTGCTTTCTGCGCCAGGCATATTCAGAGAAGGAACGCGTCTCTCTATATATGGAAGACCTGTAAATGCCGTATATATAAACAAGCGCAAATTAAAGATGCGCGATGATGAGACACTGTTGAACTACCTGTCTGCATTCAGAGGAAAGGATGTGGAGAAACTCGAAATTGAATTGCACCCAGATGGCTCCGGTGGTACGGAACTTATCATACATGCCCAGGAGAACGAGGGAGGATACGGCACGATGGGAGGAAGGCTTGGAGGTAATGAATACAAAGAGGTTATAAATACCGATTTTAATATAAACTGGAAGCGGAACAAATTGTCTGCGTGGGCAAGCGGTTCTTATATGGATATGGAGAATCATAGGGACCTGACCATTGATAGTAATGATTCGGAGATTCCCTCTCAATATGGGCTGACGCAATTCGATGTGCCCATATCTCTAAAGGCCTCTGCCGGTATAGGCTATGATTTGGACAAGCGTAATAGTTTTTATGCTGACGCATCGTTCGCGCGGCTTGAGCGAGACGAGACAGCTATGTATCGCAATGAAGGCGATAAGGACTGGACTTCGAAGTATCCTGCCTCGTCAACGCAGCAGACCATATCCGGTTCTGTTGCTTATGTGCACACATTTGCGGATCGGTCGCAATTTGATGCGGATTTGGGCTTGTTGCATAATTCGGCAGAGCAGACGGTGCAAAATGTCCTCGGCACTGACTGCTTGTCTCATGGTACATTTCACGCACGCTATAAAAAGTCCTTTATGCGCGGTAAGGATGACTTCCGTCTGATAGCCGATGGGCGTAGTATGGCTCGTTCAATTACTACCGAATATGCAGGAGAGTCAGTCTCTGGTGATTATGATGAATATGCGATGTCTTTGTATTCTCAATACGCATATAATTTCAAGAGGTGGAGAGTCGTGGCTGGAATAAAAGGGGAAGCCGACAAGATTGTCCGTGAAGAATATTTCATAGTCTCGCCGAGTGTCAGTTCTACTTATTATATTGACAAGCCCAAAGGTGACTATATTAGTGCATCGTGGCGAAAAACGAGTAATACCCCGACTATGCTTCAACTTTCTCCTCTTGGCAATATCCGTCCCAATGAGAATGTCATACTGTATGGAAATTCGGACCTGATGTTGTCCAAGACACACACATTGAATCTCTCTGCTACGGCACGGCACAATTATACCCTGTCATTAGGATATCGTACTACTTTAGATGACATCACATCGTATGTGTATGCCGGAGAGAATGGGAATCTGTGCAGGACATTTATCAATGGTGATGCTTGCTGGGATCTAACGGCTGCCTTGTATGCATCTTTCCAGATAGGTAAATGGTGTTTTGTAAGCGCAGATGGGACATTTACCCACAACGAGTCGGAGGCTGTAGGTATGAACAGCGTTTATAATCGCTTTGATTACAATATTATGGCCCGTCTGCACCATTCGAACTGGTCCGGGATGCTCTGGCTGACCGGAGGGACCGGCACCAAGGTGTCGATTAATGCCACGAGCAAGAATCCTCCCTACCTTGTAGCCAATGTCGGCAGATACTTCTGCAACAGGAAGTTGCAAGTATCTGTAGAGGTCGCGGACTTGCTTAATGCCGACAAGCGAAGAGAGGTTACGACAATGGTCGAGGGCGTGAGCCGTACCTCTTCTTATGCTACTGATTCTAGATTGTACCAGGTTCGTTTGCAATGGAATTTCAATTGGGGCAAACGGCAGATGGTTAAAAAGATGACAGAAGCCAATAGGGACATTGACAAGAGACTGGCAACTCAATAACATTTTGGACGAATCAGATATAAACAGAGTATTGGTTTATTATGCGAGCACATGCGATTCTTGTCCTTGGCTGCGGCACTGATGGTGGCGCCGGATGCGTCAGCGCAGTCATTCAAGGAAAACTCAAGAAAGCGATGGAGGAAGTACTTCCGAAGAAATAAGGCATTTCCACATTTATACAATTCCACCGGATATGTGGTGACATACCCGGTGGAATTTTTTAAACCTCATTCTACGCGTGCAGGAGTGCTTTTTAAAGTTTTTTGCTTAACTTTGTAGTGTTATGCAGCCAGAATATCCTCTCGATCCCGAAAAAGTCTACGACTCGATAGACTTGTTGACACTTGATACAGAGTCAGGTCCCAAGACACTCAAGATGGGTATATGGATTACCGAAGATCCGGTCCGTATCCACAAGATGATTGTCAGGGAGAAAGTGCTTCATGTCAATCAGATGGAGGTGCTTAACCCCTTGGAGAGCAAACTCCGCCGTGCCGATCCCGAGTATTACAAGAGGTTTATGGGGCTGCAGCTCGTCGTTGACTATCCCGGATACAGTACCGGCATCAAGGCTAAGATTCCTTTCGAGAACGACCCTGTCGGCTTCTACCGCTGGTGGCGCAAACTCAAACACGAGGACAAGGTACATCTCTCCTTGCCGAACCAGATCATACTCTTCCAGAAAGTCGCGATGATGGATCCAAAGACCATCCTCAAGAAAGACCTCGAACTGGTTGCCCGCAGATAGGCATTCTGTCAGAGTCTGAATCCTGGAATGGAATCGACTCTTCCGTCCAATATAGAATCCAGCATGCGCATGCTGTGGCAGTCGCTGCCGGACATGCTGTATGCACCCTGCTTATACAGGCTCAGTGCGCGTTTGCGCACACGCTCTCCATATAGTCCGACCAAAGAACCGAGATTCATCTGCAACTTGACACCGAGATGCAGCAGGTCGTCGTATTCGGACATTTCCATGTAGAGGTATCTCTCCGGATGTGCCAATATGGGCGTATATCCGGCAGTCTGGATGCGGTACAGTATTTCACGCATGCCGGCAGGCGGATTGAAAGTAGAGGTCTCCACGAGCAGGAATTCTCCGGAGTGGGGGAGCAGATCTCCTTGCGCGAGGCGTTTTTCGAAGAGGCTGTCCAACATGTATTCCGCGGACAGATGCAGGTCTATTGGCCCTTTGTAGGCCGCGCACAATGATGCGAAACGCTCTTTGAGGTCTTCGCTGGCATTGGGTACATCTTCCATTATATGGGGAGTGCACCAGACGCTGCGGACGCCGAGTTCTTCGCATTCGGACAGTATGGAGAGTGTCTCTTCGAGGGTTTTCACTCCATCGTCCACACCAGGCAGCAGGTGGCAGTGTGCATCGGTGAAGCCTTCCAGGAGGTCGCCTTCACCGAGCATCGGCTTTTTGCGAGAGAACAATCCCATCTATCGCCCACCAGTCTTGTCTGTCCACTGCTCGATGACTCCGCGGTCCGCGAAATAGTCGATGCGCATCGCATGGCGCACGGCATCGAGAGTCTTTGCCGCTGCTGCACGTGCTGTAACGCAGCCTTTCTGCAGCATGTCATAGATGGCAGGGATGTCCTGCTCCAGCTCTTTGCGTCGTGCCCTGATAGGCTCGAGTGTGTCATTGAGCACAGCGGTGAGGAAATTCTTGATCATGACATCTCCGAGACCGCCGGCCTGGTACTGGGCCTTGACCTCGTCCAGATTTGCGAACTCGAATGATGCCTTGCGTCCCTTGAAGCAGTCTGCGAACTTGGCGAAATGCTCGGGCTTGCAAAATGCGTCCAGATAAGTAAATACGGTGTTGCCCTCGATGTGCCCCGGATCGCTGACCTGGAGGTGCAGAGGGTCGGTGTACATGCCGCGTACCTTGTCGCGGACCTCGTCGGCGGAATCGGACAGGTATATGCAGTTGCCGAGGGATTTGCTCATCTTGGCCTTGCCGTCTGTGCCGGGCAGGCGCTGGCAAGCTGCATTGTCGGGCAAGAGTATCTCCGGCTCTACAAGCGTCTCTCCGTATGTGGCGTTGAACTTGCGCACAATCTCGCGTGTCTGTTCGACCATAGGCTCCTGATCATCGCCCGCGGGAACGGTGGTAGCCTGGAATGCTGTGATGTCTGATGCCTGGCTGATAGGGTAGCAGAAGAATCCTACCGGAGTGCCTTTCCTGCCCTCGTCGTCACTCTCGGAGAATCCGCGCAGTTTGATCTCCTGCTTGACGGTGGGGTTGCGCTGGAGACGCTGTACTGTGACGAGATTCATATAGTAGAATGCGAGTTCGGTCAGTTCGGCGACCTGTGACTGTATGAATATCGTGGATTTGTCCGGGTCCAGACCGCATGACAGATAGTCCAGGACGACCTCGATGATGTTTTCGCGGACTTTTTCGGGGTTGTCGGCATTGTCGGTCAGAGCCTGTGCGTCCGCCACCATTATGAATATCTTGTCAAACTCGCCGCTGTCCTGCAATTCGACACGGCGGCGCAGTGAGCCTACATAATGTCCGAGATGAAGCCGTCCCGTGGGGCGGTCTCCCGTGAGTATTATCTTTTCTTTTCCCATAGCGCTGTATCAGTCTATAAGTTTCTGATTCTTAACTTTGTGTGATTTGTAATCGTTCCAGTAGCCGTACACTTCGTTTACATTGCCGGCAGTGATGAACGCCTTGTAGTTGTGGTCGCGTATGTACTCCATCAGTTCGGCAAACTCTGTCTGTGTCAGCAGTGTCTGTATCTCTACATGCTCCTCTTCGCGGTATCCGCCTTTGAGAGTGTAGAGGCTGCAGCCGCGGTGTATGCCGTTGATGATGTACTGCCGTATGTCATCGTATTCGTCGCAGATGATGCAGACGCGCTTCTTTTTATTCAGACCTGCGGTGAAATAGTCAATCGTAACACCGTTGAGCCATGTCACGACCAGGCCGATTGCCACGAGTCTGAACGGAGTGACGAAGAATCCGAGAGCGCAGATGATGTAGCCGGCAATCGATACGGAAGTGCCGATGTCCAGGTGCAGGTACTTGTTGATGATCTTGCCGATAATGTCCAGTCCTCCTGTCGATGCGTTGATGCGGAACAGCACCGCCTGTGACAAACCGAGCAGCAACGCAAGGCACAGCATGTCCAGCCAGATGTCGCCCATTATGGATGTCTGCCCCGGCTCCGTGAGGAAGCGCGTGTAGGGGCATATCCTGTCGAACAGGTCCATCAGAGGTCCCATCATTATAGAAGTATAGATGGTCTTGGCACCGAAGTCCTTGCCGAGGGTGGCAATCGCCAAGATTATCAAGAATATATTGACAATCAATATGATGGTGGATGCCTTCAGTTCGATTCCGAGCGGCGCCAAAGCCTGGGTGAGGAAGATGGCGAAACCGGATACGCTGCCGGTGACGACATTCGTGGGGACGAGGAAATAATATATGGCGGCGGACGCCAGCAAGATGCCGAGCGTCATCACCAACAGTTCGTGCCAGAATTTCCTCGACTTGAGCAGTCTTGATGCGTTAATGGAGTAGGATGACATACTATTTGGTCCCGAATATGCGGTCTCCGGCGTCGCCGAGTCCGGGGACTATGTATGCATTTTCATTCAACTTCTCATCCTGGGAGGCGAGATAGATATCGACATCGGGGTGTACTCGCTGCACTTCGCGGACACCCTCCGGTGCGCCTACAAGGCACATGAGACGGATATTGGAGCAGCCTTTCTCCTTGAGGAGAGTGATGGCGTCACAGGCGCTGCCTCCGGTCGCGAGCATGGGGTCGGTGACTATCACCATGCGCTGCGAGATATCATCGGGGAGTTTGCAGTAGTAGAATACGGGCTTGTGTGTCTCTTCATCGCGGTAGAGACCGATGTGGCCGACTTTGGCGACAGGCAGCAGGCTGAGCAGTCCGTCCACCATGCCCAGTCCGGCGCGCAGGATAGGCACGATAGCGAGTTTCTTGCCGGAAATCTCCTTAGCGTTCATTGTGCATATCGGAGTGTCTATCTGCACATCCGTCAGAGGCAGGTCGCGTGTCACCTCGTATCCCATCAGCATGGAAATCTCCTTGAGCAACTCCTTGAAATCCTTGGTTCCTGTGTCTTTCTTGCGCATGATTGTCAGCTTGTGCTGGATCATGGGGTGGTCGATAATATGTAGACTGCTCATTTGAAATGTAATTTTAATCGTGTAAAGATACAACATTCTTTCGTTTCTTTGTCGTATCTTTGGCGTATAATAATTGGTTTATTTCAGAACATCTTCGATCAGTCAGATGCACAGACCTGTTTACATTGCCCTCGCCTTGGCTCTGGGCGCAGTACCTGCCCTCGCGCAGGACGGAGTTTCCATTGATTTCACAACAGTCGCACGCACCGAAGGCATGTACGCCGCCGAAGCAGCCCCTTCCAAACTGAGCATGGGCTCTTCATCGTTGTACACCCTTGTGGATGCATCCCTCGGAGGAGGGTGGAGCATATCCGTGTGCAACCATTGGCTCCAGGAAGGCCCTGACGCCCTCTACCGCAGCAGCAAATACGCCTGGGAGAATGACTGGCTCGACTGGGCAAAAGTCAGTTTCGAGACCGGAGACCTGTGTTTTACGCTCGGCAAGGACATCCTGTCCGTCGGTGGCATGGAGATGGACGAATATGATTTCGACTGCTATGACCAACTGATGAGCCCGACATGGTACAATCTGGCGTGCTATCAGTGGGGCGGCAAGGTCGCATGGACATTTGCGGAAGCCAATTCGATAGAATTCCAGCTCGCCTCCGCGCCGACACGCGAACTGTATTTCCAGAATTTTGCGTATTCCCTCTGCTGGCGCGGAGAGCCTTGTGACAATTTCTCCACCATCTGGTCTGCCAATGTGTTCGGAAATGGCAGCGGTGAGGACTCCGACTGGATGTTTGCACTGGGAAACAGGTATGACATGGGCGATCTGTCATTCACATACGACCTCTATATATACAAGGAGGCCCTCGGTGCCGAGCATAAGCCCTTGTTTGACCAGACTATGTCTGCCGTGTACAGCGGCATAGTTGACGGGCTTGATTTGACTGCCAAGGCCGGATTCTACGACTCTGACAAACTCTATGGCGGTCTCGGAGTGGAGTACAGGCCGTCATTCACCGACTCGGACTGCCGTCTCCATCTGGTAGCCGGCGCACATCCTCTCTTCGGAGGATTTACGCTCACATCCGGCATTACTTTCGTCCTCTGACACGATACGGTCCCGATGTCCAGCCCCCGGACGGACGGCAATAATACACAGACATGATACAGGTATATTGCAAAAACAGCGCTTGCGCCAAGTCCATCGAAGAGGGGGCTTACTTGCAGGATGTGCTCAAGGAGTTTGAATTCGAGCACCCTTACCCTATAATCTCGGCTAAAGTGAACAATGTCTCTCAGGGGCTGAGGTTCCGCATATACAACAGCCGTGATGTGGAGTTCCTCGATTTGAGGGATTCGAGCGCGATGCGGGTCTATTTCCGCTCGCTGTCGTTCCTGATGTGCAAGGCCGCCCATGAGATATTCAAGGGTAGCAAGATATACATCGAGCATGAGATTTCGCATGGATTCTATGTCAATTTCCTCAAGGCGGACGGCTCAAGGGTGAGTGCGCAGGATGTGGAGGCCATCAAGACCCGTATGCGAGAGATGGTGGAGGAGGATATCCCGTTCCACCGTTTTGAAGTGAAACTCGAGGACGCAGTCAAGATATTCCGCGACAGGGGATATGAGGACAAGGTCAGGCTGCTGGAGACCAGCGGACAGGTGTATACGGATTATTATACATTGGACGGAGAGCAGGATTATTATTACGGCAGGCTCGTGCCGAGCACTTCCTATCTCAAGGTCTGGGATCTGCTGCCGTTCCATCAGGGCATTTTCCTGAGGCTTCCAGACAGGCACGACCCGGACAAACTTGCGCCTTTTGCGGACCAGCCCAAGACATTCGACATGTTTTCGGAGAATCTGCGCTGGAATATCATCATGCGCCTGAATAATGTCGGAGATGTCAATCTCGCATGTCTGCGCGGACATGCCGGCGAACTGATACAGGTCGCAGAAGCGTTGCAGGACAAGAAGATAGTCCAGATAGCAGAAGAGATAGACAGGCGTTTCCGCTCCGACAATCCGGTGAAATTAGTCTTGATAACGGGGCCGAGCAGCAGTGGCAAGACGACATTCTGCCGCAGGCTCTCGGTGCAGCTGATGGCTTGCGGACTGCGTCCCGTGTCGTTCTCTACGGATGACTATTTCGTAAACCGCGAGGATACCCCCAGACTGCCGAACGGGCAATACGATTTTGACAATTTCGACACCGTGGACCACGCCGCTCTGCAGGATGACCTGATGAAACTGTTGGGCGGAGAGGAAGTGTCCCTGCCCGAGTACAACTTCACGACGGGCAAGCGCGAGTACAACGGCAAACGTGTGCGTCTCGGGTCGAGTTCCGTAGTGCTGGTGGAGGGTATACACGCCCTCAATCCGGCTCTGACCAAGCGCATCGCCGAGAACCGCAAGTTCAGGATATTCATCAACACTCTGACGAGTACATCTCTGGACAACCACAATGCCATACCGACGAGTGACAACCGTCTGCTGCGCAGGATAGTGCGCGACTGGCGCAAGGGTGCTTTCACCCCGCGTGAGACCATCAGCCAGTGGCCGAGTGTCCTGGATGCCGAGGACAAGTGGATATATCCTTATCAGGAGAATGCGGACATGATGTTCAATTCCGCCTATCTGCTTGAGTTTGCGGTGCTTCGCAACCATGCGGAGCCTATACTCGCCGGCATTCCCAAAAACTGCCCCGAGTACTCGGAGGCACACCGCCTGCTCAAGTTTATCCATTATTTCACACCGGTCCCCGACAGGGAGATACCTTCGACCTCCTTGCTGAGAGACTTCATCGGTGGCAGCAGCTTCTCCCGCTGATAGGAGCGATTGCAGAGAATGCGGCGGAATGCTACAGCGAGGGCGTGTACAGCCGGGTTGTGACATTCCGCCGTATGTAGTCACGCATTTCCTGCAGACCTGTGAACATGCCGGCGGCGCGGGCCTGTATCATGACATTGCCCACGGCAGTGCATTCTGCCGGGCCGCTTATGACAGGTATGTTGCAGGCGTCTGCCGTCAGCTGGCAGAGGAGGGCGTCATTGGCGGCGTCGCCTATCATGTGCAGGGCCTTGACAGGTTCGGGGGAGACGGCGCGTATCTCATCGAATACACTCGCGTACATGGCTGCGAGTGAGTCATATATGAGCCGCATCATCTGTGCGTCGTCCTCCGGCTCGGGTATGCCGCGTGTCCTGCAATAAGCACAAATGGCTGCAGGCGTGTCACCGGCAGATGCCAATATCGGGTCTTCCACATCTATGACCACTGCTGATCCGGGGCAGGACGACGCCATCTCCGCGGCGTCACGAAGGCTGTAGTCCTTGTCTTCGCGCTTCCATTTGGACAGGCACTGCTCCAGCAGGAGCGAGCCGCCTACGCTCTTGTATATGGCGACACTGCCGAATGCTCCCGGCTCATTGGAGAATCCCCACCTGGAGGTGTTCTCTGTGATGACGGGCTGGCTGCATTCTGTCCCCATGATGGTCTCCTCTCCGGTGCAGATATATGCGAAACCTTTGTCCGTGGCGGGGATTGCGGCTATGGAGCATGCGGTAGCGTGGCCGGCTACAGCGATGACAGGCACCTGGCCGAGCCCCGTCCTGACACCTGTGGCGGCATTGAGTCTGCCGATTTTCTTGCCAGGCATGACGATGGATGAGGGGAAGCGGCCTTTCTTGACCTTGCAGACAGAGAGGACATGCTTGTCTATCTTTTTCCTGACGGGATCCATGAGCCCGGAGGAGGAAAGGATGCTGCATTCGCAGTATTTCTGCCCGGTCAGCAGGTAGGAGACCGCATCGGGGAGGAAGAGCAGTTGCCTGGCATTGTCGAGGAGCGATGCCTTTTCGTGATGTAGGGCATACAGTTGGAATACGGCATCGCCGTCGCTGCTGTGCACGCCTGTGCGGCGGTACAGTTCCTCCTGGGGCATCTTCTTGAAGAAGCGCGCCTGCATCCCATGCGTAAATGTATCACGGAACGAGCGCGGCAGGCCGCACAGCGCGCCGTCCTTGGATATGCCGACGATGTCGGCTCCCCAAGCATTGACACCGATGGACTCGACATTGATGCCTCTGTTGCCTGCCAGCGAGAGCCCCCGGACGATTTCCTGGTAGATGGTATAGATATTCCAGTAAAGGCCTCCGGAAATCTCGAGCAGGGGAGCGGTGAAGCGGTGCAGACATTCCATCCGCAGTCCTTCCTCGCCTGCGGTCGCCAATAGGACACGGCATTCCTCAGAGCCGAGGTCGATGGCGAGGAAATTGCGTGTCGCGGTGTTCTTATGTAAATGTAACAAATCTGTTCCGTTGTTGGTCCGGTGCAATATACGCTTTTCGGGCCATGTTTCAAAGCAGCGTCAAAGGTCGGACTCGGATATGCCGGCTATGTCCCACGCGCTAAATGTATAGTCGAGTTTCTTGCCGTAGACGCGTTCGTATGCGCTGACCTTCTGGCTGTAGTCATTCTCCATCATGCGGATACTGTTTTCCTTGTCCGAGAGCGCCGGATCCGGGTAAATGGGGTCGAGCACATGGAGGATGAAGCGGAGTTTGCGGCTGCCGTCTCCGGCGGTCTCCTCGCGCTCGCGCATTTCGGTGAAGCAGGGGATGACGGGGACTTTCATCTTGGCCGCGTAGAGGTATGAGCCCCTCTTGAGGGGGCGCGGCTTGCGGTAGTTCCACCACATCTCCTGTTCGGGATAGATCAGGACCAGATGACCGCTCTCCAGGACCTCGCGGAGCATGGGCTCGAATGTCTCCAGCATGTAGCCGGTGTCCTGGCTGACAGGAATGAGGTCTGTGTATCGGAGTATGAACCCGAACAGCCCCGTCGCCGCGAAGTTGATGTCTTTGCTGACGGTGAACATCTTTTTGGAGCGGACGCGCCTGTTGAGCATGCGTATGATAGAGCTGTCGAACGGGGCGAAGTGGTTGCTCGTGATGATGGCGCCACCGTGTATGTCAGCCATCTTCTCGATGCCCTCGATGGTCATGCCACGTGTGAAATCAACGGTGCCGTATTTGGCGAGCACCCGTGCAACCATGTTCTTAACTTTGTAGGGCAGGCGCTCCCGCATGGCTATCTCACGGCGCAGGAGGGCGCGGATCTGCGCCCCATCGAGCCGGGCGTCGCCCGGCTCGACCGGTTCGTTGAACCGCTGCGCCGCGACTTGCTCCCGTATATTGGCTACGACCTGCCTTCTCGTTGCGTCCATGTCTTACAGTCTCTGTTCAAGTCCGTTGTCGAATACATAGCGGAAACTCGGCTTGCCGCTCGCGAGCACTTCCAGCGCGGTCTCTACCATGCTGCCGCCACGTGCGTCCTCGCGTGCCCTGTCCTCGTCAGTGAAACTGTTCTTGTATGCGTGTATCTCCTCTATAAAGCCACAGTCGGCGGCGTATTTCCAGAAATGCTCCTCATATTGCACACCGTCCTTTTTCCATGGCTTGGAGAAGAGGTTGAAATGTATGAGCTGGGGATTGTCGAGCGGCGGGTGATTCTCGTTGGGCATGGTGTTCCAGCATTTGTCGAGGTACTTGATGCGTCCTTTGCACAGAGCATTGATATAGTCCTGGTCCGGCGCGATGGAATAGAACTGCCATCTGCCAAGGACTTCGAGGAAACGCTTTGCCATGCCGACCTCGCGCAACTGCTTGAGGTCCATGACGAGAATGCCGGAGTTGATATAGTCCAGACTCCTGTCCACGCCCACATACTCGGTGACATAGGAGATGAAAGGAGGTATCTCCTGGATGGAAAAGTCCGGGCATGCCGCTATGAGATTGCCCTCCAGAGGGGTGTTGTAGAGTTCGGCGATGTCTCCGGTAAGCACGATGTCACTGTCGATGTAGACGCCCTTGTCATACTGAGGGAACATGTCCGCGAGGAAGAGCCGGAAGAATATAGTCAGGGTAAACTTGTCAATAGTGTGCAGTTTGTTGCCGTCAAAGTCCGTCCTGATACATTCGAAGCGTTCGTTTATGGTCTGGAAGCGGATGTCGAATCCTGGTCTGGCGAGGGCCTTGAGTTTGTCGATGTTCTGCTCCTTGAGCCCTTCGTGCAGTATCACGATGTCGTATTGGTAATCGCGCGATGCGTTGCTGATCAGAGAGTTGATAGCAACCGCCAGCCAAGGCGCATAATTGTCGTCTACTGAGAAAAAAACAGGTAAGGTTTTCATTAAAAAGGATTCTTAATAAATGCAATGAGTTGTTGTGAATCCCCGCCCCGGTATCCCGCTGTCCGTATCCTTGATGGAGACAGGCTGCGCTGCGCCGAACCAGGCTGTACGCCTTGGCTGTCCGGAACATGACGGAGCAAGGTCTGCAAGAGACGGAACATGCAGGAGGGTAAACCTGAATCCCACATTGGCGATGGAAATCACAGGTGTTTTAGAAAGAACTGCCTGCAAAACTAAATCAAAAATCCTGAAAATGCAAATGCGCCTGAAGAAGCAATGCGCCCAAACAAACGCAACGACGACGGTCAATTCAAAGATTACAACTACAATCGCATCACTACACACCGTGTGACAGCTAAGCTGCGTACATTTCGCCTTTATGTAGAAATCGAATCTCTTATCATTGTGGTTAATGGCGGATTTGGTATCTTTGCCCTCGTCATAATATGGAGGAAGTTAAAAGATATTTCTTATTTGCGGACGAATGTGGCGACCAGAATCTCTCCAACTATGATCCTGACTTTCCGGCATTTACACTTTGTGGGATAATCGTGACTCGTGAACAAGCGCGGAATCTCGAAAGAGAAATCGGTAATCTTAAGATGAAGATATGGCAAACAGAGGATGTCATCCTTCATTCTCACGAAATCCGAAGGTGCAAGAATGCTTTTAGTATTCTTCAAGACTCTGCCGTCAAGCAGGAATTTTACTCTGAGCTGGACAGGATTTAGGCATGTGTCAATCATATATCATCGTGAGTTGCACAGTCTTGAAAGACGACTACACACGCTCTAACGTGAAAAGTCAATGAGTGGCAGCAAATGCCGGTCACCCGGAATGTCCAGGTGGCTGAGTCTTGTGCGCTTCGGTTCAATGTATCCTATTTATAAGGATGGTTCTACAGCCACCTTTATGACGCCGTCCAGTCTGTTCTCGAACAGGTCGTACGCCTCGGCGATGCGTGAGAGGGGATAGCGGTGGGTAATCAGAGGGGTGGTGTCTATCAGGCCCCTGGCTATGAGGTCCAGTATCTCTCCGCAATGGCAGCCGTCCACACCTCCGGTCTTGAATGTCAGATTCTTGCCGTACATGTCCGGCAGCGGCAATACCTGCGGCTCGTCATAGAGAGCCACCACTGTCACAGTCGCATTGGGCCTGGCGCATTCCCATGCCATGCGGAAGGTGTCCTTGCCGCCTGCGACCTCCAGCACTCTGTCTGCGCCTCCGCGCCCACAGGTGGAGAGCACAAAATCCCTGCATTCCTCCGGAGACACTACGAGTACTTCCGGATAATGCCGGCGGACGAATTCACAACGCTCGGCGGAAGCCTCGCAGACGATAATCCGCTTAGGGCGCTGCAACATGACACATAGCAGGGTGCAGATGCCTGTCGGGCCTGCGCCTATGATGAGCACGCTGTCGTCCGCGGAGATCTCGGAAATCTGTGCCGCCCAATGTCCCGTCGCGAGAATGTCGCCTGCAAACAGGGCCTGTTCATCGCTGACGCTGTCGGGGATGCGGCTCAGCCCCTGGTCCGCGAACGGCACTCTGACATATTCCGCCTGCCCTCCGTCAATGCGGCATCCGAGTGCCCATCCTCCGTGTGGAGAGGTGCAGTTGTTTACATATCCGTGACGGCAGTAGTAACATTCTCCGCAGAATGTCTCCACATTGACAGCCACGCGGTCTCCGATCTGCATATTGTCCACACCGCTGCCTAATGCCTCCACGACACCTACCATTTCGTGGCCGACAGTGATGCCGGGCACCGCACGGGGCACGCTACCATGCTTGATATGCAGGTCGCTGGTGCAGATGCTGCCCAATGTGACCCGGACTATGGCATCGCGGCTGTCCTGCAACACAGGCTTTTCTTTTTCGCGGAGTTCAAACCGCCCCTTTTCTATATATGTATATGCGAGCATGATATTCTTGAACATTAAGTCTGGGGCAAAGGTATCGTTTTTCGTGAAGAAAAGTAGTATTTTTAGCCGAATGAAAACGGAATGCCCGATATGAAGAAAGTAAAGATAACGGCGGTGAGACAGGCGCTGCATGAAGACCTTATGGCCCTGTATGAGAATCCCATAGAGCATACCTGCGATGTGCAGGCCGGGCAGTCATGGATCAGCATTGACGGGCAGCGGCCGGACGGACTGTGCCCGGAAGCATGGAAGAGCATGCGGGAGTTTGTGGAGACGCTTGCTGCCGGCGGCGGTGATTTCTTTGACGGATGGATGAAAGACCCCCATAGCGCGATGATCAGCTGCAACGACGGTTTTCGGCCAGTCAGTTTCTATATAGAAACGGTCCCAGAATCTGTCTGAAACCTTTTCCCGAAAATCGCTGCACCGGACTGTCTCCCGACGCCGCGCGGCTGTATTGCCGACGAAGCTGTAAACGCATGCGGAATCATGCGGACGGACAAAATGTCAGTCGCGGAGACCGCGGAGCGGTATTTGATATTGCAGCAGGAAACAGAATATTTATGAGCAATAGAATACGATTTGTAGTCGACAGGAAAAAGGCTGTGCCTGGCGAATATGTTACGGTGACTTGGACTTGCGAAGACCCTGACAGTGTCAGCCTTACAATAGATAACGGTCTCTCGGTCTCCAATGTCCAGTTGGCAGACAACGGCAGCCGTGTCGTCCTCATCGAGCAAGGCAAGGGTGGCAAGACGAGCCTGAGGCTCAACGCTGTGTTTAACGGTAAGGTAGAGAGGCAGAGCATAGAGGTCAGAACCGTAAAGGCCCCCAGGCCCAAACGCCAGCGTATCTCATTGAAAGCCAGTTGGGAAATATTCCGTCAGAGGCTGGTGTACAGCTGGAGGTCCATGCCGGAAAAGACGAGGCGCATCTACAAGATACTGGCAGCAGTCCTGGCGGCATTCTGGCTGGCGGGCATTGCAGGCACATGTACTAGGACAGCCCCGGAGAGCCATATTTCCGTCCCCTCGGGTGAGACTGTAAATGTTTAGAAGCCCCGGACAAGTGATTTAGGAAAGACAATTATATTTGAGAGTATGGGATCGATAAGATGGATAACGGGATTTCTCGGTTGGGCGGCAGGCGGATTCATAGGCAGTCTGCTAGGCTATTTCGCAGGAGCCATGGCGGAGCACGGTATCGAGTTTGCGCGTCAGATGGCATCCGGCAATGCGGCTGGAGGCAGTTCCCGCGGGTCTTATGACAATGCTGCCGGGCAGCGCAACAGTTTCATGATCAGCCTGCTTGTGCTATCCTCTGCGGTCATGCGTGCGGATGGCAGTGTCAGCAGCCGAGAGAGGGACCATGTCCGCCGCTTCCTGCAGACCAACTTCGGGGACGCTGCCGCTGCGGACGGAATGAGAATCCTGGAGGAACTCAACGGCAAGAATGTCGACATATATGCAGTAGGGGCGCAGATTGCTGCCAACATGAACTATTCGCAGCGCCTGCAACTCTTCAATTATCTTGCGCAACTTGCCAATGCCGACGGTGAATTCTGTGCTCGGGAGAAATCGGTCCTCGAGTCCGTCGCCGCGGCTATCCGGATCAATTCGTCCGATGCGGCTTCGGTAATAGCGATGTACTGGAGAGAGACGGATTCGGCGTATACGGTGCTGGGGATTTCTCCCTCGGCAACGGATGACGAAGTCAAGAGCGCCTACAGGCGAATGGCGATGAAGCATCATCCCGACAAGGTAGCGACCCTCGGTGAGGATGTCCAGAAGGATGCGGCAAAGAAATTCCGCAAGATACAGGAAGCATACGAAACTATCAAAAGACAACGCGGTATATGAACGGTCAGACGCCGGACAGGCGGAGCGGAGAGAGAAAGACACTGCTCTCCAATGTAGTCAAGCCCGAGGGAATGTCCTTGAAGGACTGGCAGCTGGGCTTGAGAGAGCAGGCTGCACGCAAGGAGCGTTTTGAAGTCTCGGAGGTGGATGTCCGCCATTCTCCGGGACTTTATCGGGTATATAGCGAGAGGTCCCGCTATGCCTATCATGTGCACTGGTTCGGAGGCGGACATGCTCTGAACAGTTGTTCCTGCATGGATTTCAAGGCTTCGCGCCTGGGGACCTGCAAGCATCTGGAGGCCGTGCGGCTCTGGGTCAAGACCCAGGATGGAATGAGGGTGCGCAGGCCCAATCCGGCATCGAGCATTCTGTATATGGATTATACCCAATCTCCCTGTCCGAGAATATATTACGGAGAATGGGAGATAGCGGAGGTCAAGGCCGTATTCGCACATCTGGTAGATGCGGCGGGGAGGTTCGATGATTCTGCAGTGCTGGAGATTCCTGAGGCAGTCAGACAGGCGCAGGTGCACAGTCCCAATTTCGTCTGCAGGGACGATGTCATGGACTTTGCCATGAAGAAGAGGGACGATGTGGGGCGCAACAGACGCATGGACAAGGTATTTGCGGATAAGGAATGGTGGCGTGGAGTATTTGCCGGAGGCGTGACTCCGTACCCTTATCAAGAGGAGGGAATAGAGTTTGCGGCACGCGCAGGCCGTTGTATCATAGCGGACGAGATGGGTCTGGGCAAGACCCTGGAGTCTGTCGGTGCAGCGGAGTTGCTGCACAAGGAGGGCTATGTATCGTCAGTGCTCGTAATCTGCCCTACATCCCTCAAATACCAGTGGAAGCACGAGATAAAGGCATTCACGGGGCATGACGCCATTGTGATAGAGGGCAATCCTCCAGCGCGCAAGCGGCTGTATGACAGTGACGCGCTGTACAAGATAGTGTCTTACAATACTTTCAGCAATGATGTCAAGGCATTCGGGGACATGAAGACAGACATGGTCATCATGGATGAGGTGCAGCGTCTCAAAAACTGGAACACCCAGATAGCGCGTTCGGCGAGGAGGCTGCATTCGGACTATGCCGTCATCCTGTCCGGTACGCCGCTCGAGAACAAACTGGAAGAATTGTATTCCATAGTGCAACTCGCTGACCAGTATGTGCTCGGGCCGTATTATATGTTCAGGGACAGGCATGTCGTCTCGACGGACTTGGGCAAGGTCTTAGGCTACCGCGACCTCAATTCCATAAAGGAGACCCTGTCCGGACTGCTGCTGAGGCGGCGCAAGGCGGATGTCTCCATACAGCTGCCGCCACGCGTGGACCAGAATCTGCTGGTCCCCATGACCAAGGAGCAGATGGAACTGCACAACGGTTACAGAGAACTTGCCGCCCGTATCGTGTACAAATGGCAGAGGATGCATTTCCTCAGCGAGATGGACCGAAAGCGCCTGATGACCTATCTCTCGCAGATGAGGATGGTGTGCGACAGCACCTATGTGCTGG
Source organism: uncultured Muribaculaceae bacterium (assembly GCA_964616865.1). GTDB lineage: Bacteria > Bacteroidota > Bacteroidia > Bacteroidales > UBA932 > Cryptobacteroides. Next base: position 21,562 of record CAZTUQ010000030.1, read on the forward strand.
ACCAGAAGACGCGGCACGATACCAAGGTAGACGAGGTGCTGGATATCCTGGACAGCATATTGCATTCCGGTGATGACAAGGTGGTGATATTCAGCGGATGGGAACGCATGACGCGGATCGTGGCCGGAGAACTGGACGCCAGGGGGATTGCATACGCTAGCCTCAATGGCAGTGTACCCTCCGCCAGACGCGAGGAGATGATAGGACGCTTTGCATCCGATCCTGAGGTGCGGGTGTTCCTATCGACGGATGCCGGCTCGACGGGGCTCAACCTGCAGAGCGCGTCTTATGTCATCAATCTCGACCTGCCTTGGAATCCGGCGGTGCTGGAGCAGCGCATCGGCCGTATCTACAGGATCGGACAGACCCGTAACATACAGGTCATCAATCTCGTATCGGTCGGGACGATAGAGGAGAGCATGCTCGCCAAACTCAAATTCAAATCGGACCTCTTCGACGGCGTGCTCAATGGCGGAGAGGATAGCGTATTCATTGATGACTGCAAACTCGAGCGCCTGGTGCAGGAGTTGGGCATTGTCCCCGATGTGGCATTCGCCGAAGTGCAGCCGGTAGCTGAAGATGCGGAGGAGGCTGTCTCCGATAAGGAAGAGCCCTCCGTGTATGGAGACGAGTTGGCTGCCGGCACTGGTAAAACTGCGGCGGAGGAAGTCTTGAAGCAGGGGGAGGCGTTCCTCGGGAGTCTGGCCGCGGCCTTGCAGGATCCTGATGTCGCCAAGGAACTGGTGGACGCCTTGGTGAGGGAAGACCCTGCGACAGGAAAGGCATCGATAGTCATCCCGGTACCCGGGAAGAATGCTGCCCGGCAGATGGCGGAACTGTTGGGAAAAATCCTGAAGGGATAGGCCCTTGCTGATTCAAATCCCGGTTTAATAAAAAGAGTTCGGTGCAATACCGAACTCTTTTTCAATCAGATAGCTGATAATCTGTCTAACCCTTGGGACCCCACTTTGCTTTTGGCGTCCCGTGGGCTCTTTATTATATCCTGCATGCAGGATTATTTCTCAACAACGCAGATGGCGTACACGCTCGGGGTAGACTTGCTGTCCGCGAACACGGTCTCTACACCATCGATCCACACGACAGCCTTGTTGTCATCGCTGCCGCCCATGTATACCGCGCCATTGATGCAGACAGCGTCGAGCACTGTGCCAAAG
>CAZTUQ010000031.1:0-21748 GCA_964616865.1 uncultured Muribaculaceae bacterium
AACCGTTTCTCCGGCATGAGTGTTTTTGGCACTTTGCCGGAGATTGGCTATCTTTCTGTTTTGGAACAGCATTTCCACAGGGAATCACACATCACAATGAACGACAAATTCAAGGATACACTCTCAATAGACGATGCGATGCGCATCTCCGGGCCTATGGCATTCAACATAATGCTCAAACCCGCCGGCTCGCTTTGCAACCTGGACTGCCACTACTGCTACTATCTGGACAAGGCGGACATCTATGGAGGCCGGGAGCCTCGGATGAGCATTGAGATGCTGGAGAATGTCGTCCGGGAATATATCAACGCCAACGATGTGCCGGAGGTCACTTTTAACTGGCACGGCGGCGAACCTCTCGTCCTCGGCAGGGAATTCTACACCAAGGCACTCGAACTGCAAAGAAAATACGCCGATGGCAAAGTCATACACAACACCATACAGACCAACGGCACGCTCATAGACGACAATTGGGCCAAGCTGTTTGCAGACAACAATTTCCTCGTGGGCATCTCACTCGACGGACCGGAGGATATTCATGACAAATACCGCAAGGACAAGGGCGGACAGCCGACATTCCGCCGCGTAATGCAGGGACTGGAGACCTTGAGGCGACACGGAGTCGAGTTCAACACCATGTCCACCGTCAATCACGCGTCAGAAGGGCGCGGACTGGAAGTATATCAGTTTCTCAAGAATGTCGGCAGCAGGTACATGCAGTTCATGCCGGTAGTCGAACACATCAAATACCCGGCAGGCAGAGACGGCAAACCGGACCGAAGACAGAGACCGCACATCGTGAACCCCAACGAGGAAGGCGCACAGATAGCTTTCTGGTCAGTCGGCAGCCTCGCCTACGGCAAATTCATGTGCGACATATTCGATTTCTGGGTCAGGAACGATGTCGGTAATTGTTTTGTCAATCTGTTTGACTCCACGCTCGCGTCCTGGTGCGGAGTGCAGCCCGGCACATGTGCCTACGCCCGTACCTGCGGAGGCAACTCTGTGATAGAACATAACGGAGACCTCTATCCCTGTGACCACTTTGTATATCCCAAATACAAACTCGGCAACATCACCGAAACATCTATCAGGGACATGATGTCCTCCCCTCTCCAGACGAGATTCGGCATCGACAAACACAATCTGCTTCCTTCGCAATGCCGCCACTGCAAATGGCTTTTCGCCTGCAACGGAGAATGCCCCAAGCATCGCTTCAACGCAGCTGAAGCCGGAAGCAAGGGCACTCACGGAGTGAATGCGCTGTGCGACGGATACAAGATGTTCTTCAGCCACGCAGCCCCCTACATGGACAGGATGAAAGAATTGCTCCTGGCAAAACAGGCGCCGGCTCTGGTCATCCCGTGGGCCCGGATGCGCAAAGCGTAAAGAATAAAAAAGAGGAGCGTCTTTCGCTCCTCTTTCGGCAAGTAGTCCCTACAGGAATCGAACCTGTATTTAAGGTTTAGGAAACCTTCGTTCTATCCGTTGAACTAAGGGACCGCAATTTTGCTACTCAGCGTTCTTGACGACAATCTGACGCCCGCGATAGTAACCGCACTCAGGGCAGACCCTGTGATACATCACGGTTGCTCCGCAGTTGGAGCAGGTCGCAAGTGTGGGAACCGGTGCGAAATCATGTGTACGCCTCTTGTCTCTACGCTGTTTAGAGAGCTTGTGTTTCGGATGTGCCATTGTTCTATGTTTTTATTTTCTTTGTTCTATAGCAATAAGGTCTGCAAAGGTACGAATTTTTTTCTAAATATCAAGAATGACTCAAGAACTTAAGTACTTCCGGATCACAAGCGCCCTCTTCATGTACTCTTTGCAGGGGCAGGGAGATGCACACATAGTCATATACATCCTGCCGCAAGTCCACCAGACTGCCCTCTATCGGATGATCCTCATCCTCAAATGAAGTGTCCACAGGCATGACCAGGTCAGCCAGACATCTGTCGCACTGTACCGTAACGCTGCCTGCCACATGGCATTTTACAGACACCGCACCGTCATCGGAAACCTCCGCCTCCGCCTCAAGGTCAGCATCGATTATCTCGGATGTCTCGAACGAATCGAAGAACTCCTTGCCGACATGCCATGAATAATGCTTGGCATCAGCGCCTATCTCATGAACCGGGATTGTCAACAGTTCCATAATCATCAGTCTTCTGCCGAGTCGCCTGCCCTCTTGCGCGAAAGAGGATCAAGCAGGATCTTACGAATACGCATCGCATGAGGGGTCACCTCCACCATTTCATCCTCCTGGATATATTCCAGAGCCTCCTCGAGGGAGAACTTGATTGCAGGAGGCAGGACAATCTTGTCGTCAGAGCCGGCTGCACGGACATTGGTAAGTTTTTTGGTCTTGCATATATTCACATTGAGATCCCTCTCGCGGGTATGCTCTCCGACTACCTGACCGCCATATATAGGCTCGCCAGGCTCCACAAAGAAGCGGCCGCGGTCGAGCAATTTGTTCATCGAATAGGCAATCGCCTCGCCTGTCTCAAGAGACACGAGAGAGCCGTTGCTGCGGCGTTCGATCTCGCCCTTGAAAGGCTGATACTCCTTGAACCTGTGTGCGACTATCGCCTCTCCCTGGCTGGCAGTCAGCAAGTTACTCCTGAGTCCCATCAAGCCCCTGGTCGGAATCTCAAACTCGAGGAGAGTCCTGTCACCCCTCGGCTCCATGTGTATGAGTGCGCCCTTGCGGCGTGTGGAAATCTCGATGGCGGCACCGACAAACTCCTCCGGCACCTCGATAGAGAGGTCCTCGATAGGCTCGCACCTTTGGCCGTTGATTGTCTTGTCAAGCACTTTGGGCTGGCCCACCTGGAGTTCAAATCCCTCGCGGCGCATGGTCTCTATCAGCACAGAGAGATGCAGGACACCACGGCCATACACCACAAACGAATCTGCACTTACTCCCGGCTTTACACGCAGGGCGAGATTTTTCTCCAGTTCCTTTTCAAGCCTCTCCTTGAGATGGCGGGATGTCACGAACTTGCCGTCCTTGCCGAAGAAAGGAGAGTTGTTGATAGTAAACAACATGCTCATCGTCGGCTCGTCTATCGAAATAGGCGGCAACGGCTCCGGATTGGCAAAGTCAGCGATAGTGTCTCCGATCTCAAACCCGTCGATACCGACGACAGCGCATATATCTCCGCACTGGACGGAATCCACATTCGCCTTGCCGAGTCCCTCGAAGACCATCATCTGCTTGATTTTCTGCTTCTGGACAATGTCATAGCGCTTGCAGAGGCTGATCTGTTCTCCCGTCTTCAATTCACCGCGGGTCACACGGCCGACTGCGATACGGCCGACATACGGAGAATACTCCAACGATGAAATAAGCATCTGTGGAGTGCCGTCACGATGCTCGGGAGCCGGAATTTGCTCAAGTATAGTGTCCAGCAGAGGGGTGATGTTGTCTGTAGGATTTCTCCAGTCAAGGGACATCCAGCCCTGCTTGGCGCTACCGAACACAGTCGCGAAATCCAACTGTTCTTCAGTGGCATTGAGACTGAACATCAAGTCAAAGACCTCCTCCTGCACCTCGTCCGGACGGCAGTTGGGCTTATCCACCTTATTGACCACGACAATGGGCTTCTTACCCATCTGCAGGGCCTTCTGCAGCACGAAACGCGTCTGCGGCATACAGCCCTCGAACGCATCGACAAGCAGCAGCACACCGTCAGCCATATTGAGGACACGCTCCACTTCTCCACCGAAGTCACTATGCCCCGGAGTATCTATAATATTGATTTTTACATCCTTATATATAACGGAAACATTCTTGGCGAGAATGGTGATGCCACGTTCGCGCTCCAGATCGTTGTTGTCGAGTATGAGTTGTCCGAGATTTTCCGGCTGTCTGACCAAATTCGCCTGGTAGATCATCCTGTCCACAAGAGTAGTCTTGCCATGATCCACATGTGCGATAATCGCAATGTTCCTGATATCCTGCATATACTTTTTTATAAGAATCCGATTTGACGGCAAATCTTGCAAATTTAGTTATTTTTTGGATTATGCTGTAATTACAGCCTCCAAAAAGACACAGACCGATGTTCTCAATGAACAATCGGTCTGCATCGTGTGCGCGGGATGAGAGTCGAACTCACACAGGTGTTACCCCACTAGCTCCTGAAACTAGCGCGTCTACCATTTCGCCACCCGCGCAATAGGACGACAAAGGTAAGAAAGAGATTGCAATTTTCCAAGTCAAATCACCACATCAATGTGAACAGTTTCGGAATAAAGTGCCGTCGAGAACTCCAGACGAATGCGGGAAAGACTGACGCTCACCGATATGTCTTCCAGATCCAGAGCCTCCCAATCATATCCTCCGGCAATGATGTATTCCCCTATCGCATATATCCTCTGCACATCCGTACCCTTGTCGAATGTCAGGCGCAGCGAGCCGTCCGCCTGGCGGGGTATCCTCACTGTGCATACGCCGTCACCATCCGGAGAGACTTCCACGCTAAAATTCCCCGCCAACAGCCCTCCGGCAGAATCATAGCCCCGCACCGTTCCCGAAACTTCGAGCGAAGACCTGAACGCGTCCTCCTCCAGCAGCCTTATCTTCAGGTTGCAATGGTTTCTGTGCATGAATACCGTATCCGTCCGCGCCAAGGATATATTGCCCTGCATATAATATGTGTACACCTCCGGAAACTCTTCTCCGGGAGCAACCGCCACCGTCCCGTCAGCCTCCACATACATATCCGGAGCCGCCACTGCAAACAGGCGCACCTCGCCGCGAGGGACATCATATATTATTTCTTCCGGCAGACAAGCCAGCGGCACGGGCACATCATCTTTCACTCCGACATGGAGCATATCATGCCCGTGCGCCAGCAACTCTTCTGTATCTACACGGCTCAGGTTTACCCGGAATGTGCACGGGCATCCTGTTCTGTCTTCAAGGACCGTACAACCTGACGACATCGTTACTATAACGGAGAGCGTCATAACAGTCGCCAGGGCATACGGCTGGAGAAAATCAGAAGACATACGCGAGAGACAGAAGAACTTCATTGAGCAGGAAAAAATATTTATCGCCTTGGTCTATCACCCGTCCGCAAGTGGGGCACGAGTACTTCACAAACCTGTCATAACCGCCCCATACTCCGGCACCTATCTCTATATTAAAGTGAGGAGCAAGCATATACGAATAGCCGGCAGAAAGCCCGGAGCCGAAACGGTCTCCCTCGGAAGTCTCCGGAGAGGAGATACCTCCCCTGTTATATTCCTGGTACTGCGCCTTTGCCGCCAACCACCACCCGGAAAATATATGCCATGGCCAATAGCGTACTCCGGCGGAATACATCTGCTGCCTGTTCTGCATCCCCATATCACCGCTGCCTCCGGAATAGGAAAACGGATTGTACCTCACCGCCGCATTGAGAGACCAATGGCGCGCCACACCGAGCGAGGCTTCCGCATTAAGCGTACCGAAGTCCGCATAATCCACGACATTTGTACCTATCGAGACATTCTGCGCCTCTGCCGCTACGGCACATACCGTCAGAGCGGCAATCACCGACAACAATCTGTTCATTTCCCGTAGCGTTCAAATGCCTGGACTATCATGCTTTTCTGCTCCGGATACAGTGATAGCAGTCTGGACTTGAGCGTAGCCACATCCTTGACCTCCGGCACCAGCGCCCTGCATATCTTGTTGTAGCCGATACCCCTTTCACTCATATACATGAATATCTGAGGGCAGAACCAGTACGACAGTCCCTTGGATGCCGTCGTGAGATTGTAACGGGACATCATCTGCTCATTTTCCATATAATAACCCCACATCTCCCCCACCTCACAGTAGCCGTGCCCGCTCTCCGTGCCTACTCCGTAAAACACACCATCGGATGACAGGAACGATGTGAGTTCATTTACGATAAAGTCACGCCACCAGGATTTGCCGGCCTGCACAAAATGCGATGCGTGCGCCAACTCGTGTACCGTCCTCGAATAGATTTCCTGATAACTGCCCGCACCTTTGAGCCCGAGAACGATGTCAGGCAGGAACTTGCGTATGATGCTGCCATAATCACCGAGGTATTTCTTAACAAGATTCAGATCCGACAAAGACCCTTGTCTGAGCATGGGAGTGGCACTCGTACTCATATTCTGAAACAGCCACAGACGCAGGTTGGACGGTGGGGCGGCCAGGTTGCATCCGTCCTCACGGCACATTGCAAAGTAGTCATACACAGCATTGTTCACCACCGCGCGGCAAAACAGTTTACGGTTGGAAGTACTGTCTATATTCACATCCACTCCTGAAGAAGGATTCTTACCAAGAGTGGACACCGAGCCCTGGACAAGCAGCAGGTTCATTCCTATGCCGAAGCCGGTCTTGTTCTGGAATATGATGCGATACCTCGGCGACGAGGAGAAACTCTTGTCCATCTGATAGTAACCGTCCTTGTCAGTATATGCGCTGGCAAATTTGACAAACCTGTTTGCAGACACCTTGACTCCGGCCACTCCTATCGGGCTGCCGTCGCCGAAATCCGGATCTGTAATGGTAATACAGCCGCTCGGGCCTTTACTGTCCGCCCCTGCACGAGTCCCAGAGTCCAGCATATCACCATTGCCGGTCACTCTATACGCCTCCCGCTCAATCTCATCCCAGTCCAGATACAGCTCTCCCGCACGGGTCACTCTCCCTGCCTCCGGGATATAGCATTCGTCCAGCAATTCATAACATATCCCTTCCGGGAATGCAAAATCCGGTTTCACCACCGCATACTGCCATGTAATCTCCCCTTCGGGAATGTCAGGGTCGTGATAATAATCCCCGTCCACTACGATACGGTAATCAAAAGGATGGTCTATGAGTTCGACCCCCATACGCCTCAATGTATCAAACTCCTCCTCATTTGCCGGCAGAAAGCGCACATATAGGTCGGACGCCGTCACTTCATAGCGTCCTGCACGCGTTCCGTACAGATTAGTGATTGCCTTGGTGATGTTTTCCACCGAATAGGGGTCTTCGAGCTGCTCCCCAAGCACAATCTCCTCATGTTCCACGGCATAAGCCTCCATAATTTCCGGCAACGGCAGTTCTCCGCCTTTCTCACAAGCCCACGCAATCGGCAGCATTCCCAATGCGATAATCAGATGTTTTGTCCTCATAGCCTCAAATACATTTTGTTTCTATCCTGGGACAAATGTATCAGAACTTATCCATGTACAGTGATTATCAAATGTTTATATCAGCATCTCTCTATGTATCAGAGACTCACGGCACCTTCCATAACGGCTATCCTCCCGGACAAGCCGGGGCGGCAGAAACTCATTTAACTCAGGGAGGCCACTGAAATCATGAATATCCGTTTCATAGCCATTTATCGCTAACTGACGCCATGGCCCTCCAAAGGTCAAAACAAAAAAAAGAGCCCCGCAAAAACGGGACTCTACATTATCTGGTATCAAGAGGACGCCTACTCTGTCACCACAGTCTGTGCAGCCTCTTTGGCGCATCCGCCGCAAGCAGCTTTCTTCTCAGCGCAGCATGCTCCGGCTTTCTCTCCTTTGCACTCGCCCTTGCACTCCTCGTGCTTGCCGGCGCAATCACCATGCTGGTGGTGTCCTGCGGACTTGCAGCACTCGCTCTTCTGGCATTCTCCCTGTTTGGCTTTGTTGGCATTGTTGCCGCAAGATACGGCGAGCATACACATGGCGGCAACCGCCATAATCATAGCAATTCTTTTCATAGCACTGTACTATAAATGTTATTTGATAAAGTATTATGTAGCAAATATAGTATTTAATCAATGGAATGAAAATCCCTAAAAATAGGTAACGGTAGCCCCCTCGACAGCACTCATGATGGAGTTGCCGAGCCTGCTCACTCCAAAGCGGAACAGGTCGCGGTTGAGCCATTCCTCTCCGAGGATTGAACGCACTATGCCATAATAACAGATAGCGTCATCTGCCGTAGACACACCGCCGGCCGCCTTGAAACCGACCTTGCGTCCGGTCACCTCATGATAGCGCCTGATACACTCGCACATTACATAAGCGGCAGCCGGAGTCGCATTTACATCCACTTTGCCCGTAGATGTCTTTATAAAATCGGCACCGTTCTCCATGGCGATGAATGACGCTGTCGCTATCTTTTCAGGGGTAATCAGCAATCCTGTCTCCAGAATCACCTTGAGCACCACACGGCGTCCCTGTTTCTCAGCTGCCGTATCTACAGCCTCCCTCATGGCGCGTATTTCCGCGGCGGCAGCCTCAAAATCTCCTGCAAGGAATGAATTGAGTGCCAGCACTATATCAATCTCGTCAGCACCATTTTCGACTGCCATTGCGCACTCCAGGGCCTTGACTTCGATAAAACTCTGCGATGCAGGGAAACAACCGGCCACACATGTCACACCCAGTTCGCGGTGCTTGCGGCCATTGGCGACCACCGATGCGAAATTGGGATAGACGCAAATGGACGCAGGCTGCGGGTAGCCGGGCCATTTATCATCGAGATTGTTGACCTTGTCCACGAGAGCGGCCACATACTCCGGAGTGTCCTGTGCACGCAGAGTAGTGAGGTCCATCAAGCCGAAACACTTTCTATAGTTTTCTGAGGACTTGACCCCTTCGAGATTGGCGGCAACCAGTTCTATGCTCCTACCTATTTTCTCTTCTGACGGAGTGTATCCGTATTTTTCAAGTATGCTATTCATATATCTTTATGTTGTATCCTTCTTCTGACAGAGGTCGCAGCATCCGCGACATCTCTTCCATGGTATATTTTTCCAGACCTTCGGCAGGCACCGGACGGGCAATGGTATATGCCATAATCTCCCGGGGGTGCAGTTCACGCACAATATCCATCCATTCTTCCAGGCCTTCGGACGAATCGAAACCCGGAGCCTTCAGGAACATGGTCTGCAGAACAAAATCCCCTTCAAAGCGTTTCATCAGTTCGACCTGTTCACGGACACTGTAATGCCCTACCGGCGCATTGATCCGCTCCGCTGCCGCATCCGACACCGCATCCAGTTTGAGAATGGGGTTGTCCACTTTGCGCAGGGCATTGAAAATCTCATCCACCCCTATGCGCGTAGCATTTGTCAGCACCGAGACCGATGCCTTGGGATAATACCTGTCACGCAGAGTTATTGTAATATCAATAATATGGGAGAATTCCGGATTGAGAGTAGGTTCTCCGTCTCCGGAAAATGTTATAGAATCTATCGGTGTCTCCGCTGCCGCGCATTCCTCCAGACGGCTACCCAACATCTCTTCAAACTCTGCGGCATTCGGCAGCCTGCGGTCTCCACGACCATCCGCATTCCATCCGCATTCGCAATATATGCAGTCAAAGTTGCACAATTTGCCCTGCGTCGGCAACAGATTGATACCGAGCGAATTCCCCAGCCTACGGCTGTGAATGGGGCCGAAAACGAGTTCTTCTCTCAACATCATTTTGCCTTTATTTCCAATGTGGATATCATGGCATCGCGTACAGGGACAGGCACGCGGTCATCTGCCGGTTCTATCACGACACTGCGTGATATGGTATCAGGCAGCAGCGGCAATGTCTGCAATGAATCCGCCACCGGCTGCGCATCCGTCATGGCAGAATCCGCACATTCTGCGAAGAACACAACAGGCTCCAACGGGCGGGTTATGCTCCTCATAACTGAATCCAACACCGGAGAAAAGCCCAAACGCAAAGTGTCAGCCAATCTGGACGGATAATAGAAATCCACCGGCTCATATATGTCGCGCCAATGCTCGTATTCCGCACGCTCCTTGTCCACGCCATCTATCTCGGCCTGAAGCACATCGGCTCGAGCCTGCAACTTAGCCTCCACTTTTTTCAACAGTTTGGAATACCTCTCCGGATCATCCAGATAACGGTACACGCTGTTGCGGAAGTCCTCCGTCGTGTACCCGTAACTGTTGAATATAGGCTCGTAAAACATCGTGGTGTCGGACTTCCTGAGGTATGAACTCCCCTGGTCACTGAGCCACTGGTCCGCAATGAGCATATCCGCATAGATGTCCACCATATCCTCGCGAGAAATCACCTTGGCCCTCTGCGAACATCCTGAAAGAACGCACACAGCGAGACAGGCAACAGCCGCAAGGGCCTTGAATGACAGGCATCCGCGCATTGCTACACTATCTGAGGACTGCGCCGTACGCATTCTGGAATGTGGACAATATCCTGCCCATCACCTTCTCCACATCCTGGTCAGTGAGGGTCTTGTCAAGGTCCTGCAGGACAAAACTCATTGCATACTGCTTCTTGCCTTCGGGAATCTTGTCTCCGCGATAGACATCGAACAGGCTCACATGCTTGAGCAGCTTCTTTGCAGCCTTTGCCGCCGCAGCCTGCAATTCCGCATAGGATACAGATTCATCGAGTAGCAAGGCAAGATCCCTGCGCACCTCCGGGAATTTGGGCATTTCTGTAAACTTCACCTTGTCCCTCTTGACGAGTTCAAAGAGTGCAGGCCAGTTGATCTCTGCCGCAAACACAGGCTGTTTGATGCCGAATTTGCGCGCGAGACGCGGCTCTACAGTGCCTATCACCGCCAGCTGTTTGTCCTGTCCAGGCAGCAGGTATGTGACTCCCTCCGAGAAGAGGTCTGTCGGGGCAGCCTGGGTCTTCATCTGATACAGATCCGCACCGAAACGGCGCAGCAGGAGTTCGAGATAGCCTTTAAGAGCGAAGAAACTGCCCTTGCCTGGCTGCACGCGCCATGACTTGTCGGCCGCTCCGGTCATGAACATCGCATAACACGGATGCTCCTCATAGCTGGCGAGCGTCATCCCGTCAGTATCAAGAACACGCTGATATACAGTACCGTACTCAAATGTCTTGAGAGATGATATCTGCCTGTTTAGATTGTACGATATGACCTCCAGACCTCCGAGTATCAGAGTCTGCCTCATCACATCAAGGTCAGATGACAGAGGATTGACTATGCGTACGCATTTCTCCGCAGGGAATGAGGTAAGAGCGGTATAGTATTCTCCCTTGGTGAGAGAGTTGTTCATCGTCTCGGCGAATCCGTTTGCCGCAAGGAAATTGGATATACCGTTGCGGATTGTCTCCGGGTCCGGAGACGGTGCAGGGACAACGGACATCTTCATGTGATGAGGGAAATCAACATGGTCATAGCCGTATATGCGGAGTATCTCTTCGACCACATCGCATTCGCGGCTGACATCCACCATATATGTAGGAGCAGCCACAGTCGCTCCGCCCTCATGTCTCTCGACGAACTCATAATTGAGGTCGGCAAGTATATTCTCCATGACATCATATCCAATAGGCTGTCCTACAAATGTCTCTATACGCCTATAGTCCAGTTCGATACGCTTGCGCTCCGTGACTTGGGGGCAGACTTCCCGGACGGCACCTTCCACATGGCCGCCGGCAATCTCCATAATAAGCAGTGCGGCACGCTTGAGAGCATAGAGGCTGACCGAAGGGTCCGCTCCACGCTCATAACGGAAAGAAGCGTCAGTCTGCAGTCCATGGCTTTTGGATGTCTTGCGAATGCTCGCAGGGTCAAAATACGCGCTCTCAAGGAATACATCTGCCGTACCTTCGGTCACACCGCTGTCCACGCCGCCGAATACGCCGGCTATACACATAGGACCGTTTTCGTTGGCGATGACCATGTCGCAGGCATGCAATGTACGCTCTACCTCGTCAAGTGTACGGATATGCTCACCCTCCACAGCTCTGCGGACAATGACCTTGGAGCCGACCTTGGCGGCATCAAAAGTATGCAGCGGCTGCCCAAGTTCAAACAGCACATAATTGGAAATGTCAACGATATTGTTCACAGGCTTTGAACCTATGGACATCAGGCGTTTCTGAAGCCACTCGGGGCTCGGGGCTACCTTCACGCCCCTAATTGTGACTCCGGTATAACGAGGAGCGCCCTCATGGTCAAGCACTTCCACAGGAATGCCTGCACCTGCTCCCTCCGCAAATGCCGCCACATCCGGATAACGGAGTTCCGCACGCAGGCCATGCCTCCTGAGATAGGCATACAGGTCACGGGCCACACCGATATGGGACGCCGCGTCTATCCTGTTGGCTGTGATTTCATATTCTATGACAGCCTCCGTCTTGAGGTGAAGATACTCTTTGGCAGGAGTACCGACCACAGCGTCCTCGGGCAATACCATGATACCGTCATGGCCACTGCCGATACCGAGCTCATCCTCGGCGCATATCATTCCGAACGACTCCACGCCGCGTATCTTGGATTTCTTGATCTTGAAATCTCCTGGCAGCACCGTGCCGATACGTGCGAAAAGCACTTTCTGTCCGGCAGCGACATTGGGAGCGCCGCAGACCACGGTCACAGGCTCCGCAGAGCCGTCATCCACCTTGGTGATATGCAAGTGGTCCGAATCCGGATGCTCCGCGCACTCCAGCACATGCGCCACAACGACGCCTGCCAGTCCTCCGGGTATTTCATCGCACTCCTCTACGGAATCCACTTCTATACCTATAGATGTCATGGCGTCGGCCACCTGCGCCGGCGTCAGATCGAAATCCAAATACTCTTTGAGCCAAGTGTAACTGAGCTTCATATCTCTTTATTTTAAATCTTCAGGATCGAAAAGCGCTTCCACGAACGCCTCTTTGTCAAATATCTTCAAGTCCTCCACACCCTCTCCGGTACCGATAAACTTGACGGGAATATGGAACTGGTCCGAGACACCGACAACGACACCACCGCGAGCCGTACCGTCCAGTTTGGTAATGGCAAGCGATGTTATATCAGTAGCATGGGCAAACTCCTTAGCCTGCTGGAAAGCATTCTGCCCCGTAGCGGCATCCAGCACGAGCAACACATCGTGAGGAGCGTCAGGAACAACTTTCCGTGTGGCATTGCGTATCTTGGTCAGTTCGTTCATCAGGTCGATGCGGTTGTGCAGACGACCGGCCGTATCAATCAGAACGACATCCGCACCGCGTGCCACTGCCGCGCTCACCGTATCATACGCAACAGAGGCAGGATCAGCCCCCATACCCTGCTTGACAATGTCCACGCCGGCACGCTCCGCCCATATCTGCAGTTGGTCCACAGCCGCTGCACGGAATGTATCTGCCGCACCGATGACGACCTTGCGTCCTTCCTTGCGCAGTTTGTATGCCAGTTTGCCTATGGTAGTGGTCTTGCCGACACCGTTCACACCGACAACCAGGACGACATAGGGCTTGTGGCTGAAATCAAACGGCGCACCGCTCGCAGGAATCAGTTTGCCGATCTCATCCCGGAGCATTCCGATGAGTTCATCCTGCGAAAGATACTTGTCCCGCCCGACACGCTCCTCGAGCGCATCCAGCACTTTGAGCATGGTATCCACGCCCATATCTGACTCTACCAGAGCCTCTTCGATGGCATCAAGAGTCTCATCATCGACCCTCGACCTGCCCACTATCGCACGATGTATCTTCTGGAAAAAACTGGCCGCCATATAGAAGCTGTCTTTATATGCCTTAAACTACAAATATACACAAAAAACAAAGGTCCGGCAATAAGATGCAGGACCTTTAATTCTATCTGTAAAGTCAGTAGAAAGATTATTTCTTGGGAGCGAAATAATCCTTGACCTTGGACTCTTCCACGAGATGCTCAGTGAAGACATAAGCGCCAGTCTTGGGCGACTTGTCCATGCGGATGCACTTGACCATGCTCTTAGAGCCGGCCTTTGCTGCGAATGTAGCGACTGCTTTCTTTGCCATGTTGCTGTACTCCTATATTACTTAATCTCGCGATGGAGGGTTACTTTCTTGAGGTACGGGTTGTATTTCATACGCTCAAGCCTCTCGGGATTGTTCTTCTTGTTCTTGGTAGTGATATATCTGGACATTCCAGGCACGCCGCTTGTCTTCTGCTCCGTGCACTCGAGGATGACCTGTACCCTATTGCCTTTTGCTTTCTTTGCCATAATGATCGTAAGTTTAAACGAGGTCAATTAAGCCTTTTGCCTGTGCATCCTTGAGAGTGGCAGCGAGACCGTTCTTCTCGATAACGCGCATACCCTTGGCGGACACTTTCAATGTGACAAACCTCTGCTCCTCTTCGAACCAATATCTCTTGGTCTTGAGGTTGAGGGAGAAGTCCCGCTTAGTGCGGAGCTTTGAATGGGCCACATTGTTGCCCTTCATTCTCTTTCTTCCTGTTATTTGACAAACCTTTGCCATAATGTTATCTTTTATTTTTGATTCTAAACAAATTACAGGGGCTGCAAATATCGCTTAAAAAAACTTTTATTGCAAATCGCAACTATACAAATTTAAGGAACCTGCGCCACCTGATACTGTTGGGAAAACTCCTGTTTCTGTCTGTGGAAAGCCACACCACGGCAGGACGCCCGACTATATGATCTTCAGGAACAAAACCCCAATATCTCGAATCCAGAGAATTGTGTCTATTGTCTCCCATCATAAAGTAATAGTCCTGAGCGAAAGTGTAGGTCTCCGCCGGTTTGCCGTCTATTACGACTGCACCATCCTCCTCCACCGAGAGAACATGTCCCTCATAGGCGGTGATAATGCGCTCGTAGAGCGCGATGTTGCCGGCGTCAAGTCTGACAGTAGCCCCCTTTGCCGGAATCCACAGAGGACCGAAACAGTCCCGTGTCCATCCGTAGGACGGGTCAAACGGAAATATCTCCGCGTCTCCCATTCCTCCCTGGAAAGGCCTCATCAGACAAGGCTCCACACTGACAACGCCCGAATTTTCTTTGACCATGTCAAGCATCTCTGCAGTCAAAGGCATGGCCGGGTATCCGGGCATCCGGCTGTCATAAAACAGTTCGCCGGTATTGAGTCCCAACTTGTCAATGAACTTAGGATTGAGTTTCTGCCCCGATGTCGTCACCCTGTATGTCATCTGCATTCCGTCCGTGAACGGCTGCTCTACTCCGTTTATGAAGACCTGACCGTCCACGATGGAGAGGGTATCCCCTGCCACTGCGACGCATCTCTTGACATAGTGGTCTTTCTTGTCAGCCGGACGCACTTTCAAAGGACCGTACCATTGTTCAGCCTTTTCACGTCCTATCGCCCTGCATACGGCATACCAGTCGTCTGCCGGAGCCTTGGTCATGACAGTGTCCCCATTGGGGAAATTGAACACTACGCAATCCCCTCTGCGAACACTACGGAAGCCTTTGAGCCTGCGATAGTCGTTGTGAATGAGGGTGGAGTAGGACTCTTTACCACCTATCACATTGTGCGTGAAAGGGACAGTAAGCGGAGTCTGCGGGATCTTGGGGCCGTAGGTAAGTTTCTCGACGAAGAGGTGATCCCCCGTATAGAGGGTGCTTTCCATCGATGATGAAGGAATCTTGAACGCCTGGAAGAAGAAGATGTTGATGAAAGTCACGACAACGACCGCGAATATGATGGCATCGAGCCAGTCGAGTGCGGCATTGCGCTTTTCCCCTTCCTTGTATTTCTTCTGCCAGAACAACCAGTTGACTTTCTTGGAGACAATCAGGTCAAAAACGACCGCGAGTCCCAGAAGCCACCAGTAGTTACCGAGCCAGACGACCCACAACACATACAGGACGGCCCAAAAGGTGAACCGCACCCATTTGTTGTGCATCCATTCCTTCAAACCCACCCGTCAATCTATTTTACGGAGTTGATTACAGCCTCGAACGCCTGAGGGTTGTTCATCGCGAGATCCGCAAGCACCTTGCGGTTAAGTCCGATGTTCTTCTTGGCGAGCTGGCCCATAAACTGCGAATAAGTCATACCGTACTGGCGTGCAGCGGCGTTGATACGCTGAATCCAGAGAGCACGGAAGTTGCGCTTCTTGGTCTTACGGTCACGATAAGCGTAGGCAAGTCCTTTCTCATAGGTATTCTTGGCTACGGTCCACACGTTCTTGCGTGAGAGGAAATTACCGCGTGTTCTCTTGAGAATCTTCTTGCGGCGCGCCCTTGAGGCGACAGAATTAACTGATCTAGGCATAATTGTTTGATTTTATGGAGGCAGTGGCCTTCACAGGCTCTTCCGTACTGCACATCCAAAGTTAAACTTGTAATTGACTAACGGACCAACAATTCGTTTACCCTCTTGACATCCGCCTTGTCAACAAGTGCGAAGTGGTCGAGGTTTCTCTTCTGCTTCTTGGTCTTCTTGGTGAGAATGTGGCTGTGATAAGCGTGCTTTCTCTTGATCTTTCCCGATCCGGTAAGCGTGAAACGCTTTTTGGCACCGGAGTTCGTTTTAAGCTTTGCCATTTCTTTTGTTGTTTATAATAATGTTAATAGAAGTTACTTCTTCTTGAGCGGAGCTATCATCATGGACATCCTCTTGCCCTCAAGCTGAGGCATATTCTCGGCACGTCCGAACTCTTCCAGTTCCACAGCGAAACGCAGGAGCTGCTTCTCGCCCTGCTCCGCAAACTGGATTGAACGGCCACGGAAGAATATCGATGCCTTGACCTTCGCCCCTTCCTGGAGGAATCCCTGTGCATGCTTGAGTTTGAACTGGAAGTCATGCTCATCGGTATTGGGGCCGAAACGAATCTCCTTGATGACAATCTTGGCGGAATTGGACTTCATCTCCTTGGCCTTTTTGCGCTGCTGATAGAGATATTTCTGATAGTCCAATATCTTGCACACGGGCGGATCTGCCTTGGCACTGATTTCCACCAGATCAAGACCGAGTCCATCCGCCAGAGCGAGAGCCTTGGCGATTGGATACACCCCTGCTTCCGGGATATTCTCTCCTACGAGACGTACCTGCGAAGCGGTAATACGCTCATTTATATTAAGCTCATTCCCGTCATTCTTCTGCTGACGGGGATCCGGTCTGCGACCCTTGGGGCGCGACGGTTTCGGTCTGTAAGGCGCTGCGATAATTAAAACTCCTTAATGGTTAAACAATTATATATCATCTTACTCGGCGAGTTCGGCAGCAATCTGCTCCTCGAACCACTTTGTAAATGCTTCCACGCTCATTGAACCCTGGTCGACCCCCTCCTTGCGGACGGACACAGTGCCCTCGGCGACTTCCTTCTCGCCGACAATCAGCAAAACGGGCACACGCAGCAATGCTATCTCGCGTATGCGTTTGCCGAGGGTCTCGTTCCTCGAATCCAAAGAACTGCGAATTTCGCAATTATTTAGCAAATCACAAACTTTTTGACCGTAGTCAGCGTATTTTTCACTGACAGGCAAGACTTTGACCTGATCGGGAGAGAGCCACAGAGGCAGGTGTCCTGCCGTATGCTCCAGCACAACGGCTGTAAATCTTTCTATCGAGCCGAACGGGGCACGGTGAATCATGACAGGACGCTTCTTGCTGCCGTCCGCATCGGTATACTCGAGGTCAAAACGCTCCGGCAGGTTGTAGTCCACCTGGATAGTACCAAGCTGCCACTTGCGCCCGATGGCATCCTTGACCATGAAATCGAGTTTCGGTCCATAGAATGCAGCCTCATCATATTCGATGACCGTGGGGAGATTCTTCTCCTTGGCAGACTCGATGATAGCCGCCTCGGCTTTCTCCCAGTTCTCTTCGGAACCTATGTATTTGCTGTGATCTGTCTGGCTGCGCAGAGAAATCTGTGCGCTGTACTCTGTCATGTGCAATGTCTTGAACACATAGAGTATCAAGTCGATAACCTTGCAGAACTCCTCCTTGAGCTGGTCGGGACGGCAGAACAGGTGCGCATCATCCTGGGTAAAGCCGCGGACGCGTGTAAGCCCGTGCAACTCACCGCTCTGCTCATAACGATATACGGTACCGAACTCGGCATAGCGGAGAGGAAGTTCCCTATATGAATGAGGGGAGCTGCGGAATATCTCGCAGTGGTGAGGGCAGTTCATAGGCTTGAGCATATACTCCTCGCCCTCCTGGGGAGTGTGTATCGGCTGGAAAGAATCCTTGCCGTATTTTGCATAGTGCCCGGAAGTCACATAGAGATCCTTGGCTCCGATATGCGGAGTGACCACCTGGAGGTAGCCCATCTCTTTCTGTTTCTTGCGCAGGAACTGCTCCAGCGTATAACGCATCTGCGAGCCTCTGGGCAGCCACATCGGCAGGCCCATACCCACCCTCTGCGAGAAGGTGAAGAGTTCCATTTCCTTGCCAAGTTTGCGGTGGTCCCTCTTCTTAGCCTCCTCCATCATGGCGAGATACTCGTCGAGCATGGATTTCTTGGGGAATGTCACACCATAGATACGGGTGAGCTGCTGGCGGGTCTGGTCACCTTTCCAGTATGCTCCGGCTATGGACGTAAGTTTTATGGCCTTGATGTCATCCACATGCTTGACGTGAGGGCCGCGGCACAAGTCGGTGAAATTACCGTTCTTGTAGAATGTAATGTGCCCGTCCTCGAGCCCCTCGATGAGTTCGCATTTGTAAGGGTCGCCCTTTTCCTCAAAGTACTTCATCGCTTCGGCCTTGGGCACCTCGACGCGCTCGAAAGTCTCCTTACTCCTGGCAAGTTCGCGCATCTTGTCCTCGATCTTGGCGAGATCCGACTCCGAAATCTGCGAATCGCCGAAATCCACATCATAATAAAAGCCCACCTCAACGGCAGGTCCTACGCCAAACTTGACCCCCGGGTACAATGCCTCAAGAGCCTCCGCCATAAGATGTGCGGATGAATGCCAGAATATCCTTTTGGCCTCGTCATCCTCCCAAGGGAGGACTCTGCCGTCTGTAAATGCAAGTGTCATATCATCAAGACTATTGTTCAACCTGCAAATTTAGAAATAATTTCCCATAATTGAGTATCTTTGTCGCGTCCAACAACTATTTCTTATGACCGACATTACAGTGATTATCCCCGCATACGACGAAGCGGAGTCTCTCCCGGAACTCCATTCCTGGATACGCCGCGTCATGACGGAGCATGGATTTTCATACGAGATACTGATGATAGACGACGGCAGCGACGACGGCAGTTGGGATGTAATCCGCGAGTTGTCAGCGGCCGACCCTGCCGTACACGGACTGCGTTTCCGCCGCAATTACGGCAAATCAGCCGCACTCTACTGCGGATTCGAAAGGGCGTCCGGCAATGTAGTGTTCACCATGGACGCTGACCTGCAGGATTCTCCGGACGAGATGCCCAAGATGTACAGGATGGTCACAGAAGATGGCTGGGACATTGTCTCCGGATGGAAAAAGCACCGTGTGGACAACAAACTCACAAAGAACCTGCCGTCCAAACTGTACAACGCCACGGCGCGCAAGATTACAGGCATACGCCTGCATGACATGAACTGCGGGCTCAAGGCCTACCGCAACGAAGTGGTCAAGAACATAGAAGTCTACGGCGAGATGCACAGATACATCCCCTACCTCGCCAAGAACGCAGGCTTTACCCGTATCACGGAGACCCCTGTGCATCACAGCAAGCGCAAATACGGCAAGAGCAAGTTCGGGATGGACCGTTTTGTAAACGGATTCCTCGACCTGCTCAGCCTATGGTTTCTCAGCCGTTTCGGCAGCAAACCTATGCATTTCTTCGGATATAGCGGAATCGGCATGTTCCTGATAGGCATCGTGATGACAATATGCATCATCGTCACGAAACTGACGAGACAGGCGCATGGCACTCCTTTCCGCGCAGTCACTGACCAGCCGCTGTTCTATCTGGCATTGGTCGCTGTCATTCTCGGAGTAATGCTGTTCCTTGCCGGTTTCGTGGGAGAGTTGATTTCTCGCAACTCCCCCGAACGAAACAATTACAAGATCCGGGACGAATTTTAGCGTCTGGATATTTTCGCAGCCCAGCCACCGCCTGGAGCCATGTGGATCTTTACCACATCGTCAGCCGTCACCTTGCGGCTGCCCTTTGCATAATCACAGGCTGCCTTGTCGGCATTGACTCCATCCCTGTAGAATGTCATCTCGTATTCTCCCGCAGGGAGGAATGACAGACTCAGGGTAAGATCCCTCTCATCCCAGTCGGTCATAGATCCGACATACCAGTCATCACCGCTGCGGCGTGCCACCGTGACATAGTCACCCACCTTGCCGTTCAGCACACGGGTCTCATCCCACACCGTGGGCACTCCTGCGAGGAACTCCGTGCATTCAGCCTCTTTCCTGTATGCCGAAGGGCTGTCGCACATCATCATGAGAGGAGCCTCAAACACCACATACATGGCAAGCTGATGCACACGAGTACCCGGGCTCATAGGCTCGCTGTTTACAGCACGATAATTCTTCTTGGTGGCATTGCGCATCGCTCCGGGAGTATAGTCCATGGGACCGGCAAGCTGACGCACAAAAGGTATAGTGACATCATACTCCACCAGGTCGGTACCGTTCTTGGCCCACTTGGCCTGCTCAAGGCCATACACGCCTTCATAATTAAGCACATTGGGATAGGTCCTGCCGAGCCCCGTGGGCTTGAACGCCCCGTGGAAGTCTATCATCATCCTGTACTTGACTCCCATCTGCGCGCAACGGGTATAGAAATCCACCATCTGCTGGTCTGCACGGTCCATGAAATCAATCTTGAAACCTTTTACACCCATCATGGAATAATGCAGGAATACATTCTCCATATCCCTGTTGATAGCCCAATAGCCAGCCCAGAGGATAATGCCGACACCACGCTCCTTGCCATAGGCGACCAGTTCGGGAATATCTATCTCGGGGACCACCTGCATCAGGTCGGCCTGCTTGTTTACGGCCCATCCCTCGTCGAGTATCACATACTCGATACCATGTTCCGATGCGAAGTCTATATAATACTTATATGTATCGTTGTTGATGCCTGCCTTGAAATCCACCCCGTAGATATTCCAGGCGTTCCACCAGTCCCAGGCCACCTTGCCGGGTTTGACCCAGCTCCAGTCCCTGTCCTCCGCCGGAGTGGCGAGTTTCCAGACCATGTCACTGTTGGCAAGTTCGGCATCCTCACGCGATACCTGCACTATTCGCCAGGGAAATGCCGTGCCTGGAGCGCAGTCCTCGGCAATTATATCCTTGACCGTGCGGACCAGGCCCTGGAGATTGTTGTGTCCGCCCTGCGCCACCCTGTCCGGCACACGGGAAAAATATCCCTCAAACGAATTGTCACCGTCCGTGTTGGACACTTCCATGCAGGGATAGTCCAGCAGATCTGCCTCGGTGACAACCACCTTGTATCCGTCAGGACCTTCCACCGCGATAGGGAGGAACGCCAGCCTGTCGCGTTGCCAGTCCGCTATGGGCATATAGGTATAGAGGCTTTCGTAGGAATTGTATGTCTGGCCCTGCAGTCCGAGCGACTTGTCGGCCTCACGGCAATACGGGACATACGCGTTGCCGTTTGCGGGGAATGCGAATGTAGCCTGCTCGTCACGCACGCTGAAACGGGACTTGGACTTGGAGACGAAACGGTACGCAACGCCCTCGTCATACACCCTGAATATCAGGTCAAACTGCTTGTATGACAACACAGCCTGGTTGTAGCGGTCTCTCACATGTGACTTTTTGTAGAAAGGCGATGCTATCGTCTTGTCCACAGAACTGCGTTTTACGCGGGACAGTTTGGCTGCGCCTCCATAGACAGTACCGTCCGCGAGCGTCATCGATATGGCCGACGGAGCGAGTATCTGCTTGCCGTCCACAGTGACACTGTATTTAAAACCCTCGAATGAGAGGGTGGTCCTGCCGTCGGGAGATTTGACCGTCACAGGTTTGGCGTAAGTCGCACAGGCAAAGAGCGCCATGACGACCGCAATGATTGTCTTTCTGATCATAAAGGTTATCGTTATA
>CAZTUQ010000032.1:0-21606 GCA_964616865.1 uncultured Muribaculaceae bacterium
CGTATTATAGGTAAATTTAATGGCAAACTAAAAATAATTAATTGAAAATGAAAACAATAAAGCGTTTGCTGAGAATGCCGGAGTTTCAGTTGCGAGATTTCCGGCTATGGCCCGAGAGGGCGATGCGAGCCTGAACACCATTGTCGTGATTCCTTGCGCATTTCAATAAATGGGGAAAATGCGTAAATTTGCAGTGCGAATGCCGCGAGGCGGCTTTCAAGTGTGCTTGGTACCACTATAAAAACAAGATATATGGAATCAATATCGACAAAGAAGAATTTTTCGTACACATTCGTGCTGCTGGCAGTGCTGTTCAATGTCTGCCTTATCGCCTCAAACCTGTTTGCAGTCAAGCTGTTCTGTGTTTTTGACAGATTTACATTCAGCGGAGCTGTCATCATTTTCCCCATCACCTATATTATCAATGACCTGCTTGCCGAGGTCTACGGTTACCGCAAGGCTCGCAATGTCATCTGGCTCGGCTTTGCGATGCAGTTGTGCTTTATCATTGCGTCCCAACTTGTTCTTGCCCTGCCCGGAGCGGCATTTTGGGAGGGGCAGGACGCTTTCCGATATGTGTTCGGCGCTGCACCGCGCACAGCTCTCGCCTCGCTGCTCGCGTTCCTCGTGGGTGGGACTCTCAACGCATTTGTAATGAGCCGCTTGAAGGTGGCGAACGGCGGGCGTCTCTTTGGTATGAGGGCGTTGGCGTCTTCGCTCGTCGGCGAGGTTGCGGATTCGCTCATATTCGTCCCGATAGTATTCTTCGATATGGGGTTAAAGGTCATATTGGTGACGGCGGCGTGCCAGGTGGTCGCGAAGGTCTCTTACGAACTCGTCATATTGCCGGTGACGGCATATATCGCGCGCAGGCTTAAGCGGCACGAGGGCGAAGATGCATTTGACGAAGGGATCAGTTATAATCCTTTCAAGATATCGGATATTTAATTATATTGTCAGAATATGGCTCAAGAAAGAGAATTGGAAGGGCTCAAGGCCCTCGGAAGCAAGACCAGATACAGGGACGACTATGCTCCGGAAGTGCTGGAGACATTTGTAAACAGGCATCAGGAGAATGACTACTGGGTGAGGTTCAACTGCCCGGAGTTTACCTCGCTTTGCCCGATTACAGGGCAGCCTGATTTTGCGGAGATACGCATCAGCTATGTCCCTGATGTTAAGATGGTGGAGAGCAAGAGTCTCAAGCTCTACCTCTTCAGTTTCAGGAATTATGGAGATTTCCATGAGGACTGCGTGAACAAGATCATGAAGGACCTCATCGCGCTGATGGATCCCAAATACATAGAGGTAACGGGGCTGTTTACTCCCCGTGGAGGCATCAGCATATATCCTTATGCCAACTACGGTCGCCCGGGGACCAAATACGAGGCCCTCGCGGAGAGCCGCTTCGCTTCGCACGATTCTGCAATACGATAATATATGTATACTTACAAGAAATTCGGTGACAAGTATGTCCTCAGCATTGACAATCACGAGGAACTTGTCCGCGCTTTGGACGCATTCTGCACGGAGCAGGGAATCCATGCCGGGGCAGTCTATGGAATAGGTGCCGCTGAAGAGGCGACTCTCCGCTTTCTGGATCCGGCGACCAAGCAGTATGTAGACAAGACATTCACCGAGCAGATGGAATGTGCTTCCCTGACGGGAAATATCTCTGCCAAGGACGGGAAAGTCTATCTGCACCTGCATGTCGTCCTCGGCCGCAGGGATTACACTTGCGTCGGCGGGCATCTGCTGTCCATGACCATCGGAGGAGCCTGCGAGCTGGTGGTCGAGGACTTCGGCGGTGAGACCGGGCGCCGCTTCGATCCCGAGACCGGGCTGAACATGTACTCTCTCTGACCTATAAGGCGGGAGTTGGAAGACAATCAAATAGTAGTATAGAATAATGAAAATCAAGACATTCGTAGCGGCGCTCGCTGTGGCGTCCGGACTTGTTTCCTGCGCATCTTCGCGTTCTGCCATCGACGGAAAGCAACTGCTTATCGTGGAACTCAACGGCACTGAGTATGTTTCGCAGGGAGAGACACCTGCCAGCATGGCATTCAGCAACGGCAGATGCTCGGCCACCGTCGGCGGAAATATTATCAATGCCGATTACAAGGAGGATAAGAATGGCGGACTCGAGTTCTCGATGGGGCTTTCTACCAAGATGATGGTGCCCGAGTCCTATAGGGAGGACGAATTTGTCGCGGCATTCAATTCCATATCATCCTACAAGGCGTCCGGGGACGAGGTCTCGTTTATGGATGCCGGAGGCAAGGTGGTTATCAGGTCGAAATATCAGTCCGGCCGCTGATCTCTCTGGAAATGAAGACATTTAATAGTATTGCGCCGTTTGCGGTGGCACTCCTGCTCTCCCTCGCCTCGCTTGCGCTCAATGCACAGCCAGTGGCAGTGTTCCGTTCGGGTGAGGGTGGATATGAAACATTCCGTGCGCCTGCAATCGTAAGGACCGGAGACGGGACGCTGGTGGCATTTGCGGAAGCGCACAAGGACGGAAGCATTGACAATGGAGATGTCGATATAGTGCTGAAGCGTTCGGAGGACGGAGGCGTCAGCTGGACGGCACTTGCACGGCTCTGGTCTGACTCTGACAACAGCTGCTGCAGCCCGGCTCCTGTATTCGATGCGCAGCGCGGCCGTCTGTTGCTTGTAGCCACATGGAACAAGGGCACGGACAACGAGGACCGCATACGCGAAAATGCATCCGAGGATACGAGGCGTGTGTATGTCCTGCACTCTGACGATAACGGCAGGTCGTGGAGCGATGCCCGCGAGATAAGTGCCCAGGTCAGGCAGGATGACTGGACATGGTACACTACCGGTCCCGGGCATGCCATACAACTCGTGTCCGGAGAACATGCCGGCAGGATAGTTGTGCCGTGCTGCCATACCAGATATGTGGACGGGATAGTGCTCGGGCACTCGCATCTGATCTATTCGGACAATGGCGGCCGTGACTGGCATGTCGGAGGAGTCGCGCAGAGCGGTAGCGAATGCGCCGTGGCGGAACTTCGGGACGGAAGCCTGATTGTGAATATGCGTGAGTTCAAGTTCCACAAAAACTCCAATATCAAGAACCTGCGCCAGGTAGCGTTCAGCGTGGACGGTGGTGAGACTCTCGGCGGAGCATTCTCCGACGAGGGGCTGCCGGAGCCTGTGTGCCAGGCAGCCATGGTGAACTATCCGCTCAAATCAAAGAAGAAAAGCGGTCTGCTATTCTGCAATCCTGCGTCCAAGACCGGGCGTAAGGATTTTGCGGTCAAATACAGTGAAGATGCCGGACGCTCATGGAAGGCTATCTACCATTCTCCGTTTGCAATGGCTGGCTATTCCGATATGGCTGTGCTTGCAAACGGGTCTGTGGCAGTTATTTACGAGGCGGGTACGGATGCTCCTAACGAATCTGTCGTAATTGACATCATTCCGGCATCCTCCGTTAAGTGATGCCGCCGGCAGCAGGAGCGAAACTTCTGTGGCCCTCGGACAGCAGTAATCCGAAAAACCTGCGCAGTTCTAAAGGGCGCAGCGGATAGAAAGAAAAACGAGTCCGGTAGTATATAAAATAGAAACCGCCGTGAAGCGATTCCTAATGGAAAAGACTTCGCGGCGGTCTTTCTATCGTATCTGTCTTATTCTGCAGGAGGGCAGAGCTCCATCTTGATGGTACCTCCCTTTATGAGGTCGGCGTGCCTGATGACAGCACCTTCTACCGGCTTGCCTCTGAATGTGCAGGACTTGATCACGATGTTCTCTGTCGAGGCATCGGGGGCCTTGATGGTGAGTTTGCGGCCGTTGGAGAGGCGTATCACTACCTTGCGGTATTTAGGGGCGTTGAGATAATAGAAGTCCTGTCCGGCGTCGGGGAACAGTCCCATTGCGCAGAATGCGTACCAGGAGCCCATGGAGCCGGTGTCTTCGTTGTCAGGATACCTCTTGAGCGTGAATTTCTTCATCAGTTTGTGCGCCCATACCGAAGAGAGGTCGGGGCGTCCGGCGTCTGTCAGAGCCCTGAGTGTGAGGAATCCGGGCTCGTTGTCGTACTCCGTGAGCCTGTTCTCGTAGCCGTAGACGAGCCTTTCGACGAATTTCTTGTTGCCGCCCATGAGTTCGATGAGTTTCGGCATGTCATGAGGGACATAGTAGCTGTAAGTCCATGTCTTGCCCTCGTAGAAAGGGGATATCCATGATCCGCCGAATTTCTCCGGGTCTATATTCACGAAAGTGCCGTCTTCGTTGCGCGCATCGATGAATCCCTTGTAGCCCCTGTTTTCAAGGTCGGGGTTCCAGAGATTGATCCAGCCGCCGCTGCGCTTGAGGTATTTCTCTGCATCCTCGTGGTGTCCGAGTCCCTTGGCCATCTGATAGGCGCAATAGTCGTTGTAGCAGAATTCCAGAGTCTGCGAGGAACTCATCAGGCAGGAGGGAATCCAGCCGAGTTCCTTGTATTTGAGCCTGTTGGGACTTGTCTGATTGACACCGAGGCGCATAGAGTCGGCATTATGCTTGACGAGGGCATAGGCCCTGTCCCAATCGATGCCCTTGACGCCCTTGACATAGCCGTCGGCGAGCAGGCAGTCCACATTGTTGCCTCCCTGGTCCCGTTTGCGATCCGTGCCGGCTACGAACGAATCCCATACGCCGCCGCGCTTTTCAAAACGCTCGATTATGGCATTCGCATTGGTCCTGTAGGTATCCTCGTCCACGAGGATGAGCAGGGGGAATACTGTACGGAAAGTGTCCCAGAATGCGTAATTGTCGTCCCAGAATGCAGAATATCCCTCTCCGTCGGGGCGGTCGAGAGTGCGCTCATGTGCGAAAGTGAAGAAGCGGAACAGTCCGGAGTAGAATACCGTGCGGTCCGTCTCGTTCAGCGCGTCTATGCTGATGGCGCTGAGTTTCTTGTCCCAGATCTTGCGTGCCCTGGCCTTTGTCTTATCGAAATTCCAGCCTGGAATCTCATTGTTGAGGTGCTCTTCGGCCTTGTCGTAACTGGTGAATGACACCGCGACTTTGAGCAGGACTTCTTCGCCGTCGCGGGTCGCGAAAGAGCAGTACGAGCCGACATGTATGGTCGAATCCGTGCTCGCGCTGATGCTGTATTGCCCCGGATAGTGCTCGTCAAAGGTGTTGAGGCTGTCCGCGCATGCCTTCCAGCTGCCGCACTGGGCAGGAGTCTTGTCAAAGCGTCCTACAAAATAGAGAGTGTAAGGCTCTCTTGCCCAGCCGCCACGCATTTTGACCATCATCTTGACGGTGCCGGTTTCCGGGTCTATGGAAGACTCGGCAGCGTGGAGGTCCTTGCGTGCTTTGACAAAGAGGTCCTGGGGAATGGAGTGGACGGCGTCAAAGATTAGATGCGATTCCCCGGACTCGGGGAATGTAAATCTGTATATCGCGCTGTAATGCGAGGGAGTGACTTCAGCCTTGATGCCGTATCTGTCCAGATTGGTGGAGAAATAGTAGGCCTTGGTGACTTCGCCGCTGTGCTCGGAGTCGTGTCCTTTCAGCGCGGTGACCAATTTCCCCGTTTCGGGGGAGATGAGGAAGTTGCCGTAGGTGGGCCAGCCGGTGCCGCTGACATGCAACTGCCCGAATCCCCTTATAGGCTCGAGAGGGTTGTAGCCGTCGCTGCGGCCTTTCTCTGTCTGGGGAGAGGGATTGATGCTGCCGTAGGGGAGCATGGGGCCGACGACACAGTTGGACGCGCCTTTGTCAATCACGCCTACATTGGTGTCTACATAATCGGCAAAATGCTCTCTCCCTCCGAAGATTGCCAGGAGAGAGAGGGTAAGCAAAACTGATTTCATATAATGTTGTGTGCAGTGTCTGACCGTTTATGCCGACAGGCTGTCTACGGCGGCTTTCAGCTGTCCGAGAGCCTGCTCGAGAGTCGCACGGGGGCAGGCAACATTCAGGCGCATGAATCCTGAGCCTTCCTTGCCGAACATGTGTCCCGAATTGAGCCCGAGCCTGGCTTTCTCTATAAAGAACTTGTCAAGAGCCTCGTTGTCGAGCCCGAGGGCGCGGCAGTCGAGCCAGATCAGGTAACTTGCCTGAGGGCGGACCGGGTGGAGTACGGGGATATTCTCCTTGCAGTAGTCGATGACAAACTGGATGTTGGATTCGACATGCTTGAGGAGATCCTGACGCCATGGCTCACCCTCTTTGAGCGCAGCCACTGTGGCTACGGGGGCGAACATGGAAGCCTCGTTCAACTCGTTGGCGGAGAGCCAGCCGAAGAACGGCTCGCGTATCTCCTTGTTGGGGATGATGCACCAGCTGCTGACCACGCCTGCCATATTGAATGTCTTGGTCGGAGCAGAGAATGTAATGCTGATTTCTGCTGCCTCCTCACTGACGGATGCGAAAGGTATGTGCTTGTGCCCGGAGAGGGCGAGGTCGCAGTGTATCTCGTCGCTGATGACGAGCAGGCCGCGTTCCTTGGCGAAATGTGCCAGTTTCTTCAGGGTTTCCCTGTCCCAGGTGATGCCGCAGGGGTTGTGGGGGTTGGCGAGGATGAGCAGCCTGCACTTGTCGTCACAGACCTTGGCGAGGTGCTCGAAATCCATCTTGTAACTGCAGAGCTTGCCGTTTTCGTCATTGACCTCAATGAGGGGGTTCCATACGACTTCTCTCTTGTTGCCCTGGGTTGTCAGGAAGAACGGGTGGTATACCGGAGGCTGCACGATGACCTTCTCGTCCTCTTTGACGAATTTGGAGATGACCATGCCTATCGCCTTGACTATGCCGGGGACGAATGTGATCCATTCCTTGCTGACTTCCCACTGGTGATGGTCGCGGATCCAGCCGATGACGGTCTCCCACCAGTCTTCGGGATCGAGTGTGTAGCCCAGTACGGGAGTCTCCTCAATCTGTCTGGCTATGGCGTCCTTGACGAACGGGGGCGTCGGCCAGTCCATGTCCGCAATCCACATCGGCAGGATGTCTTCCTGCCCGAATACGCGCTTGACACCGTCCCATTTGTAGGAATGGGTGTTCTTGCGCGAGATAACTTTGTCGAAATCGTATGCCATATTGTTTGTTTTGTTGTTGTCAGAGAGTTGCTATCATGGCGGCGCAGCCGACGAGGGCGAGCGTCATCACTATATTGACGGTCTTTTCATGCCGGATGACATAAGGCTTGAGGGCAAATCCGAGAGCCATCCATGTAAAGTTGGAGAGCGGTCCTCCCAGCAGCATCAACGCCGCTACCGGCAGCATGTCATGAAAATCGCTCGAATAGGGGAGCACGAATGTCGAATAGGTCGTCAGCTGGAAGAGAATGTTCTTGGCGTTGCACATCTGTATGAGGTATCCGGTAGAGAATGAAACTCCCATCTTGTTTTCGTGTTCCTCCTCTGCTGTCAGCGAGCTGTGCATGGTCTTCCATGCGAGATACAGCAGGTATGCCGCGCCTATGTATTTGATGTATGAGACGTATTTGCCCAGGGCGAGCCCGACATAGTGGACGAGCATGGCCGAGACAAGCGCGGTGGTGATGAATCCAAGCACCAGACCGAGCCATGCATTAAAGGCTTTTCTGCGTCCTCGGCGGAGTGCGCAGGACAACGCGTAGATGTTTGCCGGTCCCGGAGCGTATCCGACAGCCAGGATCGTAAGAAGCAATGAGGGCAGCAGTTCTATCGGCATGATTCGTGTGCAACGCAGTCTCGCAAATATAGCGATTATTCTCTTAAATATTGTTATATTTGCTACTGAACAATCCTAAACAGATTTCCGCGTGATTGACAGACAAAAGCTCATAATCAGATGTGGTGGCGGCAGTGCCGTTGCGGAGTTTTTGCAGCGTGACGGAGACTGCTGGAAGACGGTCGCTGCCGGAGATGCGTTCATAGGGCGCAACGGTACAGGCAAGACCGCGGAGGGGGATATGAAGACGCCTCTCGGTGTGTTCGGCGTCAGGCAGGCCTTCGGCATACTGCCCAATCCCGGGACTTCTCTGCCTTATCTCAGGATCACAGACTCTATATACGCATGTGACTGTGAGGGACAATGGTACAATACCATTGTCGATACCGCCGTGACGGGCGTGCCCTGTGGGGGAGAGCACATGGTGGAGATGAAGCCGGAATATGATTACGGCCTGGAACTGGACTACAATGCGGACAATGTCTTTCCTGCCGGGTCGGCGATATTTGTTCACTGCAAGGGCGTCAAGCCCTATACCGCAGGCTGTGTCGCACTCGATGCCGGCATGATGAAGCGCATTCTCAAAGAGGCGGATGCCGGTATGAGGGTGGAGATAACCGACGAAACTCAGGTCTGACGATGGTGATACTCATTACAGGGGCGACTTCCGGATTTGGCAGGGCGATGGCGGAGAGGCTGTGCGCTGACGGGCATATTGTCTACGGCACGCATCGCCATGGTGCGGATTTTCTCCCCGGGGTCAATTATATCGTCGCCGATTCGACAGTGCAGGCTGATGTGGAGGCTGCTGTCGGCCGGGTCGTTGGATGTGAGGGGCGTATAGATGTACTGGTAAACAACGCCGGGATGGGTATAGCGGGCCCTCTCGAATATACTGATCCGGAAGATTGCCGCAGGCAGATGGATGTCAATTTCATGGGCATGGTCCGGTATGTGAGGGCGGTGCTGCCTCAGATGAGGTTACAGGGAAGTGGACGGATTATCTGCATGAGTTCGATAGGGGGCCTGGTCGGCCTGCCGTATCAGGGGGTGTACAGCGCGTCCAAATTCGCGGTCGAGGGCTATTGCGATGCTTTGCGTCTGGAGGTCGGGAGATTAGGCGTGAGCGTGACGGTGTTGGAGCCGGGAGATTTCGCGACGGCATTCACGGAGCGGCGCAAGTCGGTCCCGGTAGAAGTTGCAGGGCAAGTTTACAAGACCTATGGGCGTTCTCTTGCGAGTATAGAGCATGATGAGCGGACGGGGCTTGCCCCGGAGGTGCTAGCGCGCAGGGTCAGCCGTATTGTCTCCTGCAGGCGTCCTCCGAGACGGACCATGGTGGCTTCGCCTCTGCAGAAACTTGCTGTAGTGGCCCGCAGTGTGTTGCCCGGGAGATTGTTCGACTGGATTATGCGTGTTTATTACAAAATGTAAGATGAAGTTTTCGGATCTTTTTCAAAATGACATACTGTGGAGCGGCCTGTTGGCGTGGGCTGTCGCCCAGATACTCAAGTCGGTGATATTTGCGATACAGAACGGGCGTTTCGAACTTGAGCGGCTGTTTGGGGACGGCGGAATGCCCAGCGGGCATTCGGCGCTCGTGAGCGCCGTTGCGACGGCATGCGGAGTCCGTTGCGGACTCGCATCCGTCGAGTTCGCCGTCTCCACTGTGCTCGCCCTCGTGGTCGTCCATGACGCATACGGCATACGCCTTGAGAGCGGCAAGCAGGCACGCGCCATCAACGAACTGGTCGCTGTGCTCAAATCCTCATCTCCGCTGGAACACATACAGAATCTCAAAGAGCTTCTCGGCCATACCCCCATGCAGGTACTATTCGGATGTATAGTCGGTATCTCCGTAGGTCTTCTGGTCACCCTTTAACCAGCTTTGCCAATGACATCCCTGTTCCTCATACTCATAGCGGTCATAATCCTGCTGAGCACATTCCTCAACAATCTCTCTTCCCGAATGGGAATCCCCACGCTCCTGGCGTTCATGCTCTTCGGTATGCTGTTCGCCAACAACGGCCTGTGGGACATGCGTTTCGACAATTATGACATGGCCAAGGAGACCTGTACGGTCGCCCTCATATTCATAATGTTTTATGGCGGTTTCGGTACCAGAATGGATGCCGTACGGCCTGTCATGCGCGAGGCCACATTGCTTGCTTCTGCCGGAGTCGTCCTCACGGCAGGGCTCGTGGGGCTCTTCTGCCGGCTCGTGCTCGGCTGGGACTGGCTCGAGAGCATGCTTTTCGGCTCTGTAATCAGTTCCACGGATGCCGCTTCGGTGTTTTCGATTCTGCGAGGCAAGCGTCTGGGACTCAAGAACAATACGGCACCGATGCTGGAAATGGAGAGCGGCAGTAACGACCCTGCCTCGTATATGCTGACAGTCATATTTCTGTCGGTGATGAACGGCACGGCGAGCGGCGGCGCCATCGTGTGGAACATATTCGCCCAACTCGTTTTCGGTGCAGGCTGCGGATTCGGCATAGCCAAACTGGCGGCGATGAGCCTTAAGAGAATCAAGTTCCAGACCGACGGCTTCGACTCCCTGTTTATATTCGCCGTGGCGATAGCGTCCTATGCGATACCTTCACTGATAGGGGGGAACGGCTATCTGAGCGCGTATATAGTCGGTATATTGCTGGGCAATGAGGAGTTTCGTGGCAAGAAGTCCCTCGTGAGTTTCTTTGACGGCGTCACCGGACTGATGCAGGTGCTCATATTCTTCCTCCTCGGTCTGCTGGCACGTCCCACGATGCTGCACAAGGCTATCCTGCCGGCGTTGGCGATATTCATGTTCCTGACATTCATAGCGCGTCCTGCCACAGTATTCGGCTTGCTCGCGCCATTCAGGAAATATCCGGTCAAGCAGTTGTCATTCATCTCCTTTGTCGGTCTCCGAGGTGCGGCTTCAATCGTATTCGCCATCATGGCGATGGTCAACCCGGCATTCCTCCAGCATGACATATTCAACATCGTATTCTGCCTCGTCCTTATATCTATTGGTGTGCAGGGATCACTGATACCTTGGGCGGCACGCAAGATGGACATGGTCGATGAGGATGAGGATGTCATGAAGACATTCAACGACTTCTCCGATGGTACGGACCTCGATTTCGGCAGGATAACGATAGCGGCCGACAGCAGTTGGGCGGGCAGGCCAGTGAAAGAACTGAATCTGCCCAAGAATCTCCTGCTCGTGCTCGTCATAAGAGGGGAAGAGAGGATCCGCCCCCGTGGCAATACCGTGCTGCAAGCCGGTGATGAGGTGATAGTGCTGGTCCGGGAGTTCAACGATTCGTCTATCGCGTTGGAAGAGCGCACGGTGAAGCATGGCAGTGATCTGGCTGGCAAGCGCATCTCCGAATTGCCGGACAACGGCCTCATTGTCGTGGTGCAGCGTGGAGACGAGAACATCATTCCGCATGGCAGTACTGTGCTTGAAGAGGGTGACCGTCTCGTGAGTGTCATCATGCACAAGTGATATAGATCTCTGAACCGTTGCCTTTATATTATATAAGGGCTATCTTTGTGCGTATTTTTATCGTTTTAATCTATAAGACTATGCATAGACTTATTCTAACCCTATGTGCGTCAATGCTATGCGTGGGCATGTGGGGACAGAAGGCAACGGTCAGCGGCTATATCAGAGATGCCGCCACCGGCGAAACTCTTATCGGAGCTGCCGTTCTTGCTGACGGGACCAGGAATGGAGCGGTTTCCAACGAATTCGGATTCTATACATTGACCCTTGATTCCGGGCAAAAGACACTCGAATATTCTTATCTCGGCTACGGCACCGTCCGCATGGAGGTGCCGTTTGTGCGTGACACCACACTGAATGTGATGCTGGTACCTTCGGCTGTGATAGACGCCGCCACGGTCGCCGCATCTAAAGACGCTGGCCTCGGATCATCGTTTATAGGATCTCTGGACATCCCCCAAAGTCTCATAAAGAATGCCCCTGCGATGCTCGGCGAGTCCGATGTCATCAAAGTCCTGCAGACCATGCCCGGCGTGCAGCCCGGAATGGCAGGGTTCTCAGCCCTGCATGTCAGGGGAGGCGCAGCGGACGAGAACCTCATCATGCTGGACGGCACTCCGCTGTACAATGTCAACCACATGTTGGGCCTGTTCTCTGTATTCACTCCGGAGGCGGTCAAGAAAGTCACCCTCTACAAGGGAGCCTATCCTGCCCGTTATGGCGGCAGGGTCTCCAGTGTCGTGGATGTCAGGACTATAGACGGCAACGACAAGCAACTGCACGGTACATTCTCCATCGGAATGCTCTGTGACAAACTCTTCCTCGAAGGCCCGATAGGCGACAAGGGAACGACATTCTCCGTGGGTGTCCGCGGTATGCACACATTTCTCTTCGACCCTATAATGACTCTCCTCAAGAGCCCGGCCAATTATGCATTCTATGATATCAATGCCAAGATTTCGCACCGCTTCTCCGACAGGGACCGAGTGTATCTGGCGGTATATCACGGCAGGGACTATCTCAAGATGGATGACAAGCGGGAGTATTTCGCGTCGTTCGACTCTGATGGTGATGTCACCACGTCGCTGTCGGAGTCGCGTGTGCGTCTGCAGTGGGGCAACAGCGTCGTGACCGGACGCTGGAACCATGTGTTCTCCAGCAGGCTGTTTGCCAATCTCTCAGCCTACAGCAACAACTATGTCATGGACTTTGGTGTGGGCGCGCGTGACAAATATACCTCTAACGGAGTGCCGATGAACTATGAGTCTCACTACAAGTACACTTCGGGTATAGGTGACACCGGTGTCCGCCTGGATTTTGACTATACTCCCTCGCCGAACCATCTGATACGGTTCGGAGGTGAGGCCATCAATCATATCTTCCGTCCCGAGACCAACAAGACGACTGTCAAGGAACAGGCCGGCAATGTGGTATTGACCGACAAGACTTCCAACAATGCCAGTTCCCGTCGCATTGTCGGGCAGGAGTATTCCGTATATGCCGAAGATGACATTTCCATAGGAAACAGGCTCAATATCGTCCCTGGAGTGCATCTGAGTCTCTTCTCTGTCAGGGGCAAACAGTATTTCAGCCCCGAGCCGAGGCTCGCGGCGAAGTATGATTTTGCAAAGGGATTCTCTGCCAAGGTCGGCTATGCCCGTATGTCCCAATATGTGCATCAGTTGAATACCGGTACTCTCAGCCTGCCTACGGACCTGTGGGTGCCTATCACAGAGGAGATTTCGCCTGTCAAGTCTGACACCTGGTCGGCAGGATTGTTCTACGGCGGACTGAAAGGCTGGGAGTTCTCATTTGAAGCATATTGGAAAGAACTCTACAATGTACTCGAATACATGGACGGCCGTGCGGCATTCTCCAGTACGGGCAATTGGGAGGACAATGTGGAAGAGGGGCGCGGACGAGCCAAGGGTATAGAACTGTATGCAAGCAAGACTGCAGGCAAGACAACGGGGTCGGTTTCCTATGCCCTGTCCAAGTCCGACAGATGGTTCCCCGACGGCAGTATCAATAACGGCAAGATGTATCCGTTCAAATACGACCGCCGTCACACCCTCAATATCAACTTCACGCGCCGCATCGGCAGGCGTATAGATTTGGGAGCGTCCTGGTCGGGCATGTCCGGATATTGGATCACCGTGCCTCTGCGCGAGACGGTTGTCATCGGTCCGGATGTCAAGAATGACTACCTCAATGTCAGTTATGTGCCCTCACGCAACAACTGGAAGACCCCGCCGTCGCATCATCTCGACCTTAGTTTCAATATACACAAGAAACTGCGCCGGGGCGAGAGGACATGGAACATCAGCATATACAATGTGTACAATGCGCACAATCCCGACTGGTGTGTCTTTGACTACCGCGAGATCAAGCATGTCGAGCCGGACGGCTCCAAGTGGTACGAATATGTCCCGGCCGTGTCAGTAAGGTCTTTCCTGTCGATACTCCCGTCATTCTCATATACTTATAGATTCTGACGAATATGAAAAAGATTATAATTGCGCTATGCGCATGCTGCCTCGCTGCCGCCTCTTGCGAGAAATACATAGACATCAAGCCCGGCGGTCCGGACAAGATGCTGGTCATCAATGCTCTGCTGAGCCCGTGTGACAGCGTTCACCAGGCTCATATATTCTTGAGCACCCAGAGGAAAGCGGAAGAACTTGATTCCGTGGGAGTGTTCCGTGCGTATCTCAACGGGCAACTCTGCGGCGAGACTTCCGGCTTGATTTCCCGAGTGGTGGAGTTCCGTGCCGATCTCAAGCCAGGTGACCTGGTCAAACTCGAAGTAGACTGCGGTGACATGCATGCGGAGTCCGAAGCGGTTGTCAAAGAGCCTGTCATGCTCCCTCAGCTGGACACGAACATGGTATCTTATGTGGACAGCAGGGGCAAGACGCACAAGGTCACACAGTTCCGTATCAAGATCGAGGACTGCAAGGGGGAGAACAACTACTATATGCTGCAGGCTTTCAGGGAGCAGCTGGACTATGTGCTGGAGGTAAAGCCGGGTGTCAATACAAGCAGCCAGGTAGGGGATACCATATATTATTACCGCAGTGACAAGGTGATTGATACGAGCAACGACCCCCTGCTGTACAAGGATCTGACAATAGGCGAGGGAGATGATGCCGAGACATTTATCAATAATCCGTACTGTCTCTTCACAGACGAGACTTTCAGAGACGGCAGTTATACTTTGAATGTGTCGGTTGAAGATTTTGAACCGGGGAGGGTAAGTGACAGCGATTACGGATATTACATCCGCCGCCGCGTTGAGCGTAATGTGCTCAGACTGCATACCCTGTCGCGAGACGCCTATAATTATATCAACTCATTCGCGATAGAAAATTCAGACCTTTCAGGGTATTTCTTCTTTGAGGCCGGTACATATCCGCAGAATGTCAAGGGCGGACTCGGCTTTGTGACTGTGTACGCCAGTTCGGAATACTCTTTATAGGCTTTATCTTGCCTTAAAAAAGGACCTCCCCGGTTGCCATGGCGTGCAGGAGAGGTCTTTTTCTGTGTCTTGAGCGTGCCCCATGTCGCAGTGAGGGCGTTGCACTATTTCCTGGAGCAGAGATTGACTATGCCCTTGGCGATTTCGCTCAACAGCAGCACGCCCAGGGACAATCCTATAGTCATCCACCACTGTGAGGAACTGAGCGGAGCGAGGCGGAAGAGGGCCTGCATGCCGGGCAGCAGCATCACCGTGAGCGTCATGGCGACAACCAGCAGGATTGTGAGCCACAGCCATCTGTTGCTGAAGAACCTTTCTGTAAACAGGGCGTTGCCCGAACGGATGGAGAATATCATCGTGAACTGCGAGAATACCATCACTCCGAATGTCATCGTGCGTGCCACATCGACGGAGGCCTGCATTCCGATAAAGTAGGCAGCAATAGTCACCAGACCTATTATGAGAGCCTGTATGACCACCTTGACCGTGAATGGACGGGTGAATATCCCCTGCTTCGGGTCAATGGGCCGGCGGTCCATAATGTCCTTGGCCGCATGGTCCACACTCAGTGCAAGGGAGGGGAGACTGTCGCCGACAAGATTGATAAAGAGCAGCTGTATGGGCAGCAGCGGCATCTCGAAGTTGGCGATGACGGCTATCAGCAGCAGGACTATTTCACCGAGATTGGTGGAAATCATGAACTGTATGGACTTCGTCAGATTGTCGTAGATGCGGCGTCCCTCGCGCACGGCGTGGACTATAGTCGCGAAATTGTCATCGGCGAGTACCACATCTGCGGCCTCCTTGGACACATCAGTACCTGTAATGCCCATCGCTACGCCTATGTCTGCGAGTTTCAGGGCAGGAGCGTCATTTACTCCGTCTCCGGTCATGGCGACAATGTTGCCGCGCTGGCGGAATGCCTCCACGATGCGCACCTTATGCTCCGGTGCGACACGGGCGAATACAGACACTCGTCCGGCAATCTTCTGCAATTCGCTGTCGCTCATGTGCTCTACATCGTTACCTGTCAATACCATATCGGATGCTCCCATGATACCGAGTTCTCCGGCTATGGCGGCTGCCGTGACCTTGTGGTCTCCGGTGATCATGACGGGCTTGATACCTGCGGCGATGCACTGCCGGACTGCAATCTTGGCTTCCTCGCGCGGAGGGTCTATCATGCCGGTCATGCCAACGAATATGAGGCTCTCTTCGGCAGTGGCCGTCATTTCTGCAAGTCTCCCGTCGTCAATGTCACCTCCTGCGGCCGTCTCCTTGTATGCCATGCATAGTACACGCAGGGCCTTGCGCGCCATGGCATCATTCGCTTCAGCGAGGGTATGTCGGTCAGCGTCTGTCAGGCTGTGCACAGTGCCGTCCGCTTCCATTATGCGGTCGCAGCGGGACAGCAGTTCGTCGAATCCGCCCTTGACAGCGATGAGTATCGTGTCTGCATCCTTGCGGTGCATGGTGGTCATCAACTTGCGCTCCGAGTCGAACGGAATCTCCGCAATCCTGGGGAAAGATTCGGCCCCGGGACTGCTCTTCTCTGCAAAGTCCACAAGGGCTGTCTCGGTGGGGTCTCCGAGGAGCTTGCCCTCTGCGTCGCGGGTGCTGTCGTTGCATAATGCGCCTATGGTGAGCAGCCTCCGGGAGATGCAGGGATAAGCCTCGACTACAGTCATCTTGTTCTGTGTCAGGGTGCCGGTCTTGTCGGAGCAGATGACGGTAGTGCTGCCCAGAGTCTCCACAGACGGCAAGTTGCGCACAATCGCATTCTGTCTGGCGAGTCTCTGCACGCCCAATGCGAGCACCACAGTTGATACGGCGGGCAGGCCCTCTGGTATTGCGGCGACCGCGAGACTGACAGCCGTCATGAACATATCCATCAGACCGCGTCCGTAGCACAGACCGATTACGAATATTACGGCGCATACGATGAGGCTGATGAGGGCGAGTATCTGTCCGAGTTTGTCGAGCCTGACCTGCATGGGAGTACGCATGTCGGGGACGGACTGTATCATGGATGCAATCTTGCCGACCTCTGTATGGATGCCTGTGGCCGCCACAACGCCCTTGCCTCGCCCGTAAGTCACACTGCATGAACTGAATGCCATGTCAGTGCGGTCTCCGAGCGGAGCGTCCTCCGGCACAGGGACGGTACTTTTCTCCACAGGCAGGGACTCACCGGTGAGCGCGGCCTCCTGTATCTTGAGATTGACGCATTCCACAAGGCGCAGGTCGGCAGGGACGCTGTCACCCGTTTCTATCTCCACAATGTCTCCAACCACCAGTTCTCGGGACTCTATGACCTGTCTCTCGCCGTTGCGTATGACCTTGCAATGGGGGGCCGAGAGTTTCTCCAGGGCTTCGAGTGCATTCTCGGCCTTGGACTCCTGCAGTACTCCGATTATCGCATTGACAATCAATATGGATAGAATGATTATGGCGTCTGTGATGCCCTCGCCGTTCAGATAGCCTGTGATTCCGGAGACTACAGCCGCGACGAGGAGGACTATAATCATGAAACTCTTGAACTGGGCGAAGAATTTCTGCCAGGCCTTGGTTTTCGGCTTCTTGGCGAATTCGTTATAACCGTCGCGCAGCAGGCGCTCGCGCACCTCGCTGTCAGTGAGGCCTTTGTTGATGTCGGTAGTGCAGTGGTTCTGTTCTTTCATGCCTGTTCTATCTTTTTTTTTAGGCTGCAAAAATATCGAGAGAGTACGAGAAATATATTACATTTACGGGTGTATTAATTTATCAAAATTCGCTTTATGGAGAGTTTGGCCACCAAGACGACCGAATTAGACATTGCTGCAGGGATCAAGGAAAGTATCAACGGGGATCTGTTGATTGCAATGGACATGCCCTCTCTGCCGGCAGGGTTTGCGGACGGAGTCCTGTTCCGCAACAGGACAGTCATAATATTGTGCAAGGCAGGAGGTGGCAGTGTCGTAGTGGACGGCAAGGAGTACAAACTCTCACGAAACAATGTCGTCATACTCCCCGAGAATCATGTCATAAACCATGTGGCACCCGAGTTGTTGCAGGAGTGCAATGTAATCGCTGTGTCGGTGGATTACATACTCAATATGCCATCTCCGATAGATACGGACATATTCGCTTATTCCCGATATATATCGGTGCTGCAACTTACAGAGGACAAATTCGATGACCTCTTGAGTTATTATAGGTTTTTGTACAAGGAATCCCATGAGCCGGGCCGCTATCAGAGCGAGATCATGCACTCGATATTCTATGCCCTGATACTGGAGATTACAGCAGAATACGAAAAACTCTTCGAGCCTGCAGGGGGGCAGAACATACGGGCTGACAGCCTCTCAGACAGATTCTTCAGGCTGCTTGCGGTGCATTACAGACAGCATCGCACTGTCCGCTTCTATGCGGACGAACTGCATCTGACCCCGAAATATCTCTCTACAGCCATAAAGCGGGTCACAGGGCGTCCTATACTGGACTGGATACATGAGGCTATACTCATAGACGCCAAGATGCTGTTGCGTACCACGGACATGACGGTGCAGCAGATTTCCGATCAACTAAACTTTTCGAGCCCATCGGCGTTTGTCCAGTTCGTCCGGAAACACACCGGCACGACTCCGAGGCGGCTTTAAGCCTCTGAATCGTGCCGGAATATTGGATTGCAATCCAGAATCTCAGATGATGTGCGCAATCATTATCCAGAGTATCGCGCCCGATACGATGAGATTGGCGACAGTTGTGAGTATGAATGCGAGGAATGCTCCTATCGAAGCCTTGAACGACGCCCATACTCCGCCTTTCTCGATAAAGAATTCAGCGAGGAATGCCCCGAGAATGCTGCCTCCTATCATCCCTATTGGCGTGAGGAACATACCGGCGAACAGTCCCACTACCGCGCCGACGGAAGCGGCCTTGTGTCCGCCCAACTTGCGGGTCATGGATGCCGGCAGCACATATCCCATCACAGAAACGATGACAGTAGCTGCAAGACACACGATGAGCGTCGTGACGGAGATAGGGTCGGATATTGGTGCGAAGTAGAAAAGAAGAAGCCCCACCCAGCTGAGCGGAGGACCCGCAAGCGCAGGCAGGACGCTTCCTAAGACACCGATGACCGCCAGGATGACGGCAAGGATTGTCAGTGCCATTTATTTCTTGAGATAATAGGTGACATTTGTGACTACGCGTACATTCTTTATATAAGGAGTGTAGCTGTCCCTGTCGGTGATAGAGAATGTACCCTGGGTAGCGTTCTTGATCTTGCCGATTTTGCTGTCGGAGTCCTTGGCGAATTTGCCTGCGACCTCACGGGCGTTGCGTGTGGCTTCCTCTATCATCTCAGGCTTGATCTTGTTGAGAGCCTCGAAACTGAACTCCGTCGCGTTGTCCCAGTCTTCCTGGGCAAGAGCGATGCCGTTGAGCAGGAGCTCGTTCTGACGGGCCATCAGGGCTACAACCGCATCGACATTGTCCGTGCAGACGGTGATGACGCTCTTGACGATGTATCTCTGGGCGCGGTCGTTGTTGTAGTCCATGGTATATTTGTCCGAGACGGAGAGAGACTCTGTGATCTCACTTGCCTTGATGCCTCCGTCGAGCAGGAATTTCTTGATGGTCTCGTTCTGGGCGTTGACCTTTGTGTAGATGGAGTTCATGTCGTTGCCACCGATCTTCAGCACGAGAGGCCAGATGGCCTTGTCGGCCTTGACTTCGCGCTCGCAGAGACCCTTGACATTGACTGTGCGCTCAAACGAACGGTTTACACTGACAGCGCGGGGGATCATCATGCCCCCTACGATGAGGCCGATCATCACGCAGATGCCGGCATAGAAATTTCCTTTGTTCATGGTTATAATCGTTTTGGTTATGAACTTTGTATGGCCGATTCAAATAGTGTGCCTATGAGGGCACCGTTATTTGAGCCCCTCGGAGAGGAAATGCACATACGCCTCTACATCGAGGTTGTAGCCGCGAGAGGGGACTTTGTGCGCTTCCGTGTCGGGGTCGAGAATGGCGTAGTAGGGCTGTGCATTCACATTGAAACGGGTCAGGGCGAAGTGCGAGTTGATCTTGCCTATCGTCTTGAGCGTCTTGCCGCTGCTTGTGGTCACCCAGTCCTCTTCGGGCACCTGTTTCTTGTCATCGGCGTAGAGCGCGCACACCACATAGTCTTCGCGCAGCATGCGGAGCACGCGAGGGTCGGACCATACACGGGACTCCATTTCCCTGCAATTGACGCAGCCGTGTCCGGTGAAATCCACGAAAAGGGGTTTGTCTGTCTTGCGGGCGTAGGCGAGCGCCTCGTCGTAGTCAAAGAAAGCAGGGATGCCGTAGGGGAGTTCGAGTACATCGGAGTATTTGCGTCCGCTTTCCGGCAGTCCGGAGGGCTCTGATACGGGAGTATATGTGACGGCATTCTGGCTGGAGAGGTTGAACTCCTGTGTGGTGATAGGCGGCAGATAGCCGCTGAGAGCCTTGAGAGGAGCACCCCACATGCCCGGAATCATCCATACTACGAATGTGAACGAGACAATGGCGAGGAAGAGTCTCAGCACTCCGATGTGCTCCACGGGGGAGTCGGCGGCGAAGCGTATCTTGCCGAGCAGGTAGAATCCAAGCAGGGTGAATACGACAATCCATATTGCCAGGTACAGTTCGCGGGGGAGCAGGCCCCAGTGATATGTCTGGTCAGCCACGCTGAGGAATTTCAGTCCGAGGGCAATCTCTATGAATCCGAGCACGACCTTGACGCTGCTCAGCCAGCCTCCGCTCTTGGGCAGCTTCTTGAGCAGGGTAGGGGCGAATGCGAATATGGTAAACGGCAATGCGAATGCGAGCGAGAATGCCAGCATAGTGACAATCGGCTCCCAGAACTGTCCCTGTGTGGATTTGATGAGCACTGATCCGACAATGGGGCCTGTGCAGGAGAACGATACCAGCACGAGGGTCAGTGCTACGAAGAATACGCCGATGATACCGCCTTTGTCTGATTTGGCATCGGAACTGTTGACCAGTTTGCTCGGCATGCGTATTTCGAACGCT
The DNA here is from genome assembly GCA_964616865.1 of uncultured Muribaculaceae bacterium. GTDB lineage: Bacteria > Bacteroidota > Bacteroidia > Bacteroidales > UBA932 > Cryptobacteroides. The sequence goes on from CAZTUQ010000032.1 coordinate 20,697, forward strand.
CCGAAGAATGACGCGGCGAATACCATGAATATCACGAAGAACAGGATGTTGGGCAGCCAGTGCGTCGCCAGCCAGTTGAATATGTCTGCGGTGACGGCCTCGCCTCCTGTGAGCAGACTGATGACTATAAGTATAGCTATCGGGACAGTGTACAATACCACGATGCACAGTCCGAAGAACATGGCGAGGAACTTGCCGCGTGCACCGTTCTGTTTGATGAAGAAACTCACCGTGAGTGGAATCATCGGGAATACGCAGGGGGTCAGCAACGCTACGAATCCCCACGCCATGGCCTCCAATATCAATGCCCAGAGGGATTTATGGCCTCCGTCGTCTCCAGTGGATGCGGCGGATGCGGCATTGTTGCCGGAGGGGCCCAATTCGATGGTCTCGCTGTATTCGGCAGGAGCGATGCACATGCTGCCTCCCTCGCAGCACTGCCATTCGATTGTGACCTGTGCTTTGGCGTGCCCGGAGATGCGTACATCCTGCTCGATGGTCACCGGACCATGGCAGGTACCTATCTCCATGCCGAAGTCCTGGCTGAACTCCTTGTGGACAGGGGAGGTGATTCTTGCCGCCCCGAGAGGCTCGACGCCCTCGCCTGTAATAGAGAAGACGGTGTTGTTGGGGCCGTCTTTGTAAGGCGTGAGGTCGTATATATGCCACCTGTCGGACTCGAATGTGCCGGTGGCTGTGACCGTGTAGACATTGTCGCCTGTGCTGTCAGCACTTATTTTCCACTGTAAGGGCTCTACGGGCTGGGCGTGCAGCCCGAGCACTGCCGATAATGCCACCGACAGGCTCAATAATATATATTTCAAACTGTTCATATTCTGTGAGTGATTCGAATCTGCAAATTTAGGTATAAAATGCGAAATTGACGAAATCCTTGCCTGCGAATGACCTT
>CAZTUQ010000033.1:0-21350 GCA_964616865.1 uncultured Muribaculaceae bacterium
ATTCCAAGAGGGATGCTTCGAAAGCACTTGAAACACTCCTCCGCAGCGCTATCGCGAACTGGGAGGCTAAGAATCCCGACCAGAGCAAAGAGTTGGACAATGGTAACGTCATCGTCAAGACCATCATGGTAGACGAGGGCCGCACCCTCAAGCGTATCCGCCCGTGTCCTCAGGGACGTGCCGGACGCATCCGCAAGCGTTCCAATCATGTCACCGTCGTACTTGATGTCAAACCTACCGCAGCAGGAGAGTAATTATGGGACAGAAAACAAACCCTATCAGCAACAGAATCGGTATCACCCGCGGTTGGGACTCTAACTGGTGCGGTGGCAACTATGCTGAGAAGATCGCCGAGGATTACAAGATCCGTAAGTATCTCGGCAACCGCCTTGCAAAAGCAAGCCTCAGCAGGATAATAATCGAGCGTACGCTCAAGCTCATCACTGTGACCATCTATGCAGCCCGTCCCGGTGTCATCATCGGCAAGGGAGGCTCAGAGGTCGACAAACTCAAGGAGGAGCTTAAGAAAGTCACCAAGAAGGAAGTCCAGATCAACATCTATGAGGTCAAGAGGCCTGAGGTTGATGCCCACATCGTGGCGGACAGCATCGCCCGTCAGATTGAGGGTCGTGTATCCTACAGGCGTGCCATCAAAATGGCAGTTGCCAACACCATGAGGGTTGGCGCCGAGGGTATCAAGATTCAGATCAGCGGACGTGTAGGTGGCGCGGAAATGGCTCGCAGCGAGATGTTCAAAGAGGGACGTACTCCTCTCCACACATTCCGTGCGGACATTGACTACGCTCTGGCAATCGCCAGCACCAAGGTCGGTGCTCTGGGTGTCAAGGTGTGGATCTGCAACGGCGAGCGTTACGGCAAGCAGGATCTTACTCCTGCAGCATTTGCCGCAGCGAATGCGCAGTCGCAGGGAGCCCCTCGTGACCGCAGAGGCGACCGTGGACGCAGGGGTGACCGTCGCCCCCGTCGTGACAGGGACAGCCAGAAATAGTTTTCTCCTTTAACGGAGACTTACTATATAGTTTATTCGTGGGGTGACGTTTCCTTGAACGGAACGTGACCCCACTTTTATTTTCGATAGAAACAATACAATCATTTGATATGAACAGAAATATCATTCTCGTTGCGGCGATGGCTTTGTCCGTCGTGGCATGCAGGAGCAAGGTGACTGATGTCGCTGCTGTCCAGGAGGCGTTTGACGCCCGGATAGACTCACTGATGTCCGAGTATCGCACTACCATGAGGTCCATTTCAGTGGACGAAGTTCTTTCGGACGAACAGAAGAACGACAAGGCGAATGCCTTTGCCGATTCCATTATGAATGTCTACAAGCAGCTCTGCCTCGATGCCATCAAGGATAACAAAAACAATACAGTCGCTGTATCTGCACTTTCCAAGATACATTACAACCTCGATTCTGACGAGTTGGAGTCCGTGTTGAATTCTCTTGGCAAGGAGGTGCGTAACGATTCGATCGTGGGTAAAATTGCCGCAGGCCTGGCCGCCAAGAAGAATACGGCCGAGGGCAAGAAGTTTACGGATTTCACCATTGTGCAGGATCCGGAAAATCCCTCTGCGTCTACAGTCTCTCTGTCTGACTATGTGGGCAAGGGCAAATATGTCCTGGTGGACTTCTGGGCGTCCTGGTGCGGTCCCTGCAAGGCAGAGATTCCCAATATCGCTGATGTCTATGCCCATTATGCCGGAGATGACTTTGATGTGCTCAGTGTCGCCGTGTGGGACAAGCCCGAGGCGTCTGTCAAGGCTGCCGAGGAGCTGGGAATAGTATGGAACAGGATTATCAACGCGCAGCGTATCCCTACAGATGCTTATGGCATTGACGGTATTCCCGAGATCATACTTTTCTCACCTGACGGCACGATTCTCAAGAGAGGGTTAAGGGAGGCTGAGATAGAGAAAGCTGTCGCCGAACATGTTTCTGCAAAGAAGTAATTGACTGTAAGGGAAAAAATAGCATTGTTTCCACATTCCCCCGGAGTATACAGATATTATGACTCCGGGGGGACAGTCATATATGTAGGTAAGGCAAAAGACCTGCACAAGCGTGTGGCTCAATATTTTGTGCCGCCGGAGCGTCTTAATACCAAGACTCGTCTGCTGGTATCCCATATTGCCGATGCGCAGTACACCGTGGTGGACAGCGAGGCTGATGCGCTGCTGCTCGAAAACAATCTGATCAAGCAGTACAAGCCCCGCTACAATATCCTGCTAAAGGACTCCAAGACTTATCCCTGGATATGCGTGACAAACGACCCGTTCCCAAAGGTATTCCTTACGCGCAGGGTCCTCAAAAACGGCTCCCGTTATTTCGGGCCGTACAGTTCTGTCACCTATGCAAGGGATCTGATTGAGTTCTTCGAGAGCAATTACCCTCTGCGCTCGTGCAATTACAAGATAGACTCGGATACGATTCTCAGGCGCAAGTTGCGTCCCTGCCTTGACTTCCATATAGGCAGGTGCCGCGGTTGCTGCATCGGAGCCATTTCCCGGGAGGAATACTGCGGAATGGTTGATGACATCATGGCCTTGCTCAAGGGAGGAGTGGGCGAGATTATACGCAAGTACAAGGATGCCATGTTTGCAGCGTCGGAGCGTCTTGATTTCGAGTCGGCGCAGTATTACAAGTCCAAGGTCGAGTCCCTCGAGAAGCATTATGCCAAATCCATCATCACGGCGGCAAGCGGAGGTGATGTGGATGTGTTCTCGCTCATTACCGCACCTGCGGAGGCTTTCGGCAACTTCCTTCGTATCAGGGGAGGTGCCGTCATACAATCGCTCAATTTAGGGTTTAAACTGGGCATAGAGGAGTCCAGGGAGACTATCTTGAGTACATTCATAGCAGAGATAGAGTCCAAGTTCGGAGAGCTGGCGCGCGAGATAATCGTGCCGTTCTTGCCGGATGTGGAAATAGCGGGACATGAATTCAGGATCCCGGCGCGTGGAGACAAACTCGCGTTGCTGGAACTCAGTGCCAGGAATGCCCATGAGTATCGTTTCAATATGCTCAAACAGCGTGAGCACAGCAATCCGGAAGAATTCCGTATGTCCGTGATGCTGGAACTGCAGAAGGCTTTGGGTATGAAGGAATTGCCGCGTCACATGGAGTGCTTTGACAACTCCAACATCCAGGGTACCAACCCTGTGGCGTCCTGTGTGGTGTTCCGTGATGCCGAACCGAGCAAAAAGGACTACCGCAAGTTCAAGATCAAGACCGTCATAGGGGCCAATGACTATGCTTCCATGAAGGAAGTCGTGAACAGGCGTTATTCGCGCATGCTGCAGGAGGCGCCGGAGGATTTGCCGCAACTGGTCGTCATAGACGGCGGCAAGGGGCAGTTGGATTTTGCCTATCAGGCACTCGCCGAACTCGGACTTACGGACAGACTTACTGTGATAGGACTTGCAAAGAGACTGGAAGAGGTTATAAGGGTGGGAGATCCTTATCCGCTCTTTATAGACCGTAACAGCCAGGCTCTCAAGGTGCTCCAGCGTATACGCGACGAGGCGCACCGCTTCGGTATCACATTCCACCGGAGCCTGCGGAGCAAGGCGCAGGTGCTCTCCGCGCTTCGTGAGATAAAGGGAGTGGGGCCTCAGACCGAACAGAGGCTGCTCATGCATTACGGCAGTGTCGCGCGCATAGCAGCGGCCACGACAGAAGATCTGGCTAACATAGTAGGGGCGTCGTTGGCGCGCAAGATACACGATTCATTGAAAACACTAGAAAAACAACATGAAAAAGACTAACGAAGACAGATTCAACAAGATATTCAACGCGTTCATTCTGATAGGCATGCTGGTAGCGGTAATAGCCTCGAGCGCGCTCAAGTTCTCCGATCCGGAAGTAAGCCGCTTCATGCTGCTCCTGTCTGCATTCGGTGCCATAATGGGAGTGCTCAGTACGGTGCTCTCCGCCAACGGCATTATCTGGACCTTCCTGTTCGGGCTGATAGATGTGCTTATATACTCGTTCAACCTGTCCCAGCAGACGCCTCTGCCTATATCCACTCTGCTTCTCCATGTGGGATATTTCATACCGATGGAGTTCATAGGATTCTACAAGTGGCGCAAGAGAGGCGCGACCGGCAAGGTGCAGGTCAAGGCGCAACACCTCAGCCGCAAGGGATGGCTGCTGTCCGGGCTGCTCTTCGTAGGAGTGTTTGCCCTGTCATTTGCCCTGTCGTATTATGCGGCAGGACGCTCGGCTGCCGGGGTGGATGTGAACCTGCCCAAGGTTGCTCTCGATGCCCTCATGACGACCTCCAATATCGTCGCCCTCGTGCTTATGTCCATGGCTTACATGGAGCAGTGGTATCTCTGGACTCTGGTGAATATATCCTCGGTCATATTCTGGACAATCACGCTTGTGACCCAGCCGGAGGAAGCCGCCTCTGTGGTGTATCTGAGCAAGTATGTCTTCTACTTTATAAACGGTATCAACGGAATCCGTATATGGAGCAAACTTTGCAAGGAGTAAAGTGCTGTCCAGTATCACTATAGCCGTGCCTGGACCGCGTGATTTGTAAATGTAGGAATTATTTAGTTACTTTGCAGACGCATTTTGCAAACGGACCGGAATAATTTAACAAATTATATTCTATCATTATGGATTACAATGAGATTGTAAAGAAAGTAAAGGAAATCATCGTCGACAAACTCGGCGTTGAGGAATCCGAAGTTACTGAAACCGCCAACTTTACCAATGACCTCGGGGCTGATTCCCTCGATACAGTAGAGCTCCTGATGGAGTTCGAGCGTGTGTTCGGAATCAAGATTCCTGATGACGAGACAAGCAACATCGCTACTGTCGGTGATGCAATCGAGAAGATTTCACAGAAACTCGGAGATAAATAATAACTGCTATTATTTGAAAATCAAAAAGGGGTGACTCGTTTGAGCCACCCCTTTTAATATTATACTTGATCCGATCTATCTGGAAACCTTGGGAATCGAATATGTAACCTGCATGTAAGGGCGCTTGGCCTCGTCCGTGGCCTCGGGACCATAGAGAGCGCCACGATAGTACCTGTCCTTGTCAAGAGCTTTCTTGTAGGTCACGGATGACGAGGAAGACGAACCGTACATCTGCTGCATCAGTGCGTAGGCGTAGTAATTGGAGTAGTTGTTGTACCCGTACCCTCCATATCCGTAACTGCCGTATCCGTACCCTCCGTACATCATATTATTGTAGTAACTGGCGTACATCAGATTGTTGTAGTAGTCGGACTGGTCGCTCTCGTATGCGGAAGAACTCGCACTGTTGTCTATTTCCCTATACATGATGAGGAACCAGATGTCGTAATTGGAGAAGTTCTTATCCTCGGGATCCTGTTCCAGCAGCATCTGTGCGTGATAGGTAATGTCCGGCTTGTAGACGAGATTGGACCTGTCCACATCTCCCTGGTTTTCCTTGCTGTTGCTGTAGTCCGTGATGTTGGCAAAAGCGTAATCGTCCGAATCTGACGACTTTACACGGCAGGTAGGGGAGAGTATCTGGGGATACTTGTTCATGTCGAGATAATCCTCCGGGAACTCAAACGGGAGTATGAGTGATACTTTGTTGAGCACCGTGGACTTGGTGTCTCCACCGTTCCTGGATATCTCCTCCAGGAGTTTGCTGCGTATTTCATTGGCGGTGATAACGGGTTTTAGACCGCCTGCACCCTCTATATACATCATGTCGGAAGCCGGTCCTGCAAGATCCCTTGTCTCCTGGCTGGAGACATTGAGGCAGTATTGGGGGAAGTTTCCGGCTGTACCATAATACAGCAGTGAGTCTACCTTGTACAGCGAGTCGGGGCAGAAATAGAACAGGAATGAGGTGTCTTTTTCCTCTGTGCCGTAGGTGGATGAAAACTTCAGTTCCGCATAATTGTCAGTGAGGTAGTAGTACGAACTGTTGAATCCGAGCTGGAGTTCGAACATGTTGATACGGCCTCCGTTGCCTACGGGGTCGCTTGTCTCCATGTAAATGCCCGGCAACTTGTTGAGATAATCGTCAATGGTCTTTTTGCTGCCGTCCAGACCCAGTGCAATCAGTTTGTTCATGAATGCGGTACCATATTCGGCGTTGAAATCGATGCCGAGAGTGTCGTCCGTACCATTGAACATGGGTACTCCCTTGGTGATGCGCCTGGAACCGTGCTTGATATTGCCTTTCTCGAGGGCATTGATGTCATAGATATCCTTGGTGCTCTCCTGCAGTTCGTAGACATTGATGAGCTGGAGCATGTTCCTGTCGCTCTCGTTAGCAACGGACATGGTGTCTCTCTTGATTGTCATCCTGAAACTCTCAAACCTTGGATTGGTGCCGAAGTCGAGGCTGTCGTAGCACGGGACTATGGAGATGGCCGCACCTCTGCGGGTCAGACCATGCTCCTCGTCACGGATTGAGCCTATCGTGATGCGGTTTTGCGAATATCCGCTGAGGCTGTCCGCCATACGCATTTCCATTTCCTCAATGGGAATGTTCACGACATAGGTGTCGTATTGCTGGTCGAGCGGAAGCAGGTCGGAACCGAGTCCCGGATCGGTACTGATACACGAGCAGCAGCCGAAAACCGCGGCTGCCGCATACATTGTGACGGATAGGAGTCTGCGCCTTATGTCCATTGTCTATAACTTGTCGTAAAAATCGTTGTAGTCATCGATATACGTTCCGTTCTCCATAGCCTCTGCGCTGTAGGGCAGCACTGGCAGATTGAGACTATTGCAGTAGTCGACAAGGTCCTTGTCGATGTCGGCGTCTCCGAGAATGACGGCATCCGAATACCGGACGGCTGTTTTCGCAAGATTTATGCCATTGGGATCCGCAAGGGCGTCCACATCTTCCGGAGATATGGCACCGAGCGCCACCTTGCTCTGGAAATCGGGGGAGAACTGCTCTCCGGCGGCATCGTTGTACAATGACAGCACTACCTTGCTCCCGGCGAATATAGGATCGTCCTTGTAGATTTTCTTGAGGTAAAGGGGGACCAGTTGTGAAATCCAGCCCTGGCAGTGGATGATATCCGGTGCCCAGCGCAGTTTCTTAACGGTCTCCATTATGCCCTTGGCAAAGAACAGCGCCCTCTCGTCGTTGTCTTCGAAGAAGATGCCCTCGCTGTCCCTGTCAATCTCGCGGCGTTTGAAATAATCCTCGTTGTCAATGAAATACACCTGCATGCGTGCAGACTGGATGGATGCCACCTTGATGACAAGCGGCCGGTCTACCTCGCTGATGATGATGTTCATGCCGGAGAGGCGTATGACCTCATGCAGCTGATTTTTCCGTTCGTTGATACAGCCATATCGAGGCATGAATGAACGGATTTCTTTCTTGTGCTCCTGAATGCCCTGGGGGAGGTTGCGTCCTATTTTGGAAAGACGGCTCTCCGGAACGAAGGGGAGCATCTCCGAGTTTACGAAAAGAACTCTTTTAGTCATACTTTGTCCCTATCTGGACCAAAATTATAGCCAGATAACAACAAAGATAATAATTTTTTTCGGGAATATTGATATTTCGCTATCTTTGAGACGAAATTGGGAGATTGTGATGTCATCCATCGAAAAAAAAGTGATGCGCCGCCGGCTTGCCGGGTCTTATATATCTACGCTCATCAGTATCAGCCTTGTGCTGCTGCTGGTCGGTGTCGCATGCATGTTGCTTGTCAATGCAGGCAATGTGTCGGACTACTTCAAGGAGAATATGAAAGTCTCCGTCATTATGGACAAGGAAGTGAGTGACGGTCAGGCACAGGAATTCATGCAGACTCTGGATTCGCTACCGTTCATCCGCAAGACTGCATTCGTCTCCAAGGCACAAGGCGAACAGGAAATGAAAGAAATGCTCGGTGAGGACTTCCTCTCCGTGTTCGAGACTTCGCCTGTGCCGGCTTCCATAGACATAACATTGGGATCGGACTATGTCTCCTCGGACAGTCTCGAAGTCGTCAAGGCGCGTATCTCCGCATCACCGCTTGTAGATGAAGTGGTCTACCAGCAGTCGATTATCGATGCTCTCAATGAGAATCTCGGCAAGATAGCCTTGGCTATAAGCGTGTTTGTTGGATTGCTGCTGTTCATATCGGTGGTGCTCATAAGCAATACGGTCAGACTCAATGTGTTCTCCAAGCGTTTTTCCGTGCACACCATGCGTCTGGTCGGAGCGACAAAGTCGTTTATCCGTGCACCGTTCCTGTGGCAGGCGGTAGTGCAGGGGCTTTTGGCGTCATTGATGGCGATAGCCGTGCTGATAGTCGGGCTGTTCGTCCTTAAGGATCAGTTTGCTCAGATGTTCAAAATATTTCATCTGGATACCCTCCTGATGGTGATGGGCATAGTCGTGGTCTGTGGCGTAGCGATATGCTCGATAAGTACGTATTTTATTGTAGGTAAACTCGTCTCTCTCTCCAAGAGCGAGTTGTATGCTTGATTGGATATGGAAAAGAAAAACAACAACATGGCAATTACAGCCCGCGGACTGCGGCTGATGCTTGCCGGCCTGATAGTCATGCTCGCCGGCTATATTCTGATGATTGGCGGAGGCAGCGACGATCCGCAGGTGTTCAACTATGCGATGTTTGATTTCCAGCGCACGGTCGCGGCTCCCATAGTGATTATCGCGGGTGTCATCGTGGTCATCGCCGGCATTATGAGTCCTGGACGCGGTAAAGACGGGGAGGCTGTGAAATGAGCTGGTGGCAGGCGATAATCCTCGGTCTCGTACAGGGGCTGACCGAATTCCTCCCTGTGAGCAGCAGCGGCCATCTGACCATAGGGCGCGAGATACTCGGTATCCAGGCTGGAGGCGATCTCTCGTTTGAAGTCATCGTGCATGCCGCCACGGTGCTCGCCACTCTAGTGGTATTCTGGAAGCCTATAGTCGGCATGGTCAAGGGCTTCTTCCGCTTCAAGAACAATGACGAGACGGACTATCTGCTCAAGATAGCCGTATCCATGATACCGATATTGATAGTCGGACTCTTTTTCAAAGACTATATCGAAGAACTGTTCTCCTCCATTGCAGTCGTGGGAGGCTGTCTCCTGCTGACATCTGTCCTCCTTGGGCTGTCGGACTTTGCAGAGAAATCATTTGCCCGCAAGGGCGAGCCGGCGAGGAACGGAATCTCCTACGGGCAGGCGTTCATTGTCGGACTTGGCCAGGCGTTTGCGGTACTCCCGGGACTTTCCCGTTCCGGTACTACCATTGCCACCGGTCTTATCTGCGGCGTCCGCAGGGATGTGATGGCGCAGTTTTCATTCCTGATGGTGCTCGTGCCTATACTCGGGGAGTCTTTCCTCAGCATGGTGGGAGGTGACTTTGCAGCTTCTACCGTGGGCGTGTTGCCCTTGCTGCTCGGTTTCCTGTCGGCATTCCTGTCCGGACTTTTTGCCTGCAAAGTGATGATTGCACTGGTCCGCAAGGCCAAATTGCGCTGGTTTGCGCTGTATTGTGCCATCGCCGGTGCCTGCGTGCTCGTTTACGCCCTTGTCTGATGACGCATGGCTAAGCGTACGGGGACATATTTTGTATCAGACGTCCATCTTGGGCTGGATTTCAATGACCCGGCAGAGAGGGAACGCCGCTTTGTCGATTTCCTGCGCTCTGTTCCGGGAGATACGACAGCAGCGGTCTATCTGCTTGGAGATATATGGGATTTCTGGTTTGAATACAAGGATGTGGTGCCCAAGGGTTATTCGCTCGTGTTTGCCGAACTGATAAGACTGACCTCCGCAGGTGTGAGGGTCTGTTTCTTTAGAGGCAATCATGACATGTGGACTTTCGGATACCTTGAAGAACTGGGCGTTGAGGTGCTGGAACAGCCTTATTTTACGGATATTTGCGGCAAGACATTCTGTCTCGGACATGGGGACGGGCTTGGAGACGCTCCGCGTGCATACAAATGTATGCGTGCGTTGTTTTCATGGCGTCCTGCGCAGCGTCTCTTTGCGATGCTGCATCCGACACTGGCTTTCTGGCTGGCCCGCACATGGTCGGAGACCAAACGCAAGCGGCGCACGGTGCGCTATCATTTCCGCGGAGAGGAAGAGCCTCTGTACAGATATGCCAATGCCGTATCAGGGCAGCGTCATGTGGATTATTTCATATTCGGACATTATCATTGCCCGGTAGATATGCCTCTGCCCAACGGTGGCAGGCTGATGATAATGGATGATTGGCTGGATACTGGTAATCTCCCTTATCTGTATTTCGACGGGATGTATGTCTTGGGGAGTTCGTCGAAATAGATGTCGAAATAGATTTTCTCGAATTCACCCTTTTCCCACGCCTGCACCAGTTCCTCCGTCTGCCTATCCGCGCCGTCGGGCTCGTAATGGCTCTTGAGGTTCTGGCCGAACAGCCTTGCCACTCCTTGCCAGAATCCGGCAGTGAATCCATTCTTGTAGTCTTTGACTATGTCGTAGGATGTCTTGCCTATTTCCCTGTCCACCAGGCGGATCAGCAGTTTCCCCTGCGAGGTGGTCATGTGTCTGACTGCCGGGGCGAAATCCTTAAGGACATCCTTTTGTATCGAGGATATGTAGTCCGCCCTCTGCCGTTTGTTCATCTTCTGAGCCGCTATGGTGCTGTCTGTATCCGAAATCACCTGTGAGATTATGGGCACATAGGGGTAGACTTTGGCGAAATTATACACGAGACGATAGTATTTGCGCCAGTTCTTGGGCAGCCGGGTGTCTTTGGGAAATACGAATGCAGGCTCGACACTGTCTATGAATACAGTGTCTCCTTTGTCATCAATGATGAATTCCATCGGAGTGCCGAGTTTGCTGTTTCCTAAGAGTGCCCCGTCATTCTGTGCGTGCACAGTCATAGAGGAGTACAGCCCCGCTATCGTCAGCAGTATTGCATACATTCGTCGCATCGCCCGCAAAGGTACATATTTTACGGATTGTTTTTCCATTCCACGGAGGGGGAATGGAGGAAGAGAAAGCATATCGGGTGAGAAGTTACACAATTTTTGCTATTTTCGCAGAATAAACGCAAAAACGACAGTCATTTATGATGATGAAAGAAGATCCGCTCGAGAGACTTGACCGCGAGGCGCGCGAGCGCAAGGAGAAGAATAACAGCTTCAAGCCATTGATGTACACCCTTATAGGAGTCGTGGTGGTGCTTGCCGGCGTCCTTGCTTATATATGGGTGCAGAAGAGTCGTCTCGTCAATGACCTCCAGGTCGAGAAAGAAGAGCTCACGGCTCAGTTCGAGTCCCTCAGAAACGATTACGATACCCTGTCTTCGGACTATGATTCTATCAATACCCAGTTGGACTCGTCCCGTGAGGAGGTGACCCAGCTCATAGAGAAAATCAAGAAGACGGAGGCAACCAACCGCGCCAAAATGCGTCAATATGAAAAGGAACTCGGTACTCTGCGCAGCATTATGCGTAACTATATCACGCAGATAGACTCCCTCAATACGCTCAATCACAAGCTGACCGCAGACGCGGCGGCGGCTAGGCGCGAGGCGGCGGAGTCCAAGAGGGCCAACAAGGCGCTCACCCAGCAGGTGGAGGACCTTTCCGGCCAGGTCGCTGCCGGTGCTGTCATCAAGGCTCGCGGTATCCGTATCGAGGCTTACAATGACAGGGACAACACCACGGACCGCAGTTCGCGTACAGTGCGTCTGCTGACCTCTCTCAGCCTTGTGGAGAATGATCTTGCCCCCAAGGGCCCTGTGAGAGTATATATCAGGGTCAAGGATCCGGGAGGCATACTCCTCACCAATGCCGCATCTGCATCGTTCCAGTTCCAGGGCGAGGTGCTCCAGGCATCCGCTTCGCGCGAAGTGGACTATCAGGGCAAGGAGGTGGAGATGAGCATTTACCTCAATGACATCCCGTCTTACACCAAGGGTACTTATACTGTGGAGGCCTATACGGTGCAGGCAAGACTCGGAGCGGCGGAACTGTATCTGAGATAGCGTGATATACATCCACGTCCCTTTCTGCAGGACATTCTGCATCTATTGCAGTTTTTATTCTGAAATATGCGCGGGTTCCGGCTCTTCGGAACTCCGCGCTCGTTATGTACGGGCCTTGGTGTCGGAGGCGGAGGAGAGAGCCGCTGAAATAGCGACTGTCCGTCTGTCGGGAATGGATAGCCTGTATATCGGTGGCGGCACGCCATCACTCCTGGATATGGGCAGCCTCGGAGAGATGGTCGGGGCACTCGGAGCCCGGCCGGAGGGAGAGTTTACCATTGAGGTCAATCCGGACGATATTGTCGAAAAAGGCGAAGAATATGCACGAGGGCTGGTCGGGCTCGGAGTGAACCGCGTCAGCATGGGCGTGCAGTCCTTTGATGACGGAATACTGGGCTGGATGCGGCGCAGGCATGATGCGCAGACAGCAGTAGAGGCATTCGGGATACTCCGTAGGGCAGGAGTAGAGAATATCAGCATCGACTTGATGTTCGGCATGTCCCGGCTGACAGATGCCCTGTGGATAGATACTATAGACAAGGCTGTGTCCCTGCATCCGGAGCACATATCGGCATACCAGCTGTCCGTAGAAGAGGGCAGTGTCCTGTATGGCATGGTGGGCCGGGGGGAATACAAGGAAGCGTCTGACTCCCGATGCGCGCGTCAGTACGCTATGCTTTGCGACAGGCTCCGCAAAGCCGGGTATCTGCATTATGAGATTTCCAATTGGGCTCTCCCAGGCTATGAGGCCAGGCACAACAGTGCATATTGGACCCGTGTCCCGTATGTGGGGTTGGGGCCGGGGGCTCATTCATTCGACGGCCGCAGGAGGTCATGGAATACGGAGAGCGTTGATGCTTATGTGCGTGAGAGCGAGACGCTGACTGCAGTGGACGACAAGGTCGAGACCATCATGCTCGCCTTGCGGACCGCGGCAGGTATAGATGCAGATTACCTCAAGTCCTGCTGTGACCACCGTCTGCTGGATTCCTTGATTGCGGAGGGTTCCCTCGTTAGAGTGGACAGTCCTTTGTCGGGATGCAGATTGCGCATCCCGGAGGACAGGTTTTTCGTGTCTGACGATATTATAAGGAGGCTTATATAGCTTCGGTCTTCTCCTTGAGCCACGCTGTCATCTCTATGGACAGGTAGGGTGACAATTCGCGGAATACCCTGGCGTTGTATTCGTTGAGCCACTTGATTTCATCCTCATTCAGCAGGCTGCGTATTATAGGCTCGGTGTCGAAGTGACACAGAGTCAAGGGCTCAAAGCCGAGCCATGTGCCGAATTCGTTTGTGCATAATTCCTTGCATAGCAGCAGGTTTTCGTGCCTTATGCCGTGCATCCCTTCCCTGTAGAGGCCTGGCTCGTCGGATGTCACCATGCCTGGCAGGATGGGCTGGCGGTTGAAATTCTGCCTTATGTCCTGCGGCCCTTCGTGCACTCCGAGATAAAATCCTACCCCGTGCCCCGTGCCGTGCCCGAAATTGCGCATCCTGCTCCACAGCGGTTCTCTGGCGAGCGCGTCTATCTGGCAGCCGGCAGTGCCCTTGGGAAATATCGCCATGGCCAGGTCTATATGGCCCTTGAGTACGAGGGTGTAGTCTTCCCTCTCAAGTTCGGTGCACGGTCCTGTAGGTATGGTGCGCGTGATGTCGGTCGTGCCGTAACTATATTGTCCTCCGGAGTCGCACAGGTATAGTCCGTGTTCCTCTATCATCGGGGCGTCCATGCGCGGAGTGATATAGTGGGGGAGCGCAGCGCCCTTGCCGTATGCCGATATGGTCTCGAAACTGTCGCCCTGATAACCTGGTATTTCAGCCCTGTAAGAGGCGAGTTTCTGCGCAGCGTCCCATTCGCTCACACCGTAAGGCAATTCTGTCTCCAGCCAGAAGAGGAATTTTTCCACGGCGATGCCGTCTCTGAGGTGTGCGAGCCTCTCTCCATCTATTTCAACGGGATTCTTGACGGCCTTGCGCAGTTGGACGGGCGAGTTGCCGAGTACCAGCCTGTCTTTGTCCATAATGCTGTACAAATGCCAGTTGAGGGTCGCCGGATCGGCGAATATCCGCCCCTCTGTCTCTGACAGCGAAATGGCAATGTCGTCATAGCAGTCATGGACAAACCATCTGACATCATCCATTGATACTGTCATGTATGAAATCACAAGCGGATTGTACTCGATGTCCGAGCCGCGTACATTGAACAGCCAGGCTATCTCGTCCAATGCGGTGACGAGCATCGTGTCGCAGCCGGAGGCGCGCAGGAACTCCCTGAGCCATTCAATCTTGCTCTCACTGCTCTCCCCTGCCTGCCCGTCATCCAATTCCGTTATCGGAGTCTGCGGTACTGCCGGTCTGTCTGTCCATATCCCGTCCAGCATGTCTGGGACGCTGGCAATCCTGCATTCCCTGCCGGAGAATGCGGCCATGATGTCCTCGACAGCACTGACGCTCTGGCATAGACCGTCTACGGCTATTATTACATTGTTGGATACGGGGAATGCTTCACCGGCAAGCCATTCCGGAATGAGGACCTGGTCGGGCACTCTCGTCTTGTGCAGGACTATCCCCGTGCCGGCGAGTTGCTTCTCTGCCTGTATGAAATATCTCGTGTCGGTCCACAGACCTGCGTGAGAAGCCGTTATCACAATGTCACCGGCCTCGCCGGTAAATCCAGAAATCCACTCCACCTGCTGCCAGCGTGGTGCGGGATACTCGCTGCCGTGCGGATCGGAGCCGGTGATGATGACTGCGTCCCAGCCGCGTTCCGCCATCATCTGCCTGACTGTCTCGACCCTGTCGGCGTATATGTTGCCTGTTGTAGTAGTCATTCTGCAATTATAGCAAAAAATCATATAAATCTTGCGGTGGCGGCACTATGGATGCTCACTACAGATACCTGTACTTGTTATCTTGCGTAAAAAGTGATGTGTTTTGCGCAAAAAATCAAATTAATCCTTTGTCTTTTGCTGCGCATTTTGTACATTTGTAGTACTAAAACGCGAATAGTCATGGCTCGTGTAATCTTACTCACGGACTTTACTGAAAATTACGGCAACAAACTGCTCAAAGGCATGATCAAATATTGCCGGGACCACAAGTCCTGGTCTTTGTTCCGTATGAATGGAGCGTTTCTCGAGAGCAAGGGCATCGAGGGGTTGCTCGAGTTTGCCATTTCATGGAAAGCTGATGCCATTATCGGAGAATTCCGTGAGGAGGATGACCTGAAGCCGCTCCTTGACCATGGGATTATCACTATTGCATTGGACAATGAGAGCCGCCCCGAAGGGATATGCAATATCGTCGGTGACCATGAGAATGCCGGCAGGATATGTGCGGACTACTTGATTAAAAAGGGATTCCGCAATTTTGCGTTCTTCGGTTGGTCCAAGAAGGCATGGTCCAACGAGAGGTTGTTCGGATTCGAGAGCGAAATCCGTGAGCGTGTGCCTAAATGCACATTCACTACCAGAGATTCAATGGAAGAGACCGAAAACTGGTGGGAGTATATAGATCCGCTCAAAGAATGGCTCCTGTCGCTGCCCAAGCCGGTGGCAATACTTGCCTGTCACGACCGTGCCGCATTCCATATCATGGAGGCGTGCAAACTGGATGATACAGGGGCTCTTGCCATACCGTCGGAGGTATCCGTCCTCAGTATTGACAATGACGAGGCCATCTGCCTGCTGTGTACACCGCAGTTGTCTTCCCTGAATCAGAATGTCGAGCAGGCGGGATACAGCGCAGTCGCGGCCATCGACAAACTGATGAAGAAGCCTCTGCCCGAGAGGATGTCCGTTGTTCCGGAAAACATAGTGGTAAAGCATACCTATATCGTCACCCGTAATTCCACAAATGCGTTCCAGCACGACAACAAGTACATCAACAAGGCCCTCGAGTACATAGACCGCCACATCAGCGAGCCTATCCATGTTGAGGATATAGTGGAGACTTTGCCTATATCACGGCGTCTGCTCGAAACGACATTCAAGGAGAGCATGTCCTGCTCGATATACCAATATATAATAGACTCCCGTGTGGAGAAGATCAAGCAACTGATCCGTAACGGTGCCACAACACAAGAAGCCCTCTCATCCATCAATGTGGATAAGAGGACTCTCTCTAATTGTTTCAAACAGGCGACCGGACTGACACCACTCAAATACGAGCAGGAGTACGGCCTGAAAGGAGACGCTTAGACGGTCATAATCTCCTTGTCCTTGGCGGCAACGAGTTCGTCTATCGTCTTGACGAACTTGTCAGTGAGTTTCTGTACCTCATCCTCTGCCTCCTTTTCTACATCCTCGGGCATGCCGTCGTTCTTCTGTGCCTTTTTGAGCAGGTCAATGGCATCGCGGCGGGCATTGCGCACGACTACTTTGGAGTTTTCGCCTGCTCCGCCTGCTTTCTTGCGGAGCTCCTTGCGACGCTCCTCGGTCAGAGGGGGGATGACGCAGCGGATAACTTCACCGTTGTTGGACGGTGTAAATCCGAGGTTTGCGTCTATGATGGCTTTCTCTATGGCCTGTATCAGGCTCTTCTCCCACGGCTGTATGGCGAGAGTCCTTGCGTCCGGTGTAGTCACCGAAGCGACCTGGGGGATAGGTGTCGCGGAACCATAATAGTTGACCGATACATTGTTGAGGACTGTAGGATTGGCTTTGCCGACCCTGTATGTCTTGAGGTCCTCCTCCAGGAAGTTGACTGCGGAATTCATCTTGGCCTTTGTGCCCTCGATGATCTCTTTGGCTCTGTCTGTAAGCATTTTTATCGTATTTGTATTTGTCTACTTGTGGACGAGTGTGCCGACCTTCTCCCCACCCAGTATGCGGCTGAGGTTGCCGGGCACATTCATGTCGAACACGATGATGGGCATGTCCCCCTCCTCGCACAGCGCGAACGCTGTCTGGTCCATTACTTTGAGATGGTCGGAAATCGCCTTGTCAAATGTCAGCTCATCGTATTTGACCGCGCAGGGGTCCTTTTCCGGGTCGGCGGTATAGACGCCGTCTACCCTCGTGCCCTTGAGCAGCGCATCGGCACCTATTTCCAATGCCCTGAGCGCAGCTCCCGAATCTGTCGTGAAGAACGGGTTGCCGGTGCCTCCTGCGATGAGGGCGACACCTCCGGCCTCCATGACCCTGATGGCCGCCTCCCTTGTATAATAGCGCGCGACCGGCTCCATGGGGGTGGCGGTGAATACCTCCGCCTCGATGCCATGTGAGCGTATCGCCATCGCGAGTCCGAGTGAATTGATGACCGTGGCGAGCATGCCCATACGGTCTCCGCCTACCCGGTCAAATCCTTTTCCTGTACCTTGAAGCCCGCGGAAGATATTGCCTCCGCCGTTTACAATGGAGATCTGCATGCCTTTGCGGACAGCTTCTGCGACCTCTTGTGCCGCCTTGTCCAGCGCGGCCTCGTCAATCCCTTTGCCCAGAGGCCCTCCGAGACTTTCGCCGCTGAGCTTGAGCAATACCCTTTTGTACATCCTGCAAATGCGTTTTTGTATAGAAGCGAAATTATTGAAAAATTATGAATCTTGCAAGAAAGAGCCTATATTTGCATCTCAATCAAGAATCCAAAAGAACGACAATGGCCAACTTTTTCACATCTTCCATCGGAAAGAAGTTCATCCAGGCGATCAGCGGTGCTTTTCTGGTACTTTTCATCGCCGTACATGCAACAATCAACTTCTTCTCGGTAATTGACTCATTCACAGGAAAATATGGAGTCGTTGCAGCTGATGAAAAACTGTTCTCCGCAGGAGACGGTCTCTTCAAACTCGGATGCGACTTCATGTCTACCCCCGTCATCAGCATCATGGTGCCCGTCCTCGCGCTGGGATTCATTATCCACATCATCTGGGGATGCTGGCTCACCGCCACCAATGTCAAGGCACGCGGCGGCGTCAAGAGGTATGAGGTCGCGAGCAAGGCACGCACCGATTCTTGGTCTGCCAAGAACATGTTTGTCCTCGGTATCGTGGTCGTCGGTTTCATCTTCTTCCATCTCTTCCATTTTTGGGCGAAGATGCAGTTGCCTGAGATGTTCGGCATCGGTAATTTCGAGAACGATCCTTACCTGCTGCTCAATGTGACATTCGGCAACCCTGTAGTGCTCGTGCTCTATCTGGTATGGTTCGCAGCCCTGTGGCTCCACCTTACTCATGGATTCTGGAGCATGTTCCAGACCATCGGCTGGGACGGCAATGTATGGTTTAAGAGGGTGAAGGTGATCGGAGCGGTGATTTCATCCATCTTTGTCTTCATGCTCTGCGCAGTTGCAGTCAATGCCTGTCTGCATGCCAACGGCATTCTCGGATAAATAATTGCTATCGGGCGGAATTGACCGTCCCCGACAGCATGTTTGCAAATACGGAGTGTTCTTCATCACCGATGAAGGACACTTCGATTGGTATATAGAACATCCTTTCGCGCAGATAGGCAGGCACATTGCCGGCATCGCGCATGCGCTGGGCGTCCTTTTCCGTGGTAGCCACGAGTGCCAATGGATTCTTTTTGGACATTGACAGGATGGATGCTATATCGCCGCGTCCGAACTTGTGGTGGTCCGGAAATTTGAGGTTGCCCATGACCTGGTGCAGTCCGCTCAGATACTGCAGGAACGGGGTGTCGTCAGCTATGCCCGAGAATGCCACAGCCTGTCCGCTGTAGGTGTAGCGGCGATCTGCTTCCGGGAATACCGGTACGGGAGTCACATAGCCGATACTGGTGAAGAACAGGTGCACTGTCTTGCCCGCGGGGGTCACTGCGCTGCAGTCCGGGAGGGAAAACTCCTTGAGCCCGAGTCTCTCCGCCCATTCTTCCTTGTCCATGTCGGTGGTATATGTGGGGCATTTGGTCACGATGATTGCGTCGGCATCGTAGATGCGTTCCGGCAGGTCTCTCAGCCGTCCGAGAGGCAGCAGTTTGTCCTCGAATACGGGCCTGCTGCTGTTTACAAGGGCTATGGTGAGCGTCGGCGCGAGCCTGCGGTATTGCATTGCGTCATCGAGTATGATGACATCTGCGCGTGGGAATTCCTTGTTGCGGCATTTGCGGTTGCGCGCAAGCACCTTTACAAAGTCCGGGTGGCAGAGATACTTGCATCCGGCGATGCGGTCTTTTTCGAGGGCGACTGTGATGTCGGGGAATTTGACTTTCATCTGCAGGGGCTCGTCTCCGTAAAATGATGCGCTGCCGTCAGCCGAGACCTGCTGGAAGCCTTTGCTCTTGCGTTTGTATCCGCGCGAAAGCACTGCTATATGCCTGTGAGGCCCGTTCATACCCATGAGGGTGCGTACGACCATCTCTGTATGAGGGGTCTTGCCGGTGCCTCCGACGGTTACATTTCCTATACATATAGTGGGTACTTCCGCCTGTACGGTGTGCCGTCCGCCACGATATTTGTAGTTGCGGGTCTTGAGCGCCAGCCAGTAAGGCCACAGCAAAAGTCTGTCTATCATATTGTTTACTTCCTATAATCCATATACGCTCTCTGCCCTGTTGAGGGGCATGTCTCCCCAGCGGGCATCGATTTCATCCAAGGTGGCAAATACTGCCGCAGGGTCTTCCTCTGTGACGAGTTTCATGCGTGTCTCCTTGAAATCGGGAATGCCCTTGAAATAGCAGGACAGATGTCTGCGCATCTCATACACACCGCGCCTCTCGCCCTTGAATTTGAGCGACAGCGCGAAATGACGCCTTGCCAACTCGACTCTTTCGTGCACGCCGAGAGGAGGAAGCAGTTCGCCGGTATCGAGGAAATGCCTGATTTCCTTGAATATCCATGGGTGTCCGAATGACGCCCTGCCGACCATGATGCCGTCCACCCCATATTTGTCGAATGCATCGCGTGCCTTGACCGGGCCGTTGATGTCACCGTTGCCTATGATTGGGATGGTCATGCGTGGGTTATCCTTAATCTTGCCTATCAGCGTCCAGTCTGCCTCTCCGCGGTACATCTGTGCCCGTGTGCGCCCGTGTATGGTGAGTGCCTTTATGCCGCAGTCCTGCAGCCGCTCTGCGAGCTCCACGATTATCTTGCTGTGCTCGTCCCAGCCGAGACGGGTCTTGACGGTGACGGGCTTGCGGACGGCCTCGACTATGGCCTTGGTGATGTCTACCATCTTGTCCGGCTCTCTCATCATGCCGGAGCCGGCACCGCGTCCGGCAATTTTGTTTACAGGGCAGCCGAAATTGATGTCTATCAGGTCGCATCCGTGTCCGCCGGCTATCTCGTCCGCATGGTCGGCCATCTTTGCTGCCTGCACCATGGCGTCTTTGTCATGTCCGTAGATCTGGATGGCTATCGGGGCCTCTTCATCGTAGGTGTGCATCTTGTCGATTGCCTTGGCGGCATCGCGTATCAGTCCCTCCGAGGGGACGAATTCCGTATAGACCATATCGGCTCCCTGTTCCCTGCATATTGCACGGAATGATGCGTCTGTGACATCCTCCATTGGGGCCAGCAGCACCGGCCTGTATCCCAGATCTATGTCTCCTATCTTCATCCTGACAAAACAGATTTGTTGTGCCAATGCGGCACAAACTACAAAAATACAAAAAAAGCCAGACGCGCATGATGAGGATGAAATATTAAAATTATCATCATTCAATATTATTGTGTATTTTTGAGGGGAGTCAGACAGTGCCGGACGGCTCTTTTGATTGTTGCCGTGGCATTCCGGTGTAATGTATAATAGAATATGGATATAAGGATAGGACAGGGCTATGACGTCCATGCGTTGGCGGACGGTCTGCCGATGTGGCTCGGAGGAGTCAATATAGATAGCGCAAGGGGATTTGTGGCGCATTCCGACGGGGATGTGGCGATACATGCCTTGTGTGACGCGCTTTTAGGGGCATTGGCGCTTGGGGATATAGGCAAGCATTTTCCGGATACGGATCCGCGTTATGCCGGCATAGACTCCAAGCGGCTGCTCGCGGAAGTCGTGAGCCTGGTGCGCGGACATGGGTATGAAGTCGGTAACGCAGATATTACGATAGCGATGCAGGCGCCAAAACTCGCGCCGTATATAGAGCGGATGCGTTCCACTATTGCCGAGGTGATAGGGATAGATGCCGGCCGTGTCAGTGTCAAGGCTACCACTACAGAGAGGCTTGGATTTGTCGGCCGTGGCGAGGGATGCGAGGTCTGGGCGGTAGTGACAGTAGTGTCGCAGACGGCATAATTGCGCCTTTTTCGGGTTATTTGCAACATTTTTGATAAAAAACCTCAAAAAAATTTGCTGACTTGAAAAAAGTCTGTATCTTTGCAGTCCCCTTTCGCGAGGGGCTGTGATGTTCTTTGATAATATTGAAAGGTAAGTACAAGCAAGTACCGATCTCCGATTGCGGCTTTGAGTCGTAATTGGGAGTAG
>CAZTUQ010000034.1:0-21334 GCA_964616865.1 uncultured Muribaculaceae bacterium
CCGCTCATCGGAGGGCTTGCAGTCGGAACTGCAACAAGCTGGATAAGATGCAGGGGCCGCCCTGGGATTCTTGATCCGGCATTTTCTTCCCCACGCTCCTGCCGTTGGTATTCACTTCGCTTCTGGCTGTGGTGGACGGCATATTTGTCGGCCAGGGAGTGGAAAACAGCCGCCGTGCCATCTGCTATATGATACTTCGCGGACTGGTTTTCCTCGTCTGATGACGGACAGTTGCGCTGATTTCAGTATATTTGGCGCATGATAATGACGAGAATACATGTTTTTTTAGCGGCTGTTGCCGTGATGATGATGACTTGGTCCTGTGCTGAGAAGAATGCGTTTACGGTGACGCCAGTGTCCTTGGACAGCCATTCCCAAGGGGGAGGCCGGTATATTGCCGTTCTTCCTGCAAATGGGGTAGCCGGTTCGTATATGGTCCTGATTCCCGGTTTCGGTGAGACTGCGGAGAGCGTCATGGCCAATACAGACCTGCCGGCAGAGGCAGCACGGGCTGGAATTGCTGTTTTCATCGCCACACTCCAGGACGGCGTCGAGTCATATAGTTTCTCTGCAGAGAGCCAGGAGTGTCTTCGTGGCATAATGGACGATATACGCTCGCGCTTTGGCCTGCATGAGGCGGATTATTGCATCGGGGGGTTCTCGATGGGCGGCAGTGCGGCGGTGCGCTATGCCGAACTGGTTTCGGACGGACATCTGTCCTGTGTCTTTGTCATTGATTCTCCGCTGGACTATGAGCGTTACCGTTATTCGACAGAGCGCGATGTCACTGTCTACCGCAAGGGAACAGATGACGGTGACAGCATATATGTCAAACTGTTAGAGGATATTACACCGCTCGTCAAAGATTCCCCGTATCTCCTCTCAGACAAGACCCATGAGGCAATACTTCCTCTAAAAAATACGCCGGTCCGATATTATATCGAACCGGCAGAACAATGGTGGCTGGACAATCGTCGGACAGATGTCCTCGGACTCAATATCCTGGATGCCACCGCTTTTATCAACGACCTCCGCCTGATAGGCAATGACAAGGCGGAACTGATTGTAACATCGGGCAAGGGATACCGTAATCACGGGCAGACCTATCATCCTCATTCATGGACGATTGCGGATACCGATGATCTGATCCGGTGGATTCTCCGCTGCCATGATGCCAACTGAGGCTTTCATGACGATGGCGGAGGCTTCCTCTATCCGGTTGCCGGGTAGGAGAGGTCTATTTCTTGCGGTGTCCGAGCCACTCTACTGCGATGATGAGAGCAGCGCCGAGGACCATGAATATGACCGCCGAGCATACCTGCATCTCTATCGGCTGACCGGCAACGCCTGTTCTGAGCTGCTGTGCCGTTTCCAATGCCGCTTTGTCAGCCCAGGGCCAGACCTTGACAAGGGTGCCTATGACAAATCCTATAAGCACCAGCAGGGTCTGTCTCTCCCAGCGTGCCAGCATCCAGTTGAGGAATTTCGCGAATGCCATGATACCCAGAGCGCAGCCTATGGCGAAACTGATCAGTATAGGCAGATCCAGGTCTCCTACGGCTTTCATCACGAGGTCGTATTTGCCGAGTATCACGAGTATGAAACTGCCTGATATACCGGGGAGTATCATCGTGCAGATTGCGAGGGCTCCGCAGATTGCTATGAACCACAGTCCGTCAGGTGTCTGTGTGGGAGTGAGTTTGCACACCGCGAGCCCGAGCGCGGCTCCTGCTATAGTCAGCAGGACATCTGTGACTTTCCAGCCCTTGACATCCTTGAGCATTGTGAATATAGATGCAAGAATGAGCCCGAAAAACAGTGCCCAGGTCTGTATCGGATGATAAGTCAGACACCATGTGACGACCTTTGCGAGGGAGAATATGCTGATGGCCGTTCCTGCCAGCAGACTTACCAGGAACTCCCCGTCTATGGCTTTCCAGAACGCCTTGACACCGTCTGTCTTGAGGCTTTTCCATACGCTGACACTCATCAGAGAGTTGAGTGCGCTGATGATTCTCTCGAAGATATTGGTAATGAGGGCGATAGTACCTCCCGAGACTCCCGGCACCACATTGGCGGCACCCATAAAGAAGCCTTTGGCCCCGATGATGATGTCGTTTTTAAGATTCATGGTTCTGTGTATTGTCTTGATTCTTAGCTATAAGTTCTCTGATCTCCTGCTTTGCCGCTTTCCAGCGCGGCACATCTATCTTGGTGCCGATTACCTCCACCACCTTGGCGGCTATAATCGAACCTATCTCACCGCATACCTTCAGCGGCATTCCTATGCTGTGCGCGTATATGAATCCGGCGGCATATGTGTCTCCGGCTCCTGTCGCGTCGATGGTCTCGGCCGGCCATGCGTCGATGTGGTATTCCTCCTCTCCGGAGCGCACCCAAGAGCCTTCTTTGCCGACCTTGACGACAGCAGTGCCGCAGTGTCTGGATATTTCGCGCAGCGCGTCGATAGGGTCGTTCATCTTGGTGAATGCCCTGGCCTCCGTCTCATTGGCGAACACGATGTCCACATACTTGTCCACGATGTCGTGCAGGAATGCCTCGTTGGACTCCACCACATTGTACGAGGCCATATCTATGGAAATAATGCACCCGGCCTCGCTCGCGAGCTTTACCGCCTTGCGTATAAGAGCCTGGTTCTGCACCAGATAGCCTTCGATATGGAAATAGTCATATCCCTCGAAGTACTCCGGCTTGAGATCCTCGGGCACGAGGTCGAGAGCCGCTCCGAGATATACTGCGAATGTCCTCTCGGCATTGCCGCCGCTGACGAACACCATCGAGCGTCCTGATGAATGAGGGCTCTTGAACAGACGCGTATTGACGCCATACTGCTCCTGGTCACTTTTGAAGAGCAGTCCGAGCTCGTCATCTCCTATCTTGCCGATAAAACTGGACGGCATTCCGAAAATAGATGTACAACTGATGGTGTTTGCTGCCGAACCTCCGGCTACATATTTGACGCCCAGTGGCTTGAGTGCTGCCCAAATCTTGTCCCCCGTCTCCATGTCCACATGCTGCATGCTGCCTTTGGGCAGGTGGTATGTCTTGAGGAGGGAGTCGTCAGGGAGGACAGCCAATATGTCTGTAAGTGCGTTACCTATTCCGAGTATCGATTTCATATCTGCGTTTAAACAGCTTATACTGAAAAAGTCAAATTTAGCAATTATAATTGGTATATTTGTCTCCTGTGAAAGCGAGAACGGTAAATATCATCAAGTACCTGCTGTCGGCACTGTTGGCGGCGATATTGCTGTATTTTACATTCCGTGGAGTCAATTGGGCGGAATTCGTATCCGTACTGAAAGAATGCCGCTGGGGCTTCGTCCTCCTGTCGATGCTGGCTGGCGTATTGTCAATGCTGCTGCGGGCCCTGCGCTGGCGTCTGCTCCTGTTGCCTATAGATGCAGATGCCTCCCGTCTCAAATGTATTGACGGCATCAACATTGCCAAACTCGCAGATTTCGTCTTTCCGCATCTCGGAGAATTGGTGCGCTGCGGTTATGTGACAGCGCGCAAGTTGCCCTATGACAAGGCCTTGGGCACAGTAGTCCTCGAGAGGGCGTGGGATATGTTCGTGCTCGCCCTGCTGTGCGTTTCCGTGCTTGTCCTGAAATGGTCTGATTTCGGTAATTTCGTCTCGGAGAATATGATTGCCCCTGCGATTGGCGGTATGCAGTTCAGCCTGTGGTGGGTAGTTGCCGGGGTTGTCCTTCTGCTTGCGCTTGTCGTCGCATTTCTTCCTCCGGCACGGCGTTTCGTCAGAGGCATCTGGCAGGGGATAGTGTCCTGCCTGCGCATGAAGCGCAAGGGAGCATTCTTGCTCTATACGCTTGCCATGTGGGCCATGTACCTGCTGATGAGCCTGTTCATTATTCATTCCCTGCCTTTTGACAGCGGTCTCGGCCTCACGGACGCCCTGTTTATAATGCTGGTCGGCAGTGTTGCCGGGGTAGTGCCTGTGCCCGGCGGATTCGGGGCATTTCATTATATGGTTGCGCTCGCGCTTGACACAGTGTACGGCATTCCGTTTGCGACGGGTATCATATTCGCGACACTTTCGCATGAATCGCAGGCTGTCACCATGGCCATCTGCGGTATTGTCTCCTATATCATAGAGACCGTTTCAAAGAATGCCTCCCCCCATTCCGGCGCAGACGCCGGGAATGCGCTTCCCGATTGATTATCCGGATATATTGCCGACATTTTTCGGGAGAATATGCTTTCTTTAGGAGAATGTGCTTTTTGTGGGGCTTTTTCGTAAAGGCTCGCTCTATCCGGTGGCCAGTTCCATCGCATATGTAGAGCGATAACGGTTAATATCCTGCGTGGAAGTCGCTCTATTCGATGACCAATTCCACCGGGCAATGGTCCGAGCCGAATATTTCGTTGTGTATGTCCGTGGATACGATCCTGTCTTTCAATGCATCCGATGCGAGGAAATAGTCTATGCGCCACCCTACATTCCTTTCCCTGGCCCTCATGCGGTATGACCACCAGGAATATTTGACCTCCTCGGGGTGCTGGTATCTCCATGTGTCGATAAACCCAGCAGCGAGCAACTCGCTCATCTTTGCCCTCTCCTCATCGGAAAAACCTGCGTTGAGATGGTTTGTAGCCGGGTTCTTGAGGTCTATTTCCTCATGAGCCACATTCATGTCACCGCATACCACCACCGGTTTGGCGGCCTTGCCGTCCGCACCGTTTTCCAGTCCCTTGAGATATGAGCGGAATGCATCCTCCCAACTCATCCTGTAGTCAAGCCTTTTCAGTCCGTCCTGCGAATTGGGTACATATACATTGACGAGGTAGAAATCCTCCAATTCCACAGTCACGACCCGCCCTTCGCTATCATGCTCTGGAATGCCTATCCCGGTACTGTATCCGAGGACTTCCGCCCTGGTGTAAACCGCTGTGCCCGAATAGCCTTTCTTCTCCGCGTAGTTCCACCAGGACCTGTATCCGGGGAACTCCAAATCTATCTGTCCTGCCTGCAGTTTTGTCTCCTGCAGGCAGAACACATCGGCGTCCAGTTCCGTGAATATGTCTGCGAATCCTTTTCCGGCTACTGCACGCAGGCCGTTCACGTTCCAGCTGATCAGTTTCATCGTGTTAGCGTTGGAATGCTTATTCAATGGTCCATTCGCTGCCGTTCTTCCCGTCCTTGACGGAAATGCCGAGAGCCTTGAGGCAGTCGCGGATGTGGTCGGAACTCGTCCAGTCCTTGGCGGCTTTTGCCTTGGCACGGGCTTCGAGCACCATGTCCATCAGACCCTTGATAATCTCCATGTCACCTCCGTCACCGCCGGACTGTTCGTCCTTGAGTCCGAGCACTCCGAACACCACATCGTCAAACAGCTGCACGAGCGTGTCCTTGTCCCCCTGGGAGAGAATGAGGCTGCCGTCCTTGGCCGTGTTGATGATGCGGACAGCCTCGAACAGATGCGAAAGTGCAACAGGAGTGTTGAGATCGTCGCAGAGCGCATCGTATACTCCCTCAAATACGGCTTTGACCTCCTCGTTGTCCGCCGTGCAGGTCTCAGGAGCCGTCCTGCCTACATATTCTCCGTAATCGAGGACCGGCATCTCGTGTCCTGCCATCGCATACAGGTCACGCGCCGCCTGCATGATGCGTTTGAGACCCTTGCCTGCCGCCTGCAATGCTTCGTTGGAAAAGTCAAGCGTGCCCCTGTAATGGGCCTGCAGGATAAAGAACCTCACAGTCATGGGACTGTAGGCCTGTTCCAGTTTGGGATGGTCTCCGGCAAACAGTTCCGGCAGTGTGATGAAATTGCCGAGCGATTTGCCCATCTTCTGTCCGTTGATGGTGATCATATTGTTGTGCACCCAATAGCGCACGCCGCGTGTCCCTCTCAGAGCCACATTCTGCGCTATTTCGCACTCGTGGTGGGGGAACAGCAGGTCCATGCCGCCTCCGTGGATGTCAAACTCACCTCCGAGATACTTCGCGCCCATTACGGAGCATTCGAGATGCCATCCGGGGAATCCGACTCCCCAGGGGCTGGGCCATTTCATTATGTGCTGGGGTTCAGCCTTTTTCCAAAGTGCGAAATCGTAGGGATTGCGCTTGTCGCCCTGGCCGTCGAGAGCCCTCGTGCCTTCGAGAGTGTCGTTGAGGTTGCGCCCGGACAGGATGCCGTAGTGGTGCTCGCTGTCGTATTTCTCCACATCAAAATAAATGGAGCCGTTGGACTCGTAGGCATATCCGGCCTCGAGTATCCTCTTGACAGCCTCAATCTGCTCCACGATATGGCCGGATGCGCGCGGTTCTATGCTCGGTGGTGCCACATTTAGCAGGCGCATAGCCTCGTGATACCTGAATGTATAAGTCTGCACCACCTCCATCGGCTCGAGCTGTTCGAGTCTTGCCTTCTTGGCGATCTTGTCCTCTCCCTCGTCCGCATCGTGCTCAAGATGGCCTACATCTGTGATGTTGCGGACATAACGCACCTTGTATCCGAGATGGCGGAGGAATTTCTGCAATACGTCGAAAGTGATGCCGGGCCTGGCATGCCCGAGATGTGCGTCGCCATATACGGTAGGGCCGCAGACATACATGCCGGCGTGTCCCGGATGCACGGGAGTGAACAACTCCTTGCTGCGGGACATCGTGTTCGTCAGATATAATGCTCTCATTTCAATTGTACTCCTTAAGGATAGTGCGAATTTAACTATTTTGCACCTTTAATGCTATTAAGCCATCCAAATTTTACCGATTTAGAAATTAATGCCGTATTTTTGAAGAATGGAAACGACACACATTCTGAATGGAAAGCAATTGTCGGACTCCCTCAGGGAGGAATTTGCCGCACAGGTTGCATCTTTTCCCGCGCAATACGGACGCGTACCTCATCTTACAGTGATTCTTGCCGGAGACGATCCCGCGAGCCGGACTTATGTCCGCAACAAGGAACTTGCCTGTGAAAAGGTCGGTTTCAGCCATGAGACCGTGCGTCTGCCGGATTCCGTATCCGAAGAAGAACTGCTCGGCATCATCTCCCGCCTCAATGAGGACCCCTCTGTGGACGGCATACTCGTGCAATTGCCGCTGCCGTCGCAGATAGACGAGCAGAAAGTCATCAATGCCATTGACCAGAGCAAGGATGTGGACGGTTTCCATCCGCGGAATGTCGCGGACCTCTGGCTGCACCAGCAGCGTTTCGACACTCCTCGCGAGTATATACTGCCCTGTACCCCCAAGGGCGTCATCCGTATGCTCAAATCCGTGGGCATCAATATGGAAGGTGCCAATGCCGTGGTCATAGGCCGCAGCAATATCGTGGGACTGCCCGTTGCCAAACTCCTACTGAATGAGAATGCCACAGTCACCATCTGCCACAGCCGCACGCGCAATCTCGCCGAGATTGTCCGCCGTGCCGATATCGTGGTAGCGGCTGTCGGGCGTCCAAAATTCGTCACTGCAGACATGGTCGCTCCCGGAGCGGTAGTCATAGATGTCGGCATCAACCGTGACCCCGAGACCGGAAAACTCTGCGGGGACGTAGACTTCGATGCGGTCAGCGCAGTGGCTTCGGTCATCTCGCCCGTCCCCGGAGGTGTAGGCCCCATGACCATCTGCATGCTCATGGAGAATACGATCGAATGCTTCCTCAGGAGGATGTCCGGAAGCGATGCTTGATTTCGTCCATCACCTGTCTGGTGATGAGCGATGTTTCCAGCGAATTGATCCCCGATTCCGTATTGCCGGCCTCGAGGGTATCCATAAACTCTTTCCACTCGTAGTAATACGCGTCCGTCTTACCGTCAGCCCTGCATAGAGTCTCAGCCAATGGTTTTGCGCCGCGCCCCGATGCAGGCTTGCCATGCGGGATTGCCTCTGACAACGAGCACAGATGCACGCTGTCTATCAGGATGTTGCCTCCCTCTCCGCATATCTCCGAGGGGGCGAATCCGTCACAGGCCTTTGACCATGTCAGCTGTGCGGTGAATCCCTGCGCATAATGCAGCAATGCAGAGCCCTGCACATCCACCGGTCCGAAAGGCGTGTCTGCCATTATACCGGCAGCACCGTCTATGCCTGCAGGCTTTCCGAACAGGGATACTATCGGATACACGGTATATATGCCCAGGTCCTCTATCGCTCCTCCTCCCAGCTGCGGGTTGAGCGAGGATGCTGCAATTCCCTTGCGCAGGTCATCATATTTGCTGCTGTACTGACAATAACTGAAACTCACGCTGCGTACTTGCCCGATATTGGGGATATGGTCAGCCGCTGCGCGGAATGCCGGTTGCAGAGTAGAAATCATAGCTTCCATCAGGAGCACTCCATGTGCCCTTGCCGCTTTGGCAAGGCCTTCCACCTCCTCTGCGGTGCACGCCATAGGCTTTTCACACAATACATGCTTGCCTGCCCTGATTGCGCTCATTGCATATCCGTAATGAGTCGTGTTCGGGGTGCCTATGTATATGGCGTCCACATTGTCGTCCGCAAGCATATCGTCTATAGACGAATACGCCTTGGCGTCGGGAGTGAATGCCTCCGGATGTCTATATATAAAAGCAGCGGCGCTATGTCCGCTACGCGAACATACCGCCACCGCTTTGAATCTTGGATCTTGTACGGCACCCTGGAGAACCCAGTCACTGATTCTGCCTGTGCCGACTATCCCGAATCTTGTCATCTTCGCTACAGGTCAGCGAGATCCTGCTGTATCTCGTCCTTGCTGCCTACGATGATGTCCTGATACTCGCTCAATCCTGTACCTGCAGGGATGAGGTGACCGCAGATGACATTCTCCTTGAGGCCCTCGAGGTGGTCCACACGACCGCGGATTGCGGCTTCGCTGAGCACCTTGGTAGTCTCCTGGAAGGATGCAGCACTGATAAAGCTGTTTGTCCTGAGGGCTGCCCTCGTGATACCTTGCAGTACGAGTTTGGCAGTAGCGGGCCTTGCCTCCCTGAATGACATTTGCTTCTTGCCGTCCCTTTCGAGCGTGACATTCTCGTTGTGAAGTTCACGGGCATCGATTATGTCGCCTGCGCAGAACTTCTCGGAATCACCGGAGTCGATGACATAGAACTTGCCGAATATCCTGTCATTGGTGTCCATGAATGCCCACTTGTCGACCAGTTCCTCAGGCAGGAACTCTGTGTCACCGGGGTTCAGGATCTCTACCTTGCGCATCATCTGGCGTACTATGATCTCGAAGTGCTTGTCGTTGATCTTAACACCCTGGAGACGGTAGACCGCCTGTACCTCATTGACAATGTACTCCTGTGCCTTGACGGGACCGAGCACATTGAGAATGTCGCTCGGAGATACACCGCCATCCGCGAGGCGTGCGCCTGCCTTGACATAGTCGTTCTCCTGTACGAGAATCTGCTTGGTCAGAGGTACGAGATAATGCTTCTCGATACCGGACTTGTTCTTGACGATGATCTCGCGGTTGCCTCGCTTGGTCTTGCCCATGATGACTTCTCCGTTAATCTCGGAGATGATTGCAGGGTTGGACGGGTTGCGGGCCTCAAACAACTCCGTGACACGGGGCAGACCTCCGGTAATATCGGTAGCCTTGCCGATGGCACGAGGGATCTTGATAATGACTTCACCTACATTGACCTTGCTGCCGTCCTCAGGCAGGATGTGGGCACCGACAGGGAGGTTGAACTGCCTGATGGTCTCACCCTTGTCATCGAGGAGGTTGAGGGTAGGGTTCTTGGTCTTGTCTCGGGACTCGATGATGACACGGTCGACATTTGTGGAGAACTCGTCGGCGACTTCCTCATTGTAGGTGACGCCGTCAATCATGTTCTCATAGTGAATCGTACCTGTGGTCTCAACGATGGTGAGAGCGTTGTAAGGATCCCATTCGCAGATGAGGTCTCCAGGTTTTACCTTGTCACCATCCTTCTTGTAGAGCACGGCTCCGTAGGGGATGTCATAATGCGAGTAGGTGTATCCGGTGGTCTCATCGACCACGCTCACCTCGGTGGAACGGCTGACTACGACCACTTCGGTCTTGTCTCCGTTGCCAATCCTCTCGATGGTGCGGAGCTCCTCGAATGTGAGGCGTCCGGCATATTTCGCGGTGATGGACGAATCCGCTGCCGTACTCGAAGCAGTACCACCAACGTGGAATGTACGCAGAGTCAGCTGTGTACCAGGCTCACCGATGGACTGTGCCGCGATGACACCGACCACTTCGCCACGCTCGACCATGCGGCTGGTTGCGAGGTTGCTGCCATAGCACTTGGCGCAGACGCCCTTGCGGGATTCGCAAGTGAGTACCGAACGGATCTCGACCTGCTCGATAGGGAGAGAGTCGATGAGGTCAGCCTCTTTCTCGCGGATTTCCTCGCCGGCCTTGATGATGAGCTCTCCGGTGAGAGGGTTGAATATATCATGTACGGATGTACGTCCGAGAATACGCTCTCCGAGGGATTCTACCACGGTATCCTTGTCCTTGATGGCTGTGGCGATAAGTCCCCTGAGGGTGCCGCAGTCCTCCTCTGTGATGATGACATCGTGGGAAACATCCACCAGACGCCTTGTGAGGTATCCTGCGTCAGCAGTCTTGAGGGCAGTATCGGCAAGACCCTTTCGTGCACCGTGGGTGGAGATGAAGTACTCGAGCACCGTCATACCCTCCTTGAGGTTGGAGACGATAGGATTCTCGATAATCTCCGCTCCGGATGCTCCGGACTTCTGGGGTTTCGCCATGAGGCCTCGCATACCGCAGAGCTGCTTGATCTGCTGGGTGGAACCACGGGCTCCGGAATCCAACATCATGTATACAGGGTTGAATCCGTCCTGATCAGCCGAAATCTGCTTGGTGACAATGTCGGTAAGCTGGTTGTCGATGCTGGACCAGAGGTCGATCACCTTGTTGTAACGCTCGTTGTTGGTGATGAAACCCATTCCGTAGTTCATCTTGATGTTGTCCACCTGCTTGTATCCTTCGGCGATGAGTTCGTTCTTCTCCTGGGGGACGAGCACGTCACCGAGGTTGAACGAGATACCGGCACGGAATGCCTGGTCGTAACCGAGGTTCTTGATGTCATCGAGGAATTTGGCTGTCATGGTGACGCCGGTCTTCTTGATGACGCTGGTGATAATCTTGCGGAGAGCCTTCTTGCCGAGGACTTCGTTCACATAGGGTACCTCTTCCGGTACGAACTGGTTCACGATGATACGTCCGGGCGTGGTCTCTACCATGTGGGTTCCCTTGCTTGCGTCCTGCTTGTCCACAGGGAGGCAGACATTGATGAGGGCGTGCATAGCCACGGCCTTCTCGTTGTATGCGATGATGACCTCCTCGGGACCATAGAAACTCATGCCTGTACCCTTTGCCTTGGGCCTTACCTTGGTGATATAGTACAGACCGAGAACCATATCCTGCGACGGGACCGTGATAGGAGCACCGTTGGCAGGGTTGAGGATGTTGTGTGAGCCGAGCATGAGCAGCTGAGCCTCCATGATCGCAGCGTTGCCGAGCGGGAGATGCACAGCCATCTGGTCACCGTCAAAGTCGGCGTTGAAAGCCGTACATGCGAGAGGGTGGAGCTGGATGGCCTTGCCCTCAATCATACGGGGCTGGAATGCCTGGATACCGAGACGGTGCAGGGTAGGTGCACGGTTGAGCAGGACAGGATGTCCTTTCATCACATTCTCGAGGATGTCCCAGATGACGGGGTCCTTGCGGTCCACAATCTTCTTTGCGGACTTGACCGTCTTCACAATACCGCGCTCGATGAGCTTGCGGATGATGAACGGTTTGTATAACTCAGCGGCCATGAATTTCGGCAGACCGCACTCGTGCATGTTGAGTTCCGGGCCGACGACGATAACCGAACGGGCGGAGTAGTCTACACGCTTACCGAGCAGGTTCTGGCGGAAGCGTCCCTGTTTTCCCTTGAGGGAGTCGGAGAGACTCTTGAGTGCCCTGTTGGACTCGCTCTTGACCGCGCTTGATTTCTTGGAGTTGTCAAAGAGGCTGTCCACAGCCTCCTGGAGCATGCGCTTCTCGTTGCGGAGAATGACCTCAGGTGCCTTGATCTCAATGAGTTTCTTGAGACGGTTATTGCGGATAATGACCCTGCGATAAAGGTCATTGAGGTCGGAAGTTGCTATACGGCCTCCGTCCAGGGGGACGAGAGGACGCAGATCCGGGGGAGTGACGGGGATGACCTTCATTATCATCCACTCCGGACGGTTGACTTCCTTGGACTCCACAAACCATTTTACGACGGAGAGCCTTTTCAGGAGCTCTGTCTTGCGCTGCTGTGAGGTCTCGTTCGCCATTCTCAGACGGAGTTCCTTTGCAAGGTTCTCCACATCAATCTCTTTCAGGAGATCGTAGATACCCTCCGCGCCCATCTTTGCGATGAACTTGTCAGGATCGTCGTTGGCGAGCATGCCGTTGTCAGGCAGCTTGTTGAGAATGTCGAAATACTCGTCCTCAGAGAGGAGTTCCTGTTTGGACACTCCGCTCGCTCCGCTCTTTACCACGATGTATTTCTCGTAGTAGATTACGGATTCCAGTTTCTTGGCAGGAATGCCGAGCAGGGCGGAAATCTTGTTAGGTGCGGACTTGAAGTACCAGATGTGCGCAACGGGTACGGTCAGGTTGATGTGACCCATGCGCTCCCTGCGGACTTTCTTCTCCGTGACCTCCACACCGCAGCGGTCGCAGACGATACCGCGGTAGCGGATACGCTTGTACTTGCCGCAATAGCACTCGTAGTCCTTGGTGGGTCCGAATATCTTCTCGCAGAACAGACCATCCCTCTCCGGCTTGTAAGTCCTGTAGTTTACAGTCTCCGGTTTCAGGACTTCACCGCAAGACCTTGCGGTGATGTCCTCGGGAGAAGCCAGTGAGATGCTGATCTTCTTGAAGTTGCTCTTGACTTTATTGTCTCTTGTATTGAAGTTGGGCATTTCTCTATGCTTTCAAAAATCCGTAATTAATCGAGTGTGACCTTGAGACCGAGTCCCCTGAGCTCATGGAGCAATACATTGAGAGACTCCGGTATGCCTGCCGGCGGCATGGGGTCGCCCTTGACGATGGCCTCGTATGTCTTGCTGCGTCCGGTCACGTCATCGGACTTGACGGTCAAGACTTCCTGCAGGATGTTGGCTGCGCCGAATGCCTCGAGCGCCCAGACCTCCATCTCTCCGAACCTCTGTCCACCGAACTGAGCCTTTCCTCCGAGAGGCTGCTGGGTGATGAGAGAGTAAGGACCGATACTACGGGCGTGCATCTTGTCGTCGACCATGTGGCCGAGTTTGATCATATAGATGACACCTACTGTAGCAGGCTGGTCGAAGTAGTCACCGGTACCGCCGTCACGCAACTGGACCTTACCGTATCTCGGCAGTCCTGCCTTGTCGGTGAGGCCGTTGATCTCGTCCATCTCTGCACCGTCGAAAATCGGGGTGCTGAACTTGACACCGAGATTCTTGCCTGCCCATCCGAGCAGAGTCTCGTAGATCTGTCCGAGGTTCATACGGCTCGGAACACCGAGAGGGTTGAGCACGATGTCCACGGGAGTTCCGTCCTCGAGGAACGGCATATCCTCCTGGCGGACAATCTTTGCAACGATACCCTTGTTACCGTGGCGTCCGGCCATCTTGTCACCGACGGTAATCTTACGCTTCTTGGCGATGTATACCTTTGCGAGCTGCATGACACCGTTCGGCAGTTCGTCACCGACCTTCATCATGTCGAGCTCCCTCTTGCACCTCGCTTCAGCGGATTTGAGAGCTATGCAATAGTTGTTGATGAGTTCCCTCACGAGGACATTCGTATCCTTTTCGGTCGTCCACTTGTTGGAATTGACATTTGCATAGTCAATGTCCCTGAGGGCCTCAGACGTGAATTTCTTGTCTTTGGCTATGACCTCCACGCCATAGAGATCGCTTACGCCTGCACTCTTCTTGCCCTTTGTCAGCACCGCGAGCTTCTGAAGGAAGTCTGCGCGGAGTTTCTCTGCAAAGTTGTTGAAATCCTCCTCGCGTGCATCGAGTTTGGCCTTGAGGTCATTCTTTGCACCCTTGCGTGTAAGCTCTTTGCCGCGTTTTGCATAGAGCGATGTCTTGATGACTGTACCGCTGAGGGAGGGATTTGCCTTGAGCGAAGCGTCCTTGACGTCTCCGGCCTTGTCTCCGAAGATAGCCTTGAGGAGTTTCTCTTCCGGGCTGGGGTCGCTTTCTCCCTTGGGAGTAATCTTACCGATCATGATGTCTCCAGGCACCACATGTGCACCGATGCGGATGATGCCGTTGTCATCGAGATTGCGAGTGGCGTCCTCGCTCACATTCGGGATGTCGGAAGTGAGTTCCTCCATACCACGCTTGGTGTCGCGGACTTCGGTGAGATATTCGTCTACATGTATGGATGTGAGCACGTCCCATTTGACCATCTCTTCGGAGAGAACGATGGCATCCTCATAGTTGTAGCCCTTCCAAGGCATGAACGCGACCATGAGGTTGCGTCCGAGCGCGAGCTCACCGCCCTGTGTGGCGTAACCTTCGGTAAGCACCTGTCCGGGTGTTACTGTCTGGCCCTTCTTGACGATAGGAATGAGGTTTACCGTAGTGCTCTGGTTAGTCCTGCGGTAGTTGGGGAGCGTGTACACAGTCTCTTCAGGCGAGAAACTGACGAAGTTTTCGTCGTCTGTACGATCGTATTTGATACGTATCTCGTTGGCGTCCACATAGGTGACGACACCCTTGCGCTCAGCCATGAACTGGGTGCGGGAGTCGAGGCACACCCTCTCTTCCAGACCGGTACCCACGATAGGGGACTCGGGGGAGAGGAGAGGCACTGCCTGGCGCATCATGTTCGCTCCCATGAGCGCACGGTGGGCATCATCGTGCTCGAGGAACGGAATAAGGGATGCTGCCACGGAAGCCATCTGGTTAGGAGCGACGTCCATGTAGTTGACCTG
Source organism: uncultured Muribaculaceae bacterium (assembly GCA_964616865.1). Classification (GTDB taxonomy): domain Bacteria; phylum Bacteroidota; class Bacteroidia; order Bacteroidales; family UBA932; genus Cryptobacteroides. The sequence goes on from CAZTUQ010000034.1 coordinate 14,950, forward strand.
CTCCTTGTCGACGACAGGGAAGTCTGCCTCGAGGCGGCACTGTACATGGTTGGGCTCGATGACACCGTCTTCTGACATTTTGATGTTGGCGAGCGATACGTATTTGTTCTCTTCCTCCTCGGCGCTCATGTAGTGCCAGCCCTTGTCGGAGAGATCCACCTTGCCGTCATTTACATCACGGTAGGGAGTCTCGATGAATCCGAGATCATTGATGCGGGCATAGACGCAGAGAGATGAGATAAGACCGATGTTTGGACCTTCCGGAGACTCGATAGGACACAGACGTCCATAGTGGGTGTAGTGCACGTCTCGGACCTCGAATCCAGCTCTCTCTCGAGAGAGACCGCCGGGACCGAGGGCGGACAGACGCCTCTTGTGTGTGATTTCTGCAAGAGGGTTGGTCTGGTCCATGAACTGCGACAACTGGCTCGTACCGAAGAACGAGTTGATCACTGACGACAGTGTCTTGGCGTTGATAAGGTCTGTGGGGCTGAACTGCTCGCTGTCCCTGACATTCATTCTCTCGCGGATGGTCCTTGCCATACGGCTGAGACCTACGCTGAACTGGTTCGCAAGCTGCTCGCCGACCGTACAGACACGCCTGTTGCTCAGGTGGTCGATATCATCGACTGTAGCCTTGGAGTTGATGAGTTGGATGAGATACTTGATGATCTCAATGATGTCGGTCTTGGTGAGGACCCTGACTTCAGGGTCGGTATCCATGCCGAGCTTCTTGTTGAGACGATAGCGGCCGACTTTGCCGAGGTCATAGCGCTTCTCCGAGAAGAAGAGCTTGTCGATGACGTCGCGGGCCGTGTTCTCATCCGGCGGTTCGGAATTGCGGAGCTGTTTGTAGATATAGTTGACAGCCTGCATTTCCGTATTTGTGGGATCCTTCTGGAGGGTGTTGTAGATGATTGCGAATTCGCTCGAGTTTGCCTCGTCCTTCTCCAGGAGAATTGTCTTGTTGTCCGTATCAAGTATTGCTGCGATGGTCTCTTCGTTGAGAATATCGCCTCTTTCCACTACGGGGACGGTACGCTCAATGGGGATCACCTCTCCGGTGTCCTCATCCTCGAAGTCTTCCGTCCATGTCTTGAGAACCTTTGCCGCCAGTTTCCTGCCCTCATTCGCCTTGAGTTCGCTCTCGGAGACCTTGATCTCGTCTGCGAGGCCGAAGATGTTGATGACGTCCTTGTCGCTTGCATAGCCGATGGCGCGCAGGAGAGTGGTGACGGGCAACTTCTTCTTACGGTCGATGTAGGCGTACATGACATTGTTGATGTCAGTAGCGAACTCGATCCATGATCCCTTGAAGGGGATTATACGTGCCGAATAGAGTTTGGTGCCGTTGGCGTGCATGCTCTGGTCAAAGAACACGCCGGGTGAACGGTGCAGCTGCGATACGATGATACGCTCCGAACCGTTGATGACGAATGTTCCGGCAGGAGTCATGTAAGGGATGTTGCCCAAATACACATCTTGCACCCTCGTGTCGAAATCCTCGTGCTCGGGATCCGTACATGAGAGGCGCAGTTTTGCCTTTAACGGAACATTGTATGTAAGACCTCTTTCAAGGCATTCTTCGATCGAGTATTGCGGCGGGTCAACGAAATAGTCGATGAACTCCAGTCGGTAGTTGTTGCGTGTGTCCTCGATCGGGAAAACCTCCTGGAACACCTTGTACAAGCCTTCGTTCTTACGGTTCTCGGGCGTTGTCTCAAGTTGGAAAAAGTCTCTGAAAGACTTGAGCTGGATCTCCAGCAGATCCGGATACTCCAGGATGTGGGATGTTGCGAAATTAATGCGCTTGCTGGTAGTCTTTTTTGACATTGTGCCTTGCTGAAAAGAGAAAAAATTTAATACGGAAAAAGGTTTAGAGCCTATTATCCCGGCTCTAAACCTGTTTTGTTCCCTACAAGGGGACGCTGGCGAGATTACTTAATCTCAACGGTAGCTCCAGCCTCCTCGAGAGTGGACTTGAGCTGCTCAGCTTCCGCCTTGGACACTTTCTCTTTGATAGTGGAAGGAGCCTTGTCAACGAGGTCTTTTGCCTCTTTCAGTCCGAGTCCGAGAGCCTCCTTAACTGCCTTGATGACACCAAGCTTGGCCTGTCCTGCGTCTGTAAGGACGACATCGAATTCTGTCTGCTCAGCCTCAGCTGCGCCAGCACCGCCCTCGGCGGGACCTGCTGCTACTACAGTTGCTGCGGGCTCGATGCCATACTCCTCTTTGAGGACGTTAGCAAGTTCCTGAACGTCTTTTACAGAGAGGTTAACAAGCTCTTCTGCAAGTTTCTTTACGTCTGCCATAATCGTATGATTTTTAATTGTTTATTGTTATTTGTCTGTTTTTATTATGCTGCAGGCTCTGCAGCGGGAGTTTCGGCAACGGGTGCCTCAGCGTTCTCTTCTGCGGGTTTCTCCGCATTCTCCTTGTTCTCAAGAGCAGCAAGCACTCTGCGTGCAGGGCTCTGGAGGAGGGTGACGATATCGCCGATGAGCTCTTCCCTGGTCTTGATGGCTGCGAGCTCATTGAGAGACTCAGCACCTGTGAATACGCACTCCTGAACATATGCGCCTTTGACGACCGGCTTCTCCCAGCCCTGTGCAAGCAGAGACTTGATGAGTTTACCAGGTGCGTTGGGCACATTGGTGTACATGATGGCAGTATTGCCAGCGAGGGTGTCGAGAAGCTGGTTTGCATCTTCGTTGCCCAGTTTCTTGAGGGCGATTGCAAAGAGGGTGTTCTTGACAACGGTGAGCTTTATATCTTTCTCAAAGCAGCTGCGACGAAGTTTGCTCGTCTGTCCAGCATTCAGCCCTGAAATATCCGTGATGTAGAAGTTGGGATACTGGGCGAGGAGGGCAGAGGTGCTTTCGATAATCTGGTCTTTAACTTCCTTTTTCATAATACTGAATGTTTATTTCTCAGCACCAGCGAGGAATGCCTTGAGGTCAATTTTAACACCAGCGCTCATGGTCGTGCAGATACTTGCGCTCTTCATGTACGTGCCTTTGAGTGCCTGAGGTTTGAGTTTTGCGATGGCATTGAGGAATTCTCCAGCGTTCTCAGCAATCTGCTCTGCGGAGAAAGATGCCTTTCCGATTGCGGCGTGTACGATACCGGTCTTGTCAACCTTGAAATCGATCTTACCTGCCTTGACATCCTTGACAGCGTTGCCCACTTCCATGGTAACGGTACCTGTCTTGGGGTTCGGCATGAGGCCTCTGGGACCGAGGATACGGCCGAGAGCACCGACTTTTGCCATGACGGAAGGAGTACAGATGATGACATCAACGTCAGTCCATCCGCCCTTGATCTTCTCGACATACTCGTCAAGTCCTACATAGTCGGCACCTGCTGCCTGAGCCTCGGACTCCTTGTCAGGAGTACAGAGCACGAGGACACGCACGGTCTTACCTGTACCGTTGGGCAGGGTAACCACGCCACGAATCATCTGATTCGCCTTGCGGGGATCAACACCGAGATTGACGGATACTTCAACGGAAGCGTCGAATTTTGTGTATGTGATATCCTTTACTACAGCACATGCTTCAGTAAGAGAATAGAGCTTTTGAGAATCGAACTTCTCAAGCGCAACTTTCTGATTTTTTGTCAATTTGCTCATGTCGCACGTGTTTTAGATGTTCTCGGGGAAATCTCCCGTCACTTTGATACCCATGCTGCGTGCCGTACCGGCGACCATTGTCATAGCTGACTTCAGTGTGAATGCGTTGAGATCGGGCATTTTGCCCTCCGCAATAGTCTTGACCTGGTCCCAGGTGATGGACGCTACTTTCTTTCTGTTGGGCTCACCGGAGCCCTTCTGTACCTTTGCTGCCTCTTTGAGGGAGACGGACACAGGGGGCTGCTTGACCTCGAACGTATAGGATTTGTCCGAGTAGACGGTGATGACGACGGGAAGGGTCTTTCCCGCCCTATCCTGCGTGGCGGCATTGAACGCCTTGCAGAAATCCATTATATTCAGGCCCTTTGAACCGAGAGCCGGTCCTACCGGAGGTGCTGGATTTGCTGCTCCACCTTTGATTTGGAGTTTGATGAATCCGGTAATTTCTTTTGCCATGATGACTGTTATTCTTTAGTTACTTGAGTAAAATTGAGTTCCAGAAGAGTCTTTCTGCCGAAAATGACCACTATGACTTTGAGTTTGCTTCTGTCCTCTACAATTTCGTCCACTGTACCGTTGAATCCGCTGAACGGGCCGTCTGTAATCTTGACAGCATCGCCGACTTCGAAGTTGACCTGCGTTTCGGCTGCGCTCTCCGCGTTCTCGTCCTGCTCTCCGAGTATCCTCTGCGCCTCATCATCTCTGATGGGGACGGGGACTCTCTCGAACTGGGCTCCCGTAGTGGATTTCTTTTCCGTCAGGAATCCGGACATGCCGGGTACGAGATTGCGGATGATGTTCTCAAGCTGTGCGCTCAGTTCCGCCTGTATCAACACATAGCCAGGGAAAAGCAGTTTGTCCACCACCTTTCTCTTGCCGTTCTTGTTGACTATTTCTTTTTTGACGGGAACAAGGACCTGAGACACCTGATCCTGCAGACCGCTTCTCTCTATCTCTTTTTCAAGATATTCTTTGGCTTTCTTCTCCTTTCCGCCTGCGGCCCGAAGAACATACCATTTCTGATCGCCCATAGTATATCAACGGTTAATTACAATGTGTAAATTGCAGACATCAGATGTTCGAAAGCAAAGTCTACGATCCAGAGTGCAACCGCCATGATGATCGTAGCGACCATCACGAGGAGGGCTGAGCTCTGCAGTTTCTCCCAAGAAGGCCAAGTGGTCTTCTTGAAGAGCTCTACATAACACTCTTTCAGATAGTTAATAAACTTTCTCATCTTTACCTTTAATGGACTTGCCCCAAGTGGAAGCGCGGGACATTGTCTGTTAAACAATTACCAAATCGTAACCTTTGATATGATGGCAGGGGAAGCAGGATTCGAACCCACATCGACGGTTTTGGAGACCGCTGAACTACCCTTGTTCTATTCCCCTATGTAAGGGCGGCCGCATGCTGGCCGCCCATGTTTGAGTATATTACTCGTCAATGCGGATCACCTGACCGGCGCCGACGGTACGTCCACCCTCGCGGATAGCGAAAGAAAGACCCTCGTTCATAGCAACAGGAGTGATGAGCTTGACCTTGATCTCGACGTTGTCACCAGGCATGACCATCTCGACTCCCTCGGGAAGTGTGATCTCACCAGTAACATCGAGTGTACGGATGAAGAACTGAGGGCGATAGTGGTTGTGGAACGGTGTGTGACGTCCACCTTCCTCTTTCTTGAGGACATAGATCTGAGCGGTGAAGTCAGTGTGAGGAGTGATCGAGCCGGGCTTGGCAACGACCTCACCACGACGGACATCCTTCTTGTCGATACCACGGAGGAGGAGACCTACGTTATCTCCGGCCTCTCCCTGGTCGAGGAGCTTACGGAACATCTCAACACCTGTTACAACGCTGGCGCGAGGCTTGTCGCTGAAACCGACGAGCTCAACAGGATCGTTGACATGGATTGTACCCTGCTCGATACGGCCGGTAACGACAGTACCACGACCGGTGATAGAGAAGATATCCTCGATAGGCATGAGGAAAGGCTTGTCTGTCAGACGGGTAGGGATAGGAATGTAGTTGTCCACAGCCTCCATGAGCTCGAGGACTTTGTCCTGCCACTGGGGCTCGCCGTTGAGGGCACCGAGAGCGGAACCGCGGATAACGGGAGCGTTGTCACCGTCGAAGTCGTATTTGCTGAGAAGGTCGCGAACCTCCATCTCTACGAGGTCGAGCATCTCAGGATCATCAACGAGGTCAACCTTGTTGAGGAACACAACGATTCTCGGAACATTCACCTGCTTTGCGAGGAGAACGTGCTCGTTTGTCTGGGGCATAGGACCGTCAGTTGCAGCAACAACGAGGATAGCGCCATCCATCTGGGCTGCACCGGTAACCATGTTCTTAACGTAGTCAGCATGGCCAGGGCAGTCTACGTGCGCATAGTGGCGGGTCTGTGTCTCGTACTCGATATGTGCGGAGTTGATGGTGATACCGCGCTCTTTCTCTTCAGGAGCGTTGTCAATCTGATCGAATGACTTCACTTCCTGGCCAGTACCGAGGCGCTCGTTGAGCGTCCTGGAAATGGCTGCGGTAAGAGTGGTCTTACCGTGGTCAACGTGGCCGATTGTGCCGATGTTGACATGAGGTTTAGTCCTCTGAAAAACTTCTTTTGCCATAATATTATGTTTTAAATGTGTTCTACAAAATAAAACCGGCAACATAGCGCCGGTAATACATCCTAACACTTGAGCCGATGATGGGAATTGAACTCATGACCTCATCCTTACCAAGGATGCGCTC
>CAZTUQ010000035.1:0-20676 GCA_964616865.1 uncultured Muribaculaceae bacterium
CCCTATTATTCGGAGTACAGTCCGTTGCAGAAGCTTTGTCTACAAATTCTGAAACAACAGAAAATGGGATATGGACAAACAACGAAGCGCATATATGGGGTACTGTTTGACGGAGCCTGGCTTTGGGAGGAGTACCTTAATATCACTATGTCAAAAGCAGGATTCAAGCATCCGAAGAACAAAACCGGAGAAGGATCAATCTATCCATTCAGAGGCCGAAGCAACAGGTATAAACGCTATCCGGACTTCATGATGCCTGGAATCATCGCAGATGCGAAATACAAAAATCTGCTTTCAAAGTCGGATTCATCAGGAAAGGTCGATGATATCATCCAGCGAGATGACCTCAACCAGATGATTTCATATATGCACATAACCTCCTCGAAAGTAGGCATATTCATTGGTCCGACAGAAGTGGTGTTGATGAACCCGGATACCGGGGATTACTATCGGGATGATACTGTCGCTTTCAGTAGCCGAGAGATTCAAATACTGAAGGTCGGTGATTTGATGGGAGATGGTGGGCAGATTACCATCATTGGGATTAACATTCCGCAGGCTGCTGCATCATACAAAGAGTTCGAAACGGCCATGTCATGCAGGGAGGGTGTATTGCTAACCTATTTAAAAGAGAATATCACATAAAGAGTGAAGCCTTGAAAGTATTTGGCATTCACCTGCATGAGATTTCAGGTATAATTGACATTAGAGCGTCCCCTAAAAACAAAAGTCTCTGCAGAGCATTCTGCAGAGACTCATTTGAGGTGCCTAGCGGAATCGAACCGCTGTCCCAGGTTTTGCAGACCTGTGCCTAACCGCTCGGCCAAAGCACCATTGGGGACTGCAAATATACGGATTTTTTTGTCATCCGCAAAGTTATCTTGCAATCCTGCCGCAAAATCTCTATTTAAATCCGCACAAGATGCTATTCCACATACAGGAGCAATCCTTTGAGATACTCCCCCTCCGGATGATATATGCTCACGGCATGGTCGACCGGCTGCCCCAGCCGCGCAAGGATGCGCACCCTGCGCCCAGTATGAGCGGCCGCCGTAAACACCGCCTGCGCAAAAGCCTCTTTGTCCACCGCCTGCGAACAACTGAATGTAAACACGAGTCCTCCCGGAGCCACTTTGGCGATTGCCGCCTCATTCAGACGCCTGTAAGCCCTCAATGCATTAGGCAGCGCGGAACGACGCTTTGCGAATGCCGGCGGGTCCACAATCATGAGATCATACTTATCCTCCTGCACCTCTGCCAGGAAATCCATGGCATCCGTACAATATGATGTATGTCTCTCAGCATCAAAACAGTTCAAAGCGACATTCTTATCCACCATATCGATGGCCCGTGCCGAACTGTCCACAGAGTCCACATGCACAGCCCCTGCAGCAAGCGCGTACACAGAAAAGCCGCCGGTATAGCAAAACATATTGAGGACATTCCTCCCTGCCGCATAGTGCCCTACAAGAGCCCTATTGTCACGCTGGTCGAGGAAAAAACCCGTCTTCTGACCTCCGGCCCAATCCACATAGAAACGATGCCCGTTCTCGCAGACATGCAGGTCCCTGTCTTCAAATCCGTCCGCCCGCATCAGATACCCGTCCACCGGCTCAAACCCTTCTCTGGAAGGCAGCGTGCCGGAACTCTTGTCATACACGGCCTTGAGAGCGTCACCGAATACAGAGACGAGAGCCTCGCATATCTGTTTTTTCGCCCGGAACATGCCGACCGAATGCGCCTGCATGACACACACGCCGTCATACCAGTCAACAACCAGTCCAGGCAGCCCGTCACCTTCGCCATGCACCAGACGATAACAATCCGTCTCCGGAGAATCCGTCAGACCGGCAGCACGGCGCACCTCCAATGCAGAGGCAATCATTGACCTCCAGAACTCCGGTCCTATCTCTCCCTCGACGAAACTCAGCACCCTGACGGCAATCGAGCCGCTCTGATAATGCCCCAATGCGAGAAAATCCCCGCCGGCAGAACGCACCTCGACCACATCGCCCTCTGCAGGCGTCCCTTGCATACTGGCGATAGCCCCCGAGAACACCCAAGGGTGAAAACGCTGCAGAGACTCTTCCCTACCTTTTTTTAGTATTATTCTTGCTGTTGTTGTCATCGGGACGTCTGTTTGGATTCAACTGCTCCGGAGTCAGCGGATGCTTCTCCGAATTCATAAGTTTGATATACATCTCCCTGCATACCCACGCATCGGTGGCAGCATAACGCTTCTGCGCATCCGAAAGTTCCTCTGCCTCCCAATTGGAGAGCTGCTGTGTCTTGGAAATGCGTATGCCGAGTATGATGGCGGCCATCTTCTTGACACTCTTGTCACGGATGCCGTACTCCCATACTATACGCTGGAGATCCACAAAAGAACTGCTCTTGAAATTGACATATTTCTGCAGACCGTGCACATCGTCAGCCGTAGCCGCACCTACTTTGACGATATTCTCATCCGCCAGCACCTTGTACACCTTCTTGATGAACATGAGCTTGTTGAGACGGAACAGATATGCCCTGTCCTCCCCCGAAAGCTGGAGCAGAGCCGTCTTGTGATGCTTGGCGTCAGGACCGAACGACGGTCTGGTCTCTGTATCGAAACCTATCACCTTCTGGGACTTGAGATAATCGAGAGCCTCCCAGAATTTGCGCCCGATCTTGTCCACGACGATGATCTCTCCGGGGAACGATGTAAGGGGAAGTGCCTCTATCTCCTCTGGAGAGATACTAATCTTGTACATAGGAAACGTATGTTTGAGATGCTTCTGTCATGATGTCGTTTTCCAGCCCGGCAGGCAGGAGACTCCAATCCATCTGCATGAGTGAATATACCCCGCCGTCAGCGGGTCTGGTGATATAGACGCCGGCCCGGGGGTAGGAGACGTCATGAGTAAACAGGTTACGCCCGCGCAACAGCGCATATACGCTGTCCGCCACGGACTTGCCCGCCGAAATGAATGCGCATCCCTCACTGATGAGAGGATGCAGGGATGACATCGAGCCGTCCAGCAAAATGCCGGCATACTCATCTCTAAATCTGTCATCTCCGGTCTTGTAAGTATCTATCACTACGCAGTCTATCGCAGCCCTGCGGCCATCTGCATAGTAAGACTCGAGCAGCCCCTCCAGGACATCGCCTCCACCGAGACTGTCAACGCATGCGAAATAGACCTGATACCTGGCACCTATCTCACTGCATATACGCATATAGCTGTCAGAATGCGGCATATCCGACACAATCGCGACATTGGTACACCCGGCAGCATCCGCAGCAGCGAGCATATCATACGCAGGATACACCACAGGCAGTCCGACTCCCGTCGCAGCCAACAATGTATCCACATCGAAACGGGCCGCAGCAGCCATCGTCGGCGATGCCATCACCAGCACTTTGGCTGCATTCTTGGCGTACACCCCCACACTGTCATAGGCATTGCTGAAACATACAGTATCGAGAGATGCTGCCAGTGCCCTGACTGCCGTCTCGCGTAACACGCTGTCCGCGGCAAGCGCATAAGTCCTGTCAATGTCAAACTGGGAGACAATCCTCTCCCCTGCAAAATCAGGCAGGCGGTCAGAAATCCTTCCCCCGTCAATATTGTCGTGCCCGTCCGACTCCAGCAACACAGTAGAAAGCATGGCCGCTCTCAGAGGGTCATCGACTATCACTATATCACCCATCGGATTGTCAGGCCTATACGAATGCAGGACCGCATTCATATTCGCCTCCTCACCGGCAATGATTTCACTTACGAGGTCGATAGCCCTCCCGGAACCGTCATTCCGGAGAGAACAGGCGGAGAACACCACCGCGCAGAGACAGAGCCTGATTACAGCACGGACAGACATCGGACTATATTTTAGCTGCCGCAAATACGGCATTCATCAGTATATAAATGACTATGGCGAGCACTATGACGAGCGACCAGTCGAGCCCGAGAGCCGCTACTATTACAACTGCAATCAGGACATTCAGAACGAAAGCCAGACGCTTGCGCACAGTGATCTTGCTGTCACCCTTGCCGAACTTGAACGAGAACATCGGCAGTTCGCACAGCATGAGCGCACCGAGCACCAGGGCAAACAACGGCAGAAATACATAGCCACATGCCCACACGGCCAGAAAATTGCCGTTCTCGTGCACCATAAAGTAGCAAAGTGCTCCGCAAAGCAGAGCGGAAGCAGGTGCCGGCAGACCGAGAAATGAATCATGCTGGCGCTCATCCACATTGAACGCGGCGAGCCTCAGACCCGTGCATACGGCGAGCAGCGCAGGCACATAGCAGCACACACTGTCAGAGAATGTACTGATACGCATAAACTGCACAAGCATTACAGCCGGAAGCACTCCGAAACTGACCACATCAGCCAGAGAGTCGAGTTCCTTGCCCTTATCCGAATACGCATGCAGCAGCCTCGCCGACAATCCGTCCAGGAAATCAGCAACCGCTGCGCCGAGCATCAGGAAAAACGCGATGTCGAATCTCGAATCACAGGCAAAAATCACCCCGAGAACTCCGCAGAGCAGGTTCAACGAGGTGATTGTATTGGGGATATGCCCTCTCATTATTTAATGCCGAGCTTATCCTTCAGCGCCTGAGGCAGAGCGTCCTTGTGGACGATATAGTCCATGGACTGGTTCTTTACGAAAGCCTCGCTGGCATACCAGATGCCCTTGTACTTGCCGACTTCGCCCCAAGAGTTCTTTACCATGTAGTATTTGCCGCCCCACTGGTCCTTGGCGACGCCGAAGATCTGCATGCCGTGGTCATCAGTGATGCTCTTGTCGTCCCAACCTTCCTGACGGGACTCCTGAGTGGCTTCCAACTCCTTGGGAGGACGCTGCTCCTTGACGGCCTTGCCTTTCTTGGCGGTTTTCTTGTCAGCCTTGGTATCCTTGCCGACCCACCTCTCCTGATCGGAGCCGCTGGTCTGTGCAGCCTTGACGTCAACGAGCACTGCCAGACCGTCACGGGTAAATCCGGGGGCGCTCACATCAGAGCCCCATGCAACGGTGTAGCCATTCATGACTGCATTCTCGAGCACCTCCATAAACTCGTCAATGGGCACATTGTAAGCCTCATCCCAACGCCAGTTGTCAGCTACTTCGAGAGCAAACTTGGTATAGAACGGATGATGTGTAAACGAAGAGATGGTCACATAATCATCGGGGTTGAACTTGAGAGCGTCACGCCATGACTCGGGAGTGTACTCCACACCATTCACGGTGAATTTCTCGGGATAGGCACCGAGATAGGCATCCAGCACTGACTGGAAACCGCGCTGCCATGCAGTAGAGAGGGTCTTGTTTGGATTCCTCTCTATAGCCTCGATATAGCCCTTGAGGACTGCATCCAGCTCTCCGTGCACGGGGAGTTCTGTACCATAGTTCAGACCCGGCATGGCCTCCTGAGGCACAAATCCATAGTCTGCAATGACATGGAGCACATCATCACCCTCGCTGCCGGCGGAAAAGCCGAGATTGCCATCCACCATAATATACTTGCGGGCCCTGTCCATATAAGAATGGCTGACCACGAACATCTCCGAGAGATCAGGATACTGGGCCTCCTGCAGTCCGTTGATACGGATCAGCTCGGACTCCACAAAGCCGAGAGTCGAGAATGCCCAGCAGGTGCCGCTGCGATTCTGGTTCTTGATGGAAGTGATGGGATTGGCCTTGACAGTTGTGAACTCATAGTCAGGCCAGTCGATTGTAGGACGCTGAGCCGACGCAGACAGCGTCAAGGCCAGAGCGACCGCAGTAATAACTGTTTTGCGCATAATGCCGTCTTTTTACAAATAAAGGGTGGCTCGCGGGGCGAGTCACCCTTCAATTATGATATAGTGGAATTACTTCGTGATGACTTTGGCCATCTCGAGCACCTTGTTGGAGTATCCCCACTCGTTGTCATACCATGCGCAGACCTTCACGAATGTACCGTCCAGCTGGATACCTGCCTTCTCATCGAAGATGGAGGTGTGGGCGTTGCCCCTGAAGTCGGTGGAAACGCAAGCCTCGTTGCAGTATGCGAGAATGCCTTTGAGTTCGCCCTCGGAAGCCTCTTTCATAGCAGCGCAAATCTCCTCGTAAGTTGTAGGCTTTGCGAGCTCTGCTGTGAGGTCAACGAAAGAAACATCAGATGTAGGAACACGGAGGGACATACCTGTGAGTTTGCCGTTGAGCTCGGGAAGAACCTTACCTACAGCCTTTGCAGCGCCGGTGGAGGAAGGAATGATGTTCTCGAGGATACCACGACCGCCTCTCCAGTCCTTCTTGCTGGGACCGTCAACAGTCTTCTGGGTGGCAGTAGCGGCGTGAACGGTAGTCATGAGACCACGGACAATGCCGAACTTGTCATTGAGGACCTTGGACAGAGGAGCAAGGCAGTTGGTGGTGCAAGACGCGTTGGAGATGATGTCCTGACCTGCATAGGTCTTGTCATTGACACCATAGACAAACATAGGAGTCGCGTCCTTGGAAGGAGCGGACATGATGACCTTCTTTGCGCCGGCCTCGATGTGCTTGCGGGCCTTCTCATCGGTGAGGAAGAGACCTGTGGACTCGACAACGACATCTGCGCCAACCTCGTCCCATTTGAGGTTTGCAGGATCCATCTCAGAGGTGAGGCGGATCTTCTTGCCATTGACTACGAGATAGTTGCCATCGATCTGGATGTCACCTTTGAACACGCCGTGTACAGAGTCGTACTTCAGCATGTATGCGAGATAATCAGGATCGAGAAGGTCGTTGATACCTACGACCTCGATATCCTCGGAGAAGTTCTCGAATGCTGCACGGAATACCATACGGCCGATACGGCCAAATCCGTTAATACCAATTTTTACCATTACGAATGATATGTTAAGTTAAACAAATTTCCAACTCGTTTTTGGACGCTGCAAAATTATTAAAAAAATTGACAAATACCTATATTTGCGCAAAGTAATATCCAAACTTATGAATATTCTCATATCCAACGACGACTCGTACACAGCCAAGGGTATCAAGACCCTCGTGAAGATACTGCGCCCCTATGGCGACATCCTGGTTGTGGCACCGAAATACCCCCAGTCAGGCATGTCCATGGCAATCAGCATGGGCGGCAGACCGATAGCCGTCAAGCAGGTGAGCGAGGCTCCGCACGAACGCTGGTACTACATTGACAGCACCCCGTCATGCTGCATAAAGTATGGTATAGACAACATCCTGCACCCTGTCAGGCCAGATGTTGTCGTGAGCGGTATCAATCATGGCGCCAACTACGCCACAGCCGCCCTGTATTCAGCGACTCTCGGTGCGGCAAAGGAAGCCGCTGTCAACGGCATTCCCGCTATCGGAGTATCCCTCGACGATTGGAATGACGATGCGGATTTCTCGGTAGTGGAGGAATTCTTTCCCTACCTGTTCGAGAGGCTCATGGAAAACTGGCCCAAGGACAAGGGCGTCTATTACAACATCAACTTCCCCGCCCTCCCCTCCGAAGAAATCAAAGGTCTGGGCATCAGCCACATGGGAAACATATTCTGGGAAGACGAATTCCAACCATATCAGGGCGACGCCGTGCTTGAGCCCGGAGAGACCGCTGTCTACATGGCAGGCAACCTCGCCGAAGGAGAGAATGACGACTTTGCTGACCACCGCCTTGTCAACAAGGGATATATCTCGCTGACCGCGCACAATATCGATAACACCGACTATACGGAAATGGCCAGGCTCAAAACCATATTCTGACGACACATGAGATACTATATGATAGCCGGAGAGGCTTCCGGAGACCTGCACGGCTCCAATCTGGTCAAAGGACTGCACCAATGCGATCCGGACGCTGAAATACGATGCTGGGGAGGCCCGCTGATGGCACAGGCAGGTGCCGAACTCGTGCATGACTACAAGGACGGGGCCGTGATGGGGGTAAGCGATGTCCTGCGCAAGGCAGGCAGCCTGCTCGGCAACATCCGCAAGTGCAAGCAGGACATACTCTCATGGCATCCTGATGTAGTCATTCTCATAGACTATCCCGGATTCAACCTCAAGATTGCGGAATTCGCACACAAGGCCGGCCTGAAAGTATTCTGGTATATCGCGCCCAAGACATGGGCGAGCCGCTCGGGGCGCAATGCCAAAATCAAAGAATATGTAGACAGGCTCTTTATAGTGTTCCCCTTTGAGATACCTTACTTCCAGGCGCAGGGCATCCCATTCATCTATAAGGGCAATCCCCTGATTGACGCCGTTGCCGGGCACGAATACAAGCGTCCCGTCGAGGGCAGATATATCGCCATGCTGGCAGGGTCGCGCAAAGGCGAAATCAGCCGCATGATGCCGGTGTGCATGGAGACCGCCGACCGCCTGAGGCAGACGGACGGATTCAGGGACTGCCGTTTCGTCATCGCCGGTGCCCCGTCTCGCAGCATGGATGACTACGCCCCGTACATCGGGGACGAGCGCAAAGACTATGTGGATGTGCTGTTCGGACGCACCTACGATATCCTGCGCTACGCAGAAGCCGCAGTCATCAACTCCGGCACAGCATCACTCGAGGCCGCACTTATCGGCACTCCGCAAGTGGTCGGCTGGAGCACCAGTGCTGTTACCATATTCGTCGCCAGACACATTCTCAAGGTAGGCAACCACATCAAGTACATATCGCTCGCCAACCTCATATCCGACAAGCCCATATTCAGGGAACTCATCCAGGACGACTTCAATGCGGACACGCTGTGCGCTGAAATCGACAGACTGGTCAATGACTCCGGATACCGCTCCCGCATGGAGGCCGATTACGAAGAAATGCGCCTCGCCTTAGGTGGGCAGGGCGCATCTGTAGCTGTAGCCAAAGCCATGACGGAAGCACTTAAGGATTAACGCTCTCCGAATATCGATGTTCCTATGCGAACCATGGTCGCGCCGCACTCCACGGCAATCGGCCAGTCTCCGGACATCCCTATCGAGAGTTCGTCAAAGCCCTCGCACTCGGGAAACAGGTCCTTGAGATAGTCCATAAACGCGGATATGCGCTGGAAATCCGCCCGGACCACGCTCATGTCATCGGTATGCGAAGCCATGCCCATCAGACCGCGTATGCGCACATGCCGCCATTTCTCTGCATTGAAGAGAATATCAAGAGCCTCCTCTTCGTAGAGTCCCTGCTTGGTCTCTTCTGCACCTATGTGCATCTCCAGCAGGATATTTGTCACTTTGTCATTGGCCTTGCCCCAAGCATCGATTGCATTCAACAGACGCAGGCTGTCCACAGAATGGACGAGCGAGGCATGCGGCAGGACAAGCTTGAGTTTATTGGTCTGAAGATGCCCGATGAAATGCCATTCTATATCAGCAGGCAGTTGCTGTACCTTCTTGTCCAGTTCTTGCGGACGGCTCTCTCCGAACACACGCTGCCCGGCCTCATAAGCCTCCATGACCGCCTCCACCGGGTGGAATTTGGAAACTGCCACCAGTTTCACTTCTGATGGCAGTTGTTTCCTTACATTTACTATATTTTCAGCGATACTCATCTGCGGTTCTTCTTCTGTTGTTCTCGAAGTTGTGCCTGCTGCATCTTCTGAGCCTCTTCCAGCCTCTGCTGCCACTTGGATTTGGGCAGCGGCTTGCCTTCGCTCGCCCTGACCTTGGCAAGGACCGCCTCGGGCTTGACCACGAACTTGCGGATAATGAAAGTCTCCAGCATTGTGATCAGATTGGAGAGTATATAGTAGTAACTGAGTGCCGCGGAGAGACTGTTACAGATGAAGAACATCATGATAGGCATCATCCACTGACTCATAAAGCGCATGCTGGCCGCATTGGGGTCGTTCTTGTCGTAAGCCTGGCCGGCGGTGGTAATCTTGGAGTAGAAGAACATCGTAGCCGCCATTATGAGCGCGAAGAGCGACAGGTGGTCTCCCAACAGAGGGATACGGTGTCCGAACTCCACAATCGCATCATAGGACGAAAGGTCATCGCACCAGAGGAAAGACTGCTGCCTGAGTTCGATGGACGCCGGGAAGAAGCGGAACATCGCCCAAAGTATAGGGAATGTCAGGAGCATAGGCAGGCATCCGCCCATAGGATTAGCTCCGGCACGCTTGTAAAGGTCCATTGTGGCCTGCTGCTTTTTGAGCGCATCCTCCTGCTTGGGATAACGGGCGTTGATCTTGTCCAACTCGGGCTTGAGAGCCTGCATCTTGGCACTCGACGCGTAAGACTTGTAAGTGAACGGCAGCACCACCAGTTTGATGACAATCGTCATCAGCAGGATAATGAGACCGAAGTTCGAGATGAACCTGTGGAGCAAGTCAAACATGGGGATGATGACAAAGCGGGTAAACCAGCCGACAAGCCAGCCACCGAGCGGAATCACCTTCTCATATTTCTGGTCGTATGACTTGAGAGTCTTGTAATGGTTGGGTCCCATGTACATCTCAAACTCCATGACGGCATTGCCGTCCGCCCCGCGCACCAGTTCCTCACGCATCTTGGCAGAGCAGGTCATCAGATTGTGGTCCAGATCGTCCTGGCCCGCAAATTTGACCGACAGTTCACCGGAAGCGAATTCCTGTTTGGAACGGAATATCGCAGAGAAGAACTGCTGCTGGAACGCAAACCAGCTGAGTTTGGAATCCGTCCTCTTGGAAGCGTTGCGTCCGCGTCCCATATCGACAGGCTTCTTGTCACCGTCGAAATAGTATGAGAGTTTGGAATACTGCAACTCATTCTTATAGCCCTTCTCCATGCGGGGAATCACCATGTCGTAGTCAATGTCCACCGATGAGACATTGCGGGGGATGACCCCGTCCATGCCGATGAAGGACAGGCGGTTGGTAATCATATAACTGTCCGCGGGCAAGGTATATGACTGCTCAATATAGCCATCGCCGACGGGCAGGCGCATGACCAGCGAGGAATCACTCGACTCCACGATGTCAAACACCAAATCCGCAGTGTTGATGTACTCTCCGGTATAGACATGCACCGCCATCTTGCTGCCGCCGGCATTGAACAGATACAAAGGAGTACCACCGTAGTTGTAATATCCCTTTACCTGTGCCGAATAAGGCTGGGCACCTTTGGAAGTGAACTCCACGCGGATATTGTCATTCTCCAGAGCGGCAAAACGCTCGACGCCCTCGAGAGCGACATTGAGGAGAGAATCCTTGTAAATGCCTCTGACCGGAGCGGCCGGCTCCGCGGAAACACTCTGCGCGGCTTCTGCTGCCGCCGCGAGACGGGCGCTGTCAAGAACTGCGAGTTCGGGATGCTCCGCAGCATATGCCGAATCCAACTGCCTCTGTATCTCCGCCCTTTTTTCATACTGACGCGACTGCACGAACGTAAAGCCGAACATGATCGCCGCAATCAGAATAATACCTATTATCGAATTTTTATCCATTGTCCTGTGCGCTTTGCTCCATCTGCCTGATCTTCTCCTCCAGTGCCTTGAGCGCGCTCTTGGATTCGTCTATCTTCCGACGCATCTGGTCGATGAGCGGATTGGCGTTCTTGCTCGCCGCAAAGAAGCCGATATTGTTTTCGTATGTATCGATATCCTGCTGCAGTGCACGATACTTCTGTATGAGAATGTCCTTCTCACTGCGCTGAGGGGCATGCTGTCCCTGACGGTGCCCGGCTCCTCCCCTGCGCGGTTCCTTGCGGACATTCTTGTCACGCTCGGCAAAGAACTCGTCACAGGCACTGCGGAATCTCTGCCAGAGTTGGTCGGATTTCTTGCGCGGCACCATGCCTATCTCCTTCCACTGCTTCTGGAGGTCGATAAGCGCATCTGCCGTCTTTTTCCAATCAGTGCTGCCCTTGAGAGCCTCTGCAGCCTCCACGATAGCAATCTTGCGCTGGAGATTGTCGTTCATAGACTCCTTGTACTCGGTATAGAAGTCCCTCTTCCTCGCGAAGAACACATCACAGGCAGCGCGGAAGCGCTCGTATATCTTGCGGTTGTCCTTTTTGGAAGCGAAGCCGATAGTCTTCCACTCAGCCTGGATCTTCTCAATCTCCTTGGTGAGGGCATTCCATTCGCTCGAAGACTTGACTTCCTTGGCGGCAATCTCCTCCATACGGACGCAGAGAGCCTCCTTGGCCGCCAGGTTTCCGGCCTGCTGCTCCTTCAAGCCCTCGAAGTGAGCCTGATATTTCTTGTTGATGACAGCCGTAGCCGCCTTGAAACGCTCCCAGATGCTGTCACGATACTCTTTTGCCACGGGACCAAACTCCTTCCACTGTTCATGCAGTTTCTGCAGTTCATGGAATGCAGCCACGACATTGTCGTTTTCTGCAAGTTTCTCCGCGGCCGCGCAGAATGCCTCTTTGGCCTCCAGATTCTTCTTGAAATCCAGATCCCTGAGTTCGTGATTGATCTTGACCATGTCGTAGAATTTTTCGACATAGTACTGATATTGGTCGTTGACATCGCGGAACTTGGTGGCAGGCACAGGGCCTATTGCCCTCCAGCGGTCCTGGATAGCCCTGAAGGCCGGGAATGTCGCACCGAGATCCTCCTGCTTGTCCAGCAGTGTCTTCAGATCCTCGATAACGGCGAGCTTGGCCTCGTAGTTGGCTTCCCTTTCCGCATCCTGCTGACGGTTGTACTCCGCCCTTTCTTTCTTGTATTCAGCGTAAAGCCCCTTGAATGCCTCCTCGATGGCCGCAAAAGGACTGGCAACGGCATCACCGGCCTCTACAGGCTCCTGTGCCGCCTGTCCGTCGTCATCTCCTTCTTCCGGAGCCTGCGAGGGGGTCTCGCCCGCCTCTGCCTTTTCTTTGTTCAGGAGTTTGTAGAATGCTGACTTGATAGATTCTGCCTCTTTGGACCTCTTCATCCTGTCCTCACAGCCCAACAGGGCCTCAAACAGTTTGACGAGTTCCGCCAGAGTCTTGTCCGCAAACGAAGGGCTCTCCTGTGCCCCCGCTACATCCGCTGCCTCGACAACCTCGGTCTCGACGACATCGGGAAGATTTGTTTCGCTCATTGAGTTCGAGTGTTTAAAAATAACGTTATAAGTTGCAAATATATCCAAATTTAAATGAAATACCTATTTTTGCAGGCGTTTAACTCATAGCACAAAAATATGCGAATAGATATCATCACGGTCGTGCCGGAACTGCTCGAAAGCCCGCTCGGCCATTCGATTGTCGGCAGAGCCATACGGAACGGCATCGTAGACATACAGGTACACAATCTGCGCGAATTCGGGATAGGTCCCCGCAAGAATGTAGATGACTACAACTACGGTGGAGACGCCGGCATGGTGATGATGGTCGAGCCGGTGTATCGGATGATAGAGAAACTCCGCAGCGAGAGGGACTACGACGAAGTCATATACATGTCCCCCGACGGGGAAATACTCGACCAGGGCATCGCCAACGAGTTGTCGCTCAAGGGCAACATCATCCTGCTATGCGGCCACTACAAGGGCATCGACCACCGCATACGCGAGCACCTAATCACCCGCGAGATTTCGGTCGGCGACTATGTAGTGAGCGGTGGAGAACTGCCTGCCGCCATATTGACGGACGCGATAGTGCGTCTCTTGCCGGGGGCGCTGACCGATGAGACTTCCGCGCTGAGCGACAGTTTCCAGGACAACCTGCTCTCCCCTCCCATATATACACGCCCCGTCGAATTCAACGGCTGGAGAGTACCTGATGTCCTGCTGAGCGGCAACCCCAAACTCATACGCGAATGGCAGGACGCACAGGCGCTGGAACGCACGGAAAGACTCCGCCCTAAATTACTTAATAAAGATTTTTAAAAACTCCTTGTTTAAAAATCAAAAAAATCACATTTTTATTTGCAATTTAAGAAACAAGGTTTATATTTGCATTCAGAAATGAAACACTCAACTCTTAAATTGTTTTTTAAGAGACTCTAACCAACAGACACCTTCTTTCTAAGGTAATACACTACTAACTAACCGAATCGACCCGCAGTGATGCGGGTCGAATTCTTTTTATACACTCATATTCCTGGAATACAGCGCATTAGAAGTGCCTGAAACCTCCGAATTCCCGGTCACTGCCGATCCAGCGGAGCTCATTGTCAGAGGTGATACGGCCGACGGGAATGCATTTCCCTTCAGGGAGAATGCTGCCGGGAGCAGCGGTAAAGAGCAGTTTGTAGTCTTCCCCACCGCAGAGGGCGAGTTCGACCGGGTCCCAGCCATGAGCCGCGCATACCTGACGGAACTGCGATGACATCGGCAAGGAGGAGACATCTATCTCCGCACCGACCCCCGATGCCTCCATTATATGTCTGACATCGGACGCGAGGCCGTCGGAAATGTCCATCATGGCATGCACACCGGACACGGACAGCAGATGCATTCCGAGAGGAATCTCGGGAATAGGCTGATAATGACGGCGCACTTCCATTTCCTCGACGCTGCCAGCCGGACCTCCGCCCAGTATTATCTTAAGTCCGGCAGCCGAATCGCCAAGACAGGCGCTTACATATATAATATCGCCCGGCACAGCCCCGCTCCGCTTGAGGGATTTTCCGGCAGGGCATTCTCCAAGGACAGTGACATTGATGCAGAGCCTGTCCGGAGAGGAATTGGTATCTCCACCGAGGAGGGGGACATCGAAGAGGCGCGAGACTTCCGAATACCCGTCCATAAATCCGGAGACCCAGGCGGAGTCCAGAGCCGCAGGTAGGGCTATAGACAGAAAAGTACCGACCGGACGGCCTCCCATTGCGGCAATGTCGCTCAGATTGACAGCCGCGCTCTTCCAACCAACCGAATACGGGGACGCCTGCGGGAGCAGGAAATGCACGCCCTCTATCAGCATATCCGTCGTCACCAGAGTCTCGTTGTTACCGTGCTCCGGCAGGACAGCACAGTCGTCGCCTATCCCGGTCACCCCTTCAGGCTCGCTGAAGCGGGAGCGTATCGCATCTATCAGTTCAAATTCTCCTTTGTCCATGTCCTATGCATATTAATGTCGCTAACGCCAAATATAGTAATTCCAGCGCACGACTTGTTGTGCAAGATAGTGTTTTTTCTTACTTTAGCCGGGTGACACCGTACCGGAATGAAACCAAAATACACAGGCAGAGCCCTCACATTTGAGGAGCAGATCAATCTCCTACAGAGCCAGGGGCTGGAAATCGAAGACCGTGACCGTGCCTTGCAGGTACTCAGAAATGTCAGTTACGCCCGTCTCAAGAACTATCTCATCCCACTGATGGCGGACCGCAAGTCGCACAGGTTCAAGCAGGGAGCCACATTTGAGATGGCATACACGATATATGGATTTGACAGACGCCTGCGCGAACTCATATTCCACGAAATGGAGAAAATCGAAATCTCTTTCCGCACGCGTTTCGCCTATGCGACCGCTGAGGACGGAGACGGATATTGGTTTTTGGAGTCGCGGTATTTCAAGTCAGAGCGCGCACACGGCAACATCCTGCGAAAAATCAGTT
Source organism: uncultured Muribaculaceae bacterium (assembly GCA_964616865.1). Taxonomy (GTDB): domain Bacteria; phylum Bacteroidota; class Bacteroidia; order Bacteroidales; family UBA932; genus Cryptobacteroides. Next base: position 15,453 of record CAZTUQ010000035.1, read on the forward strand.
CCGAGATACGGCGTACCGACAATGAGGGCATAGTCAATTTCCGCTCCAAGTTTTCCAACCCGTTCCCGCCGTGCTGGCTCACCATGGAGGCGACCACTATCGGCACATTATCCATAATGTACGACGAACTGTGCGACGGGCACTACAAAAACAAAATTGCCGACTACTACGGAGTGGACGCCGCTACGCTCGAATCGTGGCTGCAACATATAGTATATGTAAGAAACTATTGCGCTCACCACAGCCGGCTGTGGAACAAGCCATTAAGTACGCGAATGACTCCTCCGCGCAGGGTCCGGCACTATTTCCCAACACTCGACAGCCACTCGCAGTCAAGAATCTACTCCACCCTCTGCGTCATCAAATACCTGCAGAACACAATCAAGCCGACAAACACATTCGGCCAAAGGCTCAAATCGCTTATCGGACATTTCGACACATCGAGGATAATAGACATCTCGCAGATGGGATTTCCGCGCGGATGGGAGGATGACCCTCTCTGGACAGACAAGGAATAGCCTTACTTCTCCTTTTGAGGGACGAGCTCCACTTCGTAGAGCCGCTTCCAGTATTTGCCTGTAAGGTAAATGCGGCCGTCATGGACAGCAATGCCATTCAGCACATCAGTACGGCTGTCGCGCAGTTTGTCGGGCAAGAGTCCCGAGCAGTCCACAACGCCCTCCACCACCCCGTCCTCCGGGTTGATGATTAATATCAGGTCCGAGGTGTAGACATTGGCCCATACCTTGCCGTCCACCCATTCGAGTTCATTGAGCAATCTGATAGGACGGCCCTCATGACGCACCGTGACCATGCGCTGCTGGCGAAATTCCCCATCGTAGAAATACAGGTGCGCCGAGCCGTCGGAGGCAATGAGCGACTTGCCGTCGGTGGTCAGCCCCCATCCCTCCCGAGGGTAAGAATAACTGCCCTTGTACTCGAATGTCACCGGGTCGTACACAAACGCCACCTTATTGGTCCAGGTCAGGATATAGAGACGGTCTCCCATTATCACCGAGCCCTCCGCAAAGTACTTGCGGGCAAAATCCACCCGTCGCAATGCCTTGCCGCTCTCCAACTCGACCTCTCTCATGGTTGATTCTCCATATTGGCCGGTACTCTCAAAGAGTGTCCCGCCATGAAAGAACAGCCCCTGTGTATATGAAGTCTCGTCGTGATTATACTCCCGTACTACACGAATGCCGTAACGCTGCGGCTTCGACGAACACGAAACCGCAGCGCACAGGACTACCAGTAATAATGACAATATCCGTTTCAAGCTTTCCTCCCGGCCTTATGCTCCAACGCAGCTTTTACGAACGCCACGAAAACGGGCTGAGGATGCTCCGGAGTGGATTTGAATTCCGGATGGAACTGAGTACCGATAAAGAACGGATGCTCGGGAATCTCCACGACCTCAACGAGCCCTGTCTCCGGATTGTGGCCGGTAGCCTTGAGACCCTTGGCCTCCATCTGCTCGAGATATTCGCTGTTGAACTCGTATCTGTGGCGGTGCCTCTCGGAGATGTCGAGAGTCCCATATACTTTTGCGGCCAGAGAGCCTTCATCCAGATGGCAGGCATACGCACCAAGACGCATCGTTCCGCCCTTGATGGTCGTGCTCTTCTGATCCTCCATCAGAGCAATGACCTTGTGCGTGCTGTTGGGGTTTACCTCTTCAGAGCAGGCATCCTTAAATCCCAACACATTACGGGCAAACTCCACAACACACATCTGCATGCCGAGGCAGATGCCGAAAAACGGCACTCCGTTTTCACGGGCATATTTGATGGCTGCAATCTTGCCTTCAAGTCCACGCTCTCCGAAACCGGGAGCGACCAATATACCGTCCATCTTCTCAAGCTGTCGCTTGACATTGGCGGCATCAATGTGCTCACTGTGTATCGAATGCACGCGCACCTTGCACTCGTTTGCTGCTCCTGCATGCACGAATGACTCCAGGATAGACTTGTAAGCGTCCTGCAACTCGACATACTTGCCGACGAGGGCGATATCCACTTCCTGCTTGGGGTGCGCCAGACGGCCGAGGAAGCCCTGCAGTGCGGTAAAGTCAGGATCGGGCAGATAACTCAGATCAAAGTGTGCCAGCACCATGTCGTCGAGTTTCTCCATTTCCATATTGATGGGTACCTGGTAGATGCTCGGCGCATCGATGGACTGGATGACATGTCCGGGCTTGACATTGCAAAAGAGGGCGATTTTGCGGCGCATCTCGCTGCTCAGAGGCTTCTCCGTACGGCAGACGATGATGTCGGGATGTACACCCGACTGCTGGAGCTGCTGCACAGAATGCTGTGTAGGCTTGGTCTTGAGCTCCTTGGCCGCTGCAAGATAAGGGACGAGAGTGAGGTGAATGGACATGAAGTCCTCTTCGGGCAGTTCCCACTGCAACTGACGCATTGCCTCAATGAACGGCTGGGACTCCATATCGCCCACCGTGCCGCCCACCTCCGTGATGACGACATCAAAATTGCCGCTCTTGCCGAGCAGCAGCATACGGCGCTTGATCTCATCTGTGATATGGGGGACAATCTGCACTGTCTTGCCGAGGTATGCGCCCTCACGCTCCTTGGTAATGACGGTATGATAAATCTTGCCGGTAGTCACATTGTTGGACTTGCTCATGTGCACACCGAGGAATCTCTCGTAATGCCCGAGATCCAGATCGGTCTCCGCGCCGTCCTCCGTGACATAGCATTCGCCATGCTCATAAGGGTTGAGTGTCCCCGGATCGACATTGATATAGGGATCGAATTTCTGGATGGTGACTCTCAAGCCTCTGGCCTTGAGAAGTTTGCCAAGAGATGCGGCGATAATTCCTTTTCCGAGTGACGAGGCCACTCCGCCTGTTACGAAAACGTATTTTGTATTCATGTCGAGTTTTGTCCTAACAGGGGTTCAAAGGTACTTAATTTTTGTTTGTAAAAAAAGAAGCCTCCCGAAATCCGCCACGATTTTCGGAGAATTTCAGGAGACTTCAGATCAAAGGCGGGACCGTAAGCCGGTTTCTGTTTTTAATTCCATCATTTATCTGCGCAACCTACCCCCCGGCATCGGACGGGCAGTCCTCATCTGCCGGTATATTTGGTTTTGCAAGTCCTGGTGCCGTACCCCGACGGTGTCGCCACAGCCGGTCGTGAGCTCTTACCTCGCGTTTTCACCCTTGGAGGACGGATCCTCCGGTCGTTTTCTGTTACAGCTCCCGTGAGATTACTCCCACCTGCGCTTTCCGCAGCAGGATGCCCTGCCTTGTCCGGACTTTCCTCAGCATTGCTGCCGCGATGGAACGTCCCACCTATTATTGTCCATGGAGCCTTTCGACTCCCCTCTTGCCAGCCGCAGCCCCCTTTCCGCAGCCGGACATCATGCAAAGATACTAATTTTTGCCGACTGCTAAAGAGTCCGCAATATTACGACCGCCGCCCTCTCTCATCACGCGAAAGAACTCAGCCCCGTTTCCCATTCTCTATAATGCCAGGCAGTGTTTCATTCTGTGTCCGGAACTGGTCTTGCGGACTATTAAGATGAAACACTACTCAGAGAGGTGTATCTGCAGGGGGATTGCCCTCTTGCGATTGCTATTTCACTATACCTTGTTTCACCTCTTCCATTTGAGGCACCGCATACATAGGGCAAATACGAACATGCCGCACTTCCGCATTGTCCTGATTATCCACATAATCGAATTTTCCAAAATTCTCCATTGAACAGCGAACTGCATAATGAAGTTTCTTATCCCGCATGAACGCCCACAGGCTCTTCATCCCACCCTGCGTATCTGCTTTAACTTCAACAGGAACAACCACCTGCAGACAACTGGATATATAATCCACCTCTGCTTGCGCATTTTTGGAATGTCTCACCCAATAATATAAATCATGCCGGATATTCGGACTCATATAATGTAGCATTTCAAGTCCTACTACCAGTTCTGCCATCGGTCCCTTATTCACTAAATCAGCAGTACTTGCAGTCAGAATCTGTGTAGTCAGTTCGGATATATCGCCTAACGGCATATTCAATAAGCGAAGCAACAGCCCTGTATCAAGTAACAGCATCTTTGATATGAATTATCCACCTCGCTCCCCAATGGTAAGCCATTAGCGCCGGTATGCGTCACCGGATGCAGAATGCCTGCAAGGACAAGAAGTTCGACTGCCTTTTTAACTTCTACGGTCTTATAACCAGAGCCAACTTTTGAGTATACAATTTTTTTAGTGGCCTGAACGGCGGTGGACTTCCCCACCTGCCTGGCGCCTCTAAGCAGTAATGGTTTGTGCACATCGCTTGATGCCCATTCCGATAGATATATTGTCGATAAGTCTTTTGCAATACATATTGAGAATACACTTTGTTTCCGTGCGCAAAGCAGCGAAACGAAATTATCCAAACAAATAAATCTTACGACGGCACCAATCTCTCTTCTTGTACTCTTCTAAACTCATCTGTGTATTCATTTCTGTTGATTGTTAAGATATTATTATTTTTTTGATTTTCATATTGTTAACTACTGAATTTCATTGTAAATCATCCTACTTTTTGCCCTGCCTCCAAATAAAATAAGCGAAAAACAAGCCTATAACTCTGACATTTCAGCCCTTGCAAAAACAAAGAGCCCTGAAAACCTCACGGGTTTCAGGGCCAAAGTATTAAAATCATTCAGTATAAACTACAATTTACCTCTTCTTAAAGACAATTGTGTCCGCATGTTCTTCCACAAAGGTAATTGTATTGCCCTTGCGCACGCCGCGGATTTTTTGCTCCTTTCCGTCACCCACTGCCGACAGTTCAACATTCGGGTCGTCATAAGTATATGTACCGGTGATGCTTATGGACATGCTCTGGTGCGATTCCTCGCTGATGCTCAAAGAGTATGTCTTCTTCTGGAATGCAAGGGTATAGTCCAACGACGTTTCCTCCTCAGGCATTCGCGATACCCATGTAGTACCGTCAAGAGAAGATTTGCCGTCGTCTTTTTTGCAGGAATTTAGCGCGGTGGAGACAATAAACACCATTGCGCATACCGCAAGAGATGGAAGTACTTTTTTCATATTATAAAGTTTATAAGGTTATATCGTGCAAATATATAACAAAACAGTCACTATTCCAAACAAGGCCATGGAGACCTCTCGGAATGGTGTCCGTTTATATTTTATAAAACATCAGGCGTGAGCTAGTCCGCGTATTTCACCGAAGCCGGCCG
>CAZTUQ010000036.1:0-19572 GCA_964616865.1 uncultured Muribaculaceae bacterium
AGAAGATTATGCAGGGCCGTATCAAGCCACTGCAGTCTGGAGGTGTAGAAGCGGACGAGGTAGTCCACTTCGGCGTCATAGGAGCCCAATGACGGGAAATTGACCCAGTCCACAGAGTCCCCTATCGGCCACACGGCAAAATTACGCTCCTGAGCAGGACCCAGAATCTGCGCCTGCTCCTCTATATACTGCACCACCGCCTGAAACTCCGGATACAGTGTCTTCCATCTCGCCACCACCTTACGGACGAATGCCGGATCCTGGAACAGTCTGTAATACCAGCCCTTGCCTTTCTCTCCTACCGAATTGAAGTCCTTGATATAGAATCCCTCCGGTCCGTTGCCGACCCTGTAGTCAAAATATCCGCAGTTGCCCAGCGTCAGGTCGAAATCCCACAAATGGTACATTGTCAGCCTGCCACCTCTGCGCTTGGTCAGGAACGAACTCTTGCGGAGATTGCCGTCCACATTCTTGGTGAGTTCCTGGACTATATAATAGTCTATAAACGAATCCACATCTATATACGCCGCATAGCCCTTGACCGGATCTGCGAAAGAACTTCCCGAGAGAACGGACTCAAATTCCGCAAACAGATTCTTGGCATATTCCGTCTGCGCCGGGTTGGGATTCTCCGGTTCGCTGAACATCATCGGGACACTCATCGAGGTCCACCAGCATACATCAGCGTCCTGCGCCTCCTCTATCTCAAAATAATAATCACCCGTAAGAGCCTCTCCAGCAGTCACATCCTCAGCCACGACATCTATATCGACCCTGGCGGACGAGACTTTCTTGTGCTCACAGAATGTATATACTCCCTGATAACCACCGTTGAGGTACACCTCCACGCTGCGCATCCTCGGAGTCCAGGAAAACCCGCATATCTCCGACAGCCTCATAGCCACCGCATTGCGCAGGAGCGTCCTGTCAGAATAATTGGCAAGCAGACACCATTCTTTGTCGGCAGGCATGCCGAGAATGGAGGCTTTCTTGTCCAGTTTGACCTTCCACGGCTTTTTGGGCCAGCTCCATGTCGAATTGCCGCGTCCGCGTATGCCCATAGTCGCAGAAAACACTTTCTCATCGCTATACAGGCACTCCTCATCGGAAACCTCGATAGTGCCGTGGACATAGTTTTTCTTGTCCACTATCGCAGCCCCGCCCTCTGTCGTGATTCTGACAACAGGCAGATGCTGCCTGCGCATCATATCCTCTTCCTGCTCGAGGGCGCGGCTGCGGAACGCCAGCCTGTTGCGGTTGCTGAGTTGGATATAGAGGGACCTCGCGTCATAATAGGCATACACCACACGAGCCTCTCCGTCGGGAACGGTGCCGTCCACCTTGATGCCCTTGACTGTACCGCCAACGGTCCAATATGCTCCGCTGACAGAAACCTCCTTGGGCGCAGAAGATGTGCAATCCTCTATGACAAAGTCAGATGCAAGTACTGACACAGATGAGCCGTCCGTAAAACGGACCTCGCATGAAGAAGCATTCCGCACCACGCTGTCAAAGAGTTTGCCCGATTCATAGGCACTGAGCAATGCCGGCATACTTTGATGTCCTGCCGGCTTGTCAGCGTCATGGCTCCCATTGCACGCGGACGCAATGAGAGCCATGAACGGAATAAAATATCTCAGCAATGATTTCATCATACGCATTCTCATTTTACAGAAAATGCGACAGGAGTACCGGAAGCCGAATCGCCTGCAACCCAGAGCCTGAAATCACCGCTCTCCACGACATACTCCATATCGATGTTCCAGAATGCCAGTTCGGAGACCGGGAGTTCAAATCTGAGTGTACGGTTCTCGCCGGGAGCAAGTTCCACCCTTTCAAAACGCTTGAGTTCCTTGACAGGGCGCACCACACTGCCCACACAGTCCTGCACATATAACTGCGCTACTTCGGTAGCCTTGACAGCTCCGGTATTGCGGAGTTCTACGCTGACCTTGAGGACATCGTCCTTGCCTAACTCGGACTGCTCGAGCACAGGCGTTCCATACTCAAAACTCGTGTAAGAAAGCCCGTAACCGAACGGGAATAGAGGACCATAACCGGAATCCAGATAATATGACCTACAGCCGAGCGAAGTCTGGCCCGCACCCACGGGAATATCCTTGAGGAGGACCTCTGTACCGTCATTCGGACGGCCTGTATTGTTGTGATTGTAATAGAACGGTGCCTGGCCGGCATCACGGAGCATGGTCATAGGGAGTTTTCCCGAGGGAGAGACCTTACCCTTGATAAGGTCCGCCAGCGCAGGACCTCCCATCGTGCCGGGATGGAAACAATAAAGCATGGCATCGCAATTGACAAGGTCTCTCTCGATAGTAAGAGGACGACCGGCCATGACGACAACCACTGTCGGCTTGCCTGCCTTGGCAGCCTCTGCGATGAGTTCACTCTGAGCACCTTGCAGATTAAGATTGGAAAGCGAATGCGCCTCGCCCGACAGGATAGCCTCCTCACCTACAAATACAACCACCGCATCTGCACGGGACGCTGCAGCACGGACCTTGGCAAACGACGAACGGTCCTCATCGCGGCTGTATTTGAGCCCGGGCTCCCATATCACATTGTACTCCTCTCTCAACGCAGTCAGCGGAGTCACAGTATGCTCGCTCTGTCCGTCAAAGGACCAGGTGCCCATCTGCTCATAGGGAGCATCCGCCAAAGGTCCGGTCACAAGTATGGTCCTGACGCGGTCAAGAGGGAGGACACCGCCTTTATTCTGCAGCAGGACAGCCGATTCGACAGCGCACTGCCTGGCCGCCTCGAGATGAGCCGGCGCATAATCCACCGCAGCGGAGGCATTCTCATCGACATAGGGATTGTCAAACAGACCGAGTTCAAACTTAAGTTTGAGGATATTGCGTACCGCACGGTCAATCTCGCGCTCCGAGACCTTGCCGTCATGGACGAGCTGCTCGAGATGATTGATAAATCCGTAGGACATCATGTCCATGTCCACACCGGCATTCACCGCCTGTTCTGTCGCATGTACAATATCCCTAGAGAATCCGTGGGCTATCATCTCGGCTGCGGAACTCCAGTCCGTCACGACCATTCCGTCCCAGCCCCATTCATCGCGGAGCAGATCCTTGAGCAACCATCTGTTGCCTGTCGAGGGAATGCCGTCGATCTCGTTGAATGATGTCATGAGCGTCGCTGCTCCTGCATCAGCCGCCTCCTTGAATGCAGGCAGATAGGTATTGCGGAGCGAACGCTCCGATATCATGGTTGAATTATAGTCGCGTCCACCCTCCGCTGCACCATAACCGGCAAAATGCTTGATACACGCAGCAATGGATGTAGGGTCGCTGAGGCTCTCACCCTGATAGCCCCTGACCATGGCGACTCCCATCTGCGAGTCCAGATAAGGGTCTTCTCCGGAGCCTTCCGCCACCCTGCCCCAACGGGGGTCACGGGCGATGTCGAGCATCGGGGAGAATGTCCAGCGTACACCTGCCGCACTCGCCTCAACCGCCGCCACACGGGCACCCTTCTCCACTATTGCAGGGTCGAATGTCGCCGCCTGCCCGAGAGGAATAGGAAACATGGTATGGAATCCGTGAATCACATCACGGCTCACAATCACCGGTATTCCGAGCCTGCTCTGCTCTACCGCCGCTTTCTGCACCTGGTTGATGGCTACGGGATCGACACAGTTCAGTATTGAACCGACTTCGCCCTTGGCAGCCTGTCCGACGAGTTCCGCACCTCCGGAAATCTGGTTCATCTGCCCGATTTTCTCCCTGAGTGTCATCTGCGAGAGAAGGTCCTCGACCTTCCTGTCTGTCTCGCTCATGCCGGAAGAGCAGGACAGCGCGACAACGGCAACCGTCCCGAACATCATTGTTTTGAGAATACTTTTCATGACTTGCTATTGCTTCTGGAATACCCTGACATAATCGATTTCGTAAGTGGCAGGAAGAGCGTTCCAGTCCACGCCCTTGTATCCGCCCCAGTCTCCGCCCCATGCGAGGTTGAGTATGATATTGAAAGGCTTGTTGAACGGCCATGTGTCAGCATTGCGTCCGGCAGGATAATTGTCCGGATTGTAATAGAACAACTGCACACCATCGACCGTCGTCTTGATATACTCCTCCGTCCACTCCAACGCATAGGTGTGAAACTCGTCCATCACTCCGGGAATGACGCGCTTTGCGGTCTTCTGAGTATTGATTACATGATAATATGCCTTGCAGTGAATGGATGACGAGACCTCGTTGGGATCGCAGCCGACATGCTCCATGATGTCGATTTCACCTCCCTCCGGCCATCCCGACCATACGGTAGGCATCATCCAGAATGCCGGCCATGTACCTTTGCCGGAAGGCAGTTTGAGACGGGCCTCGAAATAGCCGTAGGTCCAGCCCCCCTTAGAATTGATACGGGCGGAATAAGTCCTGTCACCATCCTTGACAGCGCGTATCTTGAGAGTGCCGTCGCTGACATCAGCCGTCACTATGTCACCCTTGCGCCCAGCGATATAGGTCTGAAGTTCGTTATTGACCCAACCCGGCTCCTGGACCTCATACCACCACTTGGAATCGAGGGGAAGCCCGTTCTTGGAATCGTTGAACTCATCCTGCCATACCAGCGTATATCCTGCCGGCGTGGGAATCTCCGGCTCTACCCATTTCGCAGTATCTGGTTTGAAGAAATTGCTGCCACCCTTAAAGCCTGTCCAGACATTGATCTCCGCGAGGGATGCATTGCCTCTCGCATCAAAGTACTCGAGATTGATAAGCGAAGATATGTCAAGCGTCTTGAGAGCGTTATCCGAGCAGTCCAGATGCGTCAGAGACTTGAGTCCGCTTAAATCCACCGCGGTCAATGAATTGCCCGAGCAATCGAGATATTTGAGCCCCGGGAAAGACTCAGACAGAACGCCGAGATCCTTTATACCAAGCCCCTTGGCCTCTATCCTGTCAATGACCGCAGCCTCTTTTGTGCTCAAGATGCCATCCTTGTCCGTGTCATACGCCTTGAGCAGACAGGACATCAACGCCGGGTCTGATACATTGACCGGCACGACATCATAGTTCTGCCGCACGGGTATAGATAATTTGCCTGTCGTTCCATAACGGATGACAATCGCGCTCTCGCGGACATCTCCGGTCGTATTCTCCGACAGTTTGACCGTCAGGGGCGTCTCGCCTCTGACACCTCCTGACGGAGATACGGTAATCCATGTCTTGTCCTCCGCATGCACATTCCAGCTGCAATCCGAAGTCACGGTGACGGTCAATGCCGCTGCCCCACTGCCATTGCTGATGCTCTCCGGTACGACAGTCACTGTTCCGACCTGCCCCTCGGCAGGAGCATCTTTTTCCTGACACGCGCACATCAATGAGAATGCGCAAGCGACCGCAATGATTGATGTCATCTTGATACTCATATTCTATGTGAATAGAAAACTCTAATATAGTAAAAAAAGGGCAGAGGCGGCCTATGAAAAGACCTCTCCCCTGCCCGAATCAAATTAATCCTTGTGTTCCTGGATAGTGATACCGCTGATCACGACCTCCGAGCCTCCGACTGCACCACCGAAATCAAATACGAGTTTGAGATCGGGAATGTCCGTACCCTTGACACCGCGCTTGGTGTAGACATAGTCTTCGTATGCCTTGAGCGCAATGGATGGCTCGTACAGGAATTCATTCACATCTTCAGAGCCGTTGTTGTAGCAAGGCTTGACGGTGACATGGGGATGATCTTCCGAAGAAGACAGGGTCACCTGGAAATCATAAGTCTTGTCTGTACTGATAGCGATACCGGTGTTGTTGAAAATAAACTGTCCCTGCCACTGGGCTCCGCCTATTCCCTCGGGCATGACGAGTTTGTACTCGTTGTCGCCTGCGGTGTATGCAGGATCGGCTATCTGTCCCCAGTCATTGTTGGCAAACCAGAATGAGACTTCGGAAGTGACCGCATTCTTCCACATGTTGGCATCGCTGGACGGATCCAGAGGCTTTTCCGCAGGAGCAGCACCGATGACATGATCCTCCTGGTGCTCACAGATGATAATCTTGCTGACATTCAGTGTCGAGCCTGCGACGCCGCCTGCCACATCCAGTGTGAGCCTGAGGCTCTCGATATCGATACCGTCCACATCGGCAAGCTGGTAAACAAACTCCTCATCCGCAGCAATCACATGACGATCAGCGCAATAGAATGTATTGTCATCGCCCTCCTTGCTGAGTTTGATAGTCACGCCGGGATGATCATCGGAGGAGAGAAGCACTATCTGGAAGTCATATTTCTTGCCGGCAGAGGTAGAGAGACCTGTCGACTCGAAATGGACCTGGCCCTTCCACTGATCACCGCCCATGCCCTCAGGCATAGTGATGGTATAAGTGCCGTCACCGTTGTTTACAAATGTATTGTCGGGGATTGTCATCCCGCTCCAGTCTGCACCTGAGAACCAGAATGCCATGTTAGGTGTCGCCTGCGACCACATATTGGCGCTGATAGACGCATCCCACGCGGCAGCCTTGTTTTCATCCTTGTCTCCGCCGAGCGATCCGGCAGGTACGAAGTTGTACAGCCACGAGATGGTGCCGTCTCCGTTGGGAGCGTTTGCAGCCGAGAGTTTCACCTCTTTGGTGCTGAGCGAGGTAATGAGGAAACGGGGATTGTCATAGATGCTCTGGTTGGGGATGTAGGAAAGGTTCTTGCCCTTGGGGAGCACGAGCCAGACTTCCTCGACACCGGCCTCATTCCAATCATTCTCAATGGTATAGGCACTCTCGTACGCCGGGATGTCCACAAGAAAGTCATTGCCGTCAGGAGATGTGCCGAGAGCCGTGAAACCGGCATTGACATAGACCTTGCCGTCCTCTCCGGGATTGAAGAGATATTTGCCGTCCTCGGTGAATGTCATGCTGTCATTGTAAAGGCTCCAGTCAGCTTTCTCATTGGCACCGCAGGACCACCAGCTGGCAGGGTCATTGACATCGGGGCCGCAGCCGAAATGTCCGGAAACCTCGGAGTTCCATATCCACTCACGGGAGAGTCTCTTGATATATGGAGACGGGTCGAACGGATCGCGGTAAGTGTTCTCCATCTCGAAAGTCTTCACCACAGAGCCCATAGAGACACCGTTGGCATTATATGCCTTGACCTCCACGGAATGCGTACCCTCATCACGGAATCTGAGTCTGACACCGTTCTGGGTATATGCGTAACGCGTATTCTCTGTCTTGTCCACCTTCTGATCCCCGAATATCCACATAGGGACGACTCCGGGAGTCAGCATCGTGAATGTAACATAGTTGGTTTCCTGATCGACCTCGATTTTGACCTCGAGCCCTTCGGCATCGGGAAGCTTGCCCATTTCGGGCGTGGCCACATCTGGATAGCAACCGACAGCCGCTGCAGATGCTGCCATAACAGCCAAGTATTTGAATATTCTTTTCATACTACAGTCAATTTATTTGTAATCCTGTCTCAGAACTTTAATAGTTGTTCTGCGTGAGAGGATGTGAAGTATTGGCGGTCTTGTCGATTTCCGCCTGAGGGATAGGCCAATACTTCTTGTTCTCTGTCCAGTCGACAGGAGAACTGCCGTCAAACCGGCGGTTGGCAGCGGTGAGGACCTCGGCGGCCTTGCCGGTACGGATGAGATCCCAGTAGCGCTTGCCCTCGCCCACAAACTCCTTGCGACGCTCTGCGAGAATGTCGTCAATAGTGTAGCCGGTACCGTCGCTGTGACGGGTGCTGCGGAGCAGGTCGATATACTTGTTGCCTGCGGCACCTGCGAGCTCCGCGGCATTGAGAAGCGTCTCTGAATAGCGGTATACCCTCTTGTTGTTGCCGTAGTTCATGGTGTCGGATGCCTTGTAGCCATGGTTGTAATTGACACGGGCCATGTACTTGTGTAACATGTAACCGGTTGACTGCCAAAGTCCGCCATTGACACCGTTGCCAAATTCGCCTACGACGGCGAGATGATTGTATATACCTGCCTTGCGGGTGTCGTCTGCACTATACTGCTCCCACGCGGCTACAGTCACAGGGCTGAATCCCCATCCAGCAACATACTCGCCCACAGCTACAGGGCAGCCAATCAGCTGTGAATAGACATTACCGCCTGTTGCAATAGGAGCCCCCCAGTCGCGGACTCCGCCCTCGGAAATATAATTGATCTCCCAGATGGACTCGTTGCCCCACTCGCCCGACTCATCCCAGATACTGCCGAAGTCTTCGACCAGGCTATACTGGTTGGAATTGATAATCTCCTCCATATAGGCAAGTGCCTGAGGATAACGGGCCTGGTCCTTCTGATACATGACCGCTTCCGCATAGAGCATATAAGCCATGGCTTTGGTCACGCGGCCGTAGTTTTCCGGAGTCTGCTTCATAGGGAGCACATTCATGGCGACAGCCTCCTCGATACGGGTCACGATCTTTTCGTACACTTCGTCAGCCTTGAGCTGGGGAGCGGTATAGGGAGCGGTCAGATTCTCGTCATAGTAAGGGATATTGCCCCAGAACTTCCAGAGAATCGTATAGTAGAATGCCTTCAGCACTGTTGCTTCTGCCTTGTAGAGAGCCTTGGTCTCTTCTGCCATTCCGAGCACGGCGTCCACATTCTCAAGCACATGGCAACAGCGGTTGATACCGGAGTAGGAAGTGGTCCAGGGGACATCGACAATGTCTGTCGGAGTGGAAGTATAATAGTGGATCTTGACAAGTCCGGGCTGGTCACCGTCATTCTTGCCACCACAATAAACATCATCCGCCATGATGTCGGACATCATCTGGAAGTCGGTATACTGATAGAAATAGTCATACCATTTGAGAGGATCGTATGCTGCCACGAGACCTTCATACATACGGGCCTCGTTTCTGTAATATTCAGACTGCGGCTCCGAAGAATTGTGCTTCACCGTGACGAACTCCTCGGTACAAGAGGACATCAGAAGCAGGGCCAGAACGCTGCCTGCTGCAATTATAATCTTTTTCATAATATCATCCTGTTTATTAGAGAGTTATATTGACGCCGACAGAGAATGTACGGTTCTGCGGATATACACCGCGGTCGATACCGAGTTCTGTGCCGAATCCGTTGCCGCCCGTAACCTCAGGGTCGCAGCCCGAATAGCTGGTCAGGGTGAAGAGGTTCTCTGCCTGGGCATAGACCCTCAGGCGGGAGATGAACACCTTTCTGGTAAGGCTCTGAGGCAGAGTGTATCCGAGCTGCACATTGCGTGCACGCAGGAACGATGCATCCTCTACCCAATAGTCGGATACGCGGTAGTTCTCATTGGCAGATACAAACTCAAACTTGGGAGCGGAGTTGGTCGAGCCCTCTCCTGTCCAGCGGTTGAGGATGGTCTTGGGGAGGTTGATGTAATAGAGGTCAGTACGGCGTGTGACATTGAATGCCTTTGCGCCGAGCTGCCCCTGCAGGAGCATGCTGAAATCAATGCCCCTCCACTCAAATCCAAGATTGAGACCGAATGTCCAGTCAGGAATACCCTTGCCGAGATAGGTACGGTCTGCGTCAGTAATCTGCCCGTCACCGTTGATATCCTCAAAGCGGAAATCACCCGGAGTGGCTTTGGGCTGGATCATATTGCCTTCAGCATTGACATAGGCGGCCACTTCGGAAGGATTCTGGAATACGCCTGCGGTCTTGTAGCCGTAGAAGTAAGGGAACGGCATGCCGACTTCGCCGCGAGTGAGCTGTCCGATCTTGTGGCTGGAGCCGTAGAGGGCGGTAGCGTCGTCACCGAGATAGGTAAGTTCGTTCTTGTTGTAGGTGGCGTTGGCGGAAACATGATAATTGAAGTCTCCGATAGCGTCACGCCAGCCGAGGTCAAACTCGATACCTCTGTTGACCATGTCACCGAGGTTGCCCATAGGAGAGGAATCTCCTGCATAACCGGGCACAGGCATGGCAAGGAGCATGCCGGCAGTCTTCTTGCTATAATAGTCGACGGTCGCGGTCAGACGGTTGCCGAAGAATGCGGCATCGACACCGAGGTCTGTCTGCCTCGACTCCTCCCAACCGACATTGGGATTGGCAAGGCCGGAAGGCTTCGCACCGATATTGATTACTTCAGAACCATTTGCTCCGGAACCGAATACATAGTTGTTGCCGGAGTTCATATAGACGGCATAGGTAAAGTCACCGATGGCATCGTTACCGTTGACACCATAGGACGCACGGAGTTTCAAGCCGGAAATGGCGCTGACATTCTGCATCCAGGGTTCGTTCTTGATATTCCAGCCAAGAGACACCGAAGGGAATGTACCCCATTTGTTGTTGTCGCCGAAGCGGCTCGAAGCATCGCGGCGTACAGTGACTTCCGCCATATAACGCTCTCCGTAGTTGTAGGATACACGGGCAAAGTAAGACGCAAGTCTGTAAGGGATGGAGTTCCATGAGCCCCAACCGTTGCGGTCACCGTTGGTAGTCTGTCCTACAGTATTGTTGACGGTGATCTTGTTGGGATCGTAAGGATACATCAGACCGTTGGCTGACGCACCGACATTGGACGAGCTCGAGGAGAGAGCCGACTGTCCGAGGAGGGCGGAGACACTGTGCTCGCCGAAACTCTTGTTGTAGGAGAGGGTGTTCTCGACCTGCCATGCGAGGGAGCGGTTCATCGACTGCCATGCGCTCGTGGCGTAGTTGGTCTTGGTCGTGACTACCTCATTGCCATCCTTGTCATAGGAAATGGTATCAGTGGTGGTCTCGTAACGGTAGTTCCTCGAAGAGAGGAAGTAAGGCTCGCTATGGCCGTAGCTGCCCCAGAACGCCATGTCTACGCCTATGGAACTGCGGAACTTGAGACCATCGAAGATCTGGAGTTCGACATTGCCGTTGGCAACGAACTTGTCGGTCCAATACTTCTCGCCGGGCTGCTCGAGCATGGCGAGAGGGTTGTTCTGCTCATTATATACAGAGCCGTCCACAATGGTGTAGGCGCGGCCGCGGGAATCACGGATGATATAGTCGTATCCCGCAGGATAGAGGGTCTTGTAAGACTCCTCAGTAGCGGCATCAGCGAAAATAGTCTCCAGAGGCGACATTCCGATGGCGGAGCCGAGGGGCGAGCCGTACTCGGTATTGGTAGCGATGCCGGTAGAGTTGATATGTGCATAGGATGCGCTCGATGCGAAAGTCATCTTATTGAGCCAGTTGCGCTCACCCGACTTGTCAAAGAGCGTTGCATTGAGGCTCTGGCGGAGGGTGAAGCGGTCATAGTTGGCACGGCCGTAATCACCGCCGATAGTACCCTCGCGTGTGAGGAATCCGGCAGAAGTGGAGTACTGGACCCTGTCATTGCCGCCGCTGACATTGATGTCATGCTTCATCACTGGCGCATTGTCATTGAAGATTGCGCCGACCCAGTCTGTGCCTTTGCCGAAAGAGTACGGATCATCATAGCGGGGAGCCTGTCCGTTGTTGATATAGCCCTCATTCATCATGATGGCGTAGCCGGTGGCATCGAGCACCTGAGGCTTGCGCCAGGGATTCTGCCAGCCGTAAGAAAAGTCGTAAGTGACAGTGGTCTTGCCCTTTGAGCCCTGACGGGTGGTCACGAGGATGACACCGTTTGCAGCACGGGCACCATAGACTGCACCGGAAGCCGCGTCCTTGAGGATCTCGATACGCTCGATGTCATTGGGGTTAAGATAGTCGATACCGCCGACCGGCATTCCGTCCACAATGTACAGAGGCTCGGAGTTGTTGATAGTACCGATACCGCGGATACGGATCTGCGAACCGGCGTCAGGAGCGCCGGAAGTGGAGGTCACAGTCACACCGGAGGTCATACCCTGGAGGAGGTTGTCCACGCGGGAGGCGGCTGTCTTCTTGAGATCGTCCGAAGTGATGGAGGAGATGGCCGCGGTGACGACGCTCTTCTTCTGCACGCCATAACCGATAATAACCACATCGTCCAGCATTTCAGCATCTTCTTCCAATACGATGTCGAATGTCGTCTTCCCTGCGACAGGGACGGAAAGAGTTTTGTAACCGATAGAGGAGACGGTGAGGACGGCATCTGCGGAAACTCCGTTCAGTACGAATGTACCGTCAGGATTGGCCATTGTTCCGATGCTGGTCCCTTCGATCACTACGGATGCGCCGAGAACCGGCAGTCCCGCAGAGTCCATGACCGTACCTTTCACTTGCTGGGCAAACGCGTTGGCGCAGCTCAAACACATGATCGCAACAAAGATTGCGATACGATGGATCAGGTGTTTCATCTTAAATGTAATTAGTAATAGTGTGTGTTGTGTGTGCATTTCGATGGCGAGTGCTACGCCACCGGCGAATACAAATTTAGGAAATCAGCACACGCGTTCAACCGCCCGTCCGAAATCGGGAGGCGAAAAGTAGATTAAAATTCGCTTACCGGCTGACAACAAACGGGTTAACAAAAAACAAAAGTAGATTTACAAAGATATTTTTCAGGCTTCAGAACCGCAAGATCCTATCTTTATGACCTGACTTTCGAAGTCCTCCTTGCCGTTAATGGCGTCGGATTTGGTCTGGCTTCTGTAGTTGTAGATAGTCGTCGGCGAATAGCGGAGCAGGCGTGCTATCTGTGCCGACTGGTCTATGCCGAGCCTCATCAGGGCATAGATGCGCAACTGGGTGTTGAGCGTCTCTCCCCTCTTCAGCACCACACGCGCAGAGGGCACGAGCAGTTCATTGAACTCTTCGACGAATGTCGGATACAGTTTGATAAAAGCCGCATCGAATGCTGAATAGAAGTCCTTGAGTTCGCTCTCCATCTGGGTGCGCCCGATGAAATGCTTGAGTTTGTCAAGATAAGATGAACTCATGGACAGGAACAGCGAGAGAAACTCCTCTTTGGCGGCATTGGCCTCCGTTAACTGGGAGATGCTCCTGCGGAGTCTGCGCTGATAGGACTGACGCTGTATAAACATCACGCACAGCCCGACGAGGAGCAGGCACATGAGTCCCAACAAGATAGTCCGCATGCGGAGGTCACGGTGGGTAATGCTCTCATAGCGGCTCCCTATCTCCGGCAGCCACCTCGCTATCTGGAAAGGACGCAGTTTGGAATTGTAAAAGAACGCATCATCCAGAGCCTTTTGCGTATACCTGAATGCACGGTTGATATCCTCCCCGAAGAGATTGATGGCTATACACTGCAAGGACGCATTGTCCATAGTCGCATTGCGGACATCGCAGATTGCTGACTTTATATAGTATTCGAGAGCCGCATCCTTGTCCCCCTTGGCAGTGAACATGTCTCCCATATAATAACATGCGATGGCATATTCGTGGCTGCCAGGTGAAATGCGGTCCAAAAAGGCTCTACCGACTTCTTCCGCGCCGGTAAAATTCTTCTGCTCGATGAGTTCCTGGATCAGGGCGACACTGCGGTTCGGATCGGTCTCCGGGAGGTTCTCTATAAGCTGTCCTCTATACCAGCCGGCGCGCTCGTCGCCCCCCCCTTTGGCAGGTCCTATATATTCGCGAAAATCCTTGTAGAACCGGTAGCAGAGCCGGTAATACTCATATAGTTGTCCCTTGTCCGTAAATGAGGCCGTATCAATAGACGACAATATATTGGAGCAATCGAGGAAATAGCCTCCGGTACAATACAGCATTGCCTTGCGCAGATTTGTCTCTATGATTTCCCCATCTGAGGAGGCATATAGTTCCTGCTTTTCGAGTGCGGCAAGTGCCTTGTCAAACTGGTAGTCGTATGTCAGAGAATATATCTTGTCATAAATGTCATAGAGTTGTTCTCTGGATGTAGCAGACTGTATTTCAAGTTCTGCAACATGGATGTAGTCTTCACGCGCACGGGCAAACTGCTGTGCTTCCGCTATGGTATTGTCAAGTCGTAGCAGCCCTGACTCGTATGCGGGTCTGCTGCATGCTGTCAATACCAGTCCTGCTGCGATAACGATATTTATATACCTCATATTAGTGCGAACTTGATTCCGCAAAAATACAAAAACTCAATCAAAAACTCCCTTGCCACGCGGGCGCGATGCAATTCAGCAGACAGTTTTTGATTCTTCCTTCCATCGGCATTTTACCGCTAAACATATACCGCTGGAAGAAGAGTTATGTCGAGAGGCACAGCGCAATTGATTGCGCGAGAGTAAGCGACATACGGAGGAGCCGGTGCCGGCAATAAAAAAGGTCCGCTCTGCCTTGCGACGGAGCGGACACTGTCATTTGTCTGATTGGATTAGAGGGATTGTACGAGCCTCATGGTGTCTCGGGCTATCATGAGCTCCTCGTTGGTGCAGATGACAGCGACCTTGACTTTGGAACCCGGCAGGGTCAGAATGGCGTCATCCTTGGCGGCAAGATTGGCCTCATTGTCAAACTCAAGTCCGAGATAGGTGAAGTTCTCGCAGACACGGCGGCGCAGGCGGGGGTTGTGCTCCCCGATACCGGCAGTGAACACGATGAGGTCCACACCGTTCATTTCGGCGACATAGGAGCCTACAGTCTTGATGATGTCGTGGGTCAGCTTCTTGAATACGAGTTTGGCCTTGGCATCACCCTGCTCGGCAAGCGTATCAAGGTCACGGGCATCCGAAGAGGCTCCGGACAGGCCGAGGAATCCGCTCTTTTTGTTCATAAGGTCTGTCATCTCGTCAGGGCTGAGGTTGTCCTTCTTCATAATGTAAGTGACAACGCTGGGGTCGATGCTGCCGCAACGCGTTCCCATGATGAGACCGGCGAGAGGGGTGAAGCCCATGGAGGTATCCAAGACCTTGCCGTCCTGCACCGCGGTAATGGAACTGCCGTTGCCGATGTGACAGGTGATAATCTTGGAGTTCTCTATATCAAGCCCGGCGAGTTCCGCGCCCCTGTAGGAAACATAGCGGTGGGAAGTGCCGTGAGCGCCGTACTTGCGCACGCGGTAATCTTCATAGTATTTGTAAGGGAGGGCGTAGATATAGTTGTATGCAGGCATCGTCTGATGGAATGCAGTATCGAAAGTGGCGACCTGCGGCACATCGGGGAGGACCGAACGGACCGCCTTGATGCCGAGTATATGCGCGTAGTTGTGCAGAGGCGCAAACTCGCAGCAGTATTCTATCTTGGAAAGCACATCCTCATCTATGACAGCACTGCCGGAGAAGAAATCAGCACCCTGGACGATGCGATGACCGACAGCCTCAATATCCTCGAATGCCTTGAGCACACCGGTGCCGGGGGCGACCAGATCCTCGAGAACATATTTCATACCTACCGTGTGATCGGGAACGGGGACCTCGCGGACAATCTTGTCTCCTCCTGCCGGAGAATAGCTGACTATACCCTCGGGGAGGCCTATTTTCTCTACCTGTCCCTTGGCGAGGAGATCGAACACGCTGTCGCTCTTCATGTCGAGCAACTGATACTTTATGGAAGAACTGCCACAGTTGATGACTAATACAATCATGATAAAACTTGTTTTCTATAGAAAGTGCCTGCAAAATTACAGAATTATAGTTACTTTAGCAATGTTATCGCCTGCAAGGCGGATTGTTCAAGACAGATCATGAATGTTTTGGGTATATGGTACGGAGCGGAGAGATTGTGGGGATTGCCCTTCCCTTTGCCGCAGGAGTAGGATCGGCGGCTATCATCCTGACATACACGCACATGCCTCTAATGACAGTAGGAGGCATCGCGGTCATTTGTGTCGTGGTCATCGCGATGCTGCTTGCCGCCGTGGGGAGCAATGCACAGCGCTGTGAGCGGCGGTGGAGTGACGGGGCCGGATCCACAAAAAGGCGGCGAGGAGGGCCGGAGGGCGCGAAGTGTCGGGGTGGTCAGGAGAGCCAGAATAAAGGGCGTGTGCAAGGGATGACAGCCGCACAAGGCAGCGAGCCGGATATAGAATCGGGCAGGCTGGAGTCAAAGCAGAAGAGCGGAGGCGCAAGTCTGAATGCCGGAGGGGCAAGGCGGGTCAATGGAGACGGGGGATGCGTGTGCGAAGATCAGGGTCTGGACAGAGGATCCGGCAATGACAGGAATACGGGCAATGACAGGGACAATGGCAGGAACGGAGCGGGAGTCATAGACAGAGACAAGAATAGGAACAAGAACAGAGGCAGAAGCAGGGGCGAAGTCAGAGACAGGTGGTATTTGTCGGCGGCATTTGCATTGGCCGGAGCGTTCTGCTACCTGGCGGCGGCATGCCGTGGGGCATCGGCGGAGGAGGGCATGGTCATGCAGGCAGCAGGGAGATGCGCGGATCGGCTACGGGAGATTATCGACAGCATCCCGTTCGGGCATGAGCAGAGTGCAGCGCTGATCAAGGCGCTGCTGACGGGCGAGCGCAGTTCGCTCTCTCGAGCGACTGTGCTGGCGTTTCGCGCCAGCGGTGCTTCGCACCTGCTCGCCCTGTCCGGGCTGCACCTCGGATTCATCTACCTGATTATCCGCAGAATATGCAATCTCATTCCATGGAGAGGCCCGACCGCGTCACGCATTCGCGCCACTATCACCATAGGCCTGTGCGGATTCTACACGCTGATGACAGGAGCCGGGGCATCTATCGTCAGGGCATTCCTCTTTATATGTATCAGAGAGACGGCCGGCATTTGCCCGGAAAGGAAATCCGTTCCCGGCAGGACTCTCCTATGGGCGCTCACCATCCAGCTGGCCCTCTCCCCCACCTCAATAGCGTCAATCGGATTCCAGTTGAGTTATCTCGCCATGGCCGGCATCACATTCATTCTGCCATGGATGCAGAGCTGGTATCCTCCGTCCAAGGACCCGGTGCGTAAACTTTGGGACACCGCTGCCCTCTCCATATCATGCCAGATTACTACCGCCCCGCTGGCATGGTGGCATTTCCGCACATTTCCGCAGTATTTCCTGATTACCAATATCATAGCAATGCCTCTATGCAGCACGGTAATGAGTCTTAGCATAGCGACTGTGGCCCTGTACGCCATGGGAATATGCCCAGAATGGCTGATAATGGTCACAGACCTGTCGGTGCAATCCATAATCGCCGCGCTGCGCATCATATCAGAGATGTAACAATCATTGCATCAGAGAGCACGCCACCCACCGACGCCATATATAAAGGGAACTTGGATAAAACTAAAACCGCACCTATATTTGCAGTCACATCTTCTGCACAATGAAACTAAAACACATCTTCATCGCGACTGCTGTAACCGCGCTTTTTGCCAACCCTCTGAATGCGAGGGTCGAGCCCACATCTTCCACACCGGAGTCTCTCTACGGCGGACTGCCGATAAGCAATTTCGCCATTGCGGCACAAGTGCCTGCCGACGGCAGCCTGTTCGGACATGTCTGGCGCGACACCGGCAAACTGGGCGACTGGCTCATCGACTGCGGCCAATTGTCCGTAACTGTCATAAAGGACGGCAACGAATGGTCATTCTCCGAATTCAAACACAAATCCATAGACCGCAACTCCCCTATAATCCATAACAGTTACAAGGACAGGGCGAAAATCAATGCAGAACTGGGCGTCGAGTCATTCTGCCCTATCGTTGCACAGAACGCATACGAGACGGCCCTGCCCTGCATAATGTTGCAGATTGACGCAAAGGCATTCGCCGAAGGAGAGTTCAGCATACGCATCGCACCGGGGGACAAGGCTCTCAATGTATTCTCAAGCGAAAAGTCCTCAACGAAAGATGAGAACGGGGCCGTTGAAATCCCGTTCGACCTCGACAAGGGCGAATCCGGCAGCGTGCGAGTCGTAATCGCCACCCATGACCCGAGATGGACCGCGTCCGTCAGGTTTGAGGATGCCGCAGCCACCGCCGCACACGCATTCAGCGCATGGGACTGGCTGCGCCTCTCCACTATCCAATTCGGTGAAATGATGCCCGTCAGCGGAGACAAGGTGATAGACCGCAACCTGCAGTACTATGTACTCCCGGCACTCATTCTGACGAGAATGACGGCAAAGGACCAGGTGCTGACAATGGGCTATGTAGAACTCAACCAAAGGGACAGTTTCTGGACAAGCTGGATGCATCTCATTCTGTTTAAGGACATTGAATGGAAAATGATTGAAGAGAGCTATGCCAAGATGGCGAAGTCCGGCAAGATACCGACCTGCATCATGCCGAGGATTGAGCGCCACGATGACCTGGATATCAACCTCTTCCTGATACTCAGGACAGCGCGTTACTACGCCGTGCACCATAATCTCGACGGCCTCACTGCCCTGTGGCCCAAAGTAAAACAGACTATGGACTGGGTAATCAGCCGTGATTTCGACGGTGCGGGACTGCCTCAGCAGGTATCCGAATGGTGCGACTGGAAGGACGTCCTGTTCATGCGCGAGCGCAAGTATTCTGCATTCGTATCGCTTCTGTACCTCGCAGTCCTCGACCAGATGCAGAAAATGGCGGAGATATGTGGAGACAAGGACGCCGTCGTAAAGTACGCGGCGGTGTATGACAAGGCCTACGAAATGGTCAACCGACCTGTGGAAGAGGGCGGGCTCTGGAACGGCAAATACTATGTCCAGATCATGAAAGACGGCAGCGCACAGGCGCAACTGCATCAGGACCAGATGATAGGCGTGATGTACGGTGTCGTACCGCAGGAGCGCGCCGAGAGCATCATGAACAGCCTCAACGAGATGTCCATGACCGAGTTCGGCATCTGCAACATGTATCCTTACCTGGAAAATATCGAGTATCCGGGCGGTTTCTATCACAACGGAGCCATGTGGCCGTGGTTGAGTTTCATGGATTGCTGGGGACGCATTGAGGCAGGCCGCCACAAGGAGGCTGTAAAACTCATCAAGACGGTATTCAAGGCTGACCTGTTTGAGGGAGACTATGTCCCTAATGAGAATATCAACACTGCCACCGGTGACAACAGCGGACCTGCCATTCAGGGCTGGAATGCTGATCTGTTCGGCCTGGTATGGTTCGGACTCCAGCACCGGGACCAGCCCTACAGACTGTAGGTCTGCGATGTTCTCCCCTCCGCGTTTCTTCTGTTCGATGCCGAGCAATCAATAGCGGAATCCAGGATTTCCACCCATACACCGGACAAATCAGCAGAAAAATCCACAGACTTGGGCAAATCTGTTTTCCTCATGAACGATTTTTTGTATATTTGCAGTGCATTCGCAGACAAGGTGAGTTGTCCGAGTGGTTGAAGGAGCCTGCCTCGAAAACAGGTGTACGTGTGAGCGTACCGGGGGTTCGAATCCCTCACTCACCGCCAAAAGCCGGCCGCAATATCGCGGTCGGCTTTTTTTTGCCCCTCCACACAAAGAAATCCCCCTCGCCTTGAAGGTTTTTGATTTCGTAGACAAATATGCTGTGATTATTTGATGGCAACATTAGCCCTTCTGTTCGCTTCACGCCCATCAATCCCCAGTTTACCGTACATTGAGCTCCCATATCCTTTTGCCGTAATCTTATCTGACGGAACGCCGGCAGAAACAAGTATCTGTTTCACTGCATTTGCACGCTTTGCGGACAGGACATTATTCAAAGAGTCGCTACCGAGATCACAGGTGTATCCATCAACGCATATTACTGCCTCTTTGTTAGTTTGACAATATACCTTTGCGAATTCTTCTATAAGGACTTTTGCAGAAGAAG
>CAZTUQ010000037.1:0-18588 GCA_964616865.1 uncultured Muribaculaceae bacterium
GTGGAATCGTCACACAAAGCCGGGCAGCCATCGTGATGACGACTGCCCGGCAAGAATAATTCTGCGGAGCCCCTAACGCCTGTTCGCGGCGATGCACTCTACCTCGACGAGCGCACCCTTGGGGAGATCCTTGACCGCCACCGCGCTGCGTGCCGGGAAGGGAGCCGAGAAGAACGATGAATACACTTCATTCATCGCCGCAAAATCCGCCATATCCGCCAGGAAGACCGTCGTCTTGACCACATCGGAGAGTTCCAGCCCCGCGGCATTCAAGATAGCCTGCGCATTGGTCAGACTCTGCCTTGTCTGCTCCTTGACCCCTCCCTCGGGGAATGCCCCAGTCGCAGGGTCGATAGGGAGCTGCCCCGATACGAACACTACTCCTGCACCACTGTCCACCGCCTGGCTGTAAGGCCCGATTGCGGCAGGTGCCTTTTCTGTCTGAATCGCTTTCATTCTTATTCTTATTAATGGATTGTCATTGCCATTCCGCCATAAACGCCGCAACAACACCGTTAGGCGATAGCGGATACAAGATTACGCAAAAACACCGGAATAATCAATGGGAGGGCGCAAAGATTGCCACGCGCAAGAGAGCACACAAGAGAGTCCGGAAGCGCATTCCCGTTTATAATTTTCTTTGTATATTTGTCAGAATAACGACATCTCCAGACATGGGTAAAGTCATAGCTATAGCCAACCAGAAAGGCGGGGTCGGCAAGACGACTACCGCAATCAATCTCGCGGCATCTCTCGCCGTTCTCGAGAAGAAGGTCCTCATCATCGATGCCGACCCGCAGGCCAATACCACTTCGGGACTCAATTTCGATCCGGACAACAGCCAGCACAGGACCATATATGAGGTGCTGATAGGCGGACTCGACATCCGGGACGCATTGATACAGACAGAGATTGCAGCGATGCACATGATCCCGTCGCACATCAATCTGGTCGGAGTCGAGATGGAGATGATCGAGAGCGAGCACCGCGAATCCCTGCTCAAAAACGCAATCGCTCCGGTCCGTGACGAATACGACTATATCATCATCGACTGCTCGCCGTCCCTCGGTCTGGTGACCGTCAATTCCCTTACGGCTGCGGACTCGGTCCTCATCCCCGTACAGCCGGAATTCTTTGCCCTCGAGGGTCTCGCCAAACTCCTGCAGACCATACGGCTCGTGCAGAACGGAGTCAATCCGGGACTGACCATAGAGGGATTCCTCGTCACCATGTTCGACGGCCGCACCAAGGCACACGCCCAGGTGGTGGAGGAGCTCAAGGAGCATTTCAAGGACATGGTATTCAACACCGTAATACAGCGCAATATACGCCTCAGCGAAGCCCCCTCGCACGGCAAGCCCATAGTCCTCTATGACATCATGAGCAACGGCGCATCCAACTACCTCAAGCTCGCAAAAGAGGTAATAGACAAAAACAGCTGACGACAGACACAATGGCATCTTCACAATACAAGACCCCACGCGGGCTCGGCAAGGGACTCGGTTCCCTGCTCGGTGACGATATTGACGTCAACAGCCTCCGCCATCCGGTAGGCTATATCAACAAGGAAGTGGCAGGCAGCCGTCCCGAGCAGGGAACCGGCGATGTACTCCGCATTCCGGTCGAGAAGATCGAGCCCAACCCTTTCCAGCCCCGAATGACATTTGACCGTGAGGCTCTCGAAGAACTCTCGGCATCCATCAAGGCATTGGGACTGATACAGCCCATCACCGTCCGCAAGATGGACGACGGGCGTTACCAGATCATCAGCGGCGAGAGGCGTTTCCGCGCCAGCAAGATGGCCGGCATGGATATGGTGCCTGCATTCGTCAAGGATACAGACGACCAGGGCATGTTGGAGATGGCTATCGTGGAGAATGTCCAGCGCGAGGACCTCGACCCCATAGAGACCGCGCTCAGCTACCAGAGACTCATAGACGAATGCCGCCTCACCCAGGAGCAGATGGCTCTGAGGGTGGGCAAGCGTCGCGCCTCCATCACCAACTACCTGCGGCTGCTGCGGCTGCCTGCCAAAGTGCAGCACGACCTCAAGGTCGGTCTCATCAGCGTAGGACACGCCAAGGTCATCCTCGGAGTGGAAGACGAAGATACCCAGCAGAAACTCTGCGACCTCGTAATAGCCACCGGCATGTCGGTGCGCCAGCTGGAGCAGAAGGTCCGCCACCTCATGGGAGCGGATACAGGCAAGGAGAAATCACGCGGCAGCGAGGGCAGCGAAGACCTCCCCGAAGAGTACTACCGGGTACTGGAGTTTATGGGGCGCTTCTTCGGAGACAATATCTCCCTCAAGCGCGACAACAACGGACGGGGCAGCATCACTCTCAAATTCAGCTCCGATGAAGAAATGAAGAGCCTGCTCAAGGCATTGGAATCCCGTGCCGAGTAAGCCCATGCGCAAGTCCACTCTACTGATACTCGTGTCCGTCCTCGCGTTGTTCGCGTGGGGGCCGGAGGCGTCCGCCCAGTTCCGGCAGGAGGCGTTCTCGCAAAATTACGACACCGAGGGCAGCGAGACCCAGAAAGACACCTCTTCGATATTCTCGCTCAAGATGTATTTCCGTGGACTGTCGCACAAGAGCGAACTCAAGATGAGCACCATGGCCATAGGTTCTGCCGTATTCGTCGGCGGAGGACAGATATACAACAGGGACTACTGGAAACTGCCCGTCATCTACGGCGGACTTGCAGGTACCGTCGGCGGCGGAATCGCTTTGAAAAGCAACGGGCACGAAACGGCATCCAATATCATGTTCGGATGCGCGGGGGCGCTGTACTGGGGCACGATGCTCGATGCAGTGATGAATTTCCGGACAGATGAGAAACCTCACCCGGGCAAGGCCACGATGTATTCCCTGCTATGCCCCGGCATGGGACAGATATACAACGGAGAGGCCTGGAAAGTGCCGGTCTACTGGGGCATGCTGCTCGGCGCGGCGCACTTCTACGACCTCAACAAGACCAACTATGAGAGATACCGCCGCATCTACAAGGAAGCAAGCGCCCCCGAGGGTGGCTACGACGGCCCCATATCCGCTTCTACGGCTCTCTATTACAGGAATATTTACAGACGATACAGGGATTACTCCACAGCCGCATTCCTCGCGTTCTACCTCATACAGGTCATCGATGCCAATGTATTTGCATTCATGCAGGATTTCAAGGTATCCGATGACATCTCCATGAGCGTGAGGCCCTCGATGGTCGGGACGGACAACCAATATGCGTTCGCTGGCAGCAGCGCCATGGGGTTGAGTCTCGGATTCAGGTTTTAGGGCGGCAAACAGACAACAGAATGAGACAATACATCATACTGACGGTGTCGGCGTTGATGCTGACCATTACGGGATACGCGGCTGACGCGCAGAAAATCAGGATCAAACTGCCTTCAAAGGCAAAAAAGGAAGTCGTGCGCAAACAGGCGCAGGTGGACTCCCTGCAACAGGTCATCGACAATCTCCAGAACGAACTGGCGCTACGCGATGCCGAAGCGCTCGAACTCGCTGCTGCCCTCTCCGAGGATGAACGCGCGATAGAGGAGGCCTCCCAGGAGGAATACACCGCCGAGCAGACAGACAGCCTGTTGAGCGAATGGTATGCCCGCAAACAGGCTGAGACTTTCCAGAGCATCAGCGAATACGACATGGACTCCGTCAGGTTCACGACCAATGTGCCCGATTCGGTGCTGGTGGAGAGACTCTCCAGGATGAATTCGTTCATCACGCTCCCGTTCAACAGCACGGTCAAGAACTACATGATCCTATACAGCGAGAAGAATCCCCGCAAGACAGAGCAGCTGCTCGGACTTGCGACGCACTATTTCCCTATCTTTGAGGAGATATTCGACAAGTACGACATGCCGTTGGAACTCAAATACATGGCTGTCATCGAATCCGCGCTCAACCCCCTCGCCCGCTCCCGGGCCGGCGCACACGGGATGTGGCAGTTCATGTACCGCACGGCAAAGCTTTATGACCTGAAGATCAATTCGTTCGTAGACGAGAGGCTCGATGTGGAAAAATCAGCCGAAGCGGCGGCAAAATACCTCCAGGACGCATACAATATCTTCGGAGACTGGGCGCTCGCCATCTCCTCCTACAACTGCGGAGCAGGCAATGTCAACAAGGCCATACGCCGCAGCGGAGGACGCAGGGACTTCTGGTCCGTCTATCCCTACCTGCCACGGGAAACGAGGGGATATGTCCCGGCATTTGTCGGCGCGATGTACGCGATGACCTATTACAAGGAATACGGGCTCGTGCCCGAGCAGATTACCCTGCCTGCGCATGCCGACACATTCGAGATACATCACAATCTGCATTTCAAGCAGATACAGGCCGTGGTCGGGACGCCTATCGAGGTCATCAAGGAACTCAACCCCCAGTACACCCACGACATCGTGCCGGGTAACGAGGGGACATACCTGCTGAGGCTCCCGTTCAGTTACACCAATGCCTTTATCGATGCCGGAGATTCGCTCTACAGGTACAAGGCTGACACGCTTCTGAGCGAGAAGGTACTCAAGAGCATCAAGAATGGAGGTGACGGTGAATCTATCCGGTACAAGGTCCGCAGCGGAGACAATCTCAGCGCAATCGGAGCACGCTATCATGTGAGCGTCTCGCAGCTCAAGAAATGGAACGGGCTCCAGAGC
Source organism: uncultured Muribaculaceae bacterium (assembly GCA_964616865.1). GTDB lineage: Bacteria > Bacteroidota > Bacteroidia > Bacteroidales > UBA932 > Cryptobacteroides. The sequence goes on from CAZTUQ010000037.1 coordinate 4,673, forward strand.
AACAACCTGCGTATCGGCCAGATGCTCACCATCTACCCCAGAGGGTATGTGACACCGGCCAAGAACGCATCTTCGGATGCTGCAAAGCCTTCCGCTGCCAAGAACGCATCCGCGAACGCTTCCACTGCAAAAGGCTCTACCAAAAACGCAGATGCCGTCGCCAGCAAGAGCAGCTCATCCGGCACCGCCAATGCGGCCACGAGCGGCACATCCGCCCGTTCTGACGCCATCTCCGGTGAATACACCACCTACACCGTCAAGGAGGGTGACTCGTTCTACACCATCGCCAAGAAATACCCCGGTGTGAGCGCGCAGAACATCATGTCATTCAACGGTATCTCCTCCAACAAGATCCGCCCCGGAATGAAAATCAAGATCCCCAAACTGTAGTGGATCATATTGCTGGCACAGAAGATTCAAGAAGTTCTGCCCGTCGGTTGAACTATTCTTTTGTGAGTTTATCCCCCAGCCCAGTCAAATCAAACTCATATACTTCATCTTCCGCCCGAATCTGCTCAAAGAAGGTTATCATATAAATGGGATAATAAGTGATTTTCTCCTTGATTCGCAGATTCTCTTGACAGAACACATAAGCCTGTGGTACATTATATTCTTCATTTGCCATGACATTTGAAAGTGCGTTATGGCGTTCATAGTCCAACTCTCCTTGTTTCTTACTAATGAAATAATACAGAGAATGTTGCAGCCCCTCTGTAAAACCATGTGCATAAAGTTCTTGTACCACGAGATTCTCGAAGAACGAGCCAAAGTTAATATCTGACTCATGGCTGAGCAGTCTGGCCTTCTCGTTTAATTCTTTCAGAATAAAACGCTTGTTCTTTGCATCCAGTTCAGATGGAATGAGGTCATATATTTCCTCAATCTGTAACTTGTGATGCAGGCCGTATTTTGTGATGTCCCGTTTGTAGGTGCGGATAATACCGCGTTGTTCTTCATACACTCTACGAAGATTGTTTGTGTCAAGATACTTCTGCACCGCTGCAGGCATGCCACCTATGATAATATACAACCGAACAGCTTCCAGCATTCTCTTGTGGATAAAGTCATCAACAGGCAACATTTTACTTATATACAAGAATATAACGCCAATAAAAATACATTTTCCCATGAAGAAAACTGATAATATCTTACATTTTTCCAAGGTGTATCCAATGCTATATTTTACACTTTTCCAAGATTTCAAAGACCTACTATGAAACAAAGCACAAAATTGTCCATGATTGAATGGCAATTGACTTCATAGCCGTCTGACAGACCTCTATATGACAGATGACTACTTTGAACTCAATATCTAATGGGCAAAAAATCGGGACTACATCAAGTTGGACATCCCGAAAAATTCCTGCAACTGGAAGATCCAAGAGTTACATAGCCCCCCTCACCGGGGAAACGAGGCGGAGGAAATGATGCAAGAGAGGCAGACACCGCGAGCGGTTTGCAGCGGAGTTTGGATTTTTGCAGGGAGGTGATAGTCCTGCTAACAGAGGAATTGCACTCTCAGCGGAGAAGTCGGCGCTTTCGGGCAATTGTAAGAGTAGCCGCATTCATCAGCCACTCGCGGACGAAGTGTCAGCGCTCGCGGACGCAGTAGACGGGGCGGGCCATGGAGCAGGCGCCTGCCTGAGAACCATCTACCCAAACGGCTGCCTCACTGCCATTATAACCCAATGCCAGGGTCATTGCAACTGCCTTGGTATCATTGACATGACGGGCATCTGAAATCCAACAATACACATATGTTCCATTGAGGATTTGCCCATAAGTCAAATTTAAATAAGTACTGACGGTATAGTAACGCTCTCCTGTAGCAGGGAACACTATAGCGTTACCCTTTTTCCCCTTGCTTGTATAAGCGGTATAATTGTACGGATCTCCCGTATAGTCATAATCTCCGTTAAAATTGTTCCTAAAATTTGCCAATGTCGCTGAAGAATTGACCTGATAAGAAGTACCGCTTGTAGAGAACACTCTATACACTTCTTTATGTGCGACCATGAAGCCCCTTGGAGACGGGTCATATACCGTCTTGATCGGAGTGGTAGATGTACTGCTGCAATTATTCCACAGATTCTGCTTATAAGGAGTAGCCATCCAATGTTGTGCTCCCAGATACAGCACATCCGGATTCTGTATTCCATTGACAACTGTCACCTGCGCATTCTGCCACTTCAGATTGTTTATAGGGTCGTTATCGTCATCGTAATACTGCTTCACCGATTCTTTGTCTCGGGAAATGATTCCGATAAAGGGGTCCTTGCGCCCCCACTGATAATACGCGCCATTGTTGACCGAACTCTCGAACACATACTGCTTTTGGTCTATCAGCATTTCGCGGACAGTGTCCGTGCCTTTGACCTGATGGAACAGGACCTTGGTCTGACGCGCCTGATAGGTCAAAATCTTGCCGTCGCACCAACCGACCTGCTTGGAGAGCAGATGATATTTGATGCTAGGAGTATCATAGTCATCCAAAGGCACTACCATCATCGTCCCGTCATTTGGATTGAGATTGCCGGAGGCTGTAGGGTCATACTCCGTCACCCATATATGCCAACTCCACAGCACTGTGCCCGAAGCATCGCGCACCGCCACCAGGGCATTGCCCTGCACGAGGTTCTTGGCATTCACCTCAAACTCCAGATACTTGCCGTCAGACGACAGGCGCACATCCGTAACCACATTGATTGCATCCTGCCACAGCAGTTTGCAGTCTTTAGGCGTTGCATCACTGTAGATATACGGCTGTGTGATATTGCCACCCACGCGTAGGAAATTCTGCAGGTATATCGAACTACTGCTCGCCGAGAATCTATACGCCGAAGCATTGGCAACACCGTCTTTGATAGCATTGCCATACACCAGCGGCAGCCGGTAATGTCCGGAAGCATGCACGAGATAGCAGTTGGCCGTGGTCGCCTTGCCCGTATAGCCGTCATCGAGCGACAGGTCCCAGGGCGCAGATTCAGTACCGCGCGGAGCATTCTTACGCAACACTTTCATATCGCCGTCCCAACTCGAGGTCAGCAGGTCCAGCGGACGGCATTTCAGACTGTGCAACTCCCCTGCCGCGCTGACACTGCCGGCACCGCTGTAGTCGAATGCGACCAGATCCTTGTTGTCCACAGAAGCCTGGTCCTTGAGTTCGGCTGTCCACGCCAGAGGCTCCTTGACCGACTCGTTATATGTCCTGTAACGGTAGCTCTTGACCGAGTATGTGCCAATGACATGACCATCTGCGAGAGTCATCTCGGGCGTCACCTCAAACACATACGACCAATTGATTGAATCCGTGGAAATGGCATAGGTGTACAGTTTGCCAGCCTCCCAGACCTGCCCCGGAATCTTACCGCTCACGGTCAGCGTCTCCCCCTTGGAGGTCTCTATCACTATCACCACCTTGGCATCGGCAGGGGTCGTCTGGGGTATCATCATAAATGTCTTCTCCGGAGCACTTGCAGTAATCCCCTGCTCTCCGCCGTCCGCGACCGCCACATCAAATACCTGCGTATACGAATATGTACCTTCGCCCACAGTCCAGGAATACCCGTCATCCGCTGCCGGCTCAGCCACACAGTCACCTGTGCCGGATACCCCGGCAATGGTAATCGACTTCACCGTGCAGCCAGCCATGTCCTTGGCCTTGAAACGGACGGCCGCGAGGGCATGCGAAAAATTCACAGGCACAGCACCGGCGGCAGCCTCGTCCTGGGAGCATGCCGAATACGCCAGCATGAGGTCCGGCTGCAGCTCGGCGTCATCACTGCCGCCGCCACTCGGAGTCTCATAGGAAAAACTCACCTTGCCCTCCGCCTCGTCAGCCCTGAATGAAGACATGCCTGTCGGGGCATAAGGAGCGACGGCATAGAAACTCAGCCTGTCTTTTCCCGGCCAGAAACGGTCTCCGCCCGACGGCTTCCAATGACCTCCCGAATAGCTGTCTACATTGACAGCCGACATATACAACTCATCGTAGGAGGTATAGGCATCCACTCTGAACGAGCCGAGCACAGAGGCGAAATTGTCAGTAGTACCAGGCACTGCGCGTGTCTCCATAGCCGGGGACACATAGTCTTCTACGGATGCATGCAGCCAGAGCGTATCTGCAGTATCCGCTGTCAGCACTATAGGCTCGGACGGATATGCGGCCTTGGTATCCCCTGCGCCGGCAAGCGTCTCCGCCGCCACACTGAACGAGATACACTCCCCGGGTGCATGGACATCCTCCTCGGAACGCACACAGGACACTGTCACAAAGACAGATACAGCCAACAATATCGAAACGGACCTTTTCATACTGACAAAAACTGGAGACATGCCGGGGACATTCAACCCCGGCATACCTTATAGTACCAATTTAGAAACCGGCGTTGACATCCGTATTGCCGGCATTGACGAAGTCGTCAACTGTCACATCGAATGTGATAGGCACGAGGACCGGAGCAGGTCCAGGTTCATCACCACCGTCAACAGGAGGCGTAACACCACCGCCATCGCCGAATACCAGGGTATAGACATACTTCTTGCCCTCTTCCCAGTTGAATGCTGCAGGAATAGCGATCTTCTTGGGAGCCACTCCGGACTCGGTGATATTGCCCCAAAGAACAACATCGGTACCCTTATTCACCTCATCACCGACAACATTACGGATAATACAGTCCACAAGGATGTAACTTTGTTTGGCCGAATTTGTATGATCGGTAGTATCCCACTTTTCTGTCGTCTGAGGAATGAGCATGAGCGCCTGTGAGTTAAACTCCTTGCCGCTTTCATTAGCAGACGTGAGGGATACTACAGCACCTTCACCCTCGGGTACATCCACAGCCGTACTGAAAGAAACGCCATATACAGTCTCATGAGTTGTACCATAATCCCATGTGCCTTTACCACCGTTGATATTACCCGAGCCTTCATGATTGGCATTGTTGGCCTCGGTACTTACCGTAGGATATGTGTATGTACCCTTGTTGCTGAGGTTGCAGAGTTCCACTCCGTGCACCTCAGCGTGGAGATGCTTATTGGTATTCTTAGCGCTGAATACAATCTGCGAGAGAGCATGATGGAAGTTGAGCGCAACGGCAGAATTGCTCTTTGCGACATCTTTCTTGACAGAATACAGCAGGTCGGTCTGAGTAGCCACAGTTGTAGGAACAGTGAAGTCCTCGATTGTAGGAACTCCGGAGTTCCATTTGAAAGCATCACCGGCATTGACATGTGCGTAGAAGTCCACATTGCCGGCCTCAGGCCAGAAACGGGTAGCGGTCTTGTTCACCCATGCATCTCCCTCATAGGCAATCCTATCGCCCACCATGAGGTCCTTGCCGCCATTCTGCGCCCAGACATTGAACTCTGTGGGCTTGTTGTTGTTGCAGAATACATTCGCTGCCTTGGAGGCATTGCCGGAGACGACATCGAATGTAATCTCGTTTACATTGCGGTTGACCTCAAGAAGGTCATCCTGCGAGCAGGCTGCCAGTGCCAGCACCGGCACAGCCAATAAAACTTTACGATTCATAAATGTTAACATTAAAAAGTGAATATAAACAGTTACATTATTATTTCTTGTTCCACCTCATCCCAATCATCCACGGACGGCCGGAATCCGTGACCGTTCTCTATCGGTTGCGGGAGTTCCAGTCCCTCTATGACGATATGCACATGCCTGCGGTCCGGCGCAGCATGCACTTGGGTGGTAACATCCAGCCTCGGAGTGTCTTTGAAACTGTATTTGGCACCGTCATCCATCACCACATAGAACACCATCAGATGAGGCTCCGCATTGTCCTGATGATGTCCGAATGTATAGAACGACCCTACGACCCTGTCCGCCCCGTCGCGATACGACTCAAAGGGTATGGTGACACATTCGCTCCCGAGCATTCCTCCGGCAACGGTCATCTCTCCTGCCATACCGGACAGAGTCCCGGACATACGGGTCATGTGCTTGAGATTGGTGACTCCCCTGACCTCGTATGTATATGTGCACAGCAATTCCTCCGGATAGAGAGTGACGATCTGTTCCTCGTCCGTATCCGTCAGTTCCACGCCTGCTATGTCATCGCCCCATAGCATGTCGGGGCAGATGCGTACAGGCTCGTCATCAGTTCCCTTGGCCCTCGGCGCAGAATATTGTGCAGCATTGCCGTACATAGGCTCAAGCACGTTGCCGAGACGGGTAAACGCACTGTGCGTGTCAAAGGCATCCATGCCGTAGAACAGGGTAGACTCGGTGTCATTGTTGTAGCACAGCACCTTGTAACGGCCCACTTTCAGATTGATGACTCCGCCTCCTGTGCCCCTGAAATCGAAACGGCGCGCAGGACCGCCTTCTTCCGGATAGAAAAAGACGCACATACCTGCAGGAGAGGCTCCCGGAGCGGCAGCCCAGTCAAACACGACCCTTACATTCTTGGCATGAGGGTGCGAGAGACAGAGTTCCTTGTGGGTGCACGACAGGAGCAGCGGCAGCAACGCCAGGATGTACAGGATTCTCTTCATCGCCTGCCTCCTCTTCCGGGGTTGACATTGTCCCGCCCTATCAGCCATACAAGGGATACCTCCGCACGGGTCGGGCCGAACCAGCGTTTCATGCTTGTGGACTGCCATACATAGCAGTTGTCCTCGGGAGTATACTCGTACTGACGCCCCCAATGTGCCCCGACACCTATATTGAAATCGACATTGAGCCTCTCGGCAACTGGCATAGAATAGCCGTATTCCACTCCGGCACTCCATGTCGATCTATCGAATATGTCCCCTCCGGGCTGTCCGCCGATGAATCCCCTGCCTCCTGTCTCGAAATCATAGGTCAGTGCCTGCATATACACCCCGACATGATGTCCGGTCAAGGGTTTCTGGACAGCAGCCTTACCGAACCATCTGCGCACATCTACATCCAGACCATAAATCCTCCAGTAATTATGCTTGCGGTCGTTTTTCCACCACGCGTGTGTCCATCCTGCACCCATGCTCCAGCCACCACCGAGATATAGTTCCGCTCCGGCATTGGGTATGAGCAGTGCGTCATATAGCATATTGGTCTTGAGGGCGGCATAGAACGGTGTCCTCCTCTGCGGATACCGTGCAGAAAGCACAGGGGCCGGCAGCAGAGTCCCATAGGAGGCTGCCGTCACGGCAGACGCATACGCAGGCTCGGCGACATTGCCATGATCCCAAGGACTGTCATAGCATACCACCAGACGCGAGGCCCTCAATTCCGGGAACATCTCCCGATACATATACCAATAAGGCTCACCGCCTCTCAAGGCTTTCAGCCTGTTTACGCCATCCGCCACTGTCACCCCGTCGTCACCGCCGGCAATGATATCACGCACGAGCACCATGACCTCATCGCGATAAGGCACATGCCTGTCCGCCTCTATCATGGACAACAGACCTCCCCAGTCCCTGCCGAGATACTCAAACGACATCACCGAATCGGGCACACGGACGTATTCTGCCAGACTGGAAAACAGCACATCGGCACGTTTGCGGGACAGCTGCTCATTCAGACGGACACCTCCTTCCGGGGAAGCACCTCCGACCACGGCTACCTTGCGCACCCGATACTCCGGGTCCGCCTGCTTTACTCTCAGCGTATCGCTGATCCGCTCCAAAGATGCCTGATTGTCGCCTATGGACAAATCGAGATAAGAACGCCCTTGCCGGAAGAAAATTCGCACGGAATCCCTTCCATCCTGACCCGCTACGGGCCAACAAATCAACAGCATTACAAAGAGTAATGCCATGTACAAACGTCTAAACATCCCGACTTAAAAACAAATCGCGATTACAAAAGTATAACATTACCCCCCCCCCACTGAAAGAATTCAGCACTATTTGGGAAAAAATAATGACTATCTGTCATTTTTACGGGGGGGCAGAAACAGATTGCCAAAACGTCGGAAAACACCCTCCCTGGCAGCGTTTTTCCGACGGAAAAACAACCTCGCCGACAAGGGGGAAACACCGCCTGCGCACATCCGTATCCGGCCGTAGGACATGCTCAGAAACTTGCCGAATATTGCACCCTCAACGAAAAGCTGTCCGGCTTGGCAACGCGGCCTCCATCCCTCAACTGGCCTGCAGTATAGTGTGTCATGGCAGTGCGCAGATATATCCGTCCGCGACCTACCCTAAGCGAGCAAATCGCCTGGCATGCAAGTCCCCTACCATAGTATGCCGGCACGGTGAACATCCCCGGCACATCGCGCTCATAACTATATATCCTGTCATTCCACCGATCCGCAGCAAATGCCGTCGTCCTCGCATGCACCGCCACGCGTCCGGTTTTGTACCCTGCCTCGACATAATACAGGCACGATGCACTCTCGCACCATACTGCCTCCGCACGCATCCGGCCGCTCCACGCACCTGCGGCCACATCAGCATCTATACGCAAATCTGTCCGTTCCGGGACTTTGTCGGCAGGTCTCAGACGCCATGTCAGCCTGGGCTTGATGACAAGCCAGCCGGCAACGGGCATAGCCGCATCCGCGATGGTCCGCAACTGCGATGACCTCCCGACAGGACGCACCGCCGCATCTGCCGTGATACCCAACTGCCATCCGGACACCGTAGCGGTCTTCATGCCCACAGCCGCGCCAGTCTCGTCCCCAAGAGAGGAGAATGCCCTCGGCGCACCTGCATGACTGCCACGCATGCCGTCCGGATACGAACGCAGCATCAGGGCGTATCTGCGCCTATACGCCGGTGTCCAGATCACTCCTCCGACAAATGCCGCCCTGCAGGCCGCCAGGTCGTACCCGGCTTCGGCAAAGAGTTCGCAATGCCTCAAGACTCTCCACGGTGTCCAACGACAGTCCGCCGCCACCATTCCCTCTCTCCTGCCTCCGCCATCCGGCACTACGGTCATATATGCAGTCATGCCCATGCTGCTGCGTTTACCCGTGCGCCGCAAATTGCCTCCAAGCAGCCCGTCCTGCGTCAGCATGCCCGACAATGTACCGATACCGCTGTCCCATTCCACTGCAGCCCCTCGCAGAGCATAGTCAGTAGACAGAGTCCACGCCTGCCTGATACCCGTCGCCTTGCGCCGGAATGCATCTACAGTGCCGAAGCCGCTCATCGAGAATCCGCTCCACAACGCCAACCCCTGCCCAAAGCGCGCATGGTAATCTCCAAGCACTATGCGCAGCGGATGCCGTCTCGCCCGGTACTCCGCTCCGAAGCCTAAGGTCTCCGGCACGAATGACGGAGATGCAGATAAACGCTTAATTGTCATTGCAAGGCTGAGGCGCGGTCCGGAATACCTGTATTTGGCCGCATAATCATATACCGCAGAGCCGTCCTCATCTCCTTTGACTGTACTGCGCAGCAGTACATCTGTTCCCCTGCCGGGAATGCCGTGGCGGCCGGCCGACGGCTCTATGGAGAGGAAGGGCTTCAGGACGGAGACCATGCCGGCATTGAAACCATCCACGGATGCCAGTTCGGTCCAGCTCAATATGTCCCCGCAACGGGAGCGGTAGTCCAGCACGCTCGCGGCACGCCAGGTATCGAGTACCTCTTCCAGACGGGAATGTCCGTCCGCGTTGACATTCACGGGATGTCTCAACAGCCCGTAATATCTCTCCATTTCGCTCTCGGAGAGTTCCGACAGGTCCCCTGCACCGCTCACAGCGAGTACCGCCCTCTCGAATCCGTCATCCACCACATCAGATCCATCCGCTGCATTCGGCACCTGCTGCACCTTTTGCCCTTTTCTCCGCTCATCCTCCCATCTCCCCTCTTGCGTATCTCCCGACCACACTTCTCCAAATCCACCGCTCGAGCGCGCCTCTCCTGCCTCCCGCGCAAAAAGCACTGACACTCCATTTTGCACCGCATGGGCGCACATTGTCCAGCCCGATATGGACAGGGCTGCGACTATCCCTGCAATCCTCCTCATATACAATAGTCCATGCGGATTCTTCTGTACAAACATGCACCGCACAGTGACAAATTAAAGATTTTGTTTCTATTTGCCCAAACGATTTGCTAACTTCGCGATTTAAATGTTTAGACGCTCACAGGGCATGGAAAAGTTGAAATTGAACGGCAAGACATTCGTCCCATACATACCCTACGGGGAATTGGGGAAGGACATCGACGCGGTGGCTGAAAAGATCAACGCCGACTTCTCCGACAGGACGGACATCCCTATCATCCTGACCGTGCTTAACGGTGCGATAATGTTCACGGCCGAACTGATGCGCAGACTCGAATTCGACTGCGAGCTCATGTCCATCAAACTGACATCCTACAGCGGCACGCATTCGACCGGCACGGTCAAAGTGCCCATGGGGCTTACGGGCAGCGTCAAGGACCGCAGCGTCATAGTGGTGGAGGACATTGTGGATACCGGAGGCACTATCGTGTTTCTCGACAATTATCTGCGCGAGCAGGGTGCAAGCGAGGTCAAGGTATGCACAATGCTGCTCAAATCCGATGTCTACGACAAGGATATCGCCATCGACTATGTGGCGAGGGAGATTCCCAACAGATTCATACTCGGATTCGGGCTCGACTATGACGAGATCGGGCGCAACTACAAGGACATCTATGTCCTCGATGAAGACGATGACACACAGCACACAGATATGAAGTATTTTATACTTTTCGGCCCTCCGGGAGCCGGCAAGGGCACCCAGGCAGGTGCAATCTCTACCAAATACGGCCTCAGACACATCTCCACAGGAGAACTCCTGCGCAGCGAAATGGCTGCAGGCACGGAACTTGGAAATCAGGCCAAGGCACTCATCAACGCAGGTGCATTCGTCCCTGATGAGGTCGTGAACGGCATGATCAAGTCCGCATTCGAGAACACCAGGGATGTAAACGGATTCCTGCTCGACGGCTATCCCCGTACACTCGCACAGGCCGCGGCTCTTGACGCCATGCTCGCGGAGCGCGGAGAGGAGGTCACAGGAGTGGTCTCGCTCATGATACCCGACGAGACAGTGCACGAGCGCATCAAGCACCGCGCTACGGTAGAGGGCCGCGCTGACGATGCTGACGATGCGGTTATCTCCAACCGCATCCACACCTATCATACCAATACAGAGCCGCTCATCGCCTATTACAAGGAAGCCGGCAAGTATTTCGAGATCGACGGCTCCGGCACTATAGAAGAAGTCCATGACAACGCGATCGCCGTCATGGACAAACTCACAAGGTAATCCGCCTGCCACTGTGCAGGCGGGTCGCCGCTTTTAATCCCTTTCGAATATATCTCTCGTATAGACCTTGTCACGCACATCGTCCAGGTCATTGTCATAGCGGTTGGCTATGATTGCCTGGGCGCGTGATTTGAACGCAGCGAGGTCATTGACGACAAGCGAGCCGAAGAAGCGTTCACCGTCAGCGAGAGTGGGCTCATAGATAATGACTTCCGCGCCTTTGGCCTTGATGCGCTTCATGACGCCCTGGATGGCGGACTGACGGAAGTTGTCGGAATTGCTCTTCATAGTCAGCCTGTAGACTCCGACCACGCATTCTTTCTCCCTGTTGGAGTCCCAGTGGCTGTTGGCGTCATAATAGCCGGCTTTCTTGAGCACCTGGTCTGCGATGAAATCCTTGCGCGTGCGATTGGACTCCACGATAGCCGTCATCATATTCTGCGGAACATCAGCATAGTTGGCAAGCAGCTGTTTGGTATCCTTGGGCAGGCAATACCCACCGTAGCCGAACGAGGGATTGTTGTAATGGTCGCCGATGCGCGGATCGAGCCCGACTCCCCTGATGATAGAGGCGGTATCGAGGTTCTTCATCTCGGCGTAGGTGTCCAATTCGTTGAAATAGCTGACGCGCAGGGCAAGATAGGTATTGGCGAAGAGTTTTACGGCCTCGGCCTCCTTTGTACCCATGAACAGCGTGGGAATGTCTTCCTTGAGCGCACCTTCCTGCAGGAGGGCTGCAAATATGCGGGCGTGGTCATCGGAGTGGTTGCTGCCTATCTGGCGGATTGCCGTATTCTCGTCACCGGTACCGTCCACCATTTTGGGATAGCCGACAATGATGCGGCTCGGGTAGAGATTGTCGTAGAGAGCTTTGCTCTCGCGGAGAAATTCCGGTGAAAAGAGGAGGTGGAGCTTGTGGTCGGGGCTGCGGCGTTCCTCAAAGAACCTCTTCCAGTATTTGACATAGAGACTGCGCGTATAGCCAACCGGAACGGTCGACTTGATGACCATGACGGCTTCCGGATTGACCTTGAGCACAAGGTCGATGACTTCTTCCACATGGGAGGTGTCAAAAAAGTTCTTGTGGGGGTCATAATTGGTCGGCGCGGCTATCACGACGAAATCAGCGTCCCGGTATGCCGCTTCACCGTCAAGGGTGGCGGTAAGTTTGAGTTCCTTTTCCCTGAAAAACTTCTCTATATATTCGTCCTTGATAGGGCTGACACGGCGGTTGATCATATCCACCTTTTCGGGAACTACATCCACGGCAGTCACCTGATGATGCTGCGACAAAAGGGTCGCCATCGACAGTCCGACATAGCCGGTACCAGCAACGGCAATCTTGATCTCTTCGAATGGTCTCATATCAGATAAATTGATGTGTTTAGCAGGATAAAAATAGGCCTTAAGGGTGAGAAAAGCAAAAAAAAACACCACATTGAACACGAATTGAACTGATTTAAAAGTAGTGTCCCATGAGTGGTTTCATCAAAGGAGTCCTTGCTGCCGCTGGAGGTAAAGCTGAGATCCGGAAAGATAAAGGAGATTTCACCTTTCTATTCAAGCCTCCAGACACAAGAAAAGCGTGATTTCAACCTCAACTACAGCCCGGTCAGATGACGCTATATACTTATCGCCATCCGATGGGATTTCGGTAAAATGAATGCCGTCCGTAGCGACAAGGCAGAACGGGCGGCACTCGGTATATTGACATTATAGTCGTCTATTTGTTCAGCGCGGTCCAGAGGAGTTCCTTGAGATCCTGCAGTCCGGTCTGGCCAACGGCGGAGATCAGCACATGGGGGACTCCCTTAGGCAGGCTGCGGCGGATTTCCGTCTCCCGTGCGCTGTCGATGAGGTCGCATTTGGTGACAGCGAGGACTCTCTCCTTGGCGAGCAGCTCGGGGTTGAATTCCCTGAGTTCGGCGAGGAGCGTCTTGTACGCCTTGGAGATATTTTCCTCTTCGGCCGAGACCATAAAGAGGAGGACTGAGTTGCGCTCGATATGGCGCAGAAATCTCGTGCCTATGCCCTTGCCCTCGTGTGCTCCCTCGATGATACCGGGGATGTCAGCCATCACGAAAGAGCGGTCATCGTAGTATCTGACGATACCGAGGTTGGGCTCAAGGGTCGTGAATGCGTATGAGGCGATTTTGGGCTTTGCCGAGGTGATGGTGGCGAGGAGTGTGGACTTGCCTGCATTGGGGAAGCCCACGAGTCCGACATCGGCGAGGAGCTTGAGTTCAAGGATAAACCAGCCCTCTTCGCCCTCTTCGCCCGGCTGGGCATAACGCGGTGTGCGGTTGGTCGGGGTCTTGAAATTGTCGTTACCGAGTCCTCCCCTGCCTCCTTTGCAGAGTATGCGTTCTTCGCCGGGTGTAACCATCTCAAAGAGCATTTCCTCAGTCTCGGCGTCCTTGACGACAGTGCCTACGGGCACATCGAGGTAGATATCCGCCCCGTTGGCACCGGTGCGGAGCGCCGACCCGCCTTTGCCTCCGTCATCCGCCTTGACATGCTTGCGGTATTTAAGGTGTATCAGGGTCCAGAATTGCGGGTCGGCGCGCAGTATGACATGGCCGCCACGCCCTCCGTCTCCCCCGTCGGGGCCGCCCTTGGGTATATATTTCGCTCTGTGCAGATGCGAGGACCCGGCTCCCCCGTGTCCCGACTCACAGTGTATCTTGACGTAATCTATGAAATTGCTGTCCGGCATAA
>CAZTUQ010000038.1:0-18565 GCA_964616865.1 uncultured Muribaculaceae bacterium
TTCCTCATCAGATCTCCGAGATGTCCATGACACCGGAGAGGACGGCGTAGATGGTCATGCGGCCGACGGAGCGCGTGCCGAGTTTGTGGCATAGGTTGTTGCGGTGGAATGCGATTGTCGGGACCGACAGCCCGAGTATGTCGGCAATCTCCTTGTTGAGGTGCCCCTTGACGATGAGGCGCAGGACATCCTGCTCCCTGTCGGTCAGCGAGATGCTCTCCGCTGTGCCGCCTTGCTCTGTATGGCTGCCGTGATGTCCGGAGCCGTACAGGCGCAGTATGCTTTTGATCAGTTCGGTCTCCGGCATGGATGTGTCGAGGCATTTGTAACCCGATGATGACGCGCTCTCCGATGCGCCTATGACTATTATGCGCCGTTTGAGCATGTCGAACTCCTCCGGATGCCTGAACAGCAGATCCGCAGATACGAAGAAATGCACGAAGAAGTGTCCCGGGTCGCGCAGAAACTCCTCCACGGAACTGAATGTCAGAATGTCCACTCCTGTGAACATGTCGGACAATATGGAACGCATTGCCATGCACTCCAATGAATTGCTGTCTATGAGGGCGATCGTGGGCGTCATCTCCCGGGGTTAATCATACAACAGAATCATAATCTCTGCAACATACAAAGTTAGCACTTTCCTATCACAAATGATAGTTGCCAGGTACAGCGTGGAACACTAATTTTGCGCTGCGGTTGCGGTATAGGTGCAGAACGCCATAAAACTGCCTGCACGCCGCATTTCGATAAAGATTATGTTGTATAGAAAGTGTATTATCGCGGCATTTGCCATAGCCGGCATTATGCCTGTCAGCCTCCATGCAGAGGACATTCAAATCGACACACTGGCGGAGTCGGTCGTCGCAGCGGCCCCCAAAGACATGGTTCCGCTTCGTAAAATGAGTTTTTCCAGTTCCTCATTCTATTCGGGAACTATCGCGGAAACGGGCCTCAAAGGGGTCAAGGACCTCTCCGCGCTCGCTCCCGGGCTCTTTATACCCGAATACGGCTCGAGGCTTACGACCTCTGTGTATATCAGGGGGATAGGCTCGAGGACAGGGGAGTCTCCCGTCAGCATGTACATTGACGGTGTCCCTGTCTCCGACAAGAGCGCATTTGACTTTTTGCTCGCTGATGTCGAGCGTATAGATGTCCTGCGCGGACCTCAGAGCACCCTATATGGGCAGAATACCATGGGCGGTCTGATACGCGTATTCACAAAGAATCCCCGCCATTGCGACGGGACTGACATCAGGCTTGGGGCTGCGACATACGGGGATTTCGATGCCGGAGTGACGCATTATCACCATTTCGGAGACAAAGTCTCCGCCATGGCAGGTCTGTCTTATAGCCGCAAGGGCGGTTTCTACACCAATGCGGCCCGTGGAGGAGAGAAAGTCGATGACGGCAATGACCTTGCCGCGCGTTTCCGCATTGTGGCGGCTCCCTCCGAGGCTACATCCATGGACCTGAATGTCCGCTATTCGTTTACTGATCAGGGCGGCTATCCGTATTGTCAAGGAGACGGCCCTGTTTCCTACAACAGGCGCAGCTCCTATCGCCGTCATCTGCTTGACGCCGGTCTCAACCTGCAGCACACAACGGCAGGCGGCAGGGTGTTGGGTAGCGTCACGGGGCTGCAAATGCTTGATGACGAGATGAATATGGACCAGGACTTCAGCGCTGCGGACATTTATTCCCTGATACAGCGTCAGAAAGCAGGAACGCTCTCCCAGGAATTCACCGTCAAGCACAGTGGACGCCATTGGAGCCGGGTGACGGGGCTTTTCCTGCAGGGACGCCTTGCCGACACGGACGGCCCTGTCACTTTCCACAAAGACGGCACGGCATGGCTCGGGAATTTGGTCAGCACAATGGCAGGGAAGTATCTGCCGACGATACAGAGCGGCCCCATGACAATGAACTTCTTGCTGAGGGACGAGATACTTGACCGGGATCTTGCTTTCAACGGAGTGTACAAGACTCCCACGGCAGGGGCGGCATTGTTCCACCAGTCTGATTACAACTGTCTCTTAGGGGTAAAGGGGCTTAGCGGTACACTGGGCCTGCGGCTCGATGTCCAGAGGAGGTGGCTCGAATACGACAACAGCTACTCATTCTCACATGTCTACTCCCTCTCCGGAGACCTCAGCATGCCCACGGGCGGTATGGAAATCCCGATGGTACCGGGGCAGACATTTGATGTCGACAGGCATTTCGAGGACAATATGCAGGATACGGATTTTGAGATTGTGCCCAAATTCGCGCTCCAGTATGAGTTGCCGGCCGCTGGTTCTGTCTATGCTTCCGTGAGCCGCGGATACCGCTCCGGTGGATACAATATACAGATGTTCAGCGAGTTCCTGCAGGCAGATATGCAGGATGTCATAAAGGCGGACATCGCCGGCACTACGATCCCGGTGGTAGAGTCTGTCGGAATGATTCCGTCGGCAGCCAAGGAGAATATCCTGCGGGTCCTCGGAGAAATGTCCAATCCGCAAAGCCAGGATGTGGCAGGTATGGTCAGATACGCTCCGGAACATGCGTGGAATTACGAACTCGGCTCGCATTTGAGGCTGTTCGGTGGCAGACTCTATGCCGACCTTGCAGCATTCTGGATAGAGACGAGCGATCTCCAGCTCTCGCAGATGGCGCAGAGCGGCCTGGGCAGAGTGACGGTCAATGCCGGCAGCAGCCGTTCTGTCGGAGCGGAAGCCGACCTGCGTGCTTCTATCACTGACGCCCTGTCTCTGAATGTCGCATACGGATATACCTACGCGCGTTTCCGTGACGGACGCGATGCCTATGTGCCTTTTACTCCGGCAAATACCCTATCTGTGAATGCCCGTTATGCCTGGGAGCGTTGCGGATTCCTCGACAGGATTGTGCTGACAGGTGGATGGCATGGTGCAGGCCGGATATATTGGGACGAGGCCAATGAGATGTGGCAGGACTTTTACGGGACTGCGGATGCGCGTCTGATGTTCGAGCGTGGCGGTTACAGCCTGACCCTCTGGGGCTCCAATCTATTCAATGACCGTTCGCAGGCATTCTGTTTCACATCCATGGGCAATGTCTTCCACCAGAAGATAAACCCTTTCCAGGGCGGAATCGAGATAGCCGTTCATTTCTGACGGGCGCAACACGAATAAAGACGGTGGCGGATGCTGTTCCGCTACCGTCTTTTTGTTATTTTTGCAGAATAATCCGTAATTGCGGTCGAGACAATGATATACAATTTACTGCAATCCCTTTTGCCCGCGGTGACAGACAGCCTGGTCGCTGCCGCAATAGACTCCTCCCGTGTTGCAATCGTCGAGAAGATAACCACTTCTACACCGAGTGAACTTATGTCCGATATGGCGGACTGGGCACTGCACTTCGGCATCAAACTCCTGGCGGCCCTGCTCATATTCGCCATCGGCACGCTTTTGTTGAGGTGGATCAAGCGCTTCCTTTCCAATATATTTGCCCGTAGAGGTACGGAGCGTGCCGTAGTGACATTCACGATGAGCCTTGTCTCCACAGTCATGTGGGCGATAATAATACTCTCGGCGATAGGCGCGCTCGGCGTGCAGACCACTTCGATAGCCGCGTTGCTCGCAGCCGGAGGTATGGCGATAGGTATGGCAGTCAGCGGTACGGTGCAGAATTTCACCGGAGGCATCATGCTCCTCGTGTTCAAGCCGTTCAAGGCGGGGGACTACATTGAGGCCCAGGGCTATGCCGGCACCGTCACGGAACTCAATATCACCAATACCAAGATACTCACTCCGGACAACAAGGTGATAATTCTGCCCAACGGTGCCCTGTCCAACGGTGTGATAAACAACTATACCGGCAATAAATGGCGGCGTGTGGATTTCACTGTAAGTGTTGAATATGGCAGTGACGCGGACAAGGTCAGAGAGGTCCTGTTGGGTATCGCATCGTCGGACCGGCGCGTCAGGACCACCGCTGACGGTGCTCCGGGAGACCCTTTCGTGGGGATTTCGGCACTTACATCCAACAGCGTGAACTTTTCTTTCAAGGTATGGGTGGAGAGCCCTGACTATTGGGGCGTGTATTACGCATTCAACGAGGAGATATACAAACAATTACCCGGGCACGGTATAGATTTCCCGTTTGCCCAGGTAACTGTCCATATGCCGGACAAGAACTGACAGTTCTCTCCTGCTATCCTCTGATTTCTACGATTGCGTCTGCCGGGGACTTCCTGTTCTCGTCGATAATCATCTCTCCGCAGCGTCCTTCTACGATGAGGTGCCCGCTGGTAGGGTTCTTGATGCTGGCGACATCGCCCTTGATGTTGCCGTTTACGGTCGAGTACTCAAACATCAGATTGGCGTCCTCTCCGAAAGTGCAGTCCTCCAATACAAGCCCGTCCACATAGCAGAGCAGTTGTTCTCCGGTCAGGTGGCATCTCACGAGGCGGATGTTCTTGCCGTACCAGGCAAGGTACTCGCCGTTGATCTCGCTGTCGTAGACTGTGACATTCTCGGACTCCCAGAATGCGTCCTTGGAGTTGATTACGGCATTGTGTATCTCTACATTACGGGCATACTGGAAACTGTAGTTGCCGTCCTGCCTGTAATGGTCGAGGCGGATGTTCTCGCTGTGCATGAACGCGTAGTCGCAGTTACCGATGTACACATTGTCCATGTCGATGTTGCGACAGTCCCAGAGATACTGTTCTCCATTGGGGAAATCCGTATCCCTGACCTTTATGCCGTCCATTCTGCGGAACATCTTTGGGGCGTCCACCTTGCATGATGTCATGAGCACGTCTCTCGAATACCACAGGCTCGAGCGTGCGCTCTCCGTGAATGTGCAGCGATGTACCTTGAATCTGTCAGTCTCCCAAAAGACATATTTGCCCTCGAATGTGCAGTTTTCGGCCTCGATGTCGGATGTCTCCTTGATACTTGACTCTCCGACATGTATGGTCACATTCTCCAGTCTGAGGTCGTGCGCCGCATAGA
The DNA here is from genome assembly GCA_964616865.1 of uncultured Muribaculaceae bacterium. Classification (GTDB taxonomy): domain Bacteria; phylum Bacteroidota; class Bacteroidia; order Bacteroidales; family UBA932; genus Cryptobacteroides. Next base: position 4,986 of record CAZTUQ010000038.1, read on the forward strand.
GAGGTCGTTCGCCTCCGAATTCTTTATTTTTTATAAGTTCCATAATATCTTTATTTGTCCGTAGCCTTTGCCGCGAAGTCGTGCCTGAGGCCTGAATATCCTGTCAGTCTGCCCTTTACCTTGCCTATCTTGAGCGGAGCCGTAAAGCAGACCGGTACCCTGTTGTCATCGTCCGAAAACCAGCAGTACAGGTCCGAATCCCCGGAGAATGTCTCTCCCTTGACCACTTCGAATCCTACTTTGAGACACTTTATCTTGCCGAGGTCTCCTACCTTGCGGACCTCCCTGCCCAGATATGTATAATGCAGGTTGTAGACCTTGCCGTCCATTATGAATCTCAATGGCATCGCCTTGCCCACTTCCAGCCCGGCTATATCTATATTCCTCATCCTGAACAGCATAGCTGCCACATCGAATGTCGAGTCGTCTATTGACGCCTTGCGCTCAAACCGTCCCTTGCGCGAAGTCTCTATCTCAGCCTCCGCGGTCAGTCCCCCGCTGCCGTTACGGTATAATGTGGTGCTGTTCAACCAGTAGGAACCTTCGCGCGAATGTCTTTCGCATTTGATCTGGCGTAGGTCTTTGCGTGTAAACCACGAGTCTACAGTCTCCACTACCGTAAACAGTTTCTTGTACATCTTCTGGGTCCTGCCGCCCAATGACGCGTGGTAGACTGGCACTCCGTCTATCTCCTCGTGCGTGAGTGTGAGTGCTGCGTTGGCGACATCGGCATCTATCATGCCCCATTTGTAATGTACTGAGTACTTGAGATTTTCACCGTCCTGGAAACTGTATTCCTGTGCCGAGACGGCCGGTACCGTCGATAAGGCAATCAACGCGGCGGCGAGTATGGCGGACAGTCTAAGCATGCTATAAAGTTTTGCGCAAATATAACAAAATCTTTTTGGCTCTCTTATTATATTTGCCCTTGTTGCCGCGCTGCGGTGACATGAAACGATTTTTAAATATTCCCTCGTATGGAGAATGGAAAACACATAGGCATGGCGCATGTCGTCCTGCCCTCGGAGAAGGTCCGTCGCCTGCCTTTCTATCTGTCTATGGAAGAATACTTGGCGCATTCGGCTCAGGAGGATATGTTCTTTCTCTGGCAGGTCGCGCCGACTGTGATATTCGGGCGCAATCAGGTCATGGAAAATGAAGTCAATCTGGATTATTGCCGTGCACACGGCGTCGATGTGGTGCGGCGCAAGAGCGGAGGCGGCTGCGTCTATTCCGACATGGGCAATATCATGTTGTCCTATGTCACTCCCGATACCGGGACGGACAAGGTGTTCACACGCTTCCTCGACCTCGTCGCGGAAGCCCTTTCCGGATTGGGACTTGACGCCGTCAGGACCGAGCACAACGACATACTTGTAGGCGGCTGCAAGGTATCCGGCAATGCCTGCTTTGCCTTGCCCGGCTCCAGTATCGTGCATGGCACCATGCTGTATGACACTGACTTTGATGCCATGATGCAGGCTATCACACCGCCGCAGGAGAAACTCGCCCGTCACGGGGTGCAGTCCGTCCGGCAGAGAGTCGCCAATCTCCGCAGCCTCGGCCTGGGAATGGATATAGAATCATTCAAGCGCCACATTATCAATAGTTTCTGCGACAGGGAAGTGGTGTTGGGCGATTCAGACATCGAGAAAATCCGCGAAATAGAGCGGACTTATGACAAATTGTTATAAATTTGGAGAGTGACCGAAAATAACACAAATGGACGCCAATCTGAAAAAGACCTGTCTCTATGATAGGCATGTGGCTCTCGGAGCCAAGATGAGCCCTTTCGCGGGCTACATGATGCCCATCCAGTACACTACTATTACGGAAGAACATCTCGCCGTGCGTAATCATGTCGGGGTCTTTGATGTCTCCCACATGGGAGAGATAGTCGTGAGCGGACCGGATGCGGAAAAGTTCGTAAACTATGTCTTTACCAATGATGTCCGCGGACTTGCCCCAGGCAAGATACTCTACGGCATGATGCTGTATTTCTTTGGAGGCACGGTCGATGACCTCCTTGTATACAAGGAATTTGAGCCGGATCATTTTCTCCTGGTGGTCAATGCCTCCAATATTGAAAAAGACTACAATTGGCTGATTGATAATTCGAAAGAATTTGATGTGCATATTGAAAACCGTTCCGAAGAATGGGGGCAGGTGGCGGTGCAGGGCCCTGATGCGGAGCGGACTATGATTGATGTTCTCGGTATTGCAGAGGCTTCCGGCATCGGATTCTATGAGTTCTTTGAGAGTAAATGGAAGGACTCGAGGATGATAGTGAGCCGTACCGGCTATACCGGCGAGGACGGTTTTGAAATCTATGCCTCTCCCGAGGCAATCGTGGAAATATGGGACAGACTGCTGCAAGGCGGAGTCACTCCTTGTGGACTCGGATGCCGTGACACTCTGCGCTTCGAGGCCGGACTTCCCCTGTATGGACATGAACTGACAGCGGAAGACAATCCGGCAAAGGCCGGACTATTGATGTTCTGCAAATTCGACAAGGAGTTTATCGGCAAGAATTGGACCGAGGTGAGCATAGACAGTTGTGCAGGCCGCAAACTCGTAGGACTGGAACTGCTGGACAATGCCATCGCCAGAGCCGGCTATCGTGTGGAACGGAGTGACGGATACGCGGTAGGTCAGGTCACGACGGGCTATCATTCGATTTCACTGGACAAGAGTCTTTGCCTTGCATGGGTGGATATGGACTTTGCCGATCTTGGCACTCAGCTGTGGGTGCGTATCCGCAAGAAGACATACCCCTGCGTCATCGTCAAAAAGAGATTTTATCAGACTAAATACAAGAAATAATTATGGCAAAAGTTGTTGAGGGTTTGCTTTATAGCGAATCGCACGAATGGGTAAGAGTAGAAAACGGAGTCGCAGTCATCGGAGTTTCCGACTATGCGCAGCATGAGATGGGCGATGTCACTTATGTGGACCTGCCCTGCGCTGGTGACGAGATTTCCAAAGGCGAGGATTTCGGTGCGCTCGAGAGCGTCAAGGCGTCCAGCGAACTGTATTCTCCCGTATCTGGTACGATCATCGAGGTGAACAATGCACTCGAGGATGCTCCGGAACTCATCAACGAGGATGCGTTCGCAAACTGGATCATCAAGGTCGAGATGAGTGACGAGTCCGAACTTGACGGCATGATGGATGCCGCAGCGTACGAGGCCTCCACAGCGACGGAATAGATTATGGGTGCGTTTGCATATTTTCCTCATACCGAGGAGGATATCAGGCGGATGCTCGAGCGTGTGGGCGTGTCCTCTCTGGACGCGCTCTACGCCGATGTCCCGCCTGATTTTATTTATAGGGGGGAGTATGACCTGCCTGACGCCATGTCGGAGGAACAGGTCAGGGAGCACTTTGAGGCTCTTGCGGCAAAGAATCCGCGCCTCAAGGTATTTGTAGGCGCCGGGGCGTATGACCACTATTCTCCTGCGGCAGTGTCGTATCTGCTGTCGCGTTCGGAGTTCCTCACGGCATACACCCCTTACCAGAGCGAGATTTCCCAGGGTACTCTCCGCTATATATTTGAATATCAGAGTATGATATGCGGCCTGACGGGTATGGATGTGAGCAATGCTTCCATGTATGACGGCCCTACCGCTGCCGCGGAAGCCATGCTGATGGCGGTGGCGTGCACCCGCCGCAAGAATACTGTCCTGCTCTCCAGGACCCTGCTGCCCAATGTGCTCAAGGTTATCGAGACCTATGCCGGCTATCATGGCGTGAATGTCGGGTATATCGAGGCGGACGGCGGACAGACATCCATAGACAGCCTGCGCGGAATGCTCGCCGGCGGAGATGTGGCAGGAGCCATAGTGCCGTCAGTCAACAGGTACGGTATCATAGAAGACCTGAGCGGATTTGCCGATGCTCTGCACGGAGACAAGGCTCTGTTTATACAGTATTGCGACCCGAGCGCGCTCGCCGTCGTCAAGACCCCGGGCGAATGGGGAGCGGACATCGCCGCCGGAGACGGACAGTCTCTCGGTGCACCTATGATGTTCGGAGGTCCTTCCGTGGGCTTTCTTGCCTGCCGGCAGGAGCACATGCGCAAACTGCCCGGACGCATTGTCGGCCAGACGGCCGATGCGCAGGGCAAGAGGGCCTTTGTCCTGACATTGCAGGCGCGCGAGCAGCATATCCGCCGTGAAAAGGCGACTTCCAATATCTGCTCGAACGAGTCTCTGATGGCTCTCTATGTGACCATATACATGTCTGTCATGGGGCCGGAAGGCCTGCGTGAAGTCAATGGCAAGTCCTTTGCCGGAGCGCATTATCTGTATGAGCGTCTGCTCGGGACGGGCATGTTCGAGCCGGTATTCGACAAGCCGTTCCTCAAGGAATTTGTGCTCCGTCCTCTCGTGGATGCCGATGCGTTGCGCACCAGGCTCTATGATGCCGGGTATTTCGCGGCACTGCGTACAGAAGAGGGCTATGTGAGCTTTTGTGTAACGGAGAAACGCACCCGTGCGGAGATAGACGGCCTCGTGGATGCGATAAAGGAGATGCAGGCATGAAATACTATGACAAATTGATATTCGAGCTGTCCAGGCCGGGACGCCGTGCATATACACTGGCTGATACCGGATGTGGCGACGGCGTCGTGATCCCGGAAGCGTTGCAGCGCGGAGAACCGCTCCATCTTCCCGAGGTCAGCGAACCCGATGTGGTCAGGCATTATACCAATCTCTCACAGATGAATTTCGGTGTGGATACGGGATTCTATCCTCTCGGCAGTTGTACCATGAAGTACAATCCCAAAATCAATGAGGAAGTTGCCGGAATGCCTGCATTCAAGATGCTGCATCCGTTGCAGGATGAAAGCACAGTGCAAGGCGCACTGGAGGTCCTGTATGATATGGACCGCTGTCTGGCTGCGATTACGGGCATGAAGCATTTTACCTTCGCGCCCTGTGCAGGAGCACATGGCGAACTCACAGGTCTGATGATCATGCGCCGCTACCATATTTCCCGTGGAGACATGGCACGCACCAAGATTATCGTGCCTGACAGCGCTCATGGCACCAATCCTGCCTCTGCGGCAGTCTGCGGCCTGTCGGTGGTGGAAGTCAAGTCCAATGCGGACGGCCTGATAGATGTTGAGGCGCTCAAGCCGCTGCTCGGCCCCGATGTGGCAGGCATAATGATGACCAATCCCAACACGCTGGGACTTTTCGAGAAGGACATTCGCGAAATAGCGGAACTCGTTCATGCCTGCGGCGGCCTGCTGTATTATGACGGAGCCAACATGAACCCTCTGCTCGGTGTCGTACGCCCCGGAGACATGGGATTTGATGTAATGCACCTCAATCTGCACAAGACATTTTCCACTCCTCACGGAGGAGGCGGACCGGGTTCCGGCCCTGTCGGTGTGGCAGGACATCTTGCCGACTGTCTCCCTGTGCCGGCTGTTGTCAGAGATGACGACGGGTATTTCCATATACGCCGGGACGGAGAATTTTCTGCCGGTACAGTATCTGCGTTCATGGGCAATTTCGGAGTCATCCTCAAGGCTTACGCGTACATCCTCATGCTCGGCAAACAGCATATCGTCATGGCAGGCAGGCTTGCCACTCTCAATGCCAATTATATCAAGGAGAGTCTCAAGGATGCCTACAAACTCCCGATTGCCACTGTCTGCAAGCACGAATTCGTGTTCGACGGGCTGATCGATGACGGCTCGTCTACCGGCAAGCCCGGCGCGACGACCCTGGATGTAGCCAAGAGGCTGCTGGACTTCGGATTCCATGCCCCGACCATCTATTTCCCGCTGCTCTTCCATCAGGCCCTGATGATCGAGCCTACGGAGACAGAGTCCAAAGAGACGATAGACGAGTTTATAGATGTGATGCACAAGATAGCGCGCGAGGCGGCGGCAGATCCGGACATTCTGCACGGAGCACCGCATGATACGCCTATCTCGCGGCCGGACGAGACGGCTGCTGCACGCAATCCCATACTGCGCTGGTTGCCGTCATGAAGATAATCATCATTGGTGCGGGGCCGGGCGGCTATGAGACCGCAGTCGAAGCTGCGCACAGAGGTATAGAAGTGATATTGGTCAGCGGAGGGCCCTTCGGAGGGACTTGTCTCAACGAAGGGTGCATCCCGACCAAGACATTCTGCCATTATGCGGAAATGGCTGAAGACCTGTCCCGTGCTGCAGCGCGCGGAATCGTGGCAGGGCCGATGCCCTTTGATTTCTCCGCCATAGCGCAGCGCAAGCGCGAGGTCGTCGCCCAGTTGAGGGACGGTATCGCCCAGCTGCTCAGGCACAAACTCATTACCATGGTGACGGGCATGGCGTCTCTGAAAGACGCGCATACTGTCATTGTGGACGGGACTGAATATGCCGCTGACAAGATTATCATTGCGACCGGTTCTTCTCCTGCAGGGTTGCCTATTCCCGGGGCGTCACTGCCCGGCGTGCTCACATCTACGGGCATGCTGGACATGGAAGAAGTCCCGAAGCGCCTCGCTGTCATCGGTGGTGGGGTGATAGGTCTTGAATTCGCTTCTGTGTTTTGCAGTTTCGGCAGTGAAGTCACGGTGTTGGAATATGCCCCTCACATCCTGCCGCGTTTTGATGCGGACCTGGCAAAGCGGCTAAAACTCGCGCTTTCCCGGCGCGGCATCACTATAGAGACATCGGCCGGCGTCGATGCCATTGTAGAGGAGACTGACGGTCTTGCAGTGCGCTACACCAAGGGAGATGCGCAGTGTAATGTCATGGCTGACAAAGTGTTGATGGCAGTCGGGCGTCGCCCGAATGTGGACGGACTCAACCTTGACGCGCTCGGCATAGAGTACAGCCGTCGCGGCGTCGCAGTAGATGAGAATATGTGCACTTCCGTGCCCGATGTCTATGCCATAGGCGATGTCACAGGGGGCATGATGCTGGCGCATGTGGCTACATTCCAGGGCAGGAGGGCTCTGAACCATATCTGCGGAAAGCAGGATGATATACGCTTTGATGTGGTGCCGGCTGCGGTGTTCACCAGTCCGGAGGCCGCTTCGGTCGGCATGACGGAAGAGGACGCCAAGGCGGCCGGGCTCGCATTCAAATGCCTGAAATCGATGTTTCGTGCCAACGGCAAGGCTGTCTCTATGGATGATTCAGAGGGGGTCTGCAAACTGATAGTATCTGCCGAGGATGGCAGGCTGCTCGGAGCGCACCTTTTCGGTCCGCATTCCGCCGATCTGATCCAGGAGGCGGCAGCCCTTATGTGCAGGAATGCCACGGTCTCGGACCTGCGTGACATCATACATGCCCATCCTACGCTCGGTGAGGTCATCCAGTCAGCCGCGCATCAGTAGCGGCAGCTGTCTACAAATCCTCGTAGCAGCGGCAGCCAGAGTGTGTCCCCGTGGGCGATGCATTTCTCCGGGTGGAACTGCAAGCCTATGATGCTGCGGTCTGCATTTTCATAAGCCTCGATAATCCCGTCTTCGGATACTGCGGTGACGCGAAGTCCGGGGGCGGGCTTTTTGACAGCCTGGTGGTGGAACGAATTGACACCCACAGAGTCCATGCCGCCCAGAGATTCGTACAGTATGCCATCGTGCGAGAGTCCTATCTTGTGTACGGACTCCCATTCCGGGGCAGTCTGTCTGTGCTGGACCGTGGTCGGGTGCTGTGTCGGAATGTCCTGATAGAGAGAGCCTCCCAATACCACATTAAGCAGCTGGCAGCCGCGGCATATCCCCAATATCTTCATGCCGGCGTCTATGGCGGCGCGTGCGTACAGCATTTCGCAACTGTCCCTGACAGGGGAGACCTTGCCGTTTTCCGGCAGTTCCTCTTCACCGTAATGTCTCGGGTCGATGTCCTCACCTCCGCTGAATATCACACCGTCCATTTTGGACAATGCGGCTGCGGCGTCTGCAGCGTTGCTGATTGTGGGCAATGCGACGGGGATGCCTCCGGCGGCGATGACTGCGTCAGTGTAGGATTTCCGCAGGCTCGTCACCATGCTGGAGTCGTTGCAGGCAGTGCTGATTCCGATTAGCGGTGCGGTGTTGATCTTGTTGCCGGTGCAGGACGCGAGAGCAAAAATCATGGCAACGGCTATTCCCGCTGCCTTGTATATGCTTGTCATAGTGAGAGGTACGATTTTCCTTTGGTGAGAAATGCTATGCTTCCCAATATTATGAATACAAGTACCTGTGACTCGTGTATCAGAGTGGCGAATATAATGCCTGTCTCCCATTCTGCTCCGTAGAGACCTGACAGGGCTGTGGCTATGATGATATGGAATGCTCCGAATCCTCCGGGCACGGGTACTACCGAGGATATAGGCCCGAGCAGGCTGAGGAACAGGCAGTCCATGGGCCCGATGTCCACCATTCCGGGGAATGAGTAGGAAGCCAGCAGTATCTGCAGCCAGTACATTACCCAGATAAGTGCGCTCTCCATGAGGAATGCCTTCTTGTTGCGCACCTGGCTCAGACTCTTGAATCCATCTGCCAGACCGTCCAAGGATTTGCAGATGCGGGCGCATATCTTGTTGCGCTGCCGTTTGCTCCGTATAATCCTTATAGCCACGACTATGGCTGCTATGAGGACAATAATCGCCACTACAGGTATCCAGCCCATGCGGGCCGCAGGCTTTGCGAAATTGTCATTGAGATATTGGGCGTATGAGTTCCATGCCGCAATCAGCAGTCCGGCGAGTATCAGCGCGATACATACAATGTCGCAGACGCGTTCAAATGCTGCAACTCCTATCAGACGCTCGTAAGGAGAGTCATTCTTGTTTGCGGAACTGCGGTGTATGGTCACGCATCTCGTGACCTCGTGCGAATAGGGGATTACGAGGTTGGTCAGATACGCCATGAATGTGGCCATGAGCGTCTTGGGCCTCGTGATACTCGGGTCGAATGACGACACCACTCTCTGCCAGCGCAGGGCCCTGAATGTAGGTATCAATGCGGCGGCGAGTATCGACAATGCGGCAAATCCCCATTTGCAGGTGCTGAACGCCTTGATAAAGTCAGCCCACCTCACGTTCTTGAACGCGAAGTATAGCAGGACCGCCGCCAGGGCGATGGAGACCGCGTATTTGAGAAACTTCTTTATAACGCTTTGGTATAGGTTCTGGCCCGTTTGACGAGCTCGTAATCCATTTTGTTCCAGAGGTTCTGCATCTTGAGGTTGTCCTCCAGCTCGCGCGTGCTCTCTACATATTTGATGCCGTGCCTGATGAGACCCGAATATATTTTTTCGAATATCATGGAAGTGGCACCGCTGTTGAGATAGTCATCATCAACGGCTATCAGCAGCGCGTCGAATGTGTCATTGTGCTTCAGTGCCCGCAGCAGATGTATCCAGCCGAAGGGGAACATGTGCCCTTTTGCTTTCTGCATGGCCTTGGCGAGAGAGGGCATGCCGACACCGAAACCGATCACCTTGTCATCTGAGTTGAGCAGAATGGATATGTAGTCCACATTGATATTGGGCAGAAACTGTTTCTTGAGGTCCTCTATCTGGCCGGGGCTCATTTCCGAATATCCGTGCAGTTTGGAGTAGGCCCTGTTCATACAGGAGAATACCCCGTCCAGGTAGGGCGCGATGGCCTTTTTGTTCGGTAGTTCCGCCTGGCGTATGCCGTATCTTTCGGATACGATCTTGGACGCCCTTTTATACCTCTCTATAGTCTCTCCGTCAGGTACCTGGATGATAAATTCCACATAGTCGCTGTCCTTGCGGAATCCGTACCTTGTAAAGAATTCATCGTAGTATGGATAGTTGTATTTGCCGTAGGCTGTGGGCAGGCGGTCAAATCCGTCTATCACAATGCCGGCGACATCAAATTCGAGGAATCCGAGGGGGCCGGCGAGAGTGTCCATGCCTTTTTCCCTGGCATACTCTGCGACAGCATCCATCAGAGCCTTGAATACATCGTAGTCTTCGACAAAGTCTATCCAGCTCATGCGGCAGAGGCGCTCGTTGACTTTCTTGTTGTAGCGGTGGTTGATGATGGCTGCGCTGCGTCCGACAATCCTGCCCTTGCTGTCGTATGCGAGGAAGTACTTGCTCTCGCATACTTCAAAAGCATGGTTCTTTTTCCTGTCGAGCGTATCCATCTCCATGGAGATGATCTGCGGCACATAATACGGGCAGTCCTTGTAGAGGACATTGGGATAAGAGGCGAACTTGCGTAGTTCCCTGCGTGTCTTTACCTCTTTTATACTTACTTGCATAGGTCTTATTTTCTGGGATCTATCGCGGCGTATTCGTCAAGATCCTTGATTACAGTCACTAAATACATGACTATGAGTACGATGAATATGACGATGCCTACGATGTCGAGTGCTTTCAGCGTCAATGTGCTGCCAAATACGGTGATACTTGCCGAGAACTCCCTCAACGGGTTTATGAAGAAGAACAGCGTATTGACGATTACGATTATGATGCGGAACTCGGTAGGCCCGAGTTTGGCATAGGTGAGTTTGAATTCTTTCTTGAGGTGGGCGTCTATGCTGACATTTACAGTCATGAGCAGGTACGCTATGAGCATGAGCAGGGCTATTCTCATATCCATCAAAGGAGAGAGTCCGGCGCCTATGAACATAAGGCATTCATTGATGCAGTCCAGAGTATGGTCGAGATAATAGCCGTATATCGGGCGCTGCTTTTTGCGGACTCGGGCGAGCGAGCCGTCGAGCGAGTCTCCGTACCAGTTGACGAGGAATCCGAACGAAGCCAGCCACAGGAATGCTATGTCCTTGCCGGTCAGTGCGTATCCAAGTCCTATGAGCAACGAGCCTCCGAGACCTATGAATGACAGGATATTGGAGGTCATCCACTGCGGCTGGCGCTCTGCGAGCCATACCAATGCCTTCTTCTCTGCTGCGTTGAGAAGCGAGGTCTGTATCCTTGTGGATTGCTTTGTCTCCGTAGTGTTCTGTTTAGTATCCATAATTCTATAGGGTTATGTTTCTTTGTCTGAAGAACTCTTCCCTTGAGATCATCTTCTCGGGAAGCGGCATGCCATAAACGCTGTCCCTCAGCATTCTGCCAAAGTCCTCTATGGATGTGCAGCTGTCCTGCATCTCCGGAGTGATGATGTCTCCGACACCGATACGGGCCTGGTGGCCGGATTTGTTGAGCAGTTCTGACGGCAGCCTCAATACCCTTATCTGCCAGTTGATCAGCCCCAATGCGTAGTAAAAGTCCGAATTGCGGTCAAAGAACCGTATGGGAATGATGGGGACCCGGGCCTTGCGTATGAGCCTCAATACGGACGGCTGCCATTCCCGGTCGCGTATGCACCTTTCTCTTGGCTTGAGGTCCGATACCGCGCCCGAGGGGAAAAACCCTACGGGAGAGCCGTCATGCAACTGGTTCAATGCTATTCTGACCCCATGCAGGCTCTCCGCCTTGGGGGCGGTGCGTGTCTTTCCGGTCGGTATGACGGTGATGAAATTGGGATTGAGGACCCTGATATAGGACAGAATCTTGTTTACCATGACCTTGTAATCAGGCCGCAGATGTCCGATCAGGTCTATGAGCATGATGCCGTCGAGGCCTCCGTACGGGTGGTTGCTGACTGTGATGAATGCACCCTCGGGCAGTTTGTCGAGAGTCTGCCATCCTCCTATGCTGTAATTGATATTCTGGTCGCGCAGCAGGCTATCGGTGAAATCCGGTCCCTGCTTGTCTGCTTGTCTGTCATACAGCGCATTAAGAGCGTCCACATTGAGCATGCGCATGAGTGCGCGCCCTACCGAATGGCCGACTCTTCCACTGAATGCCGGAGTCAATTCCTCCAAGTCTTTGAGCGTCAATATAGGCATAGGTAACAGTATACAGGCGGTAAAGATAAACAGAAAAGGGGTAAAAAAAAAGCGAATCTCACGACTCGCCTTTTTCTCTACAATCTAATAAACCTTATTCCGTGCGTTGCATCGGAATGAACGACTCTGCAAAATTCGCTTTTGACCGGGCTCCGGACAATCCTAATAAGTGGTTATTTTGGCGAAGCCGTTAATCATGTTGGGGATACCGCTGTCGTAGAGCTCTTGCTGTTTGGTTATTATGTGCTATTTTTGGAGCATGAAACGCTGTAGCATTGTCTCCGCACCAGCCTGTGTGTCTGCGGTATATATATGTGTAGCATTCTTGCTTCTGTTTCCGGCAGAGGTCTGTTCCCGGTCTCGCGCTGCCGGGGCTGTATCTGCGGAGAAGTTGCAGGGGCGCGGAGGTGAATGCGTACGGCAGGGGCCGTTGCTGTATTTGTCGGATGCGCGGGATAGCCTGGGAGTGGTGCTGAAGCGCAGTGCTCTTTATGGGAATCTGTTTGATGCAGAGCACGGCAGGACTATGTTGCGGCCGGGCGTCATTGTGCCTCCGGAGGACGCGACGGATACACTGACAGTGAGGATTATAGGAGATGTCATGCTCCATACGCGGCAGATTGAGACGGCGCACCGTGCTGACGGGGCATTTGATTTCAGTCCGTTTCTTTCGGGCATTTCGGAGCAGCTCCGCTCGGCGGATCTCGCGATTGCAGGTATGGAGTTCACACTGGCTGGGAAGCCTTATACGGGGTATCCGTCGTTCAGCGCACCGGACAGTTATGCGGATTATGTAGCGGATTGCGGTGTGGATGTGTTCCTGACGGCCAACAATCATATTCTGGACAAAGGACCTCGCGGACTGGAGAGGACGCTGCGGTATTATGGCGATATGGAAAATGTCGGTACGGTGCGTTATACGGGATGTGAAATGCCCGGAGATACGCTGCGCAATCCGCTTATACTTAGGGTTAAGGGCGTGAAGATTGCCATTGTCAATTGTACTTATGGTACCAATGCCGGAGGTGAGATAGCAGGAGGGGCGCGCGTCGTCCGTATGGATGCCGGAGCGGTCTCATCGATGATCACGCGGGCCCGTGCCGCCGGGGCGGATATAGTGCTTGTCTGTCCTCATTGGGGTGCGGAATATACACTCAGTCATGGCCGTGAGCAGGAGCATTGGGCCCGTCGGATGGCGGATTGGGGCGCGGATGTCATTGTAGGAGCGCATCCGCATGTCGTGCAGGACTGGGAAGTGATAGAGACATCGGACGGCAGGAGAGTGCCTGTGTATTATTCTGTCGGCAATGCCGTATCCAATATGAGTGCGCGCAATACCCAGCTCGGTCTGATGGTAGAAGTCCGGATAAGCAGGGACGCGCTCGGCAATGTGGCCTTGGCCGGGACTTCGGGAGAATGGATATGGTGCACACTCCCCGGGGATTTGTCACGCTCGTACCAGGTAATCCCGGTGGACGGGTGCCCCGCCAGAGAGGATTGGCTGCGCCCCGCCGCATACGACAAGATGCTCTCCACCTGCTCCCGCATCGCCAAACGCGAAACTGCCCCGAAAATCCGGCATGGCAAAATTCAGAAATAAATCCTGACGGCTTATCAATCAATGGGAAATTCCTCTGAGTGGTAATTGCTGTAAAACCGTCCTGATGCGGCGGTAAACTTGAGCACGCAATAATCCGGGTCGGTGACGCCTTCCGGGTAGTATTCCTCGTCACCGTCGCGCCAGACCATTTCCT
>CAZTUQ010000039.1:0-4296 GCA_964616865.1 uncultured Muribaculaceae bacterium
CCATGTTGAACCGATAATATGTCTCTGTCGCAGAACCATTATATTTGCCTGCAATCATCAGATATGTTGTCTGATCATCATTCTGAGACACTACCGAGACCGTATTCGGGAAAGTATACACCTTAGCAGTAACAGACTGCACAGACCCTGACGGCACATCGACAGGAATCCACCCATCTTCAGAATCCACAGCGGACTGAATGTTGCCAAAAGGCACATTCTGCAGGAAATAATGTCCGCCCTCCCTATAATTACATACTTTCACCTTAGTAATCACAAGCTTATCAGGCACTTTATTCGTCAAATCAAGCCTGCATACAGCGCGATAAAAAATAATATGCCCGTTGAAATAATACGCGCCTGTATTATTCTTATAAAGTACAAAACCGGATACTCCTCCAAAAGAAGAATAAACCTCACCCCACATGGGCAGTCCTTTTCCGACATCAATACGCCCTGAAGTGAGTGCCGCAAGATTATCGTGAATAGTTTTATATCCCCTGTCTGACATCGTGTTTAAATACTCCTCGAATGTAGTCGAGCCGCTCGGCAGCCAAGACAAGGCATTGCCGACAATCAGGGTCTTGTACTCCACTCCCTCCACAACGCCCTCGGGCACAGGGAAAGAGAAGAAACTCGACCCGTTGGTGACATCCGCCTTCTGGCAAGCTATAAAAGTGCCGTCATTATTGAAGAACATGACATGCACATCTTTCAGCAACCTTTCCGCTGCTGTCGCCGTGACGCTACGCGTCGCATTTTCCACCCCATCCACAGAATACTCGATGCGGATTTCTCCGGCACGGACAGGCCGATCGGGATTTTCGGCACCCTCGCGCACGCACGAAACCGCGAACGCAGATACGCCCAACACAAGGACGGCGAGACTGCGCAGTGCCGTGCACGCCGCAGTCTTGAAACTGTTACTCATCATATCTCTCTGCATTGTTATATTTACTTATCAGAAATCTCTTGGTATATCTCCGCCGCTGTCCCACCCGGTATCCGAGTAGGGGTGCTGATACAGGTCTATGACCAGCTGCAGCCTGCCAATGCGCACGGTAAGTTTCTCATGGAGGGCCTCATTCTTTACGGAAGGGGCATCCTCCCTATATTCCGGGAGTGCCTGCAGCGTTGTCACTATGAGATAGCCTCCTTCCGTACCGGCAGTCCCTTCTGGTCTGTCTGCCGGCTTGGTGACGGAAAAATAGTATCCGCTGACACTTGTCTCCGTTTTAGGGTCATAAGTACCCTCTGCAGATGAAAACTGCAGACTCCACTCCGACGGCTTGATACTGCTGAGCAGGCGCAACTGTTGCACCGCCCCCTTGCCGTCTCCGAAATCGAGCCTCTTGCGTCCGACGCTCACCCAGTCGGAGCCGTCGAACACTATATCCTGGTTATCGTCAGTCCAGTCCACGACTTCGGCTGTCACCGCTGCCGTCCGGGACTCGTACGCCTTATCCGGAGTATCTTCTCCGGGAGCAGACACACTGACTATGTTGATGATATAGCGGTGATTGCGCAGCACCTGTTTGAGCCGCCCGCCGCTTTTGAAATCTATACGGTAATAATTCATTGACTCTCCGCCGTCGTATGTCCCTCCCACAACGAGAGCGCAACGGTCGGTATGATGCGCGTCACCGGGCGTACCGTCACCGCCCATGACCACATCTGATTCTGGAATGTATATGCTATAATCTATCCTGCCTCCGGTGACATCATATTTCCACGGAGTTGCAAGAGCCGCCGTCCCTACAGGCACAGACGGTGCCGTGACTACGCGCCCGTCCGGACCACAAGCCGAAAACTGCGGCATAATGGAGAGTTTGTCATTCGGCTTATAGATATACACCTCATTGAGCGTGAAGTTGTCCACATCCACTCCTGTAGTTACATCCACACGCGCAACTCCGCGCAACAAAGGCACGGACAGCTGCTGTTTGGCATTAGAAGGGACAAACGCGGATGTCGCTTTGCCCCACATGGCTATACCGGATGCCGTAGCATCTGTATGGAGTCTGTCAGTCACATCCCTCCACAACAGCCGCTGGAGGGCTTCATAATTCTTCCCACGCCATCCGGCACGCTGTGATTCCGGATACCACGCAGAGACATTGGCAAGCACCACACAACGGAACTCGGCGCCGACAAGCGACTGATCCAGCGTGAAACTCGTTTCAAAAGTCACCACACTTCCCTCCGAACCTTGAGAAGGCATCAGGCGGCGTCCCTCCGAGACATCGCGCAATATCATGTCGCTTTCTGTAAAGAAGCACACCAGCACATCACTGACACGGACCTCATCCTCATGAGTCAGGGCACGTGTTGATGTCCCTGATGACTCCGGAGCATGCAAAAGAATCTCAACGCGTACAGGTTCGTCTTCAATGACAGGAGGAGTCTCGATTCCCTCACGCACACAGGCAACGAGAGATATGAGCAAAGCCATTGCCGTACAACGCAATGACAGCATCCGTCTGTTCACGATATGTCCAAAGGTATTCATGTCCTCACTACTCCAATGGCCCTACCATGTCTATCACATGCCAGCCGTTAACATATATAGATACATCGAATCCTCCGCCGGGACCTGACCGGTACACCAATCGAACCAAAAAATCATCGTCCAGATCAAGGTCCAGCGACGGATTCTGTAGCAAGAGATCTGATAAGCTGCCATCATATATCACACTGTTGGCGCTACCGGAGAGAGCGACATGCAGTCGGGAATCATCCCCGGGGCGTAGCCGCAACACCGTAAAGTCGTATACTGCATTACTCCCTTCCACGCGTGACTCTGGAAGCCATACGATGAGGGAATCGCTGCTCTCGACGCCGTCGAAATCATATTCCCCATTGCCCGCGCTGATTGTGCAGGACAGATTGGGGAATGCGCCTGCCGGCAGGCCTTCCACCACCACATGGACATCATTGCTATACTTGCGCATATCAATATGCCTCACGGGAGCATCGGCAGCACCTTCAACGACAATGTCTGCCGCCGCTCCATACCAAAGATGTTCCTTGCTCTGCACGACAGTACGGCCACTTCCCGACGGCACAGACAGACGGCTGCCGCCGAATGTCCCGTCCAAAGACTGCAGATACCGTGACGCATCCACATTGCCGCCCCATGCCACGAGTCTATACTGCCCGGGGGTGATATTCCATACGAGCGTATCGTTGCCTCCATTGAGATCAGACACACGCACAGAAAGGGTATCGCACAATTCTCCGCAGCAGGGGTCAAACAGATACAGACGCACGCCAGCGACTTCTTCCGCCAGCAGATTGCGCCTCTCGCGATTATATGTGTAGCTAAACTGGAGATTCAGCGGAAAGAGGCAGGCTTCCCTGTCATCCTTGACGCACGAGCACAACTGAGCCGCTCCCCCTGCAATCAGGGGAAGCAGCATCAGAAAATGCAGTGCCCTTTTAAGCATCTCTCCAGAGAGGGTCAGATTCTAATATCAGCCAAGAGGCTCATTCATCTCCACTGCCGTCCAGTCTTCAATGGTTATCTCGGCAGAGACATAGGTCGAGGTCTCAAGCGGTGTATCGGGATCTTTAGGTATGATAGCCTCCGGGGTGTTGAATCCCAAACCGAAGATTTCGGTGACATTCACCTTATAATAGTGGTTACGCAGCACGGCATACCTCTCTTTTGCATCCGTTTTCGCGACATCACGGAGATTAAGGCGATACCAGGCAAAGCCTTGGTTGAATTTCTGTACCGAATATCCAGTAAGAGCAGTTGCATTTGTTGTAAGATGTCCCTGTGCTGCTGCCTCAGAAGAGAAGTACTTGATTTTACCTGTCTCGGAAGCATATTCCACAGTGCCTTTGCTCGGATCTGATTTGGCAACGACCCAGAATGAGCCGTCAGTATCTGCACCCGAATTAGGAGTCACTTTGAGTTTGATGACGACAAAGGAACTGTTGCCGGTCACAGGAGTGTCATTGACATTCTCGCCAAGATAACGGGAATTTGCGAAAGTATGATCAAATGTCTCAACCGCATTTACAAGAGAAAGTAAATTCTCCTGGAACTTAACCAAATGGTCATAAGTACCATCGCTGTCAGCATCCGTCTGCTCTGTTTTAGTTCCTTTAGGGGTCACCTCATAATTGTTACGGACGAGATACATTTGAGTATTGCGCTGTCCAAGGTCATACTGAACATTGCTAACAGTTGCGTCTACATTATCTGCGACACGGGTAGTCGATTTATACTGCATCTGCACCTTGGCTGCGGCTCTGGTCACATTGATGGGGACAAGATTGGCATTCTGT
>CAZTUQ010000039.1:4396-18363 GCA_964616865.1 uncultured Muribaculaceae bacterium
ACCGCATTGGCATCCGCACGCGTAGCCGGATTGGACACTGTGATGGAGAATGACGCAAAGGTCTTCACTCCAGATTCCGGAGTCTCTCCGGTCTCCTTGTTACAGCCTGCGATAGCGAATGCCGCCATCGAGACCAGGCCTAACAGCATGATTTTGTTTTTCATGATTTGAAATGTTTAAAAAGGTTTTGGGTATTTATTAACTTGATTATCAATCCTCTCTGACAGAATATTCGACAACGCATTCTATACGGCGCAACTGAGGGAACAAATCTCTCGCCATCCATCGATACGGATGACCGCCATAAAGGTCCATCAAACGCTTTTCCCGTCCCTGATAGACACCCGCGCCCAAGATTATGCGCTCTATTTCGCGACTCCATGGAGTATTGCCGCTGGCCTCAACGAGACGCAACAGTCCGCCCCAGTCCTCTCCGCGCCCTTCGACATACATTATATCCCTCATCCATGGATAGAATCCGAGGAGGTATTCCTCCACCCCATGTGCACGGTCGAGCGACAGACGGTCATTGAATCTGGCAGTCCCCTCGATGGAACACCACCCTGTAAGGGACACGCGCTGTATGACATTTGACGAATCTCTCTGTATCCTGTCCACAAATTCCTTGAAATCAACCAAGTGCCGCTGGTTATCTCCGAGTTCTCTCTGTAACTGCGCACTTCCCTGCCTGTATTGCAATCGCAGAATATATGTCTGCGTACGGAATTTGGCATGACTCCTGCCGCCGGACAAGACTACGGTATCCCTGATATACACAGTATCATGTACTACAGATGCTGCCTTCGGCTGCACCGGGGGCTTCTCATCCCGTATTTCCACGCGGTTGTCCGACTCCCGTACAATTATAGACTCGCGCACGACAGTTTCATGTCCGGCAGGCTCTGCCGCAGCGGCAGCGGCACGGGCCTCACGAATAGTACCCTCTACAGCATTGCCCCTCAACGCCCGTGCCGCCGCACCGAAACGCCATACCAGGCCCAAGGACATCTTGGTGAGCCCAAAATAGTTACTCACTTCCGACCCGGTCTTGAACCCGCAGTCCTTAGGGCAATACACATCGTACTCACTATACACATAACCGCCGCCGATTTCACTCTCGACAGCCAGACAACGGGACAGATTATGCCTCCAGCCGATGCCTATGCCGGCTCCGACACCCCATCCCTCATGCCTGCGCTCCGCGAGATCAGGCCAGAGACCGAACGGCAAATCCACCTTGTTGAGATTATACACGACACCGACGCCATGCAGCCCCAGGAACATGCCGTCCATCGCTTCCCTCGACCACCAGCGCAACTCCGGTTGCACCAGCCAGTGTTTCCACTTACGATTATTGGAGAACGTCCACGGATTGTAACTGGCAGAAACATCCACACTCCATTTGCGGCCTATTCCATACTCAATGCCGAGGCTCGGAGACGCCGTCGCGTCCATCAGCAGATTGGTCTTGAGATCAAACTCCCGCCCGGTCCTCACAGAATCCGGAGTCTCCACCGCATATCCCGATCGGGCTAAAAGCAGCAAAACGGCCGACATGAATGTCACTTTGATTAATCGTCGCGTCATCTCTTCTATGTAGTTGATTTCTTAAAAAAAGGGAGCCGGCTCAATGGTCTCGGGCATAGGGTGTCCAGGGGTTTTGGAGACATGACCTTGCAGCCGGGGCAAACCGGCTCCCACACAGCATCCGGTCTCCGGATATGGTCCAATTTTCGGAGACTAGCGGGTTGCACTTAATCCCGCACCAATAGAAAGCAAGATAGGATGCTGAAGTTTTCATAGTTTACCTGCTACAGTTCGTCCCACTTTCCGGGAGCAGGGATTCCGAAGTACGAAGCGCACAACACCTCCACCTCAAATCCCAGCGGAACGCACATCGGGCTCTCGTAGGGAGCAACTGTCTTTCTTTCCATAGTTTAGTTTAAATAGCACAAAATTAGGATTATTCCACCTCAAATGAGGATTATTTGCAAATATGCATACTTTTTTGATAAAAACAATGCCCTGCCGAAAAAAAATCGACAGGGCAAGCACATCTATGCCATGTTACCGGCTCCTAAAGGAGCTTCTTGCGAAGTTCGGATATCATATCCACAGTCATGGATTCAAGGTCATACGAGGGCGTCCAGCCCCATTCTGCGCGTGCACAACTGTCATCCATCTTGTCCGGCCACGAATCGGCAATCCCCTGGCGGACCGGATCCACCTCATAACGCATCGAGAATCCCGGAATGTGCTCGCGTATCTTTGCAGCCAGTATTTCGGGATCGAAACTCATGGACGCCACATTAAACGCATTGCGGTGCTTCAAGCCCGAAGGATCCGCCTCCATTATATCTACGGCGGCCTTGAGAGCATCCGGCATATACATCATATCCATAAATGTCCCTGCCGCTATAGGGCAGACAAACTCCTCCCCTTTCACTGCCGAGTAATAAATCTCCACCGCATAGTCAGTCGTTCCTCCTCCCGGCAGGGTCACATGAGAGATAAGTCCCGGAAACCGCACCGAACGGGTATCAACGCCATATTTATTGAAATAATAGTCACTGAGGAGTTCCGTTGCCACTTTTGTACACCCATACATCGAACGGGGACGCTGGATGGTATCCTGAGGCGTATTGTCATGCGGGGTTTCCGGTCCGAAAGAGCCTATGGAAGAAGGGGTAAACACCGCCACACCTTCCTGCCGTGCAATCTCCAGGATATTCATTAGCCCGTCTATCTGGATATGCCACGCCAACTGCGGCTTGCTCTCGGCGACATGCGACAACAGGGCGGCAAGATTGTATATGGTATCTATCTTGTATTTTTTGACAATCGAGAGAAGAGCCTCTCCGTTACAGACATCGGCTTCGGCACAAGGACCGCTTTCAAGGAGTTCGCCCTTGGGCTCTGCGCCCTTGATATAACCAGCGACGATATTTCCTTCAGGATGTAGACGCCTGAGTTTCATCGTCAACTCAGAACCGATCTGGCCGGTAGACCCGACAATTAGAACATTTTGCATATATAACCTTAAAATAATGTTCCCGGATTCATTTTGCTTATTCCGGGTCAAATAACTATTTTCTCGCAAAATTACAGAGTTTTTCCGAG
This sequence comes from uncultured Muribaculaceae bacterium, assembly GCA_964616865.1. Classification (GTDB taxonomy): domain Bacteria; phylum Bacteroidota; class Bacteroidia; order Bacteroidales; family UBA932; genus Cryptobacteroides. The sequence continues at coordinate 7,517 of CAZTUQ010000039.1, forward strand.
AAGCTGTTTAAATTTGTCTTTAAAATAATACTCGTTTGAGTTTTGCTGCTTCTCTTTTCCGCACTGAACGGACATTGCAATCACCGCACAGGCGCAGGCACGGAGAAAACAGTTAAAAAAAGCATTGCATATAAAGGATTAAAAACAACATACGACATGTACGGCAAATTCCAACAGCACCTGCAGGACGAACTCGCGTCCATCAAAGAGGCAGGCCTGTACAAAAACGAAAGGAACATCACTTCTCCCCAGTCCGCCGAAATCACCCTCGGAGACGGAAGCAAGGCATTGAACTTCTGTGCCAACAACTACTTAGGACTGGCAGACTCGCCGAGGCTCATAGAGGCGGCAAAGAAAGCCATGGACGAGAGAGGCTTCGGCATGTCCTCCGTCCGTTTCATCTGCGGCACACAGGACCTGCACAAGGAACTCGAAGCAGCCATATCCAGATTCTTCCACACAGAAGACACTATATTGTATGCCTCCTGCTTTGATGCCAACGGAGGTCTCTTCGAGCCTCTGCTGACAGCGGACGACGCCATCATCTCCGATGCCCTCAACCACGCGTCCATCATCGACGGTGTACGTCTATGCAAGGCGGTCCGCTACCGCTATGCGAATGCCGACATGGCAGATCTCGAACGCTGCCTCCAGGAGGCGCAGGCCCAGAGATTCAGGATCATCTGCACTGACGGCGTATTCTCCATGGACGGCAATGTCGCGCCCATGGACAAGATATGCGCACTGGCGGAGAAATATGACGCCCTCGTCATGGTGGACGAAAGCCACAGTGCCGGTGTCGTAGGCAAGACGGGACACGGTGTGGCTGAACAGTTTGACTGCTACGGCAGGATTGACATTTTCACAGGCACTCTCGGCAAGGCGTTCGGCGGTACCGTAGGAGGATTCACCACAGGCCGCAAGGAGATTATCGACATGCTCAGGCAGCGTTCACGCCCCTACCTGTTCTCCAACTCCATTCCTCCGATGATTGCCGCTGCAGGCATAGAGATGTTCAAGATGATTGAGGAGGACAAGGCTCTTCACGAGCGCCAGCAGGAGAATGTCGCATATTTCCGTGACAAGATGATTGCCGCGGGATTCGACATCAAGCCCACACAGAGCGCGATTTGCGCTGTCATGCTCTATGATGCGCCTCTCGCACAGAAGTTTTCCGCAAAGATAGCGGAAGAGGGTATTTTCGTGACAGGTTTCTTCTATCCCGTCGTACCCAAGGGACAGGCCCGCATACGCGTCCAGCTCTCGGCTGCGCACACGAGAGAGCATCTCGACAAGGCGATCGAGGCGTTTATCAAGGTAGGCAAAGAACTCGGAGTAATCAGTTAGTCCTCAATGCAGATATCATTCAAGACAGGCATAAAGACTATGGCCGCAGCGTTATTATGCGCTGCGGCATTGTCTTGCACCTCCCGGCAGGGTTATGTGGCATTCAGGGGCTACGCCCAGGGTGGGACATACACTGTCAAGGCCAACTTGGACGGTGTCAGGGAAGAGCCTGACGCCATCGCCGCGGAGATTGACAGCATATTGGCAAGAATAGACGCCAGTCTGTCCGGATACAACAAAGGCTCGCTGCTGAGCCGTTTCAACAGGGGCGAGACCATAGTGCCGGACGAGATTTTCCTGGACATGTACGAGAGGGCCTATGCTCTGTACGAGGAGTCCGAAGGAGTGGTAGATGCGGCCGGAGGCCCTCTCTTTGACATCTGGGGATTTGGATTCAAGGAGGGGGAGATGCCGTCGGACGAGACGGTCGCGCAGACGCGCGCCGTCTCGGGGATGTCGCGCCTGCGGCGCGACATCCGCGCATGCCTGCGCCCCGACGGCTCTCTCTGCCCACGCGACATCCTCCTGCAGCCCTCGGAAGCTCCCCTCGCCAATGTCGCCAACAACGCCAATCACGCAAACCAAACCAACAACTCAAGCCACCACGCCGCGCTCTCCCGTAGTGCCACGGCTCTCCAGCCCACTACAGGGCTGCCCAACAGCGGCACCTCCCCCGGCACTTCCGCCCCCACACTTCCAGCACTCAACTACAACGCAATAGCCCAAGGATACAGCTGCGACCTCGTGGCCCGATACCTCCACAGCCTCGGCATCCACGACATGCTCGTGGACATCGGCGAGATATGGTGCGAAGGACACAACCCCAACGGGAAGCCCTGGAGCATCGGCATCGACCGCCCCGAGGACGGCAACAACACCCCGGGCGCCAACATGCAGCAGGACATCTGGCATTCCACCCCAGCAGCAGGCGGCCAGGGGGTCGTCACCTCCGGCAACTACCGCAAGTTCTACATCCGTGACGGCCGCAAGTACTCCCACACCATAGACCCGCGCACAGGCTACCCCGTCTCACACAACCTGCTTAGCGCGACCATAGTCGCGCCAGACGCCACCACGGCCGATGCCGTCGCCACCTGGTGCATGGTCATCGGCCTGGACGAGTCCGAAGCCCTCCTGCGCAGGCTCGGCCTGGACGGCTACCTCATCTACGCTGCCGGGGACGGCACATTCAAGCATTACAGTACCGCCGGATTCCTCGCTGACGAAGAGTGACAGTCTGCCGGACACCGCCTTGCCAGACCTTCACAGACAAAAAGAGGAAGCCCTGCCGGCCGGCAGAAAACTGCCCCCACATAAAAATTCACAGTTATTCGGAAGAGGTCCATTCCTCTTCCGTTTTTTTGATTATCTTTGCCTTTCGCCGTTATTTTGTCCGGATTCCCGCTGACAGAGTCGGCAGCACCTCATCCGAGCTGCCCGCGGCACATTCTGAATCAAACACTTTACAGATGGAAAGTAACGCCAGTACAATTAAGCTGTACTACAACACAGAACTCGAAAAACTCAAGATGCCCGAATACGGCAGGGGCATTCTCGAAATGATAGACAGGCTCAAGCAGATTCCCGACAAGGCAAAGCGCAGCGAGCAGGCCCGCGCTGTAGTCAAATCCATGGAGATCCTCAACTCGCAGGTACACCAGCAGGACAACTGGGAGCAGAAACTCTGGGACCATCTCTACATGATAGCCGGAGAGGACCTCGACATCGATTCCCCCTACCCGGCACCGGAGCCGTCTTTCATGGAGACGCGTCCGCTGCCCATACCCACCGGCATGAGACCTCTCAAGGCGACCCACTACGGACGCAATATCGAGAGTATCATAGAGTTGATAGCCTCCGAGCCGGACGGCGAGTCCAAGACTGCAATGATCCGCTCCCTCGCCATATACATGAGGCAGCAATACCTGATCTGGAACAAGGACAGCGTTGCCGATGAGACCATCTTCAACGACATAGAGAAACTCTCCGACTACAGGATCAAGGTCCCAGAGGACCTCGTACTGACCAAGATCTCCAACGGAGCTAACTTCTCCCGCCCCGGCATAGGCATCAAGCCTTCCAATAATGGCAAGAAGCGCAGGAACAACTGGAAAAACAGACGCAAATAATGACCTTCTGGAAAAACTGGGATGACAAGCAGAAAGCGAAAGCAATCCGTATCACCGGCTTGTGTTTCGCCGTATTGGCTCTATGGGCACTCATAGCGTCATTGTCATACTTGTTTACATGGAAGCAGGACCAGAGCCTGCTGAGCATCACGGGGGAGATGTCCCCCGACATACACGGACACAACCAGGGCGGGAAAATCGGTTTCCACCTCGGCCGCCTGCTCATGTGCCGCTGGTTCGGCATCGGCAGTTTCGCACTGATAGTCATACCGGTAGCGATATCCGTCAGACTGCTCGCACGCAGATGGCGCCATTCCATACTCAGCACCAGCCTCACCGCATTGACCGGAGCCATGGCCGCGTCACTGGTCCTGGCATTCATCGGAGACATCATCGGTGCTGATACCGCTTTCGGAGGAGGTCTCGGAGGCTATTTCGGCACATTCATCATAGGATGGGGACGCAATCTCATAGGCGTCCTGACCACAGGCATAGTAGTGGCCATAATTGCAGTCTCATGGATAATGTGCTGCGGAGGACGTTTCACAGAGAAGCTTGCCGAACTGCTGTCGCGCATCCGGAGCAAATCCAGGAAGCCGGTCGACACTCCCGACACTAAAGACCCCATAAAGCCGATAGCGGAAGACCCGATTCCGGAAAATCCTCTGCCGGAAGACCCGATTCCACCTATTGCCCCTCCTACCGCGCCGGAGACTCCTGCGCCTGTCCCTGTTAACGGACCGCAGGAAGGTCCCACCAGCGATCCCGGCATCACAGTACAGCAAGGGAAGGGCATCAACACTGAGATTAAGGCCCCCCTGCCACGGATCGAACCTCGCCTTGAAGAACTCCCCGACTACCGTTTCCCGACACTTAACCTCCTCGGAGAATACAGTTCCAAGAGGCAGGAAGTCACCAGGGAAGAGCTCCAGCGCAACAACAACAAGATACGGACTGCTCTTGCCAACTACCGCATCCAGCTTCAGGATATAAAAGCCATCATAGGGCCTACCGTCACCCTGTATAAATTATACCCTGCTCCAGGTGTCAAGATTGCTGAAATCAAACGCCTGCAGGAGGATCTCGCCATGTCCCTCAATGCCAAGGGCGTACGTATCACCACACTGGAGGACGCAGTAGGCGTGGAGGTTGCCAACGATGTACCCTCCATCGTCCCCCTGCGTGCCATGCTCAACGATGACGCATTCCGCAACAGCAAGGCAGAGCTGCCTGTCGCTATCGGATACACCATCACGCAGAAAGTCAAGGTATTCGACCTCGCCGAGACCCCTCACCTGCTCGTAGCCGGAGCCACGAGGCAGGGTAAATCCGTGGGACTCAACGCGATTGTAACCTCGCTGATATATTCCAAGCATCCTGCCGAACTCAAATTCGTCTTCATTGACCCCAAGATGGTGGAGTTTTCCGCATACGCAGAACTTATCAACCATTATCTCGCCGTACTGCCCGACGCTGTAGACGAGAAAGACGAGAAACACAACGCCATTGTCAAAAAGCCCAAGGACGCTGAGAAGATACTGAGAAGCCTGTGTATGGAGATGGACGAGAGATACGAACTCCTCTCCAAAGCCTGCGTAAACAACCTCAAACTCTACAACGACAAGTACCAGGACCGCAAACTACTGCCCACTGACGGGCACAGATTCCTGCCCTATATAGTAGCCGTCATAGACGAATATGCGGACCTCACACTGTCATCGGGCGCAAGTCCGGAAGTCAAGGCCGCATCCAAGAGCATACAGAACTCCATCATCCGCCTGGCACAGAAAGGCCGCGCTGCCGGAATACATGTCATATTGGCGACACAGCGCCCGTCCGTGGATGTCATCTCGGGTATCATCAAAGCCAACTTCCCTACCCGAATCGCGTTCCGCGTGATTTCGCGCACTGACTCCACAACCATCCTCGACTCCCCCGGAGCGGAGAAACTCATCGGTAACGGTGACATGATATACTATTCCGGAGTAGAGAACGAGAGAATCCAGTGCGCATACATCTCCAGCAAAGAAATCAATGAGATCACCGAATACATAGGACGCCAGCAGGGATACCGCAAGTCCTACAACACTCCCTACTACCTGCCGGATGTCACTCCTGCAGACGGAGAAGGCGGCATGATTGACATGAAGGACCTCGACGAAAGGTTTGAAGACGCTGCAAGACTGGTGGTCACCGGCCAGAAGGGCTCCACTTCCGATCTGCAGAGAAAACTCGCGATCGGATATGCCAAGGCCGGTCGCATTATGGACCAGTTGGAGGCCGCAGGCATAGTCGGCCCGCAGGAGGGTTCCAAGCCCCGCCAGGTGCTCGTCCATGATTTTAACGAACTCGACACCATCATCAAGGCATTCCGCCAGCAACAATGACATTCCGTGCAGACAAGGCGGTCATCACCGCCGCAGCGACAGTCCTATGCGCATCTACGGCCACTGCCGGGGACGCCATAGACCGATTCGCAGAGAGAGTGGCACAGTCACGCGTCACATTCGGATACAGTTATCAGGTCAAGGGGGAGATTCCGCTCACCGGCAAGGGAAGCATCGAATTGCAAGGAGTCTGTTTCAAGATGGATTCCAACGGCGTAGAGATATTCAGCAACGGCAGCACTCGCTGGACCATCGACCGCGAAGCCGCAGAATGCTATATCGAGAATGCCTCCACACAGGAACGGCTCACTGATCCGACATCGTTCATCCAGTCCGTCGGTTCCGCATTTATCCGCAGTTCCGAACGAGATTCGCACTTCGGGAATGTCAGGACCAAGGCATACGACCTTGTCCCGGTCTCCCCAAGCAGCGGCATCACCGGAGGCTCCATACACTTCAATGCCGCAGATATCCCCGTCGGAGCGGAAATAACGACAGAAGACGGCACAACGGCCGTCTTCTCCATCTCAGGAATGAAATTCCTCAATATGTCCGATTCTGCGGATTTCAACTTCGATACCGGCTCACTGCCTGCATCGTATGTTGTCACCGACTTGCGTTAGCGTCTTACCTGACGCAGCGCACAGACGCCCCGAAATACGCCTTGCCCGCATACCCCGCTGAAACACCGGGCTGGTCAGCATGTATCTGCCTATAGCAGCCGTTGTCCGCATCGAATGCGTCCGCTGTCCAGAACAGCGCGTACTTGGTAAATCCGAAGAATGCCCAGTCGTCTTCCTTTACAGTGGAGTATCCAGCCGGGAGGACAGCAAGTCCAGTACGATTGTCCACATCGAACTTCGGCTGGTATTCCCACATCCTGTACTCGTTGATATATGCTTCCGGCAGCATCATCGCACCGGAGAGTCCCTCCAGCACAGACATCTTATCGGTATAGGTCCGTCCTGTGACCTCGGCGGCAAGCGCAATCCAGTCATCATTCGCAGGCAGACGCCAGCCTGTAGGGCACGCATTCTGAGCCTCCTCCCAAGTATAGAAACGCCCGAGCAGGGCATCCATCACCGGCGCATTGTCAAACGAATTGCCGGCTCCGTCCCATGTGAGATTCTCCGCCATCCAGTCCATGTCTCCGACGCGTACATATCTGTAATTCTCCCCGTCGCGCTCATCCTTGAATGACTTCACCCCTGCGGGGAATGTCCTTCCGGTCAGCGAGCCGTTCTCCTCGGAAGGGTCTATGACCATTATGGTACGCGACACGGAAGTCGAAGCATAACCATCCGCAAAAGCCTTGAGCGTCAATGTGATATTGCACAGGGTATCTGGAACGCTGAATATCATGCTGCCGTCATTTGTGGAAGCATCCTCACCCTCGAAACGGACAGTATCGGATGCCGACCTCAGATCCACCGTCCACACCAGACCATAGGCTCCCTCGTTATCGTCGTCTGCAGCGCGTCTGATATCTCCTCCAGGGGTAAGCTCATACACATCACCTTTATGCACATAAGACGGTATCTCGAAACTCAGATCACCACGGAACGAAGAATACGATACCGTCTCTTCGTCCTTGTCTTTCTTGCAGGATACTATGCAGAGGCAGAGCGCAGCAAGCGCCGCCATGATGGATATTCCATTGATTTTCATATCTGTTTTCATTCAGAAATTCCAATATTCCGACAAATTGCAAATATCGGCATTTTCACCCTTTTTACAAATACTTTGCCACGCCCTCCAGAGTCTTTGCCGCGCCATTTTCTGCCCTATCGGCGTTCCGTCCACGTCTATCATAAGGGCGCAGGGACAACGCATTTCGACGCTCACGCAAGCAAGGATCAAAATCTCGAAGCCATTTATACAAAAACTCTTTGCTTCAAGGCAGCATATCAATTTCATGAAACAAATTCAGACGGATTCTGACTTTTTTGTATATTGCGAGTGTACAACAATATCCATACATTATGAAAAACAAGACATCTCGCATTCTGTCAGCAGCGGCTGCCGCACTCATGGCACTGCACCTCGCACCCTGTATATCGCAAGCCTGTACAGGCATCACGCTCAAGGACAAAGACGGCCACACCGTAATGGCGCGCACCGTAGAATGGGCAGGCAATGACAACCACAGCCGTTATGTCATCGTGCCACGCGGGCATTCATGGACATCCATGACGCCGGACGGCAGCCAGGGATGCATTTTCGCCGGCAAATACGGATATGTCGGGCTCGCCGTGGAGCAGGCAGAGTTCATCGTAGAGGGCATGAACGAAAAGGGACTTTCCGCCGGGCTGTTCTATTTCCCCGGATACGGCAAATACGAAGACTTCAACCCGGCACACAAGGACAGCAACATCTCTGATTTCCAGCTGGTTTCCTACATTCTCGGTGCTTGCTCCGACATAGACGAGGTCATCGCGACAGTCAATTCCATACACATCCACAATATCGACCCGCGCTCATCGACAGTCCACTGGAGATTCACCGAACCCGGAGGCCGCCAGGTCGTACTGGAAATAATCGACGGCGAATGCGTATTCTACGAAAACAAGGTCGGCGTGCTCACAAACTCCCCGTCATTCGACTGGCACCTGACCAATCTCAACAATTATGTCAATCTGCGCAGCGGCAGCAGCGGAGGCAGCACTGTCGGCAGACTTGAACTGCGCCCGTTCGGTGGCGGCAGCGGCATGCTCGGGCTACCCGGAGACATGACACCTCCGTCCCGCTTTGTCCGCGCCGCATTCTATCAGAGCACCGCTCCCATATTGGACAATACCGACGAGACCATATTCCAGGCATTCCATATACTCAACAATTTCGACATCCCCATCGGAATACAGATCTCAGCAGGAGACACGATCACAGACATCCCGAGCGCGACCCAATGGACAAGCGCATCCGACCTCTCCGGACGGAAAATATACTTCCGCACCATGTACGACAGCACAATACGCTGCATCGACCTCGGCAAGACCAACTTCGCCAAGGTAAAGTACACGGACGAACCTATGGACAAGTCACAACGGCAGAGCGTCACGATGCTGCACCCGTAATATCTGACACAAATATGCATGATTCATAGATTTGCCGAAATAAAGTTGTAGATTTGCAGAATATCCGTCAGGATAAATCACTACATCATTATGACTATAGGTATATGCGCTGACCACGCAGGGCTGGAGTACAAGACCAGACTGATTCAGTGGCTTCGTGACAACGGCTTCGAAGTTATTAATTTCGGGACAGACAGCCCTGAGAGTTGTGACTATCCGGATTTCGCACACAGACTTGCACGCGCCGTCAAAGACGGCAGCGTGCAATGCGGCATCGCATTCTGCGGGACAGGCAACGGCATGGCGATGTGTCTCAACCACCACAAAGGCATCCGCGCAGGTCTCGCATGGAATACCGAAATCGGCAGACTCGTAAAGGCACATAACAATGCCAATGTACTGGTCATGCCGGCGCGCTACATCGGCTGGGAAGTGGTCCCCGATATAGTACGCACATGGCTTGACACCCCTTTCGAGGGCGGGAGGCACGAACGCAGAGTCAACAAAATAGATCAAGATCTGTAGAAACACATGGCTTTTTTGCAGGCACGCACCGGAGCGGTTCTCGGCAACGACATTGAAGAGTATCCGGAGGGAATAATCATTCCTGTCGACAAACCTTACCGATGGACATCCGCGGATGTCATACGCAAGGTCAAATGGGCGGCGTGCAAGCATTTCGGCAAGAAGAACCTCAAGGTCGGCCACGCCGGGACACTTGACCCCCTCGCAACGGGCGTCCTGCTTGTCTGCATAGGCAAGGCGACCAAACTCGCCGACTCTCTCCAGAAGCACGAAAAAGAATACCTTGCAGGGCTGGTTTTAGGCGCGACAACGCCCTCCTACGACAGAGAAAAGGAGATAGACCGCAAATACTCCACAGACCAGGTGAGCGAGGCACGCCTGCGCGAGGTACTGCCGGGATTCACCGGCGAGCAGGAGCAGGTCGCCCCTTTGTTTTCCGCCAAATCCGTTGACGGAGTACGCGCCTACGAAATGGCACGGCGGGCCTACAAAGAGGCAATGCGCAACGGAGAAGGTTTTGACCACAGCGAAGCAGGACAGCTTTCGACGCAGAAAATCAACATAAGCCGTATCGAACTCGTGTCATATTCCGCGGACGGCACGCCTCTGACAGATACGGACAGCGACGGACAAGGATTCGGAGAGGGGCTCTCACCCAATCCGCGCATAAATGTCATTGACACTTCCTGTCTTGAGCTGCCACGCGCCCAGATTCTCGTCCAGTGTTCCAAAGGTACATACATACGCGCACTCGCCAGAGATATCGGTGAAGCACTCGACAGCGGAGCCTTCCTGGATTCACTGCGCCGTACACGCAGCGGCAGTTTCCGCATCGAAGACTGTCTCGACATCCGCCGGACAATGGAACTCTTCCGCCCGACAACGGACTGATTCCGGTCATTTCGACACATCCTGCCCCTTACTATATCACCCACTTTCACTATAGCCGCTATCCTTTTCCAGAAAAAATAAAACACCTTACAGAAGACCTGCAAGGTATTTTCTGAATCTGATACAATTAGATTACAGCCTCGATCCTCGGACAGGACGGAACTGCATATAAAAAAAAGTCCCCGCAAGAGTATTATCTCCTTGCGAGGACTTCGTCTGGATGACTGGACTTGAACCAGCGACCTCCTGGTCCCTAACCAGGTGCGCTACCAACTGCGCCACATCCAGATTTTAGACTACAAATATAGCGTTAATTTTTATACTTCACAACTTTTTCCGCCACCCACTGCAACAAAATCGACATTTTTGCAAAGTGTCTCTATACAGTTCCCATCCAAGAATTACTGACCTCCTGGCTATCTTGAAGATACAGCGTCTCACAATCTGCTGAAAGTAGGGATAACTTCTGTTTCTTTGGCAGAACTCGCCATAGG
>CAZTUQ010000040.1:0-16883 GCA_964616865.1 uncultured Muribaculaceae bacterium
AACTTGATAATGCAGTCATGAAAAACATTGTTAATAACAGAATACTTAAGCTATGCTTCATATCAATTTTGATTTTTCAGTAACTTTTGATTCCACAACAGGCCGTAGAATGCCGTAAAAAGGCATCGGGCACGGTCGTAAAAACCGCACCCGATGTGTTTAAATTGCTTATTATTAAGTAGTTAGGCACCTAATACTCCTCCTCGTTGAAGAAGAAGTCTTCTTTGGTGGGGTAATCTGGCCAGATGTCCTCGATATTCTCGTAGATCTCGCCGTCATCTTCAAGTTCCTGAAGGTTCTCTACCACCTCTTCCGGTACTCCGGAGCGGTTGGCATAATCAATGAGTTCGTCTTTGGTTGCAGGCCACGGTGCATCGTCCAGGCTGCTTGCAAGTTCCAGTGTCCAATACATAATTTATCTCCTTTTGTCTCTATTCGTAATTTGCCGCAAATATATACAAAAAATCATAAGTGCCTCCGGCATTCCCCAAAAAAACATCGTCGATTTTTTTTGCCGCAGGGAATGGGTTATCAAAGTATATGCCACAAGTAAGGCGTTTTGCCGCGGATGAGGTTTCATTTTGCCGATTAATGATGTATTTTTGCCAGAGTGCACGGAACGGCCGCATCACAATACTGCGACGGCGGTGGAGACTGCATCTCCGACACGGCTGTAGCCGTCCCTTGCAAAAGACACCAACAACAAGACTATCAGCGTCATGGCATACAGAACAGAAGAAATATACGACCCCGAGGTGACGGCAGAGATTGCATCCCATGTAGAGGCTATCCTGCGACTGATCGGAGAGGACAGCACGAGAGAGGGCCTGGTCAAGACTCCGGAGAGAGTCGCAAAGGCATTGCAGTTCATGACCAAAGGCTACAATGAAGACGGCGTCGGCATCATCCGTTCGGCGATGTTCGACGAGCAATACCGCCAGATGGTACTGGTACGCGACATAGATCTGTACTCCACCTGCGAACACCACATGATGCCTTTCATCGGCAAATGCCATGTCGCATACATCCCCGACGGCAAAATCACCGGGCTCAGCAAGATAGCACGGACAGTGGAGGCCTACGCCCGCAGACTGCAGGTACAGGAACGTCTGACCGTCCAGATCAGGGACTGCATCGAAGAAGCCCTGCATCCTCTCGGTGTAGCCGTGGTCATAGAGGCGACACACAGCTGCATGCAGTTGCGCGGAGTACAGAAAGCCAACGCTGTCACCACCACATCGGCATTCAGCGGAGCATTTCTCAAATCATCACGCACGCGCAACGAATTCCTGAATCTGATAAAATAGCCCAGATACCGCTCAGGCAAACTCATTCAAGGCGTAGTCGGCCTTTATCTTGTCGATAATGGCGCAGATCAGCTTGTAGATACGGCTGCCCTCTGTATAATCTGCAGGCGCGGTATATTTGACCCTCCCCTGCCGTTTGAGTTTCTCCGCGACAGCGCGTTTCTTGTCATTGGAAGGATTATAGACGGCTATCGGATTACCTCCGAACATGCCCACAATCTTCATGCACGGCACATCGGTCTCACCGTCACCGAGATATATCATATTGGTAAACGGCACGCGCTTCTTGTCCTCGGCCACCGAACTGTTGAGTTTCTCGGCATCGTGATTGCTGAATATGCCCTTGTTGATTTTGAAGAGGAACTGCGTCTTGTTGGTAGAGTCCACCGCAATGCCGGGCCACACCGCCTCCCCATTTTCATTATATATAAAGGTACCCGAGAATATATGCTTGAACTCCTTGGCAATCGGTGTGCCCTCCACAATCTCCGTCAAGCCGCTGGAATTGATATAATGCTCGACCCTGACACCGTGCGAGCGGCCATAACTGTTAATCAGGCCGAACCATTCCCTCACCCCATCGAAAAGTTCGACATCGCGTCCGAATGCGAGAAAGTTGTCCTTTCGCAATTTGATTCCTTTCGCCTGAGCTGTATCGAACATGAGTTTCATATAGGCGAGGACATTGCTCGCATCCTGCCCTATGGCTATCTTGTCACTTTCGCTCCAGAACTCCGAAGGCGTAGAGCCCACCGCCTGGATGAATCCGAACTCCTGCATATTGCCCGGGGACAATGTGCCATCGAAATCATAGATAAGAGCCACAATCGGTCTTTTCATTCGCCACAAACATATTTGGTTCACCCCAAATATCGTGAAATTCGCCACATTATCCAAAAATCGCTTGCCGGGGCAGGCGGTCTTCGATATTTTTGCACCACTTGACAGCGCACAGACATGCCTGCCACAGGAGACACGGACTCTTCGGAATACAGTCCGCATGACACAAAAATTCAACATCAAAATGGAACATTACCTTAAACTGCTGGAGAAATCAACCAGGGAACTCTGGGACCACCTCGCCGTGTGCAACTATCGCGGTGACCGCTACACCTACGGACAGTTGGCGGAGCACATCGCCAAATTCCACATATTCTTCGAGAAACTCGGCATCCAAAAAGGGGAGAAGATAGCCATCTGCGCCCCCAACAGCGCACACTGGGCGATGTCATTCCTCTCCATCAACACCTACGGCACTGTCGTCGTCCCCTTGTTGAGCGACTTCCTGCCGGAGAATGCAGCCGCTCTCACCCACCATTCGGAGGCTATAGGCCTCTTCGTAGACAAGGCCGCCTGGGACAAGATGACCCCCGAAATGATTCCGGATGTACGCTTCGTCATCAACAATGCCGATTACAGTCTCCTGTACAGCAGGGACGAGGAGACAGCAGCGGCATTCGCGTCCATAGACAACGATTTCCGCTCCAGATACCCTCAGGGCTACACTCGCGAAAATCTGCATTTCCCCACCGACAATGCCGGAGAACTCGCCGTAATCAACTACACCTCCGGCACGACAAGCGCCCCAAAAGGCGTAATGCTGCGCTACGAATGCTTCAGCGCAGGCATTGATTTCGCCACCAGGCACATTCAATGCTCCAGCGAAGACAATATCGTATCCATGCTCCCCATGGGACACATCTATGGTATGGTGTTCGAATTCATGTACCCCCTGTGCAACGGCGTCACCGTATATTTCCTCGGCAAGGCACCTGCCGCATCCACCCTGCTCAAAGCCATGAGCGAAGTCAGGCCCTATGTCGTGATTACCGTCCCCCTCGTCATGGAGAAGATATACAAGTCCTCCATCAAGCCTGTACTATCAAAATGGTACATGAGTCTGCTCGCATCCATTCCCGGCCTCAACAAAGTCATCTATGGAGCAATCCGCAAGAAGCTCATGGAAGCATTCGGCGGCAAGGTACAGCAGTTCATCATGGGCGGAGCCGCCCTCAACCCGGATGTAGAGAAAGTGTTCCGCAAGATAGGACTCCCCTACACCGTCGGATACGGCATGACCGAGGCATCCCCTCTGCTCGCCTACACCCAGCCTTGGAATTATGTCCAGGGCTCCTGCGGAATGAAAGTAGATACGGCAGACGTGCGCATTGACTCCGAAGATCCCGAGCACATTGCCGGTGAGATACAGGCAAAGGGCGTTAATATCTGCAGCGGATATTTCAAGAATCCCGAAGCGAGCGCATCCGCATTCACAGAGGACGGGTACCTCCACACAGGCGACCTCGGCACCATGGACAAGGCCGGCAACATCACCATACGCGGACGCAGCAAGAACATGATACTCTCCGCCAACGGGCAGAACATCTATCCAGAGGAGGTCGAGGCTACCATAAACGCCCAGGAGTATGTAAATGAATCCGTTGTCGTAGACCGCTCCGGCAAACTCGTCGCCCTTGTATACCTCGATGCAGACGGCATCAAGAAGAGCGGGCTCGACGAAGAGGCCATCTCCGACATCCCCGAGCACATCCGCAAGCGCTCCAACAGGAGCCTGCCCAACTACAGCCAGATAGCCAAGGTAGAAGTCGTGCTCACTCCCTTTGAGAAGACTCCGAAGATGAGCATCAAACGCTACATGTACAAATAAACCTGACCATCTGACATTTTGTCACTGATGCCCCTGCGGAATATCTTTTGTATTTCACAGGGGCATCAGATTGTTTTGGATAAAAATTAAAATTATAAAGTTACAAGACATGACAAAAGGCAATATCGGAGTAACGACCGAGAACATATTTCCGGTCATCAAACAGTTCCTCTATTCAGATCACGAGATTTTCCTGCGCGAGCTGGTAGCCAACGCGGTGGACGCGACGCAGAAGATGAAGGCCCTCGCTTCGAGCGGCGACTTCAATGGTGAACTCGGTGAACTCAAGGTCAGAATCGAACTTGACGAGGACAAGCGCATTCTCAGAATCATCGACAACGGTATCGGAATGACCGAAGAGGAGGTAGACAAATACATCAACCAGATAGCATTCTCCTCCGCCGGCGAATTCCTCGAGAAATACAAGGACCAGACACCCGGCATCATCGGACATTTCGGTCTGGGATTCTATTCCGCATTCATGGTCGCAAAGACCGTGACTATCGAGACTCTTAGTTGGAAAGACGGCGCCACCGCTGTCAAATGGAGTTGCGACGGCTCCCCCGAATTCAGCATGGAGCCTGCGGAGAAAGAGGACAGGGGCACAATCATCACCCTGTATCTGGACGATGACGCAGAAGAGTTCGCACACAAGGGCATGATCTCCTCTCTGCTCGGCAAATACTGCAAATTCATGCCGGTGCCTGTCGTATTCGGCAAAAAGACCGAATGGAAAGACGGCAAGTCCGTCGAGACCGAAGAAGACAATGTAATCAACAGCGTCGAGCCTCTGTGGACCAAGAAGCCTTCGGAGCTCAAGGAAGAAGACTATGTGGAATTTTACCACGCCCTGTACCCTATGGACGAGGACCCGATGTTCCACATCCACCTCAATGTAGACTACCCGTTCAACCTGACCGGTATACTCTATTTCCCCAAGATCAAGGAGCGCATGGCTATCAGCCGCAACAAGATACAGCTCTATTGCAATCAGATGTATGTCACGGACCATGTCGAGAATATCGTACCTGACTTCCTGACACTGCTGCATGGAGTCATCGATTCTCCGGACATTCCCCTCAATGTCAGCCGCAGTTACCTCCAGAGCGACTCCAATGTCAAGAAAATCAGCACCTACATCACCAAGAAGGTCGCTGACAGGCTCGAGGAGATATTCAAGGAGGACCGCAAGGCATACGAGGAGAAATGGGACAACATCAAACTCTTCATCGAATACGGCATGCTGTCCGATGAGAAGTTCTGCGAGAAGGCTCTCAATTTCGCGTTGCTCAAAAACACAGACAGCAAGTATTTCAGCCTCGACGAGTACAAGACCGCGATAGAGTCCACACAGAAAGACAAGGACGGCAAACTCGTCTACCTCTACGCCACCGACACCGAGGCACAGTACGCGAGGATAGAGCAGGCAAAGGCCAAGGGCTATGATGTCCTGCTGATGGACTGCGAATTGGACAGCCATTTCGTCAATCTGCTGGAGCAGAAATTCAGCGACAGCCGCTTCGCGAGGGTGGACTCCGACAGCATCGACAAACTCATCCCCCAGGAAGAGAGCGTCAGCCCGGAGATGTCCGACGATGACAAGAAGGCACTCAGCGAACTGTTCAAGGCCGTGCTCCCCACCGGCAACGAGTACGATGTCGAGGCACGCAACCTCGGAGAGGATGGCAGCCCCGTATCCATCACGCAGAGCGAGTTTATGCGCCGCTACCGCGAAATGAGCGCATTCAGCGGAGGAATGAACTTCTACGGAGAGATGCCCAAGACCTACAACATCCTCGTAAACATGGAGAATCCTCTCATCAAGAAGATTTGGGAGGACCGCAAGCCGGAGAACGAACTGCTCCACCAGATAGTGGATCTCGCCCTGCTGGAAAACGGAATGCTCAAGGGCAAGGCGCTGTCGGATTTCATCAGCCGCAGCCAATCCCTGCTCAATAAATAGACACTGTAATCAACCTGCAACTAAACATGAAAAAACTTCAAAACACACGACCTCCCGCTCTGATTGTCTTCCTGACCGTCGCGGCGGGAGGATATGTATCCGCCCAGGAACGACAGCCAGTCCGCATAGACTCGGCTGTCGTTTCCGCTTACGGGCTGCATGAGAGCAGCATATCCGCATTCGGGAGCGAACTGCCCTCTCCCCTGCTGAAATCCCCCTCCGCCACCACAGAGCAGATACTCCGGATGACACCGGCGATAGACATACGCGAACGCGGAGGCATGAGCGTGCAGGCAGACATTGGCATACGCGGAGGCAGCCCCGACCAGACCGCCCTGCTGCTGAACGGGGTGGACTTCACCGACATACGCACAGGGCACCAGACTCACAGCCTGCCTGTGGACGCGGACATAATGTCAGGTATCCGCCTGATTGACGGAGGTGACATGGGGCTCAGCGGAGCAATAGACATGAGCGCGAGACCGGCCGCTTCACAATACCTGCGTGCCAATGTATCAGGAGGTTCATACGGATACCTATATGCCAATGTCAGCGGAGCCGCCACTGTCGGACAGGCCGGCAGATTGCAGATTTTCGAAGCGGCATCACTGAGGCGTTCGGACGGTTACCGGCACAACACTGATTTCTCCAACACCAACCTGTACACCAATGTCAGATACACTCACCCATCTGCCGGTTCGTTTGAGATGCAGGCAGGAAGGCAGGACAGAGCATTCGGTGCAAACGGATTCTATTCCCTGAAATACCCTGACCAGTACGAGAGTACAGGCACCACCCTGGCATCTCTGCGCTGGAGAGGCGCATACGGCAGTTGGAGCATGGAATCCTATATCTCATTCCGGTACAACAGTGACAGATTCGAACTCGTCAGAGGCAGCGAGGACAAAGTCCCGTTCAATTACCACCTCACAGACACTTACGGAGCGTATGCTGCAGTGTCCAGATCATGGCGGGCCGGACGGACGGGCATCAGCGGACATTACCAATACGGTGACATCACCAGTACGGTACTCGGCAAAGAACTCGTCAGGCCTGTACGCATAGACGGTACGGACGGCAGATATTACACCAAGGGCGACAGTCGCAGGCGCGCTGACATACGCCTGCGCCATCACAAACGCTGGGAACATCTCGCAATATCCGCCTCTGTGGCAGGCGATTTCTCCTCATACGGATTCACTCCGCTATGGGATATGGCCATAGACTGGATCCCGGACACACGGACGCGCATCAATCTGATGACGGCCCGTACAATGCGCCTGCCGACATTCACAGACCTCTACTACACGGCTGCCGGATACATAGGCAATCCGTCACTCGAGCCCGAGAATGCAAGCACCATCAAGGCAGCCCTGCGCAGAAACGGCGGACATTGGCAATTCGATGCAGATGTCTATTGCCGCAGGGGCGAGAATACCATCGACTGGGTACGCGAGAATGCCGCCACCGACTGGGAATGCCGTCAGATCACGGTCATGAATACGGTAGGAGCGGACATCAGCGCCACTTGGCATGCCGGGCAGGGCATTCTCGACAGTATGACACTGCTCGGAGGGTGGATAGACTGCGACAAATCCTCCGACGGGCTCATTTCAAAATATGCTCTCGACTATATGAGGCTTAAATGCTCCCTGCTGGCGGATTTCAGGATAGGCCGCCGCGCAGGGCTGCACGCTGGACTGTCATACTATGACCGCAACGGCAATTACAGCGACATGGACGGCAGGCTCACAGGCTATAGCCCATATACCATAATGAATGCCAGATTGTCATACGACATTGGCATCGCCAGCCTGTATATCAATGCTGACAATGTCACATCCGCGGAATATTTCGATTATGGCGGTCTAAAGATGCCTGGAATATGGATAATCGGTGGAATTGTCGTGACTTTGTGATATATTTGATATTGTGAATTTCGAACTCAAATCAGACTATACTCCGGGAGGAGACCAGCCGGAAGCCATCCGGCAACTCACTTCCGCTCTCAAAGACGGTGTGAACGACATCACCCTGCTCGGCGTCACAGGCTCCGGCAAGACATTCACCATGGCGAATGTCATAAACAACCTGCAGCGCCCGGCCCTCATCTTGAGCCACAACAAGACTCTGGCTGCGCAGTTGTATGGTGAATTCAAGTCTTTCTTTCCCAACAATGCCGTCGAATATTTTGTCTCCTACTACGACTATTACCAGCCGGAGGCATACATTCCGTCGAGCGACACATATATCGAAAAGGATCTCAGCATCAACGACCAGATTGAGAAACTGAGGCTGTCTGCCGCTTCGGCACTGCTCAGCGGCAGACGCGATGTCATCGTCATTTCTTCTGTAAGCTGCCTCTACGGTATAGGCAACCCCGATGACTTCCACGAGCAGACGGTCACCATAAGGAGAGGCGAGCAGCGCAGTCTCACCGGACTGCTGTACAGGCTCGTGGACGCCCTCTACAGCAGGACAGAAGTAGAGTTCAAGCGCGGCACATTCCGCGTCAAGGGCGACACCGTGGATGTGTATCTCGCAGGCGCGGACAATGCTGTCAGGATAGAGTTTTTCGGCGATGAGGTAGACGCCATAAGCGTCATTGACCCGCTCACAGGTGCGAGGATGGAGGATGTGGACGAAATCAGCATCTATCCGGCCAACAACTTCGTCACCACCAAAGAGCGCGGCATACGCGCCGTCAGCCAGATACAGGACGACCTGTTCAAGCAGATGCAGTATTTCGACGAAGTCGGCAAGAATCTCGAAGCCAAGAGATTGAAACAGAGGGTAGAATACGACCTCGAAATGATCAAGGAGATGGGGTATTGTCCCGGTATCGAGAACTATTCCCGTTATTTTGACGGACGCAATCCCGGTGAGAGGCCTTTCTGCCTGATCGACTATTTCCCCAAGGATTTCGTGACATTCATAGACGAGAGCCATGTGACCCTGCCACAGATACATGCCATGTTCGGAGGAGACCACAGCCGCAAGGCAGTACTCGTCGATTACGGATTCCGCCTGCCGGCAGCCGCTGACAATCGTCCGCTGACATTCGATGAATTCGTGCATCTCACCGGCCAGAAGGTCTATGTCAGCGCAACACCATCCGACTACGAACTGGAAAAATCCGGCGGACTGGTGGTCGAACAGGTCGTCCGCCCGACAGGACTGCTCGACCCCCCGATAGAGGTCAGGCCCATTGAGCATCAGGTGGATAACCTAATGGAAGAGATAAGGATACGCACAGAGAGGGACGAACGCGTATTGGTCACCACCCTTACAAAGCGCATGGCGGAAGAACTGGACGAATACATGGCCAGGATGGGCGTACGGTGCAGATACATTCATTCGGATGTAGATACCGCGGAGAGGGTAGAGATTATCGAGGACTTCAAAAACGGCCTCTTCGATGTGCTCATCGGTGTCAATCTCCTCAGGGAGGGGCTCGACATGCCGACCGTGTCCCTCGTGGCGATACTCGATGCGGACAAGGAGGGTTTCCTCCGCACAGAAAAATCCCTCACCCAGACCGCAGGACGTGCCGCCCGTAATGTAAACGGACTCGTCATCATGTACGCGGACCACATCACTCCGTCAATGGAAGCGACTATACGGGAGACCGAACGGCGCAGGGCCAAGCAGATCGAGTACAACGAACTCCACCATATCACTCCCAAGCAGGTGAGTGTCAAGCACAATGTCCTCGCAGGGGAACTCACTTCCTCATCATCGTCCAAACAGCGCAACCCCGTCCTCGCAGGAGGCACTACCGGCAGGTTCAGTGCGGCTAACTCATACGACGCGCCTCACTACATCCCCGACCCGACAGACCTCGGCAGCGGCAGTGTCAGCGTCGGACTCGGGCACGATGCGCTCAGGGAATCATCCTCATCGAGCGTGGACGGTTATATCCAGGCGGATCTAGCCGCCGTACTCCAGGACCCTGTCATACGCAGCCTTTCACGTCCGCAAGTCGAGAAAATGGCAGAGGAGAGCAAGCGCAAGATGATAAAGGCGGCATCCGACCTCGATTTCAACGCCGCCGCGAAATTCCGCGACGAAATGTGGGCTCTGCAGCAATATCTCAAGGTCTGGAAAGAATAGAGTCTCGGAAATATTCATTATATTTATAGGTCATGTCAACTTCATCCGAAAATAGCCTGGTCATCCAGGCAAGAGCCATCGCCATGCAGGCTCTCAAGGAAGATGTCCGCAGCAACGGGCATCCAATGATGGAGCATGCCGATGGCGTGGCGCATATAGTCGAAGACGAGATTGGTCTGCCTGCTGAGTGCGTTGCGGCAGTATATCTGCACGAGGCGACCCGTTTCCACCACGATGTGGACATCAGCGCATTCCCGCACGATGTCAGGATAATGGTTGACGGCCTCAACAAGATAGCGACCATCCGTCCCAAGGACACACGCCTCGAAGCGGAGAAATACAAGAAACTCATCGTCTCGTATTCACGCGACCCGCGTGTGACCGTTCTCAAGATTGCGGACAGACTGGAGGTGATGCGCAACCTGTCGATATTCCCCAAGGCAGCACGCGAGCAGAGGGTGCTCGAGACCCTCATGCTGTACATCCCACTCGCCCACCAGCTCGGACTGTACAATATCAAGAGCGAACTCGAAGACATTTATTTCAAATTCGCCGAGCCTGACCAGTACCGCATCATCACGCGCAAACTCAAGGCCGGAGAAAAAGACAGGACCAAGCTCCTCAACGAGTTTATCCGTCCCCTCGAGACCAAGATTGACGCCGAAGGCATACGATACAAACTCAAGATACGCACCAAGACAGCCTGGTCCATATTCAAGAAAATGCAGGCGCAGAAAGTGCCTTTTGAGGGAGTATACGATGTATTCGCAATCCGCTTCATTATCGACTGCGATCCGGAAGACCACGACCTGGAGAAAGAACTCTGTTGGAAGGTATATTCCTATGTTACAGAAGAATACGAATCCGACACCAGGCGTTTGAGGGACTGGCTGACCAATCCCAAAGCCAACGGCTACGAATCCCTGCACATCACCGTCAAGAACAGTGACGGTGCGCATATAGAAGTGCAGATACGCACCAGACGCATGGATGCGGAGGCCGAGAACGGACAGGCGGCTCACTGGTCATACAAGGGCATCAAACACGAGCAGAGCCTCGACAAATGGCTGCAGAGCGTGCGATACACGCTGGAGCACCCCTACGAAACCAGCACCGAGGATCTGCCCCAGCCGCCGAGCAGCGAAATATTCGTATTCACCCCGACCGGAGAACTGAAGATACTCCCTGCAGGAGCGACAGTTCTCGATTTCGCATTCAGCATACATACGGCGGTGGGATGCCACTGCACGGGAGGACGCATCAGCGGCAAGGTCGTATCGTTCCGGGAAAAACTCAAGACGGGAGAAGTGGTGGAGATCATCACTTCCAAGAACCAGAAGCCAAGTGCTGACTGGCTCTCGCATGTGGTATCGGGCAAGGCCCGCACCAAGATCAAACTGGAACTCGACGCCGAGATCCGCAAAAAGGCCGCTGCCGGACGGGAACTGCTCGACAGACGGCTCAAGAACTGGAAACTTTCGATGGAGGATGATATCCTGAACGATATCATGCACTACCTCAAGTACACTTCCGTCATCTCGTTCATGGCGGCGGTAGGCGACGGAATTATCGACATAAATGACATCAAGAACTGGCTTCTCAACCCAGAGACACTGGTATACAGGACAGAGCACGGCGAGAAGAAACAGGAAGCCCACACCCAATGGAAGAGCAGCGATGACATACTCGTCATCAATGCAAAGGGCGTCAAAGGACTGGAATACAAGATGGCGTCATGCTGCAATCCCCAATACGGCGACGAAGTGTTCGGCTTCGTGACGAGGACCGACGGCATCAAGATTCACAGAAAGGACTGTCCCAATGCTCCCGAACTCAATGAGAAGTATCCCTACCGCGTGCAGAAGGTCATTTGGCAGGAGAAATCTTCTGCCGGAGAGTCAACGCTCGTTGGAAAGCTCTCGCGTTCTTCAAATGGTCGGAATAAGACTTAGCGAACAGATGCGACCCGTCAAAGGTCGAATTGGCACAGAAATACAGCGCATCCCCCTCCGGATTGAGCACCGCTTCCAGGCAGGCGCGGGTCGGCACTGAAATCGGCCCTGGCGGCAGTCCTGCGTATTTGTAGGTATTGTATGGAGAGTCCACAGCCAGATGCTTGCGCAATATCCTGCCGAGCGTATAGTCGTGACAGAATGCGACTGTAGGGTCGGCCTGCAGTTTCATCCCTTTGTGCAGCCTGTTCAGGTAGACGCCTGCGATACGGGGCATTTCCGGCTCATAATTGGTCTCTTCGCGCACTATTGATGCCAGGACAGAAACCTCGGCAGGAGTCAGTCCCTGCGCCCGGGCCTTTGCAAGGCGTTCTTTCGTCCAGTATGCATCGTACGCCTTTTTCTGGCTGCGGAGCACATCTTCCATGCTCGCTGTCCAAAACATCTCGTAAGTGTCAGGCATAAAGAGGGAAAAGACCGTCTGCGGAGTCACACCGAACTGGGACAGAAAAGGTCCGCTCTCAAGGGCGCGCACCACATCCACAGAGTCTATCATCAACTGGGACGAAATCTTGCGGGCGAGTTGCGAATTATGGCGGATATTGCCGCTCAATACCAGTTTGGCAGGGCTCTGCCAACAATTATTGAGCATCCGCGCCACATACACGCTCGTATAGGAGGGGCGTATCTCATAGCGCCCCGGCTGCATATACTCCGCCACCCGTTTGGACTTGAGAGCACGCCTCAGGCTGTATGGACGCTTGACTCCGGCCTCATTGATAATACTGGCATACACTTCGTCCAGCGTGGTCTCCGGATAGACAAACACCACCGCAGACTTCCTGAAATTAGGAACCTTGTTGTCACTCAGGTAACGGAACGACACTACCGCCCCGACAATAAGCAGCACCCCGGCGGCAATACCGGCCATGAGCACCCTACGCTGCTGCATTTTTTTATTCTTTCTGCGTTTCCGCGTCATCTCAATATGATTGTATCACCCTCTTTAAGGGCATGTCCTATGCTGAAACCGTTGAATTTGGCAACGGATTTCATCTTGACGGCATAATGCTGGCATATATCACGCAGGGATTCACCGTCATGGTCCACTATATGTTTGTCCAGTCCTTTGGCAGCGCGTGATTTCTTGGATTTCAAATACACGACCGTGCCCGGAGCCAGAGGCTCAGCACTCTTGAGGTCGTTGTAGCGCAGAAGCTCATCCTCAAACATGTCGTTGTTCTCCGCAATGCCGGCATAGGTCTCCCCCTCCGCGCTATATATAAAAGGCACTCCGTTCTGCCGATACACCTTGCGGCTGAGAGGGAAATGGAACTGCTCGTCAGACAGCGTGCGCTCCACAATCTGCGGCTGCTCCAATTCTGACGGCGGCACGGGGATGTGGCGGCGTCGGGCCTGCTTGAGAGAGCGCTTTTCTTCCCTGGCCTTTTTCTTTTCCGCCTTTATCTCCTTTTTGGTCCTGGTCTCTTTCTTGACCTCATTCTTGGAATGCTTGTCCTCTTTAGAGGGCAGCGGCTCCTCCTGTACGGCATGAGAGGCATCTGTCGCGTCATCTGACACATCAAAGCGGGTCAGATTGTATTCTTCGATGATACGGATGAGTTTCTGAGCATACTGAGGGTCAGTCGCATAACCGGCTTTGGAGAGCCCATAGGCCCACCCCTTGTAATCAGTAGTCTCCAGCTCAAACAGCGAACGGTAACGCGTCCTATACCGCAGGAAATCACTGTGATCCGCGTACGACTCGGCAGCATCGCCATACACGCGGAAGCATTCCCCCTTGCGGTCATCATCCACCTTCATCGAACGGCCTTTCCAGTCATGGCACTTGATACCGAAATGGTTGTTGCCCTTGGCCGCAAGTTCCGACAGGCCGTAACGGGACTCCAACAGTCCCTGCGCCAGCGTTATGCTCGCCGGCACTCCGCTCCGGTACATTTCCTGCACGGCTGTAGGCGCATACTTGGCAATGTATTTCTCCTGCGGAGTCATATCGGCAGTCACGCCCACGGCGAAAACAATCAGGGCAGCCAATATTGACAATACACGTTTCATAAACTGTCAAATATACTAATGAATCTCGAAAACATCGCCCTCATCCGCAGCATAACTCTCCGGAAAAACGGCACGCGCCTCCGACTCATACACACGCAGATCACGCTCGCGCGAACTGTAATGCCCCAACAGGAGACGCCCTACCCCGGCATCGCGTGCACATTCCGCCGCCTCCGCGGCCGTACTGTGATGGTACAGACGCGCCTTGTCGGCATATTTATGAGTATATGTGGATTCATGATACAGTGTATGCACGCCGCGCACCCAGGATGCAAGTTCCGGGAACGGCTCTGTATCACTGCAATAGGCGTAACTCACAGGCTCAAACGGCAGATCGGCCGGATGCTTGGGCGACGGCACGCTGTCAAAACGGAAACCATAGCATTCTATCCTGTGCCTCAAAGGGAACGCCGTGATTCTGACATGCTTGGAGCAATGCACAATCTCCGGCCCCGCCATTGTGAGCGGATGAAATACGATGGCAAAACCGTCCCCTTCCCCGAAACATGTCCGATAGAAATCCAATACCGGAGCGAAATTCTCGGGTGCATATATATGCAGGTCTTCCTTACGCCCGAGCATCGCCATCGTAGACAGGAATCCGAACAGGCCGAACAGATGATCACCATGTATGTGCGATATGCAGACAGCCTCGACTTTCAGCATTGAGAGATGGGCTATGCGGAAACTCTTCTGCACCCCCTCGCCGCAATCAATCAAAAACAAGCGCCCGTGCACATTGAGCACTTGGGCGCTTGAATTCCTATCTGCAATGGGCATAGCCGAAGCTATGCCCAGAATATTCAGAGTGAAGTTCATCTACTACTCACCTTTCTCAAGCCTGTCCTTGAGAGCGGCGAGAGCGTCGATATCACCGAGAGTGGTCTTCTCGACATTGGAGTTGATCTTCTTTACAGCACGCTTGGTGTTCTCGGACTCGGCTGCTGCAGCTTTCTCCTTGACCTCTGCATAGGTGCGGAGGTGCGATACGAGGACACGGCGGGTGCTGCGACGCAGCTCAACTACCTTGAACGGCAGGGTCTCGCCTGCTACGGCCTGCTTGCCATCCTCTTTGACGAGCTCACGGGTAAATGCGAATCCGTCGACATCAGCACCGTCGAATGCGATGGTTGCGCCCTTGTCAGTAACGGAGACGACCTTGCCCTCAACTGTGGAGCCCACAGGGAAGTTGGCCTCTACCTCGTCCCAAGGGTTGGGGAGGAGCTGCTTGCGGCCGAGGCTCAGTTTGTGGTTGGCCTCGTCGAAGTCAAGAATCTGGACCTCGATGGAATCACCGGGAGATACGAGCTCCGAAGGGTGTTTGATCTTGTTCCAGGAGAGGTCGCTGATATGGATCAGACCCTCGACACCGTCCTCCAGCTCTGCAAATACACCGAATGTGGTGATGTTGCGGACAGTAGCCTGATGCTTGCTGCCAACAGGATATTTCTCCCTGATGTTCTCCCAAGGATTGGGGGTGAGCTGCTTAAGACCGAGGCTCATCTTGCGTGCCTCACGGTCAAGGCTCAGAATCTTGGCCTCGACCTCATCACCGACCTTGAGGAACTCGTGAGCGGAGTGGAGCCTGGGAGACCAGGACATCTCTGACACATGGATAAGGCCCTCAACACCGGGCTTGACCTCTACGAATGCGCCGTAGTCAGCGATCAGAACGACCTTGCCCTTGACGACATCTCCGACCTTGAGGTCTGCATCGAGGCTGTCCCAAGGATGTGCGGTGAGCTGCTTGAGACCGAGAGCGATACGCTTCTGCTGCTCGTTGAAGTCGAGAACGACGACTTTGATCTTCTCATCGAGGGTAACAACCTCCTCAGGATGGTTGATACGGCCCCAAGAGAGGTCTGTAATATGGATGAGACCGTCCACTCCACCGAGGTCGACGAACACGCCATAGTTGGTAATGTTCTTGACGACGCCCTCGAGGACCTGTCCCTTTTCGAGTTTGCTTATGAGTTCAGCTCTCTTCTGCTCCTGCTCGGCCTCGAGAAGTGCCTTGTGCGAGACGACCACGTTACGGAAGCCCTGGTTGATCTTGACGATCTTGAAGTCCATGGTCTGGTTGACGTATGCGTCATAGTCGCGGATAGGCTTGATGTCGATCTGCGAGCCGGGGAGGAATGCCTCGATACCGAACACGTCCACGATCATACCACCCTTGGTACGGGTCTTGACAAAGCCCTTGACAATCTCTGCGGCGTCATAAGCCTCGTTGACCTTGTCCCATGCCTTGATGGCGCGTGCCTTCTTGTGAGAGAGCACGATCTGGCCCTTCTTGTCCTCAGGGGACTCGACATAGACCTCTACCTTGTCACCGACCTTGAGATCGGGATTGTAACGGAACTCCTGTGAAGGGATGACACCCTCGCTCTTGCCGCCGATGGTCACCACGACCTCGCGCTTGTTGACCTCGGTGACATCACCTTCGACAACCTCGTTCTCGACAATTTTCGAGAGAGTCTTGTCGTAAGCCTCCTTGATGGAAGCCTTGTCGGTCTCACCGTAGACATCTCCGCTCTCGAAAGCCTCCCAGTTGAATTCCTCGGGAGCGATCGAAGCATTGAGAATCTGCTTGTTTTCGTTGTTTTCTGCCATAATGTCTGAAAAAACTAGTGGGTTTAACTTTATGTCTTGTACTCCGGCCCGGCCGAAAAGCCCATCCTGCAACACCCTATCACCGCATCCGCGACACATAGACTCCGAACGGAAACTTTTCTCCAGACCCAAAAGCGCGCAAATTTAGTCAAAATTGTGACAATCAGCAAATAATTCCCTCACAATCTGTC
>CAZTUQ010000041.1:0-15168 GCA_964616865.1 uncultured Muribaculaceae bacterium
AAAGATAGCCAATCTCCGGCAAAGTGCCAAAAACACTCATGCCGGAGAAACGGTTTCTGCGATGGTTGGATGCGCTTGGGCCCTTGTTCGGGCTATTCCACTGTCTGCTGTTTCCGGGTGAAGTGGCTCTGCAGCATGTGTCCGATAATGAACCCGATAGGGGCAATATATTTCATTCCGTGGCGGAAATGTCTCATCATACTTCCAAACATGAGCCCTATGATGAATGCGACCACATCCAGGCCGACCATTATCAGGGTGATGGCATTGTTGGGCAGGGAAGTGCATTTGTGCGCGCAGATTGCGAAGCGGGTATGGTAGATAAAGAAAAGGAGCATCACGAGGAACATTCCAATTACCGACGGGTGGAATCTCTTCAGCATTCTCAATGACGGGGCACTGCCTCCGCTGAGCCTTTCATTCGGGAGAAACAGGGCGACGAGCACAACTGCGATGAGCCCTAACAGATATACGAGGAATGCGTAATTCCAACTGATGTTGGCGAGCATTCCGGCAAGCAGGGTGGCAATCACACCGCCCATCTGGTTCATGGCGGCGGACAGACCCATCAGCGAGGCCTGCTTCTCCGGAGGGAAATAATATGCGAGCAGTCCTGTGGACAGGGGCATAATCATACCTACACTTACGCCCAGAATGGCCCTCATGACGAGGAGAATGCCGATGTTGTCACAGAAAAAGCAGCCTGCTCCGGCTGCGACATACAGTACGAGCCCTGCCAATGCCAAAGTGCGTGTCTTCATCAGTGCGCATATCCTCGGGAATGCCAGGTTGGCGAGGATGATGAATAGAGCCGGCAGGCTCACTATCAGCTTATCAGCATGTCCGGTGCGCCGGCGAAATGATCGCGTATGATACCGAGTGCCGGGGCGATGGCGGCTCCTGCCATTACGGTCAGGAGCGAGATGGAGAGAATTGTCCGGAGAGCGTCCCGTCAGTGTGTTTGTTGGTCATAATGAACGGAGTACAAGCTCTACCAAGCGTCTTTGAAAAATGAAGCAGCCGCGAATTTACGAAAGAACACTCCGGAGAGCCTCGGGGCGTGGACGCTTCGGAGTGTTTTTATGCGGTATCCCGTAGGAGATTATTTCGCGGGAGCGGTATTCATAGCCTCTTTGAGAGGCTCCCAGAGGTTGTCTGCTACGATGTGGCAGAGATCAAACAGTACGAGGCCGTCGGTATTGTCCCTTGCTGCGATTGCTGCTCTCTTGAATGTCTCCGGCTGCTCGTGGTACTGGCTTACGAGTATGGTTCCGTATACCGGGACATCGCCGGCGGTAATCTTGTTTACCCATTCGGCACCGCCCTCTACGCAGTACCAGTAGTCGCGTGCGTATTTCATGTCAATAGGCGACCAGACGCCCTCGATTCTGACCTGGGGATCCTTCTCCAGTTGTGCGAGGTTGTTGTCCACCTCTTCCTTGGTGACCGTCACATAGTACAGTCCGGGCATGTACAGGTCGAGCAGAGAGGCATATCCTGTATTCTTGTATGTAGGCAGTGCCCAGTCAAAGTAAGTGGACGGGTCATATTTGTCGCTTGCCCAGTTGAGACCCTCATTGTAATAGGTAGGATACCATGCGCCGGTGTAGTCTCCGATGGCGAGACCTGGGTTGATGGCCTTGAGTTCCTCGCGCACTCTGGCGAGATACTCCCTGATGACTCCGGACCTCCATTCGATCCACTGTTTGAATTCTTTGCCCTGCTGGACCTCTCCGGCCTTGTTATAATATATAATATCGGTGGGGAAGTTCTCCACGCTGCGACCGATGTGTGCCTCGAAGCTCTTTCGCGAGATGTCGCTGAAATCGGCGGTGATACCGTCAAAACGGAGACGGTCAAATATGATACCGTCGAGGTCCTTGTATTTGGTGACGAATTCCTTGAGAATGGAGAGTTCGTAGTCCTGGACTTCCGGATTTGTCGGGTTGAGCATGCCGTTGTAGTTGCTCTTGACCTCTCCGATGGGTTTCAGGCCTTCGGGAGTATAGACCACGGACTGCAGATGCGCCTTGTCACCGAAGATGATACCTCTGCCGGACCAGTTGTTGCCTCCGCAGAATATGTTCATCGAGGCGTAGACCTTCATGCCGAGTTTGTGTCCGTAGCGGAGGAACCAGTCGAGCATGTCGTAGTTTTCGTCTCTGGTCGTGCGGCCGTACTGCAACAGCTGCGGTGCAATCTCACTCTTGTAGACTACATCGCCGTCTATAGGCTTCATGTCCACTACTACATTGTCAAATCCCGTGTCTTTGATTTTCTGCAGGTAAAACAGGATAGAGTCAGGAGATGATGTGCGGTCAAAGTTGCCGTGGCAGTCAATCCAGATGAAATTGTTGTTGTGCGTGCTCTCGCTCTTGGGTGCGGAGCATCCGGCCGTCATTCCCACCGCAATGGCAGCGGCGAGGGCAAGAATGTGTATCTTGAAGAAGGTCATGATGTTATATAGGTATATTATTATAGGTCAAAGTGAGAGTATTGCGAGGCTCTTGCTGCGTGCGAGGAGGCAGGCGCCTGTGATGCCGGCGTCATCCTGCAGTTGTGAAGCGATGATCGGGACATTCTGGCTGATGAGTTTCAGCGAATACTGCTTGATTGCAAGAGCTGCCTGCTGTATGAAATACCATGACGGGAGCTCGGCGAACTTGCCGCCTATGACGATGCATTCCGGGTTGAAGATGTTCATCATGCCTGCGAGGTGCTTGCCGAGTTCCGTGCCGGTGCGTGATACTATATCTATTGCCAGAGGGTCTTCCATATCGATGGCTTCCAATATGTCGTAAGTTGTAAGCGATGTGTTGGAACGCGCCTTCTTGGACAGCACCGATGCCTCTCCATCCATGATGCGGGCGGTAATCTTGCGCACTACGGCCCGTCCGGATACCTCTGTCTCGATGCAACCCTTTTTGCCGCAATGGCAGAGGATGTTATTGTCGTAGGCGTAGACATGTCCCAACTCGCCCGAGTATCCGTTGCTGCCGTTGTACAGTTCACCTCCGAGAATGATGCCGAGTCCGAGACCCCAGCCCATATTGACGAACAGGACATTCTGCCATTTGCCTTTGCATAGGGTGCTGTATTCTCCGTATGCCATGGTCTTGGTGTCGTTTTCGATGATGACATGCATGCCGAGCCTCTCGCCGAGCATGGCTGAGAGGGACATGTCCCTGGTCTCCTCGAAATTGTACAACGACGCGCTCGTCCCTCTGGCGGAGTCCACCCGCCCTCCGAGGCAGAATGCCACACATGCCACATTCTCCTTGCTCACTCCGCAGTCATTGCGGATAAAATCAAGGACAGCCATGCATACTTCGTCCATGTTCTCATGAGTGTTGAGGTACTCGTACGATGTGTCGGTCTTCTTTTTTATCATCTCTCCGGAGAAATTCATCATGCCCATGCTGAGGCCGTAGTTCTTGATGTCCACTCCGACAAAGAATCTCGAATTGTCCTTGAGTCCGTAAGTTGTGGCTCTGCGCCCCCGTCCGGACTTCTCCTCGGACGCCAATTCCACGATAATCCCTTCATCCTTCATCTCTTCCACATATCTGGCGATGCTCGTCGAACTCAGTCCTGTCAATGACGAAATGGACGGAATGGTGAAACTGCCTGTGGATACGGCTTGTTCGAGAATCAGTTTCTTTACTGTATTGCTGGGAAAGCTGCTCATGGATTTTTAACCGTTTACTTTTAAATATCTCTTTGTTTTTAGACAATTACCATGTAAATATACGGCTTTTTAAACAAACTTGCGCTTTTAATTCGTTTTTTCATTATATTTTTTGCTGAAAATTTAGACGATTACGATATTTGCCTATGTATTTTGAATGCATAGTATGACACTGACCCGCATGCTACCACATCTCCCATTTTCATGGGTGGCGTCCTCCATTGTAAATAAGTGGGGGGGGTACGATATTCTACGGATTCTTTTACAAAAAACACTAAAAACAATATTCATGAAATCTTTCTTCACCAGGCCAGGGGTTGGTCTGGAAATTAAGCATGTGCTCGTGACTGCGGTCCTGCTCGTGTGCGGGACGGTCAGCGCGTTTGCGCAACAGGCACTCTCGGGACGGGTTACCGACCAGAGCGGTGCTCCTCTGCCGGGCGTTACCGTGATGGTTTCCGGTACATCTATAGGTACAATGACTGACGCTGACGGACGCTATTCCCTTTCCGTCAAGGCTGGTCAGACAGTCGAATTCTCCTGTCTCGGAATGTCCGGAGCGTTCTATGCCTATGACGGCAAATCCTCGACATACAATGTTGTGCTCAAGGAGGATACCGAATTCATAGACGAGACTGTCATCGTGGGATACGGTACTCAGAAGAAGTCCTCCATGACTTCCGCAGTCTCCATGATGAAGGGCGATGAACTCCTCAAGACCACGGCGACCAATGTCTCGCAGGTGCTGGCAGGAAAACTGCCCGGTATTTCCTCGGTCCAAGAGTCCGGTCAGCCGGGTGCCGACCAGGCGAGCCTGCGTATCCGCGGTTCCATATATGGAGTATCCTATGTCGTGGACGGATTCCCAGTCACTGACATCAATGACATCGATCCCTCCGATATCGAGAGCATTTCTGTTCTCAAGGACGGTGCTTCCGCTTCCGTATACGGCTTTGGTGGTGCGGGCGGTGTGATTATCGTCACTACCAAGAAAGGACGCGAGGGCAAGGCAAAGATTACATACAATGCCTCGTTGGGTGTATCCATGAATGCCAACTTCCCCAAGTTCATGAATGGTCCCCAGTTTGCCTACTATTATAATGTAGCGCAGATGATGGACCAGCTCGCTTCCGGTACGATTGATGCTCCCGAGAACTACAAGCCTTATTTTACCCGTCAGCAGGTGGAAATGATGCTCAACAATGACCCTACCGACGGTTGGGACAATGTGAACTATATTGACGAAGTATTCGGTGTCGGCTTTAACCAGAAGCACAGTGTCACTGCCCAGGGCGGTACTGAGACCACCCGCTGGTTTGCGTCTCTCGGATATATGGATCAGCAGGGAAATATCGATAATTTCTCCTACAAACGTTATAATGTCCGTTCCAACATAGAGTCTGACATTGCAGACAATTTCCGCTTTACCCTCGGATTTTCCGGTGTCATCGGACAGCAGGATGCTCCTTACTATTCTGCAGGTTCCGGAGACAGCTCTGTGTATGGTGGAGATGAGTCTACCAACTGGCTCTCTATCGCCAACCAGACTGTCCAGATGCATCCCTACCTCCCCAAGACATATAATGGTCTCTACACTGCGGCGACAAAGAAGAATACGGGTCTCCCTCAGTCTCCTCTCGCGGCAATCTATGATTCCGGATACAGGAAATACAACACCATGGATGTGTCTGCCAACATGTCTCTCGCGTATGATGCTCCTTTCCTCAAAGGACTGCAGTTCAAGGTGTCCGGCCAGTATGAGGGCTATACCCAGCATGCCAAGACTCTCTATACTCCTTATTATCTGATGTCCAGTGCATACGATACTGCCGCCGAGGCATGGGCCTGGTCCAATGTGACCTCGCCCAACGGTGACGGTTCCGGCAACACTGTACAGGAAAGCGGTTCGTGGTCACGCCGCCTGACAGGTCAGGCAAGCGCGTCCTATGCCCGTTCTTTCGGCAAACACAATGTGGATCTCCTCGCTCTTGCCGAGATTCGAGACTACACGGTCAATGGCCTTGGAGCCATGTCCAAGGATGTGACATTCCCTTCGCTCCCCGAACTCAGCTATGGTACACAGGTCGAGGGCTCTGTCTACGGCAGCAGCAATGCGACCCGTTCCGAGGGATTTGTATTCCGTGCACGCTACAACTACGACGAGAAATACCTTGCAGAGTTTGCCGGACGTTATGACGGTTCATACAAGTTCGCCGGTATGACCAGCCGCCGCTGGGGTTTCTTCCCTTCGGTGTCTGTGGGCTGGAACATGGCTAAAGAGCATTGGTTCGACAACATTCCTGCAGTCAATGACCTCAAACTCCGTGCGTCTGTCAGTTCGCTCGGTTATGACAATGTCTCTGCGTATGCCTACCTAAGCACATATTCTCCCGGCAGCATGGTGGTTCTCGGCTCTGCGGCCAACCCGAGCTACTATACCAGCCTCGTAGCCAACCCTACGCTTTCTTGGGAAAAGACACTCTCTTATAATATAGGTGTTGACCTCAAGATGTGGGACGGCAAACTCGGAGCGGAGATTGACGCATTTGACAACTATGTCTATGACATTCTCTATGCACAGGGCTCTGACTTCCCCTCTTCGATGGGTGGATATTATCCCTCTTATGCCAATGGCAACGCTATCGATACCAAGGGTATAGATGTCCTGCTCTCGCACCGCAACACGCTGATGCTCGGAGGCAAGCCTTTTACATACGGTATCTCCGGCAGCGTCACTTATGCCAAGTCCGTGTACATCATCTATCCTGACCAGCCCAACATTCCCGAGTATCAGAAAGTTACAGGTACTGAGGTGGGTGCTATCATGGCATGGACAGCGGACGGTCTGTTCCGTAGCGAGGAGGAGATTGACAATTCTGCATGGTATGGTACACGCCCTTGCCTCGGTGACATCAAATATGTGGATCTCAATGGCGACGGCAAGATCGACTCTGATGACCGGAGCCGCGTAGGACGCAATAACCGTCCCAAACTCACCTATGGTCTCAATCTCGATTTCGCGTGGGGCGGATTCGATGTCAGCGCGCAGTTTACCGGAGGAGCTCTCTTCGATGTCTCTCTCACAGGCACATACTACAACGGAATGGATGACAACACCGTATGGACTCAGACATTCAAGGAGAATGCAAACTCTCCTCTCTATCTCGTCGAGAACGCATACAGTGTCTACAATCCTGACGGTACTTTCCCCCGTATCACTCTCGGTGGTACCGGACACGGCGGTGACAACGGTCTCGGCTCTACATTCTGGCTCCGTGACGGCAAATACCTCCGTCTCAAGACCGCCCAGATCGGATATACCCTCCCTTCCAAGTGGACGGAGAAGGTCAAGATGGATACATTCAGGCTCTTTGTCCAGGGACAGAACCTCTTTACCCTTGACGGTCTGCCCGAGGGCATCGACCCTGAGTCTCCGGGTACCAACAACGGTTATTATCCCCAGCAGCGTATAATCACCGGAGGTATCACATTAACATTCTAAAGACAGCATGATTATGAAGAATATTTTGAAAGGTTTTGCCCTCACGACGGCTGTCTTGGGATGTGCCGCGTGCGACTTCCTGGACATGACTCCGACCGACAGCGTTTCGGACAAGGTCATGTGGGAGAACACCAAGAATGCCGAGTGGGCTGTAAACTCCATCTACAGTTATATATATGATGTGACCGCGAACCAGAGTGTGGTCGGACTGACCGAATCTCTGACAGACATCATGAAGTACGGCTCGTACAATTACAACTCCCTGGCTTTGATTCCGAGCGAATTCGCTTATGGCGACGCTACCACGATCACCGCTACTTATGTAGACGCCTATATGGGTTATTGGGGCAGCCAGTACAACCGTGTCCGCCGCACTAATGAGGCGTTGAACAACCTGCACAAGTATGGCAAGATGTCCGATGCCGACAAACTGCGTCTCGAGGCCGAGTTGCGTTTTATGCGCGGATTCCTGTATTTCGACCTTGCCAAACGCTACAAGGAAGTAATCATCTATGATGAGAATATGGAGGCTATCACCAAGGACAAAGCCCTCTCTACGGAGAAGGAGGCCTGGGATTTCATCCAGGCAGACCTTGATTTCGCGGCCGCCAACCTGCCTGCCAAAGCCGATGCCTCCGGCCGTCTCGACAAAGGCTCCGCTTATGCTTTCCTCACCCGTGCCATGCTCTATGCAGGACGCTATGAGGCTGTCATCGCAGCTGCGGACGAGGTCAAGGCACTGGGCTACAGACTTGAAGGCAAATATGCTGACGCTTATTCCAAGTCAGTGCCTGCCGGCAATACAGAGGCTATACTCCAGTATCAGTTCAGCCGTGCGGAAAACATCACACATTCGTTTGACTATTATTATACTCCTGGAGGGGATTTCTCTCTCAATGGAGCGCAGGGCGGAGGCTATGGTACTCCTACCCAGGAACTTGTAGAGTCTTATGAACTGGCGACCGGTGGCAAGCCCGATTGGGAGCCCTGGCAT
The DNA here is from genome assembly GCA_964616865.1 of uncultured Muribaculaceae bacterium. GTDB lineage: Bacteria > Bacteroidota > Bacteroidia > Bacteroidales > UBA932 > Cryptobacteroides. The sequence continues at coordinate 8,185 of CAZTUQ010000041.1, forward strand.
GCCGAGGATGTCACCGACACTCCTCCCTATGCATCTCTCGAGCCTCGTTTCCATGCTACAGTGCTCTATAACGGTGCAGACTGGAAGGGCCGTAAGATCGAGCCGTGGCTCGGTGGCGATGATGGATACTGCGAGTGGAATGCCGAACCGGAGCCCAATGGCCGTTCGACTACCGGATATTATCTCCGCAAGATGGTTGATGAGACTCATGATGTCATCAGATATTCTTCCGGTGTCCAGCCGATTACAATTATCCGTTATGCGGAAGTCCTGCTCAATAAGGCAGAGGCCCTGTATGTGACAGGCAAGGAAGCCGAGGCAGAGACTATCATCAACGATGATATCCGCGCACGCGTCGGTCTGCCCGGCATCTCTGCAGAGGGAGACGATCTCATGGCTGCAATCCGCCAGGAGCGCAAGGTGGAGTTGGCATTCGAGGGCCTCTGGTATTGGGATCTCCGCCGTTGGGGCATTGCCCACAAGGCATACCCCGAGGGACTTACAGGCTATCAGGTCCATGGATTCAAGATCACCAAGGATGAGGATGGTGTATTCCACTATACTTATGTCTCCGTGGATGACAAGAACCGCAACTTCTCCGAGAAACTCTACCGTTTCCCGCTTCCTTCTGACGAGCTCAACAACAACGGCCTCGTCTCACAGTTCCCTGAATGGAAATAAACACATTGATTATTACGATGAAAAATATAATCTACAAGGCATTGGCCGGAACGGTTATGCTGTCCTTTGCGATTGCTTGCCACAAGCCCCAGTATGTCCTGCCTACGGCTGACCGTGAGGGCTTTACCAGCCTGAGCGCGTATTTCACCTCCGGTGAGAACAACAATATGCTGCTCGCCAAACTCAATGTCACGGACGAGATGATTCGCGAGGGCCGTCTGGTCGTTCCCGTGCCGTATTATTATCCCGAAGAGTCCGACAATCCGACCACCAAATACATGACCAGTGTCAGGATGAAGGCGGAGCTTGACAAAAACTGCTATATCTCTCCGGCTCTGACTATACTCGACCTCAATCTTGAGAACGAGTTTACCTATACTGACGCGCAGGGCGAGACTTACCCTATCGTCATTACCGGCAAGAGGAAGAAATCCTCGGATGCTACATTCATATCTTTCGCTCTGGTAAATATGTTCGACGGCTTCGTCAGCAACGAGGAGCGCAAGATCTATCTCTATACGACAGACGATCTCTCCTCCTGTACGGCAGAGGGACAGGTATCAGCTCATTCCGAGATAGTTACGGATCTGACAAAGCCCCGCAACTACAACGAGCCGCAGACTGTCGTCATCCGTGCCCATGACGGCACAGAGATAGAGTATGTGACCGAAAAGGCACGCCCTACCAAAATTCGTGTCGGATTCAACCCCGAGTCTCTCAAGCAGCTCTTCAATCTGGATCCCAAGTCCCGTTATGGCACTCCCGATTATCTCACGGATGGTGTCCAGCCGTCACTCGCTGTGACAGGCGGATATCTCGTTGTCAACCCTGGTAACGGCAGCACTCCTTTCTATGTGCACGGTACTACAGGTGTCAAGATGGGCGAAATCGCAGTCGGATCTGCCGAAGTGGGCGGCATTACCAGTGACAGTGCCGGCAATATGCTCATCTCCAATGCTCTGGATGGCAAGGGTAAACTCAAGATCTGGAAGACTTCTTCCGTGACAGCGGCCCCCGAACTCTTCTATGAGTATGACAGTGAAGTGGCTCTCCCTGTGGGCGTAAGGATTAAGGCCAACGGAGACATCAACGGTGACGCAGTCATTACCATGCCTTATGGCGGTGTTGCCGGCATCACAGAAGCATCCCAGTTCCTGATCATTACGGTCAAGGGCGGTGCGGTTGTTGAGACCAAGGTCGTGGATATGACAGGCACTCTTTCTTGGGGAGCATTCTCTACTAACTCTGCCGGTTTCGCTCCTGCATCTTCTAATCCTGCAGACGGTGTGTTTACGGCATCTTATGGTACAGTGCGTATCGACTGGCTCGATTCCTCGTTCTCTGTCGCCAAGTCAATGGGCACCAGCTCCGGCAATGCGTGGCTCTGGAATACCAATGTCCTCAGCACTCTCACATTCAATAATGCTGACTACCTGCTGATGTTCCAGCTCGGACATTTCCCTGCTTGGGGATCACCGGCCCTCTATGTCTACAATGTGACCAACAAGGCTTCGCTTAGCGGAGAGTTCACAGATACTTCCTGCTTGGTTGCAAGTTCTGCCATAGAAGCATTCAACAGCGTCAATGCAGAAGGCACAGTTTCTTCCGGGGATGCCATCATGGCGAGTTCCGCGGATGGATTCAAGGTCTTCTTCTACTACTATGACCAGTATTCCGGTGCTATCGGAGGTTATTCTGCAGACTGTATCAAGAGGTAGCCTGTTATGAAAACCAGAATTCTGAATATCGTTATCGCATCAGTGTCAGGACTTGTCCTGGCACTCGGATGCGCCGACGGCAAAGGCGATACACCCGAATGGCCTTGGCCTGATCCGGGGGCCCCGGAGATTCCCGATACAGTCGCGCTGTCATATCCCGTGATTCCTGACAAGGCACATGCCGCATTGGTGGATCCCAAGACTGCCGGCTGGCAGGATGTCAGCGCAGAGTATTCCGGGCTCAACGGCGTCAGTGTCTATAAGTTTGCTGATAAATTCTTTGACCGTCCTGCAATCGCCTATATTGCGGTGGCTGACGCTTCCAAGACAGGCATGGACATCTGGAGCATAAACGATCCGGACCTGCAGGGCTGTGATGAGAAGTTCAAGACCCCTTCCGAGGTCTATGCTTCAACGCCTGCGCAGATTATTGTCAATGGAGGATACTTCTATGCTTCCGGCGGCAAGTATTACAGCGCGTCCCTTGCCGTAAGTGAGGGCAAGCGTCTCGGTGTCAATGTCAATTATGCCTCTGAGGATTGGGTGAAAATCTATTATCCTACCAGGGCGGCTTTTGTGGAGCATGCTGACGGCAAGTATGAGGCATGCTGGACATATTATTCCACAACAGGCGCCCATTACGTGTACCAGAACCCTGCCAAGAACTCCTGGAGCAAGTCACCTCTCGCGGTGCCTTCCGCCACATTCCCCGAGACGGCTACTGAGTTTGAGGCTGTCAATGCCATCGGAGGCGGTCCTGTGCTCCTTAAGAATGACAAGGTCATTGACAGTTATGTCGAAGAGCTCTTCAACGGCACATCCGGCATCGGTCCTGACATCTATGCTCCGAGGACCGCGGTAGGTATCTCTGCTGATTCCAAACTCGTCCTGTTTGTTTGCGAGGGCAGGAACATGACAGAGGGTGTAACAGGCCTCACTACAGGCGAGGTGGCAAAGGTCCTCTACAGCCTTGGCTGCAAGGATGCCATCAATCTCGACGGTGGCGGCTCATCCTGCATGCTCGTCTGCGGTCAGGAGACTATCAAATGTAGCGACGGTAAACAGAGGTCTGTCGCCAGTACAGTAATGTTTAAATAATATTTATGCGTATAGCAATCAAACATTTATTTGCAGCGACCGCCCTTGTCTTCGGAGTGGTGGCATGTTCTGATCCAGAGACAGGCTATCTGTGGAGGGATGAATGGGAAGAGCCGGCACCAGACCCCGAGCCCGGACCGACTCCAGATCCTACACCCGAGGTCAAAGGCAAACCGAGAATCGTATGGATTGATGCGGCCGCCAACTTTTTGGACTATGCCAATGACGAGGCCAAGATTGCGACCGATGTCAAGAAGATAGCGGAGACCGGTTTTACCCATATAGTCGTGGATGTGCGTCCTACCAATACCGGCGTCCTGTTCAATTCATCTACAGAGCACGCGCTCGACAAGGTGGATGTCTGGAGTTCCGGTTACAGGTGGGCCGAGAGGACGGCCTCATTCGACTATCTCAAGGCATTTATAGAGGCTGGACATAAAAACGGGCTGACCGTGTTCGCAAGTATGAACACTTTCGTGGGCGGCTGCCTCTGCCCTTATGGCCTCGGAGAAGACGGTATCCTGTACCGCAATCCTTCGTTGAGGTCATGGGCCTCGGTCGTGAATACTGCAGACGGACTCAAGAATACTCTTGACCTGACGGGAGATGGTGACACAGGTGCCAAATTCCTCTGCCCCACCAACGATGAGGTGCAGGAGTACCTGCTCAAACTGATAGGTGAACTCGCATCGTACGAGGGGCTGGACGGCATTATCCTCGACCGCTGCCGCTTTGATGACTATAGCCTGCAGAGCGATTTCTCTGACAGTTCGAGAGAGAAGTTCGAGGCGTATATAGGCTCCAAGATCAGCAACTGGCCTGCAGATGTCATGGCTCCAGGCAAGGATTCTTTCAACGGCAGTGCCACTGCGATGCAGAAATCGTGGCTCTCGTTCCGTGCCAAGACCATACATGACTTCGTGGCCAAGGCTGCGGACAAAGTACACAAGACCAATGCTTCGTGCAAGTTTGGAGCATATGTAGGTGGCTGGTATTCATCGTATTATTATTCCGGTGTCAACTGGGCTTCTCCCAAATACGATCCCAATACTGACGGCTATTACTGGGCCGATGCCGATTACAAGAACTATGGTTATGCCGACCATTGCGACCTCATCATCATCGGTGCCTATGCCGCTGCGGACAAGATTTACGGTTCGGGCGAATGGACGATGCAGGGATTCTGCAAGCAGGCAGGCGAACTGCTCAAGGGGGATGTGCCCTATTACGGCGGTCCTGATATCGGCAACTCCTCGGGTTTTGAGGATGGCGGACAGGGTGCAAAGATGCCGCAGATAGTGGATGCATGCATGGGCAGCGCGGACGGATTGTTCGTATTCGACCTCTGCCACATCAAGAACTTCAACTACTGGAACGACTTTAAGAAAGCATTTGACGAATATCTGTCTAAGATTAACTAATCAATAATTATCTATTAACACAAAATTATCATGAAAAAGAGGTTTATGTCTATTCTAGCGGTGGCAACGGTCCTTGCCGCCTGCGAATCCAAAGAAGATCCGGTGGTTCCCGAGATTACCGCTCCTCTGACCGAGTATCAGATTCCTGTATCCGGTACAGAAGAAGAGGATGTATTCATCGAGTTTACCACCAATGTCGACTGGACTGCCACATTCAAGGAGTCTGTTGACTGGGCGTCATTCTCTCCTCAGTCTGGCGTTGCCGGTGATGGCAAGATTAAACTTATCGTTGATCCTACAGAGTCTAAAGACAATCGTAATGCAGTGCTTGTTGTTACTGCAGGAAAGGGTGCATCCGCAATCCAGCAGGAGTTCTCCATTGTCCAGGCATTTGTAGAAGCCTTCTCGCTTGTTGCTTCATCTGCAGAAATTGATGCCAAGGGCGGAAATGTTGATATCAAAGCAATGACCAATGTTCCTTATGAGGTGTCTATTCCTTCTGATGTTGATTGGGTGAAAGTTGTTGCTTCCAAGGCTTATGGCGAGAAAGCGACAACATTGACAGTGTCTGAGTTCGGAGAACTTGACTCTTCTCGTGAGGCTGTCATCACAGTTACACCTGCAGGTTTTGAGGCTGTTACATTTACGCTCAAGCAGAATGGCCCTCAGACTAAAATCTGGGGAATAGATATGAGCACAGTACTTTCTCATACTGCAACCTATTCTAAGACATTCAATACTTGGAATGAAGAGAAGGGTGACTATTCAAATGTTGAGACAGAAACTATCAATACTGTGGTTTCTCTTGCGTTGTATGATGGCAATCTGGTAGTATGCGCAGGCGATGGTAGTAAGCCGGTTATCTTGGATAAGAAGACTGGCGAGAAGAAAGGTGAACTCAATACAGGAGACATTATTCCAATGACCATTACCAATGATGAGGCTGGAAACCTTGTGTTCTGCAATCGAGTATGGAACTGGTGGATCTCGAATTATGATTTCTCTGTCTGGTATATGAAGCCTGGTGACAAGACTCCTACACTACTTGTTTCCACTAAAGAGCAGGGATATGAATTTGGTCCTAGTTATATAGGTTATTCACTTTCTGTAAGGGGTGATGTTACTAAGAATGCAGCAATTGCAGCTCCATGGGAAGGTCCTAATGGTGGAGGTGAGAATATGATTCTTGCTTGGAATGTCAAGGATGGAAAAGCGGAACAATATGTAAAGCAGACATTGACAGGATTTGTGGGGCTTAATAGTTGGTATGGAGCCGATGGGTATTGGAGTGGAGCCCCTAATAATTCTCCTGCGTACGCTCTCCTCGGCTCTGATCTTAGCAATGGCTCATTGATGGGTCTCTATGATGAGAATGTACTCTATGTAGTAGATGCTGCTGGTGCATGTACAAAACTTTATGAGGATAAGGTTGTGTCTGGCAACTGCGCTTTGAATACAATGGAGGTTCGTACAATTGGCGGTAAGGATTATCTTGCTATTTCAGCAGATACTTTCTTTGATTATGCTAATCCTACTATTATCTTGGCAGATATAAATACGAAGGAAGTTCTTTATACAAAGACATCAAAACTCTATACTGAGGAGTTGATTGGAAATGCCAGTGGAGATGTGACGATTGAAGCGGCAGATGGTGGCGTTAATCTTTATTATATGGCAAGTAATGCATCTGCAATAGAGGCTTACTGGTTTCCCATCAAGTAATTGGCGGTAGAATTACTGTATGATATTGAGGCCGGCTAAGCAGCCGGCCTCTTCTTTTTAGCACTCGGTGGCCCTCAAAAACATAAAAAAAAGAGCAAGAAGCGCGCGATATTTTTCTTTGATGGCGAGGCCTGAGAGCAGCGGTGACGAACTGATAGAGTTGTTGTTGGATTCGGCTGATTTCACTAAATTTACGCCGGAAGAACGAGTAAAATACCAGTACGACATGACAACGGAAAGAGACAGGCGTAACCAGGAGGCTTTCAAGGTAAACAAAGCCCTCGAAGAGGGACGCCAGGAGCGCAATTTGGAGATTGCGAAGAACTTGCTGGCCAAAGGCCTTT
>CAZTUQ010000042.1:0-13900 GCA_964616865.1 uncultured Muribaculaceae bacterium
CCCCGGTCTCAGGATTCCTGCACATCTGGGGTGTCAACCGGCCTCGACTGACGGGCCTCATCGAATTTGGCCTTCATCGTGGGGTTGCCACGGGTGAGGCGCTTGATAGTGAGATTGTCGGCCTTGTCGTTGGCGAGACGGAGGTTGTTTTCTGAGCCGACGAGGGCGTCCTTGATCTTCTGGAGATGGGCAATGGATTTGTCAATCTCGTCTATGGCGGTCTTAAACTTCTCGCTGGCGAGGCGATAGTTGCGGCCGAAGGCGTCCTTGAACGCATCCAGCTGATTTTCGAAGTTAGTGACGTCAATGCTCTGGCTACGGGCGATTGCGAGTTGACGCTTATATTCCACAGACTTCTTGGCGGCGTTCACCAATAGGGTGATGATGGCCTTGAAAAACTGCGGGCGGATGACATACATCTTCGGATAGCGGTGGGACACGTCCACGATACCGCTGTTATACAACTCGCTCTCGGACTCCAGCAGAGAAACCAGCACGGCATACTCACAGCCCTTGGCAGTACGGTCCGCATCGAGCTTCTTGAAGAAGTCTTCGTTCTTGTGCTTGGTGGCAGTCCCGTCCATTTCATTCTTCATCTCGAACATGATAGACACATACTCCAAGTCATCTTCGTAGTCGCGAAATATGAAGTCACCCTTGCTGCCACCGGAGGCATCGTTGTCTTTTTCGAAGTAAGCGCTCGGGAGAAGCCCCCTAAGTTCGCTTTCAAAGACGGTACTGCAGTGGGCTTCCAGACTTTCGCCGACCATCTTGGTAGAGAGGCGGGTCTTGAAGTCCTTCAGGCGCAGAACTTCATCTTCTGCAACGCGCAAGCGTGATTCAGCTTCAGACCTGACCACATTGATCTTGTCTTCATATTGGGCCTGAAGGCTTTTCTCGCGGAGTTCAGCTTCTGATGCAGCCACCTTTGCTTTAGACTTGAGTTCGGCGATTTCTGCATCTTTGGCCTGCGCTTGCTGCTGGGCCTGCTGACGCTCTTTCAGGATGGCAATTTCCAATTCGCGCGCGTTCATGCCAATGGTGGCCTTTAGGGCATCTATCTCTTTGTCTTTACCTGCCACAGCTGTTCCTACCGCGAGTTTCTGGCGGTCATCCATGACTGCCAGCTGGTCTTTTAGGCGGGCTATCTCGCTTTCTTTCTCATTGATGGCCTGATCTTTTTTAAACAACTCGTTCTGATGTTCCTGCCGCATTGAGATCTCACGGACCTTCCCCTCCGCCTCCTGTTGGCGACAGAACTCAGCAATACGGTGATTCACTTCTGCGTCAAATTCAGCACCTTTAACTTGGCTTACGATAGAAGCGTAATCGGCCTCGTCCACGGAAAATACACTTCCGCACTTGGGGCATTTGAGTTCTCTCATGTCTTTTCCTGTTTTTGGTTTCTTAAATGTTGATGACACAGCAGCAGTCCCGACAAAGCCAGCGCGCAAACGATACCTCGGCTCTCGTAACTACATTAACAATGTCCAACGACAACACCGCCACAGCACGGGCCCCTCCTTACAGATTGCTCTGGGGATAGAGCTCGTTCCACCATGTGGGGTCGTCCTGGAGGTATTTGGCAAACCATGCGGAGATGGTGCGGAGCCACTGGCGGCGTTTGTCAAACTGCCTGATACCGTGGTTTTCCCCGTCCACCACAACGAATGCCGTATCCTCTCCGAGGAGTTTGAGTGCGGTAAACATCTGTATGCTCTCTCCGATAGGCACATTGGTGTCAGCCGAGCCGTGCAGGAAGAGCAGAGGCGTATGTATCTTGTCGGCATTGTAGAGTGGGCTACGGTCCACATACAGGTCTTTGCGCGTCCAAGGATAACTGCCTGCCATGCTCACCTCACTGTACGAGTAGCCCCAATAGCCCTCGCCCCAATAACTCGAATGGTCGCTGATGCCGGCATGCGAGATACCAGTCGCGAAAATGTCCGTCTTTGTGAGCAGCAACTGCGTCATGAATCCACCGTACGATGCGCTGAAACAGCCGATCTTGCTGCTGTCCACAAAAGGATGGTCCTTGCAGAAATTCTGCGTAGCCTCGATAATATCCTCCGCCACCACATCGCCTGCGGTATTGACATGCCTTGCCGCAAATTCCTGTCCGAATCCGGCCGCTCCGCTCGGATTGACCACATAGAACACATACCCCTGCGCCGCATAGAACTGAGGCGAATACGAGCCCACACAATAACGCGCCGAAGGAGAGCATCCGCCATAATAATGCACCAGCATGGGGTACTTGCGGCCAGGGTCGAAGTCCGGCGGCAACACATAGAATCCGTTGATGACATCTCCCCTCGAAGAGGTGAATTCGTATGCTCCTCCCTCGCCCATCACTGTATCTGCAAACCTGACTGCATCAATGTCCGCGACAACTCTCTGTCTGCCGTTCTTGAGATTATAGACATACGCACGATGTCCGTTGCACAGGCTCTGTCCGGAATAGACGAGCACAGGAGAGTTCTCCGCGATGTCAAAACCGGCAAGAGACTCCTCCTTGTTGTCGAGCCTCTCTATCTTGCCGCTACGGGGATCGGCGCGGTAGAGATTCTGGACATCCTTGTCGTCAGTCTTGAAATAAATCTTGTTGTCAAATGCGGCCCACACGGGAGATCCGCTCACGCTCGGTCCGAATTCAACGCCAAGAGGCTTCACCTCCAGACTCGCCAGATCGAGAATAAAGAGCCTCATATCAAAACCGTTGGGAATCTGTCCCTCTTTGAGCGTCTTGCTCTTGCCTAAACCGCCAAAAGCCTCCGCTGTCCCCTTGAGCACAACCTGCTCACCATCAGGAGAATAGAACGCACTACGGACAAAACCGTCATCGCTCACGAGGGTCCTGCTCTCAAGCGTGCGGACATTCAGCTCAATGAGCGAATACAGGGTGGTCGGACGCTGGGTCAGCCTGTCTCGGGATGTCATCAGCAGGAGCCTGCCGCCATCCGCGGAGATGTCAGAGACCCAGACATCATGGTATCCGTAAGTCAGTTGTTGCATAAGTCCGCTCGCGATGTCATACTTGGACACATAGGAGCGGTCTCGCCAGCCGGCCTGTCTGTCATCAGGTGTCAATATCTGGTGCACATCCCCCTCTTTGGGACCTTTCTGTACAAATGAATACAGCAGATAATCCTCCGACGGGGCTATCTTGAAACTCCCTGTAGGGATATTGTGGGCGATGACTGTCTCCATACCGCTCAGCGGATCGGTGGCTATGAGGTCATTGCCGTCCACACCCTTGCGAATGGCCCAATACTTGTCGCTACGGGGCATCCAGTTTACCCTTGATTTGCTGCGATTGAGCAGTTTGTCGTCAGCCGTGGTACGGATCTCCGTATACGAAGCGAACTCCCCCTTGCCGTCAATCACACCATAAGTCACGGCCATGTATTTGCCGCTCGGGCTGATGCTGATGCCTCCGCAGGTCTCTCCGGTCGTATTGGCATCAAGGCTGTAGATATGCTTGCCGTCCTCGCGCAGGCTGATGACACCATCCTGCGGTGTCGTTACAAATACTTCGAGAGAATCCGCCGACGGCTCTTCATTCCTTGGCGTCAATATCTTGATTACGACATCATGAGTGCCGGGGTCGAGTTTCTGCTGCCCCTTGGCTGCCTTGCCATCCACAAACACCTTGTAATGTTTGAGTCCTTTCACATGAATGTCCGTCTTGGCAAACAACCTGTTTTCTATGCTGAATCCCAGCAAGTTGAGACAACTGTTCGCATTCTCTCGACCTCGGACAAGCGGACGCAGTCCGGCAATGTCCGAAAATGTATTCCCGAGCGCATCGAACGAAAGTTGCGTATCGAGGAGTGACAGAGTATCGAATTTCTCTCCCTTGATATTGACGCTGTCTATCGCGCAGGGAGCGGTGACCTCAAAAGGTCCGGCATAACGTAAACTATTGACCGTAAGGGTGTCTGTGGCGGACACTGCGGAGAGTCCGGCGAACCACATCAGTGCCGTAAGCAAATACTTTCTTTCCATATTCCGCCAAAGTTAGCGACAAAAGTCGAATTATGCCATCCAATGGCGGCAAATCCCGACATTGTCGTCCGCACACCGCAGGCCTAAGACGCGCTCTCTGCCATCCGCTTCCACCTGCGCCAGCCCAACACTGCGAGCACGGTGTAGAGGACATACAGACAGCCTGTCAGGGGTATCCCCTTGTAGAAGTACAGCGCGACGGTCACGGCATCCACGACACACCATACCATCCACTGCTCCACATACTTGCGCGACAGCATCCACATCGCCACCACACTCAACGCCGTCGTCATCGCATCCCAGAACGGCACTGTCGAATCCGTACAGTGCGACAGGAACAGATACAGCAGGACATGCAGCAGCGCGTACACTCCAATGAGAGGCAGGCACAACTTCGCCGGAGTACGGCTTATCCCCTTGCCGGAATCCTGCCTCTCACTCTGTGTTTCCGTCTGCTTTCCGCCCTTGCTCATCCAGACCGCAAAGCCATACACACCTGCCGCTACATAATACATCTGCATCCCGAAATCGGCATATAGCCCGGCACGGAAATACAGGATACCATGCACGACGGGCATCAGCAGCCCGATTATCCACAGGCGGATGTCTGCCTTGTACTCAAGGTAGAGATAGAGCAGCCCGAGAACGACCCCGATGACCTGCAATACGAGTTTCCAATCCATAAGATTATCAGAACGAAACAGTTACATTCGCAAGCACATTGGTACACGCCTGCGGGAAATAATAAGACCAGGACTTGCGCGTGTCAATCCCCTCTCCCTCCAGCCACGAACCGCCATAGCCATAACTGAAGTATTTGCTGTTGAACAGATTGCCGACCTGTACGCCAAAGCGCACATCCCTCGCATCCGCCCCGTGACCGCTGCGTATCGTGTAGCCGAGATTGAGGTTGGTGACACAATACGCCGGCAATGACAGATCTTCGAAATTGCCGCCTCCCATATACTGTTTAGACACATATTGGGTGCGCAGCACGGCATCCACAGCCTTGTAATGGAAATCCAGCGCCAGCGAGGCTATCACTGCCGGAGAATAGGCAATCGTCGTCTCCCCGAGGGCGAATCCCTTACCGCCTATCGTCTCGACATAGTTGCGTATCCTGTTCTGCGACAATGTACATGAGCCAAGCAGCGAAAACCACGACAACGGCCGCAGCGCAGCGGTCATTTCCACGCCACGGCGGAATGAGTCATCGACATTGATATTGAGATTGTCCTCAGAGTCATTGACTATTCCCGTAGGGACGAGCTGATCCTTGTAATACATATAATAGAAATTGACCCCGAAATCTGCGGAACGGCTTCTGAAATCATAGGCCATTTCCGCGTCATAGAGGGTTTCCGGCTTGGGCTCGGCCGTCAGCGATGAGAAATTGTACCTGTCAGTGAAGTCCGAACGCGTCGGCTCCTTGTGCGCGACGGCAAACGAAAGGCTCACGCCATGATGACGGGCAAAATCGTAACGCGCACCGAGATGCGGATTGAAGAATCCCCACTGCCTGTCCACATCCAGGGGCTGCATCTCACCGAGGCTCCAGTCGTAGTTGTCATTCACGCCGGTCACACGGTAATCCACATAGCGGTACTGGAGGTCGGCATAGAGGTTGAGACCGGAGACGGGACGCCATGAGATTTTGGCGAAGAGATTGGCATCCAGTTTGTCCACATCATTGTCATACCAGCGAAAATCCTCATATACGGCTTTATCGATACCGTCCACCCAGTCCAATGTCCCATAATGCGGACAGGAATAGTCACTTATGGAGCCTCCGGCAATGAATTCGTATGCCGAAGTCCTGAATACGCCCGTCGCATTGAGACCGTAACGGTTGTTGCGCATCTTCTTCTGACGGATGAGGTCCGCCTGCGCTACCGGAGCCGGCATATTGTCATAGCTGACGAGCCATGCGTCGTCCTTGTACTGCTTGTAATATCCATATCCGTATGTATGGAAGGCTGTGATGTTCAGCGAATGGCGAGGAGAGAACGAATGGCTGAATATCAACTGGTTATTGACCTGGAGATAGTTGTCGGTCTGGTCATCGTAATAATTCACATGCGTGCCGTCCAGCAGCACATAGGGGCCTGCCGCATCCGTATATTGCCCGGAAGTATGATAACGGCGCCCGTACGCCTCCATGTCCTCGAGCGTAACTCCGTTGTATGTCAGATATGTCTTTGACTTGCCGCCGAACGAGACCCATTTGAGCACCGTACCGCCGTCATACCACGCTGTCTGCAACATATAGGACTTCATATCGGTGAAGCCTCTGTCCACATAGCCGTCCGAACCGATATGCGTCAACCGCAGATCCGCAAGCCAATGCCCTCCGACCAGCCCTGAACTGACATGGACCGCCTCTTTGTGAGTATTGAACGAGCCGTAGGACAATGCCGCATCGCCTCCCGCCGTCAGCGGAATGGATGCGCTGGTCATACTCACGGCTCCGCCGAACGCGCCCGTCCCGTTAGTCGAGGTACCGGCACCGCGCTGTATCTGCATGTTTCCCACCGATGATGCGAGGTCCGGAGTGTCATACCAGTACATCGAATGCGAATCCGGGTCATTGAGAGGAACTCCGTTCATGGTGACATTGATACGGGTCGCATCCGTTCCGCGCAGACGAATGGATGTGCCTCCGATACCGATGCCGGTCTCGGTACTTGCCACCACGCTCGGTGTGAGAGCCAGCAGTGAGGGGATGTCATAGCCGAAACTGTTGCGGGCAATCTGGGCAGCCGAGAGTTCCGAATGCGCGACAGGCGCGTCCTTGGACACGCGGGTGGCAATCACCTCCACCTGCTGCAGTTCATAGAAGAGAGAATCTGTCCGCTCCTGCGCGGACAATGCGGCTCCGGCCGCGAGAGGGCCGCAGATGGCGGCCGTAAAACAAAAAAACCTTTTCATAACTACATCAGTTATAGAAAAGGGGTATCCGATTATATGTTCCCGTTCCAGCATTACCTGTTTCGGTTATATGGGTATAATCTCAGCCTGCACAAGGCAAGCACCCCTTTTTGCGGCAGCAAATATAGGTTCTGTTTTGATTTTATCCAAGAAAATGGCAATATTTGTCTTGATGGAAGAGAATGCGCTCGAAATAGCCTCGCTGGCGGGGCATATTCTGCTCGAAAACGGGGCGGAAATCTCACGCGTGGAGGAGACCATGGAGAGAATTGCTTCGCATTACGGGGTGGAAGCGGAGAACTTCTATGTCTTGAGCAACGGCATTTTCACGACTGGCCGCGTCGGCTACGCCAAGGTCGAATTCATTCCTTTCAAGGGGGCACGGCTGGAAAAAGTCGTCGCCGTCAATCAGATTTCCCGCGACATCGAGTCCGGCAAATACAGTCTCGAGGAGGCGCGGCTCAAACTGCTCGAAGTCCGCGACATGAAGCCCAAGCCGCATTGGGAGCAGATACTCGGCTCGGCGGTCGGCAGCGCGGGATTCTGTGTCATATTCGGAGGCGGAGTATCCGATGCCGCAGCGGCATTCATTGTAGGCGCATTGCTATGGGCGTTCGTCCTGTTTGTCAGCCAGCCGTATCTGTCCAAGATACTGGGCAATATCGCCGGCGGAATACTCGCCACCTCGCTCTGCCTGCTGTTTCACCGCATAGGATTCGGAGAGAGCCTCGGCAACATGATAGTCGGGTCTCTGATACCGCTCATCCCCGGAGTTGCATTCACCAACGGCATACGAGACCTTGCCGCAGAGGATTATATATCGGGAGCCACAAGGCTGTTGGACGCCATGATGGTGTTTTTCTGCATAGCCGCAGGAGTGGCAATCACATTTATATCTGTATATCTGTTCGGGGGCACGATGATAGCGGTAAACGGCACAGAACCGGATCCGCTGACGGGCACGCTGCCGTTCCAGATGCTCGCCGCATTCGGAGGCACCTTGGGATTTGCAGTGCTATTCGGAGTACAGAGAAACCGGTACCTGTATTCGGCAATAGTAGCGACGGTGGGCTGGACCTGCTACCTGCTGCTCTCCGGAGGGACAGTGTTGGGCATCACCGGCTCGACATTCTTCGCTACCGTTGTGGTAATGCTCATGGCGCGGCTCTTCGCCGTGTGGTTCAGGACTCCGGAGACGGTATTTCTCATCACGGGGATATTTCCGATGATTCCGGGCGGAGGCATATTCTGGACGACATTCTTCCTCGTCTCCAACAGGATGCCGCTTGCGTTGCACAGTGGCGTCAGCGCGCTCTCCGTCACCGCCGCCATCGTACTCGGCATCGTCCTGGTCAGCTCACTCCCCCGCCGCCTCTTCCACACCCGGGCTTAATCCCGACTCGCCTTGGGGCAGCAACCACCCGTTAAGTCGTGCCACCTCATTGATAAGGTCTACACAGAGGCTTCGCAAATGGCGGATTTGCCTACCCTGTTCTGACAATTTGCCTTCAAGTTTTTGATAGTACTGGGTTTTTCGAGCCTCCGCTATGGCTTCTTTCTTGATTTCGCGTAACAAAAGAACACGCTCCCGCTCTGCCACTGCGCCCATTTCCTTTTCTAATGTCTTTATCCTCTCCTCCAGTTCTTCAATATACGACTCCTGCTCTCCAATCTGCTCTAATGCCTTTGCATATAAACACTCCACAGGAATCTTATGCAAGCCATATCTTTCATCGGCTTTTCCATCGTTATGACTCTTGATTCTCATCCCAAGGACATAGCGTCCTTTATTTATTTTATCGTCATCCATTGTATAACCCCTATAGTGACAATATACAAAATTGATTACGAAAACAATATACCATAGCGCCGATATCTTCCTAAAAAAACAACGAAAGAGGAGTCCCGTTTGGAACTCCTCTTTATTCGATTAAATGCCAAATAGCGTCAGGCGGTGTAGGTGCCTGCGACGGTGTCACCGCCATGGCCCGTCCAGTTGGTGTGGAAGAATTCGCCGCGGGGACGGTCTACGCGCTCGTATGTATGCGCACCGAAGTAGTCGCGCTGGGCCTGCAGGAGGTTAGCCGGCAGCCTGTCGCAACGATAGCCGTCATAGTATTCGAGCGCGGAGGAGAGTGTCGGCACGGGGATACCGGCGACTATAGCCTGCGCCACCACCTCTCTCCAACTGCCCTGATAGTCAGCGAGTTTACCCTGGAAATAAGAATCGAGCAGGAGATTCGCGAGAGCGGGATTCTTGTCGAATGCTTCCTTGATCTTGCCGAGGAACACGCTACGGATAATGCAGCCACCCCTCCACATCAGTGCGATGCCACCGTAATTGAGATCCCAGCCGTATTCGGCTGCGGCAGCACGCATGAGCGCATAACCCTGCGCATAAGAAACGACCTTGGCGGAGAAGAGAGCCTTGCGCAGTTTCTCAAGGAATGCTGCCCTGTCTCCCTCAAATCTGACACCGCGAGGCCCCTCGAGAATGCCGGAAGCCACTACCCTCTCGTCTTTCTGCGCGGAGAGGCAACGGGCAAACACAGACTCTGCAATCAAAGTCAGAGGCACGCCCTCGTCAAGAGCGGAGACTGCCGTCCACTTGCCTGTACCTTTCTGACCGGCGGTATCCAGGATGCAGTCAAGAACATATTCACCGTTCTCATCCTTTTTGGCGAGAATGTCACGGGTAATCTCTATCAGATAACTGTCCAGATCGCCTTTGTTCCACTCCGCGAATACTTCGTGCATCTCCTCATTGCTCATGCCGAGGTAGTCTTTCATGATCTGATAACACTCGCAAATAAGCTGAATATCACCATATTCTATACCGTTGTGCACCATCTTGACGAAATGTCCTGCACCGCCCTGGCCAACCCAGTCGCAGCAGGGGCTGCCATCCTCGACCTTGGCACATACGCTCTGGAAAATGGGCTTGACATGCTCCCACGCAGCAGGAGAGCCTCCGGGCATCATGCTCGGTCCTTTGAGCGCACCCTCCTCGCCACCGGATACTCCTGTGCCCACATACAGCAGGCCTTTGCTCTCCACATACTCCGTGCGGCGTGCCGTATCGGGGAAATGGGTATTGCCGCCGTCAATGATGATATCTCCGGGAGAGAGCAGCGGTATGAGTTTATCGATGAAATCATCGACCGCCTGTCCAGCCTTGACCATGAGGAATACCTTGCGAGGCGACTTGAGAGACGATACCAGGTCCTCAAGAGAATGCGCACCGTAGATATTCTTGCCGGCACCGCGCCCGTTGATGAATTTGTCCACCTTCTCCACCGTACGGTTGAACACGCTCACATGGAATCCCTTGCTCTCCATATTGAGCACCAGGTTCTCTCCCATCACGGCGAGACCGATAAGACCTATGTCTGAAACTGCTTTCATAATTCACACTATATTATTAATTCATTTATTCACAAATAATTGCAAGGCCGTTACTGCTTTACGACATTGAATCCCATATCCGACAGACGCTGTGCGACACCATCCGATGCACCGGACAGATGCAGTTCGAATGCGGAAAACTCCCTGCGTATCTGATAATCGCCACGCAGACGCTCGAATGCCCCGAGATCGGCACGCAGGCGTTCGCTGTCCTCCTTGATGTCGTATGTGTACAATATCGCTTCGGCCAGCACCTCTTCTGCGCTCTTGCCCTCTGCATCTATTGCAAACGACAGCGGCTGCTCCGGCTGCGGCAGAGAAGTGACTTTCCATTCCGCAAGAGGCAGTCCAAGCACCTCCGCGACAGTACGCACGGCCGCTGTAGTGCCATTTGCCTTGCCGTCAGCGGAATACCCCGCTATGTGAGGAGTGCTGATGTCGAGCAGACGCACCAGCTCGGGATCGATTCCGGGCTCATCTTCCCATACATCGAGAGCGGCCCCGAGCAGACGATGCTCCTGCAGCGCATGCTTCAGCGCCTGATTGTCCACGACCGGACCACGGGAGGAATTGATCAATATCTGCCCGGCATTCATCGAAGCGATGCGCTTCTCGTCGAAAAGATGCCATGTCGCATCATCTCCTTCCCTCTCCAAAGGCACATGCAGGGTGATTATGTCACTGCGGCTCACCAGCTCATCGAGACTGGCAAATGCCGACGCACCCTCTTTGCGTGCGCGCGGAGGGTCATTGAGTAGGACATTCATACCGAGCAGACGAGCGACCTCAGCGACCTTGGAGCCGACATTGCCGACACCGACCACCCCGAGAGTCTTGCCTTCAAGGCTGAATCCGTGCATTTTCGCCAGCGTGACAAGCAGTGATGCAATGTACTGCTTGACCGACCAGGAATTGCATCCCGGGGCGTTGCGCCACACTATGCCGTGACTCTCGCACCATTCTGTATCTATATGGTCAAATCCGATTGTCGCCGTCGCTATGACCTTGACACCAGAGCCCTCCAGCAGACGGCTGTCGCATATAGTCCTCGTACGGGTTATAAGCGCATCTGCGTCCCTGACCGTTCCAGCGTCAGTTGCCTTGCCGGGCAAATACACCACCTCCGCATAAGGCTCCAGCACTCCCCTCAGGAATGGAATCTTGTCATCACAAACTATCTTCATGACTGTCAATCCTTGAATCTGTCCCTATGCGCCCAGAGTCCGAGCGCAGGATTGGATATATAATAGATTTCTTCCCCATCAGGCATTGTATTCCAGCCGTCATGCAGTTTTTCGGGAGAATAACGCCCCGACATCTCCGCATAACTGCAATAATTGTATCCCACGCCCTCTATCTCCTCCCGGGACATATCCGCTCCGGGGCAATAGGTAATGGAGAAACGCCCCTCCGAGGAGCCGTGTATGAGGTGCGCCGACGCTCCCAGATTGGCCTGGAGATCGGCATTCTCATTTGTACAGCGGAGAGTGTGCGGTGTCCCCTTATAACCGTATTTGCGTATGAGGGTATCGATTGTCGGATCTTCTCCGAACTCCCGTAGGGCAGGGGCAAGCACTATCAGTTCTGCACCATCAGCAAGTGCCATACGGGTACGGTAAACGCTCTTGTTGCCGAGCCATGTACTCTTGAACTCCTCCGGATCGAGATATACCACACATTTGCGTATCGGGTGGTCCACCATTATGAAATTGACTTCCAGCGAGAGTTCTGCCGCCAGACGGAAACACTCGAAGTCGTCTCCGACAAAGAGTCCCCGCGTCACCATACCTCCGGCAGCCTCGTCAAAGGCCCTCACCGTAAGTATATAGACTATAGGTATCTCCTGCGCGAAATGCGTCCTGGCGTATTCAAAGACATCGCGTACCGGAGACTTGGCACGCCCCATGATACGCTCCAGACCATAAGAGGCTCCGATGAAATGGCTCTTGTTTATGAAGTCCGAGCCGCCTACACCCACAAATATGTTCTTGGTATAGTTCGCCATGCCTATGACCTCGTGAGGCACGACCTGACCTATAGAGAGGATCAGGTCAAACGAAGGATCAAGCAGGAGTTTGTTTACCTGCGCCTCCATGTCATAGTCCAGACTGCCCTCGGAGACTTCCTTGACATATTCACCGGGCACAACGCCTATGGTACGCACGTCATTGCGCCAGTCATGGACGCGGAACTTGCTCTCCGGCACATGCCCGAACATCGCCCGTATCTGTTCCGATGTCATAGGCGAATGCGTACCCAGCGCCGGCATGACATCCGTCAGTATATCACCGTAATAGTCGTCCGCCATCTCCGTTATCGGACCGGCATAGCTGTTGAGCCGCGTGATATCCGGCGGAATGGCCATCACACGCTTCTTTTGTCCGAGAGCGTCAAACACCCCATTCAGGGCCGCCCTCACCTCATCGGCCGTGATATTGTCCGCCTTGGAACCTCTGCTGAAATATAGCATGGCTTCTACTATCTTTTGACCCTGGCATTGCCCTCCCATACGCTCCAGACCTGCTCCTCATCGGCAGGCTGGGCATAATCCGTCAGGAATGTGGTGGCAAGCGCGCCGCACGCCCATCCGAAGTGGGCACAATCCTCACCGCTCCAGCCACGGAGAATACCATACAGCAGACCGCCGACAAATCCGTCTCCGCCACCTATGCGGTCGAGCACATGGATTTCGCGCGGCATGATGACATGCCACTCGTCGCCCTCGCGCATGATTGCGCCCCAGTTGTGGCTGTTGGTATTGTTTACCTGACGCAGAGTGGTCGCATAGACCTGTGCGGCAGGATACTGCGCCTTGACGCGGCCTATCATTTCCTTGAAACTGTCAATCTTGGCCGCGATGTCCTTGCCGCCGGCCTCAGGGCCTTCGATGCCGAGGCAGAGCTGGAAGTCCTCCTCGTTGCCGATAAGCACATCGGCATAAGAGGCTATTTCCGAGAATATCGCACGCAGTTCCTGCTCCCTGCCTGCCCAGAAAGAGGCGCGGTAGTTGAGATCGAAACTGATGCGTGTGCCGTATTTACGGGCGGCGCGGGCGATTTCCAGGCAGAAACGGCCGGTCTCCGGGCTCAGCGCCCCGATTAGGCCGGACAGATGGACAACCTGCACGCCCTCCTCTCCGAATATGCGTTCGAGATCGAAATCCTCGACAGACAAGGTGCGCCCCACCTCACCGGCACGGTCATTCCATACCCGTGGTCCGCGTGAGCCGTATCCGCTGTCTGCGATATTGATCTGATGACGGTACCCCCAAGGTCCTCCCTGCTCCACTTCCGGGCCCTCATAGTCCATTCCGCGCGATTTGAGATCAGACTTGATGAACGCCGCAAAAGGGCTGCCCTTGACAAATGCCGTCAGCACCTTGACCGGAAGTCCGAGATATGATGAGATACTCGCGACATTGGTCTCCGCGCTGGTAGCCTGCAACTTGAAGCTATCACTGCTGTGAACGGGCTGCCCGGCATCCGGAGTGAGGCGCAGACCCATGCTGGTAGGCACCAGCAGGGCATATCTGCAATTGGGTTTCAGTTGTATATCCATA
>CAZTUQ010000043.1:0-13689 GCA_964616865.1 uncultured Muribaculaceae bacterium
TTCGGGAGACACCACCGCCGTGACATTTTCATAACATCTGCCATGCACGAGCACACAATTATCCAACTTAAAATAGGTTTGCTATACTCACCAAAAAAAATAATATTGGTGCATAGTATCTCCTGCCGCAACCTCTTTTGCGAATTTTAGATTTGCCTCAACATTCTTAGGAAGTAAACTCCAAAAATCTTTATATCTGTTTAATGTCTGTTTCACACCCATTATATTTATCAATGTTCACTGTTGTTAAGCCGAGTTCTTATGCAGAACCCGGCTTGAAAAGGGCACAAAAGACAAACAAGAACAACCTCAAAGTCAAAGACTTATCGGTCAGTCTCAAAGATTATTCAGATTATTGTCCGGAACGCTCCCCGCCTTTGGCGGTACAATCAATGGGGCTGATTGGTATTTTATACAGCCACCTGTTTAATCACTCACCCATTTCAGTCATTGTCACAAAACAGACTTCGCTGCCGAAGAAATTCAATATCTGGTTCACTTTAAAGGCGCAAAGTCTGCTTGCCATGCTCCACAGATTAACAATTACACTCTATTGAGTGTGTGCTCTCCACACAACAACTCGCAAAAGACATTGAGCCTTAAATGTTTATGGCATGGCGGACAGAGCGGGCGTAGAGCAGATAGCTATTCTTAATTCGTCCCGAGTATTTTGCTCTGAAATACTCTCTTTTACATAATTTCAAATACTGTTTCAAGCGCAAGGGGTGCCCTTTTGCCGTTCAAGTACTTCCTGGGCAAAATCTGTATTTCGAATAAAATATCTGCCACAGCAGAAAAAACTGCTGCGGCAGACTAATACACCAATGCCATTGAGGTGCGTGCTTTGGAACTATATCAACACATTATTCCTTAACAATCGTCCACCCATCGGGTACGCCGGATGCGCCTGTCACATCCCAAGTAGCATCGCGGTTCTTGACAAATGTTCCTGCGCTTGAGACACCCTCAAGCCAGTTCTTTGTACAATTATCTCCTGGCATTGTCTTAAATCGTGCCCTTACATAGTTCAGGTTAGCACATCCAGCAAACATCCTTTCATAACAGCATTTTGCCAAATCTGTAGCTGGTAGTTTAGGGGCAGTAGTTAAGCCTATACACCCCTCAAACATCCCTGCATAACAGTAAGAAGGCACACTAATTGATGGCAACTCGGGGGCCGATATGAGACTAACACAGCCCGAAAACATCTTTTTATAGCATTCTCCACGCAATGACCTCGCGGGCAATCTAGGTGCCATAATCAAACTTGCACAGCCTTGAAACATATGAGCATAACAATAAGTAGATAAGTTAACTGCTGGTAACTCTGGAGGTACTACCAAACTTGTACAGCTACTAAACATACCCGCATAACAGCTACCGGCCAAATTCATTGCCGGCAGTTCCGGGGCTGTCGTTAGACTCATACAGCCGGCGAACATAGCAAAGTAACAACTAGAAGCCAAGGTAGTAGCCGGCAATTGAGGTGCAGTAATCAGACTCGTACAGCCGCGAAACATACCCAAATAACAATCACGAGGCAGACTAACTGCTGGCAATTTTGGAGCATCTATTAAACTTGTACAGTGGTAAAACATATCCTCATAGCAACTTTCGCTTAAAACAGTTGCAGGTAATTCTGGAGCTACAGTAAGACTTTTACAATCACCGAACATCATTGAATAGCAAGATGTACTCAAAGTCGTCGCTGGCAACTCGGGAGCAGCAGTCAAATTCTTGCAATTGAAGAACATGTGCATATAACAACTATCTGCTATTGTCGTAGCGGGCAACTTGAGGCAAGAGGCATCATTCAATTTATAGCAGCTATAAAACAATCCCCGAAAACAATTAACAGGCAGAGATGTGCTTTGTAATGTCCTATCCAACAAAGACATTATATTCCCCGAGGCATCAATATACCCTGTTCCCTCTGCTCTGATACTGAGCCTATGATATCCTGAAGAAAATACCTTATTCTCCACTTCCCCAGCCCTAAGTTGAAAGGATGCTCCAGCAGTTAATTCTACGACTTGCCCCGAATATGGCATCCATGCACTATTACATGTCCTATACTCAAGAGACACCCCCAAAAAATCCGAATAAAAATTCGCCAGCTGCACAGAGGTCTCCCCTATAGATGTGATTGTAAATGGCTCATTCAGATAATCCACACCTTGATATTCCATTTCCGGCATCACAAGCAGGCATGAGCGCATTACGGTCTGCGGCTTATTAGCGAATATATCCATATCATGACCATCGGTATCCGTGATTTTGATGTTAAAGCCACCAGGCATATACACCGGAGGCAATGCTATGATAAAGGATGTCGCTGTACTGGGATCTAATTGCACCCCATCACCACAATCCAGAGTCACGGTAGTTGCTGACAAATCTGTCAGAGATATATCCACCAAATTACTAACATCAATATCAGCCGTGCCACACAGAATCTCATTGTTATTTCCCCTAATTCTTATAGATTGTATCTTGTTGTTTCCTCTGAGTTGGAGTTTGATTCCACCGAGAATGTTCTTGAATCTAAGGTTCGTATCATCCGCAGACTCCGCAACTGCAGCCATCGGGAATGCCCCATTTCCAAAACTCGATGCAGAATAGCTCTGAACAGCAGGAATAGTTACGCCTCTGATATAAAAGACGTCTCCAGATTTCACAATATAAGCATCTGGCGCATAAGGATAAAAGGCGATATTTGTCCCAATATCCGTTCCGGTAACCAGACCACCGGGGCTCGCAACCTCCTCAAGGGTCGCTTCTGTCTTACCGTTAGAATCATCGCTCACTTGAAATGGACGATTCACGGTATTCGCCTTGAAAACGCTGATCCGGTCTCCCTTTTTCCATAGGACATCGCCATTAGTACCGAGTGATGTCTTCGTACCCGACGAGTAATTGTCCTCGATAGTAGCAGTAAAAACACTTTTCGACCTGACAGTTTCAATATCGTTAAGTTCTTCGACTTGGCACCCGTAGAATGCAATTGACGCCAACAGAACTGACAGCAAAGACTTTTTCATGACATTAAGCATTCACCATTCACCACCAACCTCATATACAGGTTCTGTACTGCCACTGGCGCAGACCACGCCCTCTTGAGACATCTCCAAGATGACCATCTCAGGAGAAATGTAAAGTTTTTCCATAATCTAAATAAGTTAGTCATTCGTTTAAGCAAATCCGGCAAATGATTGGCTATCTGCCTCTCATCGCAACGGTATCATCTATGATAACCACAGTGCAAATATAATACATTTTCTTTATCACGCAACATAGACATAACAAAATGACCGAGGCTGAAACATTCGTACTCATCGGCAAGAAAATCAAGGAGTTGCGTCAGGCCAAAAATCTGACGCAGCAGGCTCTGGCGGATGAGTGCGACATGGAAAAGCCCAACCTCTCACGCATCGAAAACGGGAATACAAATCCGACCGTCAGATCACTCTGGAGAATCAGTAACGCCCTGGGAGTAACACTAAAGGACCTGACCGACATCGACGATGGTACGATGTAATGGCCATCAACTCCGGCTATAGATATGCACTCTGAATAAAGCGGACAAAGGCTACATGAACACTCAATAAACACAGCATATCGCTCAGCAATTATGCGACAACAACTGTGTATAGGCGGCCAACGCAGCCTTAAGTCTTGCCACATACGATTCCGCGAATCCAAATGCGCCAACATGTGCCCTGAAACCGCAGCCGCACATTCGGTTATTCCAGCATTTTTGCGTAATCTTGCATATAGGACCAAGAGGAATTGAAATTGACACAAGCACCACAGCATGCCGCACTCTATCATAATACTTATTACTGTTATCATTACAGGGGCAATGGTAACTGCCTGCAGAATACAAAGTAAAAAAGCGAGAAAAAGAATTTTAGAAACAATCGCCCGCATTTCTTCAGAAGTTGATTCTGCATTCGCCGAAATCGGTTCATATTACAATTACAGCCACTATATCACAGAATCCGAGCGTAAAACCATAGAGATTAAATACCAACCCCTATTCCAAGAGGTAAAGGGCATCATTTCAAGCAAAGAACTGAAAGAATCCCCACATAAAGAATTGTTTGCTCGCTTCTACAAAGCCATGTCCGATACCAAGTCCCATAAAGACTCTAACAATAAGCACTTTATTCAAAATGAACTCGACAGATGCTCTGAATACTTTGATAAAGTATTGGCATACCCTTTAGACGAGCAACAGCGAAAGGCGGTAGTCTCATTAGAGGACAATGTCTTAGTCATCAGCAGCGCAGGCAGCGGGAAAACTATGACAACCGTTGGCAAAGTCCGTTACCTTATAGACATTCAAAAAGTATCTCCTGAAAAAATACTTCTCATTACTTTCACAAGAAAAGCCGCGGAATCCCTCTCTGAACGCCTGGGAGAGAAATCGCTGAAATGCCGCACTTTCCATAAACTTGCCCTCGAAATCATCGGTGACGCCACCGGAGTAAAGCCAACTTTCACCGCAAATGATTTCCCACTACAGGTATACCGGCAATTATTTAAAGACAACTCCAGATTCAGAGCCGCAGTAACTGATTATATACTCAGAGCCCGGTACAAAATGAGGGACCAGTTTCAGTATTCCTCCATGCAGGATTATATGATAGACCGTCAAAAGTACGGCATTCAGGCTTACTTCAAGGACATGGACGGCCGGCCTGTATTCTGCAAATCTGATGAAGAAAGCCAGATATGCGATTTTCTTGGTTCAAGAGGTATCAAGTTCCGTTACGAGGAGAAATATGAACACAATACCGCTGATGCGGATCACCGACAGTATTGCCCTGATTTTTCCATCTATATCGACAAGGCAGGCGGACGCTCAAAACGAATCTACCTTGAACACTTTGCCGTCAATGAATCCGGACATTGCCCGCCATGGTTCTCTTCGGAAGAGGAGCATAAATATCAAGACGGCATTAAATGGAAAAGACAATTACATAGAGACAAAGGCACTATCCTTTTAGAAACTTCCAGTGCCGGATTTCACAGAGGCGATGTATTCGACTCGCTATCCAAGCAACTTAAACAACAAGGAGCCGTCTTTTCTGCGCCCGGCGCACAAAATCTGTCCTGGGAATTAGGACGCCAGGAGGAAAACATTTTGTCCATGCTTTCTTCCTTCAACTTCCTTTTCAAGTCACAAGACGCATCGCTGGAAGCAATCAAACGTCAGGCAAACAAAGGACAGGACCGCATTACTCTGAATGAGATTGCCATCCCCTTTATCAATGCCTATCAGAAGATGGAAAAAGAGCATGGAGAGATTGACTTTACAGATGCCATCATTCAAGCCACAGAACTTTGTAATAATGGGCATGTACATGGATATGAGTACATTCTCGTTGATGAATTCCAAGACATATCCAAAGACCGATACCGGTTCCTGCAGTCTCTTCGCCAGAAGAATCCGCTTACAAAACTCTTCTGCGTGGGGGATGACTGGCAATCAATCTATAGGTTCGCAGGGAGCGACATGGCTTTATTCAAGCATTTTGAGGACTATTTCGGTTACACAAAGAAATGTTTGATGGAAACCACCTACCGCTTTGGAGAGCCAGCCATTAAGGAGTCCTCAAAATTTATCCTCGCCAATCCTGAGCAAGAGCCCAAGAATGTCCATTCTTTCATACCGGATGCCGAAACATTAATAGATTTCATACCTACTGACAATAGAACTGATATTGCAGAAAACATAATGCGCATCGCAGACCAGATCCCTCAAGATAAAGAAATCCTTTTGCTCGGCAGATACTCTTTTGATGTCAATGTCTTAAAGAATACCGCCCTTAAGGTCACCCAGACAGGCCGACAATCATTTGTAAACTACAAACAGCGCCGTATGACCTTCATGACAGTCCACCAATCAAAAGGATTGGAATGCGACTACATAATACTGCTAAACTGCAATGGCGGCACAATGGGATTTCCTGCAGATATTGCAGACAGTCCGATTTTGAAGTATGTCCTGAGCGAACCTGACGCTTACGCCTACAGCGAAGAACGGCGCGTCTTCTATGTCGGCATCACCCGCGCGAAGAAACACACCTGGGTACTTTATGACGAAAACAACCCATCGCCATTCGTCAAAGAGTTTGTATATACTCCTCAAGTTGAATCACAGAAGAATACCGAAATCCCCAAGTCTGAGCGATGTCCTAAATGCCATTGCGGCCGCATCTTGACAGTCAAGAAAGGTATCGCTGTCAACGGCAACCCTTATTCTGTCCTTGTATGCTCCAACGAGAAATACGGCTGTGACTATCAAGAGACCACATTCGTCAATCTCAATGCCCGCCGCAAAAGGCCAACAAGAAAATCCGGCGCACGAAAGAGATAGATTTTGCTTAAATTGCCAAATGAATGACGGGGCATGCCCGGCGAGAATGATTATCTGGATGGCAGCGGTACAGCACAATAGGGTCATATTCCATATAGACGTCAACAGCGCGTTTGTGTCATGGTCAGCGGTCAAGATTTTGGCTGCAGGCGGTCAGGACATCCGTCTCGCGCCGAGCGCGGTGTCCGGAGACCCGTCGGACAGGCGCAGCATAGTCTCCGCCAAATCCATTCCCGCAGGGAAATTCGGCATCAGCACGGGAGAACCCATATCCATGGCGCTGCGCAAATGTCCCGGCCTCGTCATCGTCAGAGGCGACTGGGAATGGTACCGCACCTGCTCAAATGACTTTATCGCGATTTGCAGGGCATTCTCCCCCACCCTCGAGCAATTCTCCATAGACGAATGCTTTCTCGACATGACCGGCCATCTGGACGGGAAAGACCCTGTACAGACGGCATACGCACTACGCGACCGCATCAGAAACAGCCTCGGATTCACTGTCAATGTCGGCGTCAGCTCCAACAAACTGCTCGCAAAGATGGCTTCGGATTTTGAAAAGCCCGACAAGGTGCACACGCTATGGCCGGAAGAGATTGCCGACAAGATGTGGCCGCTCCCGGTGAGAAGCCTGCTCTGGGTAGGAAGAAAGACCGAAGCTCGCCTGTCGGCAAGCGGCATTGACACTATAGGCAAACTGGCCACAGTCGGCATGATGTCCCTGACAGCAATCACAGGGCGCAGGGCTGCGGAGCAACTGCATGCCTGCGCAAACGGCATAGACGACAGCCCTGTCAATACAGAAGAGGAAGACGCCAAGAGCTACAGCAGCGAACGGACATTCCGCAGGGACATCACGCAGGTACAGGCCCTGGACCGCGAACTGTTCAAGGCCACTGTAGAAGTGGCACACCGCATCCGCAAGGACGATGTACGCGCATACGGAGTCTCCGCTTTCATCAAGACCCGGGACTTCGAGATACATTCCAGGCAGAGCGTAATGAAGCAGCCGAGCGATGTGACCGGCGTGATTCTTGACGAAGCCAGGCGCATAATATCAAATCTTTGGGACGGAGTCACTCCACTGCGGCAGGTCGGAGTCGGAGTCTACCACCTCACACACGACAGGGCCGAGCAACTATCCCTCTTCCAGGACGATGAGCGCATGGCATACCTGCGTGAATGGGACAGAGACTATGACAGGAAAATGGAGCAGGAGGAAGATGCAAGGCATCAGAGCAGAAGAGACCGGGCAATAACATTTGCATACGCAGACCGCGAAGAAGCACTCGCGGCCGCAAAAAACACCGTCAAGGGCAGGAACGGGCTGACATTCGGCCGCATCACCGGCAGAGAGGGCATAGACGGCTTCGAGATTGCCGATGAGTCAGGCAAGGTCATCGAACTGCACGTCGTGAAGAAGGCTGCCCGACCATAATCGAAGTTCCGACATAAGTTGCAGGGAGCAGCCATCCCCAGACACATTGCCTTGGGAATAAAAAAAAGACGACCGGAAACTCCGATCGTCCATTATAGTATGAGTTTGAATGCTTACTCAGCCTCGACAACGACCTTGAGAGTCGCGGAAACATTCCTGTAGCATTTGACTTTCGCCTCGAACTCACCGACTTCCTTGATCTCAGGAACATTGATGTGGCGCTTCTCGACCTCGATGCCCTGGGCGGCAAGAGCCTCTGCAACCTGAGCAGCAGTGACGGAGCCATAGAGCTTGCCGTTCTCGCTGACCTTGGCGCTGAGTTTGACTGCAACAGCCTCAATCTTGGCAGCGAATGCCTGTGCGTCAGCAACGAGTTTAGCCTCTTTGTGAGCCCTCTGGCGGAGAGTCTCTGCATGCTGCTTGAGAGCGGATGCAGTACCGACAGTGGCATAGCCCTGGGGAACAAGATAATTGAGAGCGTAACCGGTCTTCACCTCGACCACCTCTCCGGCCTCGCCGAGATTGGCGACTTCTTTTTTCAGGATAATCTTCATAACTCTCAATTATTTAAGAAGGTCAGTCACATAAGGGAGCAATGCGAGGGAGCGGGCACGCTTGACGGCCTGTGCTACCTTGCGCTGGAACTTGAGCGAAGTGCCGGTGATGCGGCGGGGAAGAATCTTGCCCTGCTCATTGAGGAACTTCTTGAGGAACTCAGGATCCTTGTAATCAACATACTTGATGCCGGCTCTCTTGAAACGGCAGTATTTCTTCTTGCGAACCTCAACGGTAGGAGGGTTGAGGTAACGGATTTCGTTGTTCTCTACGTTTGCCATGATTTAGTCCTCCTTGGTGGTTTCTGCGGGTTCGACTTCCGCTACGGGAGCGGCCTCCTCCTGTACGGGAGCAGCTGCCTTGGCGTTCTTGTTGTTCCTGCGCTTCTCTGCGTATGCAATAGCATCCTTGTCGAGAGCGACTGTGAGGAAGCGGATGATACGCTCGTCACGATGATACTGGGTCTCAAGTGTTGCAACGAACTCAGGCTCAGCCTTGAACTCAATCAGGTAATAGAATCCTGATGTCTTGTGCTGGATAGGATAAGCGAGGGTCTTGAGTCCCCAATCCTCTTCGTACACAATCTCGCCACCGTTGTCCTTGATGAGCGAAGTGTACTTGGCAACCGCTTCCTTCATCTGGGTCTCAGACAAAACGGGAGTTGCAATGAAAACGGTTTCGTACTGTTTTAACATTTTAATTGATAATTGATTGATATTAAAAAGCATTCCGTTCACACGGAAAAGCCTGCAAATGTAGTCATAATATGCGACAAATCCAACACCCTGCTACAGATTGACATCCTCGAGTTCCTCCTCGGAACGCAGATTCTCGCGTATGAAGTTCTGCCTGTCGATGGTATTGTCCCCCATATAGAATGTCATGATGTCGGCGATGGACTCCTCGTCAGCGAGCTGGACCAGGTCCAGTCTCATCCCCTCACCTATGAAGTCCACAAACTCCGTGTCGTTAATCTCTCCGAGCCCCTTGAACCGGGTGATTTCCACGCCGTTGCCTATAGTCTCGACAGCCGCCTCCTTTTCCTCCGGAGAATAGCAGTAGAGGGTCTTCTTCTTGTTGCGCACGCGGAAAAGCGGCGTCTGGAGTATATGCACATGTCCGCGGCGTATGAGGTCCGGATAGTACTTCATAAAGAATGTCAGCACCAGCATCCTGATATGCATGCCATCATCATCGGCATCGGTCGCGACGATGATATTGTTGTACCTCAGGTTTTCAAGGTCGTCCTCCACGCCGAGAGCGGATATGAGCAGGGTCAGCTCCTCGTTCTCAGCCACCTTCTTGCGGCTCTCCTTGAACGAATTGATAGGCTTGCCCCTCAGGGAAAACACCGCCTGATAATTGGCGTTGCGCACCTTTGTAATGGTACCGCTCGCAGAGTCTCCCTCCGTGATGAAAATACTCGAACGATCTATGAAGTCCTGTGTCTTGGCAGTAATCTTGTCGTTGAAATGATACTTGCAATCGCGGAGCTTGCGGTTGTAGACATTGGCACGCTTGTTTTTTTCGCGCGTCTTCTTCTGTATGCCGGAAATCTCCTCACGCTCCTGCTGCGAGGCCTTGATCTTGTCCTCGATGACGGGGCATATCTCCTTGTGCTTCAGGAGATAGTTTTCCAGCTCGCGGGATATGAACTCATTGACAAAACTGCGTATCGTAGGGCCTATGTCCTGCTTCATCATGCCATTGTCGTCCCTCTCCTGCGTCTCCCACATATATGTAGAGCCGAGTTTTGTCTTGGTCTGCCCCTCAAAGTTAGGCTCCTGTATCTGTATGCTTATGGCTCCGACTATGCCCTGGCGGCAGTCCTCCGGCGCATAGTTCTTTTTAAAGAATTCCTTGAGCGTCTTGGCCACCGCTTCGCGGAATGCCGCCAGATGCGTACCTCCGTCACGGGTATTCTGTCCGTTGACGAATGAGGAAATATTCTCGCCATAGGCATTGCCATGGGACATGACTATCTCTATGTCCTCCCCCGAGAGATGAATGGGCGGATAGAGAGGCGCCTCGCTGAGGTTGTCATTGACGAGATCGAGCAGACCGTTCTCCGACTTGTATGTGGTGCCGTTGAGCACCAGTGTGAGACCTTGTTTGAGGTAAGAATAGTTCTTGACCATGGTCTCCACATAGTCCATATTGTACTCGTATCCTGCGAAAATGCTCGGATCCGGAGTAAAACTCACGAGTGTGCCGTTCTTCTCCTTGGTAGGCTCCTTGCCGCTCGAATCCAGCTTGCCGTATTTAAACAACGCCCATGAGCACTCGCCATCGCGATGCGAACGGATATAGAATGTCTCTGACAATGCATTCACGGCCTTGGTACCGACACCGTTGAGACCCACTGATTTTTTGTAGCCCTTGGTGTCGAATTTACCGCCGGTGTTCAGGACGCTGGTCGCCAGCACGACGGAATCGAGCGGCACTCCGCGCCCGAAGTCCCTCACCTCCACCGACTTGCCGTCCGTAATGTTCACCTGCACCTGCTTGCCGAAACCCATCGAGAATTCGTCAATGGAGTTATCTACTATCTCTTTGAGCAGCACATAGATGCCGTCTCCTGGATTACGGCCGTCTCCGGTACGTCCGATATACATTCCGGGGCGGCGCCTGATATGTTCAAGACCGTCAAGTGTGCGGATGTTGGCGTCATCGTATGCCGCCGGATTCTGGGTATTCTCGATTTCTTCTGCCATTGGCGATTGTTTTTTCATATTTTGCCCGCCAGGCATGCCGACAAGGCCTGCGCACGGACGACAACGAGACCCCGTCAAGCCTCGCAAACTGCAAATTTACAAAAAAATCGAGACAGTTGTCAGGA
Source organism: uncultured Muribaculaceae bacterium (assembly GCA_964616865.1). Taxonomy (GTDB): domain Bacteria; phylum Bacteroidota; class Bacteroidia; order Bacteroidales; family UBA932; genus Cryptobacteroides. The sequence continues at coordinate 11,218 of CAZTUQ010000043.1, forward strand.
CTGCCGCATTACGACTGCCTGAGGTGTCATCATGATAATCATACCAATCGTATTCAGCCTCTCCGGGGATGACGAACGCCAATATGATATAGACCAGGGCTCCTGGCAGAATGCCGGTAAGCAAAGAAAAGAGCACAAATAAAATCCTGACGGCAGACACTTTCCAACCGAATCCGACTGCCAGGCAACGCTCAACGGCACTTATTTGTAGAATGTAATCCAGTTGGTGCAATATCCATGCTGTCGCGGATGCAGTTCCCGGACTGTGTCACCGTCACGGTACCATGCATAATTCCAGCCCGCCCCCATATCCAGATATATCGCTTCGGAGACCTCATACTGCGTCAGTTTGCGGCGGAAATCCCCGAAAGTCAGCACGCGGTCGGATTCTATTATGCACAGTCTGCCATTATGCTCGCACAATGCCCGGAACTGATTCACATTGCTGTCCTTGCGCGGTGTGGTGACAAGCCTGCCGTCATGTATTATGAGTTCCTGGCCGAATGCGGCACCTCCTCCGGCTGCCGCCTTATCCAGTTTGTGCGAATAATCCTTGTGGCAGAATTCCCAGGTCCCATCGCCATAGTAGACGAATGCGCCCGTATTCCTCCGGCAACGGAAACCTTTGTGCCTCTCCCCTGCCGAAACATGGTCCCCCGCGACATTGAAATGGTCAAAATGGTCCAGACATTGTCCCGTATATGCCGCCTCCGCAAACAAGATGACCGAAGAATCGGATTTTGCCGGCTCATGACCGCATACTAAATCCACGGACGCGAACTCCGGATATAGGACAACCAGCCCGAGAGTGTCTACACGCCGGACATAACTGCGCTGCTCCGAAAGCCGCCCCTCCCTTGTGCCTGTACGCGAGCCCCCACCATCACCGCACGAGCCCAACATACTACAGCCCAGCAGAGTGAGTACCAAGAATATACTTCTACATCTCATAATCATTGATTTATTACAGTGCACACATTCATCTAAATGAACGGAATGGTTCTACCGAACCGGCCTTGTTTTAATTGTCAAACTTATAACAATTTTACCGGACAGCAATGGAGTTTTAAACAATGTTGTGGATATAGATGCATTTCGGATGCTCGCCGAGGACATCGTACGTGACATTGCAACTCCAGAGTTCGTAGCCTACGACATCGGAGACTTGATGAGTAAGAAACTCATTGAGTTTACATCAATTTGGTTATATTTGAGCACTGAATAACCATATATAACAATGAAACGAATCCTTCTTATCTTTGCACTCTCGTTATTAACGACAATCACAAAAGCGCAACAGCATGACATTCCGAATGAATTCTTCGGTCTCAGATTTGGCGAAACATATACCGTAGAACAATTGATAGCCGCAATCGGAGACAACGGAACTTATATTGACTCCCTCAGTATTGACGATGCCGAGCCAGGCTACTTAATCAATATCTTTCAAAATATTACCTATAAAGGAAAGACTTATTCGCGGGCTTATTTCTTCACACTAAAAGACGATACCCTTATCGCCGTAACTTTTTATCTTCTCCCTAACGCAGAGCAAACATTAGAGTCTGCATATGATGAGATAAAGAATGAACTATCTCAACATTACGAGATGATTCCGCAAGAGAGCCAGCCGGGAGTAGAAAGAATCGGATCTCAAAACAATGATATAATGCTGACTCTCGACAAGCACATGGAGGACGGACAATGCTCTTCTGTCAGAATCTACTACATTTCATTGACAGCCGTAACTGATTATTATCTCAAGCCGTTCCCTGTCATCCAAGACACTTTCTTCGGAATGAAAATGGGAACATCATATTCATCGCTCCAGTTCGTAATCAACCAAATCGGAAACAAAGGCACATTCTTAAATGAAGAATATACTTCAATTGGAAAGATAGTCACATTCAGTGATGTATCATTTGCAGGAAGCACATGGAATTTCGCGGATTTTGATTTTACAGACGATGGCGCGTTTTATAGCATACACTTATCATGCAACTATAACGACTTGTATAAAGACGATGAGAACGAAGCACAGAGTCAATACGAATACTTCAAAGAGAAACTCGACGGCAAATATGGGAAACAAGAAGAAAAAAATTCCGATGAGGGGAGGTGTATAGTATATTTCGGCAGTAATAATATGAACTTAATTCTTTCCAATCGACGCGCAAAGTCAAGAGGCGGAGATTATCAAAGATATGTTTCGTTGCATTACTTCCACACCAAAATCCTCAGCCAGCAAAACGCAAAATCAGATAATGATTTATAATCCGGTAAATTCCACAAAAAGAAGCATGCATGTAGCACTCGACTTTTAGACCCTGAAAATCCAACCACAAGGGTACGGCCTATGCGCCACTAAAATGCCACCAAAGAGTTAGAAAGGCGATTATTTGGGAAAGGAGAGCGCACTACAATATCCTCAGGACCGGCAACGCCGACGCATTCAGGACCGCAATGAGGCTG
>CAZTUQ010000044.1:0-13377 GCA_964616865.1 uncultured Muribaculaceae bacterium
GACGAGTTTTTCAAAAATTTATTGTAATGTTGCACTTGCTTCTTGACTCTGCCTCATAAATAAGAACCTCAAAGAACATCCATGTCCCGGGATAAAATAACTAACTTTGTAGGAATGCATCAAAAAAAACGCAACGATAATGACTGATTTTGCAGCGATAGATTTCGAGACGGCCAACGAACAGCCGTCCAGCGTGTGCTCCGTAGGTGTGGTGATAGTGCGTGACGGAGAGGTCGCGGATTCATTTTACAGCCTCATTCACCCGGAGCCGGAGTATTATCAGCGGTTCTGTCAGCGCGTGCACGGCCTTGGTCCGGAGGACACTGATTGCGCCCCTGTATTCCCCAATGTATGGGAACAGATCGAGCCGCTCATCGAGGGGCTGCCGCTGGTGGCGCACAATTCCAGATTTGACGAGGGCTGCCTCAAGGCCGCATTCCGGGTCTATCAGATGGACTACCCGGATTATGAGTTTCATGATACTCTCGCCGCCTCGCGCAAGCATTTCGGATGCCGCCTGCCCAATCACCAGCTACAGACGGTAGCAGCCGCTTGCGGCTACGACCTCACGGACCACCACCATGCCCTCGCAGATGCAGAGGCCTGCGCCGCCATCGCGCGGGAGATTCTCTAAGACACCTGCTACATCATCAGCCGGATAACCCCTTCGGCCTTGACGAATGTCTCCGGATGGGACATTATCACGGCATATACCACCTTCCCGTCCACCGGCTTGCGGTCCCGACGGACAAACAGGCCTTTCTCATTGATTATACGGGCAATCTGCTCCGTACGCATCCCATGGTTGGAGGATGCCAGGACATACACTATCGCTTCTTCTATCTTCATGGCGTTGTGCGGCAGGCATAAACCGCCGGGGCTGACAGCCTGCAGCGCAAGCGGCCAGCCCCGGGCTGTATCACCGGCTCTGTAAATCAGAAAATGTCATTGAGCACGGCTGCCAGACGCAGTCCGGCGCGTAGGAGCTGCATCTCTGCCACGGCACTCCATTCGCTGACATAGTCATAAGAGAGTTTGGAACCGACAGGAGTGGCGTCATACACCTTTTTGCAGACCTCATAGGTCTCTTCGCCCCATGTCGCAGGCGTACCGGCCACAAGTCTCTTGTTCTCCTCTTTGCCAAAAATATCAATCTGCTCAACCCACTCTGTATAAGTCCATTTGTGAGCACTCTCCACCAGGCCCGAATCCCAGACAGAGTGAATATTGCTTCCCCTGCCGAAATACTGGACCTGCCATCTGTTGCCGCCCAGGTCGGATTTGTGCCCCATGTGCATAGGGCAATGCAGGTCACCCACAAGGTGAACGAGAAACTTCAGAGAGAGGGCCTGCTCTTCCCTGTTCAGTTTTCCGCTCTTGAGAGCCTCTATCTGCTCGTTGATGGCGCGGACTACATCCCCCTTCTCATTGAGGGGAGCCTGCGCGTATGTCTCGTCCGCATCGATATTCTTGTAATGCCAGGTCTTGGTGTAACTGTATTCCGGAGTGTGGCTGGCATTGTCCATCCAATTGGCCCAATAGACGATAGACTTGCCGTCCAAAATATCGGAAATCTGTTTCCTGGCCTTGCGGCTGAGATGTTTCTCGGCGATTGCGCAAGTGACATCATGCCCCTTCTGTCCCCAGGAATATCCGTCTACAACGGACGCAAGCAGACCTGCCGACAGGCAGACCAGCTTCAAGATTGCATTAAAACTCTTCATCAGGAAATTCATTTATCCTGCAAATATAGGCTTTTTGCGCGGAATCCGCCACCGCCAATCTATATGCCCCAGCGCGACAGATCCTCCTCCGCAATGCAAAAACGACACTCCGGAATGTGAACATTTTTTTGAACAATCCTCAATAAAGATGTACTTTCGCAATCTGTTAAACCAAGGAGTATGAAGATTTACAGGAGTATTCTCGCGACAGCGGCAGTCATATTGTTTGCGGCAGCATGCCGGCAGGGAGGATGGTCAGCGGACGAAAAGTCCATCATCCGCGACAGCGGAGAGACGATGAAGGTCTTGAGAGTCACGGACCGGAATGATTCGCTGGTGCTAAGGACAGAGTGCAGAAATATCCCCCGGGAAGAATTAAAACGCGAGGAGTATCTCCTCCTCGCGCAGAAAATGATAGCGACGGTAACATCCCCCGAAGAGGATGGCGTCGGCATTGCAGGACCGCAGGTAGGCATATCCCGACGCGTTGTCGCAGTGCAGAGATTCGACAAGGAGGGCTTTCCGTTTGAGGTCTACCCCAACATCAGGATAAGCGCGCTGCGCGGTGAAAAGAAGATCGGTTCGGAGGGCTGTCTCAGCATTCCCGACAGACAAGGCAATGTCGCCCGTTATCGGGACATTGACATCAGTTACACTTCGCCTCTGACATTACAGGACACCACCGAGAGCATACACGGATTTACGGCGGTCATCTTCCAGCACGAATGCGACCATCTGGACGGCATCCTCTATACGGACTACATCGACGGCGCAAATTAGACCGCTTACACGCCTGGCAAACGCCAAAATCACAGCCATTCCCTCCGGAAAATGCTCTACCAGAGTTGTCCGGGCAGAATCAGTTTCTCCTTGAGAGGAAATGCCTTGTCAAAAGCCTCGCATTCTTTCTCATCGACAAGGTATCCTGACGGCGTCGCATACTCTACGGTGATATCGTCCATGAAGCCAGGACGATAGACATTCCCAAAAAGCCTCCCGGACAAGGTTTTCAACCTGGGTGTATTCTGATTTACGCTCTTTGCGTATGATATAAACTTTATTCATTATCTTGATTGTAATTGTTGTACAGAACATACTTGGCACCTGACAGCCAGGCTCCGTAAACCGACATTGCGCATTTGAATCCACTTGGGCAGTGGTTCAAACGCTACAAAGCCTTATCCGATGAATAAAGATTACGCCCCCAATGTTATTACACCACAAAGGTAAAGAATTTCCCTCAAAACCACCGTTACGAACTGTGCAGGATAAGCATAGCCGCGGAGAGAAAACCAATCACTTCCGGGTAAAGATGATTGCGGTGAGGGGAAGCGCAATGATTGCCATGGTCGCGCTGACGGGCAGGTAGATGCCGAAACTGACATATTTCACCACGAGGAAAGTAATCAGCAGCAGAGCCACTCCTATCAGCGAGGAAATGAGATAGTGCAGCCTGATGTCATCTCGTTTGCAGATGATACGGCTGATATTGGGCACTCCGAGAGAAATGAATCCTATCGGTCCGCAGATGCTCACCGCTGATGTCACCAGAAACATTATCAGCAGCAGGCTCACGGCCTTGCGCGGACGTGACAGTTCTATCTCTCCCTTGAAATGGCGCGTCAGATCCCGGGCTGTCAGCAGAGCGGCTGCCAATCCGACTGCAAACAGAGCCAGCGAGAACACGATATCTCCCGTCGTCACCCCCTCGAGGCTGAAATTGGCGGCCCCCCAGAGATAATACTTGCGCAGCAGATCGCCGTTGGGCGCATTCGTCACCACGATAGTGCCGAGCGAGCCTATGAATGTGCCGAAGAGGATACCGAAAGTGATCAGATTCTGGGTAGAGACCTTGAGAGTGACCAGGAATGCGACCAAGGTACAGACGAGGGTGCATATAAACGAGCCCACCGTCAGCGAACACCATCCGCTCATTGTGGCGGCTGCCGCCCCGAGACATGCCGCCGAGCCGAGGCCCAGCGAATACACGTCTCCGAGCTGGTTTCTCCACAGATATTGCATCTGGATGCCGCCGACAGGCAGTGCTATACCGCCTATAAGGACATATAACAGACTCAACAGCATGCCTTAGTCCGCCTCCACCACCGCCGAAGGATTGAGTCCGCCGGCGTCAAAAGATGTAACGAAACGGCCGTCCACAGTATAGAGATACATGTCTCCGTTCTCCACGAAATTGGAGACCGAACCCACCCATATATGCCTGTCCGTCACCGACAAGGAATATACAGAGGGCACTCCGGTAATAATCTTCGACAACTTTGCGCCTGCTCCGGCCTCGGCGCGGCAGGCATAGACATCTCCGGCCATGAGATTGTATGTCTCATCATAGCCTCCGGTCATCACATACAGCATGTCATCCTCGATTTCAATGTCGTACACATTCTCAACGGCCATGTCCGTGACCTTGCCGTTACGCAGATCGACATGCTGGAGTTTCGGCTTTATCGAAGCATAATCCCCGATACTGGTGACATACAGATGACCGTCCTCTGCCTTGACCAGTTTGGGATTGGTATTGACCTCAATCACCGATATTTCCTCGAAGAGACGGGCGTCTACTACAGAAACAGTATTGTTGTATCCCTTGTCATACAGCATGCCGCCACTATTGGCGACATAAATCTTACCGTCTTCAAAATCCACCCCCTCTGGATTGGGCCCGACCTGGGCATAGCGGATGCCACCCGACCTGGGATCGATTTCTCCGAGCCAGCCCTCATAGAATGTCACATAGACCTTGTCTCCGCCTTCGGCGAAATAACGCGGTGAGAGTCTCGTCCCGTCGGGGAGTGCCGGCTCGAGCATTCGGCGCACGGCAAGTTTCCTGTCCGTGACGAATATCACCTGCGAAGTGTTCACTGCAATGTATATTTCACCGTCATGCTCGAGCATGTCATTGGCAGTATCACCGAGTTTGCGCCCGTTTACTGCGCTGAAGGCCTCCGCGGTGCCGGCACCGGTATTGAGGTCGTATGCAGTAATCTCAGCATTGTTGTTGCCGTAGGAGCCCTCGTTCATAATATAAATTGTACCGGAAGGCACCCTGTCCGGTTCGGATTTGTCGCAGGAGGCAAAAAGGGCGACGGCGACAGCCGCGACCGATAGGAATTTTGTATAATTCATATTCATAAGATTAAATGTTTATCTTCATGGTCAGCCGCCAGTTGCAGCCCGGCATCGGGTAATGGCGGACAACTTCATAATTGTCATTCAACAGATTCAACGCCTCTGCGGCGAACTGGAGGCGATAGGCACGCAACGCGAATGTCCTGCTCAGGCTCAATGAAATGTCGCAATACGGAGACATCGCATTCGAGGGAATGTTCTGCGGCAGACTGTATCGCTCCCCGACCGCATTGAGCACCGCTCCGGCATCCACCCACGGGGTCTCGAGAGAAAGCGTGGCGTTGCCGCTGTACAGCGGCGTATATTGTATCTGGTGGCGGTATATCTTGGAGCCCGGATCCGACACATCCACGGCGCGGCAATACGAACAATTGGCAGCCGCACGCAGCATGTACCGCCCGGAAATGCGTCCGGCATAGGATACGCTGATGTCTGCACAACGCATGTTCACGCGCCCGAGATTGCGCATTTTCCAGATAAACATGGTCGGCACGGCGACTATCTTGTCTCGCACGGCAGCGGCAAAGGCGTCGGCAGTCACGGTCAATGCCCCTGCAGGGAGGCTGCCGCTCCATGTCAATCCGCATCCTGCCTGACGCGCTTTCTCGGGAACGAGATCTACCGTCCCTATGCGCGAATAGTACAAGTCGTTGAATGTCGGCACTCTATATCCGTCCTTGGCATACGCACGCAGCCTCACTCCGCTGCCGGCAAGCCAGTTGACGCCTATCTGCGGACAGAGCCTGTGCCTGTCAGGGGCGGCCTCTCCCCTCTCTGTCACCTCATGTGTGGCTGTCATGGACAGGCTTCCTGTCACTGTCAGTCTGCCGGAACGGTATTGCGCCGAAAGTGCGGACACGCCGCTATACCTGCGTGGATAAGGGCAGCCTGCGATATCCGCGTCGAGGTCGCTGAGCCACAGATCCTGTGCGATAACCATGCGGAAATGCGGGCTGAAAACATATTCCGCAGCAGCGGACAACGCCCATTCCAGCTGACGGTAACGGTCGTCCACCGGGACAGGATACACGGCCGCCGTGTCTGTATATCTCTGCCGGCTGCACAGGTAGGAGGCGTCGGCACGCCACCGCCATTGTCCAGCCGAGCCGGAATATCGCAGGGCAACGGCTGTCTCCCTGTCGCGCAGCCTTTCCGTGGGGTTCTGGGTATAGTATATCACTGAGCCGGGCAGGCCTCTGTCCGAACCGTAGCCGCGCAATTCTGCCGAGATGTCGCCGACACCATGCAGATGCCGGGACAGGAGCAGCCCGTATGACGCGGTCGAGACATCGCTGCCAAGCCGGCGCAGCTGTTCTGTATATCTGCCGTTGCGCAGGACGAACGGGTAGTCGCCGTCCGAGACCAGGGCGTGCAGTCGTCCCTCTGCATGGAATCCCGCCATGCAGGCATGTCCCGAGGCGTCGGCGCGCCAGGTCCCGAAGGAGGCGCGACCCGCCGAGAGGCTCCCGGAGGGGGAGCCTCCGGCGGCAGCATCAGGGCGTTCCGTCCTGATGCTGAGGACGCTGCCTGCGGCCAGCGTCCTCGCGCTGCGGAATATCTCATCCGACACTCCCGTCTCCAGCCGTATCTCGCTGACCCCCGTGAGATCAAAACGGGACAGGTCAGTCTGCCCGCTGCACATGTCAGACACAGGCATTCCATTGTATGTAACCGCTGTATGCTGTGCGCCCATACCATGTACGGACACTGTCTTGAGACCGCCCATGCCGCCATAATCCTTGACATCCACGCCGGCAAATGTGCGCACCGCCTCCGAAATGTCACGCATACCGAGCCGTGAGACCGAGGCCGCGCTGATGCTCTGCACAGGGGCCGTAGAGACCGCCGCCTCGCTGCGCACCGCGCTTACACTTGCGGAAATAAGTGTATCGGGGGTACTTGCCAGAACAAACGGAATCAATGCAATCTCCAAAAGCATACAGGCAGGCATTCAAATAATCAGTTCTCCATTATCTTGCTTTACCACCTCCATCACAAACACACTATGCACAGAATCAAGAATGTCTATATTGCCCAACTTCTCCGTGACAAAACGCCGATAAGTCTTCATGTCGGGCACCTGTACCTTGAGCATATAATCAAACGCACCAGACACATTGTAACATTCCACCACCTCATCCATATCGTTGACCATATGTGCAAAATCAACGTGAATCGAGGTGTTGATATGTTTTAAACTGACATTGCAGAACACCATAAAGCCACGCCCCAACTTCTCCATATCAAGCACTGCGCTATACGATTTGATCACCCCCTCGGACTCCATGTAGCGCATACGCTCAAATACCGGAGTGGGCGAACGATGAACCTTCGCTGCCAGCTCCCGCACCGATAAGCGCGCATCGGCCTTCAATGCACGTAGGATTGCAAAGTCTACACTATCAAGTTCCTTTTCCATGTCACACTAATCAGAATGAATATACAAATATACAAAATAACTCTTGAGTATTGTTCTACAGCGCTCTACTTTCAACCTCTTTTTTAGAACATTTCAATATAAATTCAAGGCATTTCGAATCTTATGTTCTATTTATTCAAACATTCATAGAATATTTCACTTAAGCATATTAACTTTGCATCAGAAAAATACAGACAGACACCATGCCAAAGAATAAACTCCACTTCGAGACCCTTCAATTACACGCCGGACAGGAAACTCTCGACCCCACAACAGGCGCACGCGCAGTGCCCATCTACCAAACAGCGGCTTATGTTTTCAACGACTCCGCCGATGCTGCCGACCGCTTTGCACTCCGCACTTCGGGCAACATCTACGGACGTTTGACCAACCCCACACAGGACGTTCTCGAACAACGCATCTGCGCTCTTGAAGGTGGGACAGGAGCATTGGCAGTGGCCTCAGGCGCCGCCGCAGTCACTTACGCACTGCTCAATGTGCTCCAACCGGGCGATCACATCGTGGCAGGCGACAACCTTTATGGAGGTTCCTACAACCTCATTGCCCACACACTTAAGCAATTGGGAATCAGCTATACAATCGTCAACCTCAACGATAGCGAAGCGCTGGAAAGCGCCATCAAATCCAATACAAAAGTGGTGTATGGCGAAACTTTTGGCAACCCTAATAGCGATGTAACCGATATTGAACGCGTGGCAGAAATTGCACACAAGCATAATGCATTGTTTATCATCGACAACACATTCGCCACCCCCTATTTGATACGTCCAATCGAACATGGTGCTGATGTGGTGGTACACTCCGCCACAAAATTCATTGGCGGACACGGCACAAGCCTTGGCGGACTAATCATTGACGGAGGCAAATTCGATTATAAAGCCAACGCCGACAAATTCCCCACCATCGCCAAACCGGACCCAAGCTATCATGGCGCAATCTTTGCCGATGCTGCTCCAGCCGCACCATTTACAACTCGCGTCAGAGCCGTGGTGCTTCGCGACCATGGTGGTGCTATCTCCCCCTTCAACTGCTTTATGCTGCTTCAAGGCCTGGAGACACTTTCACTGCGCGTGGAACGTCACGTGGAGAATGCATTGAAGATTGTTGACTTCTTGCAAAACCACCCGAAAGTAAAATCTGTGAGCCATCCCGCTATAGCAACCCATCACGACCACCATCACTACAGAAAATACTACCCTAATGGCGCCGGCAGCATCTTCACATTCGACATCGTAGGCGGACGCGAAGAAGCATGGCGCTTCATAGACTCACTCCAGATCTTCTCTCTCCTTGCTAATGTGGCCGACGGAAAGAGCCTTGTGATCCATCCCGCCACAACCACTCACTCGCAAATGACAGACGAAGAACTTGCACAGCAGCACATTCACCAATCAACCGTGCGTTTGAGCATCGGTATCGAACATATTGACGACCTCCTTGCCGACTTGACACAGGCCCTCGATAAAGTGTGACTCCATAATTCCAATTATATATAATCAATCTTTTCATTTAGCCAACACAGATGGAAAGCGTAGCAACCTTTTTGGCTTCAGAGCACTCCACCGCATTCTCGTTCGAGATTCTTCCCCCACTCAGAGGAAACAACATCGAGCAGACATATCGCAACCTTGAACGCCTGCTTGAATTCAAGCCGGCATACATAAACATCACCACCCACCGCACAGAGGTGGCATATCACGATGAAGGAGGTGGTGTTTTCCACGCCACCACATCCCGCAAACGTCCGGGCACTGTGGCCATTGCCGCTGCGCTTCGTGAACGCTACGGCGTTCGTCCGGTGCCCCATATAATTTGCGGAGAATATAGTCGCATTGAAATCGAGGACCAACTCATCGACCTCTCATATCTGGGAATCACCGATGTGCTGCTGCTTCGCGGCGACCGAAGTAAAAATTCGGCCGTGTTTACCACCGGACCAGACGGACACCGCCATGCCGATTCACTTTGCCATCAAGTGACAAACTTCAACCAAGGAATCATGTGCGACGGAAAGCAGTATGATGCACCCACACAAGCATTCTCCTTTGGTGTTGCAGGCTATCCCGAAAAGCATGAAGAAGCAATGAACATATTCACCGACATCGAGCATTTGCGAAACAAAGTAGAATGCGGGGCATCTTACATAGTGACTCAGATGTTTTTTGACAACAAAAAATACTTCTCTTTCGTTGACAATTGCAGAAACGCCGGAATAAATATCCCGATCATCCCAGGCATCAAACCTCTCACCTCCTTACGGCAAATGGAACTCATTCCCCGCACTTTCCACCTCGACTTCCCTATAGAGCTCGCCTCAGAACTGGCAAAATGCAAAGACGACGATGCCGTTCGCGCCCTCGGCGTGGAATGGACTCTCACACAAGCCCGCGAACTGAAAGCCGCCAATGTGCCGAGCATCCACTTCTATGCCATGCACGCCACCGCAAGCGTGGCTAAAATTGCCGAGCAACTCTATTGAGTTTCTGCCACCACACACAGTTCGGATCAAGGAAACAAAATCAACACGCCCACATGCATCGCAACGAATCTGACAACACGACAGCATTGCTTCTAAACGCTCTGAAAGAAAGAATACTTGTACTCGACGGCTCTATGGGAGTAATGATTCAGCAGCTCCAGCTCGACGAAAAAGAATTCCGCGGGAATCTGCTTGCCGATCACAACTTACCACTAAAGGGCAACAACGATATTTTAGTGCTCACCCGCCCCGAAGCCATTGCACAAATACACCGGAGTTACCTTGAAGCCGGTGCCGACATAATAGAAACCGACAGTTTCAATGCCAACGCCATATCGCAACGCGAATATGGCACTTCGCATCTTGTGCATGACATCAACTATGCAGCCGCGCAATTGGCGCGCAGCGAAGCAGAGCGTTTCACCGCATCCGATGGGAAACCACGTTTTGTGGCCGGTTCGATGGGACCTACAAGTATGACGGCATCGATATCATCAGATGTCAATGACCCTTCGTCGCGCGATGTGACCTTCGCTCAACTCAAAGAAGCGTTTGCCCAACAGGCGGCCGCTTTGATTGAAGGCGGAGTGGATTTACTCCTCGTCGAAACAATCTTCGATGCTCTCAATGCTAAAGCAGCCATAGCCGGCATATCCGATGCCATGACACAACGCCGACGCATGGTGCCGATCATCCTGTCGTTCACACTTTCAGACGCATCAGGACGCTTGCTCTCAGGGCATAGCATCGAAGCCGCCTTGACAATCGTGGCACACGCCAAGCCACTGGCAGTAGGTTTCAACTGTTCAGCCGGCCCCGAGGGGCTGCTCCCGCACCTGCGCCGCTTATCTGCAATTTCGCCATTCAACACAATCATTTATCCCAACGCAGGTTTGCCCGATCTCTCTGGCGAATATTCATCAACGCCGCAACTATTTGCGTCGGCCATGAAACAAATGATCAATGAAGGCCTGGTAAACATTGCGGGCGGATGTTGTGGCACCACACCCGAGCATATTCGTCTCTTGGTCGAAGCTGTAAAAGCCACCCCCGCTCCACGCCGACTTGCCGACGGCAGAGCGATGCCCTGGCTGGCAGGCCTTGAAGGATTTAGCGATAAGATGGGATTTATCAACGTAGGCGAACGCTGCAATGTGGCCGGCAGTCGCAAATTCTTGCGATTGATAAAAGAAGGCAACTGGGACGAGGCTTTAGAAATAGCCCGTAAACAAGTGAGCGATGGCGCCATGGTGCTCGACATCAATATGGACGATGCCCTCCTTGATACGCCAGCCTTAATGGTGAAATTTATGCGTTTGCTTGGCAGCGACCCCGTAACCGCATCTATTCCCTGGATGATAGATTCATCCGATTTCTCTGTTATTGAGTCAGCCTTGCAAAATGTGGCAGGAAAAGCCATTGTCAACTCAATATCACTAAAAAAAGGCGAAGCGGAATTTTTGCGCGAAGCCCACACTATTGCACGCTATGGCGCTGCGGTAGTAGTGATGGCGTTTGACGAACAAGGGCAGGCCAGCACTGCCGAGCGCAAAATAGAGATATGCAATCGCGCATATCGCCTGCTCACCGAGAATGCCGGATTCTGCCCGTCCGACATCATATTCGACCCCAATGTACTGACCATTGCCACCGGCATGCCGGAGCATGATTCTTACGCCGCAGACTACATCAAGGCGGTAGAATGGATTTCGCACAACCTCCCCGGTGCCAAGACGAGCGGCGGCATCAGCAACCTCTCATTCTCATTCCGAGGCAACAACTACATTCGCCAGGCCCTCCACGCCGTATTCATCTATCATGCTATCAAAGCAGGATTGGGCATGGCAATTATGGACCCTGCGGCAAAAGTGACCTACAATGCCATTCCCGAGAATTTACTTAAAGTCTTGGAAGACGTGGTGCTCAACCGCGATGCCGATGCTCCGGCACGCTTGATGACAATGGCTAGTGAATATTCCGCCGCAGGCACCAAGGAGCAACAGGACTCAAGTGTAACAAACACCCGTCCAGAATCCGTCGACGAGCGTTTGCAATTGGCTCTATGCAATGGCGATGACTCTTGCCTCAATAACGACCTGATGGAGGCTTTGAAGCAGAACAGAACCGCCAACGACATTGTGGAGGGGCCGCTGACACAAGGCATGGAGATTGTGGGAAAACTCTTCGAAAGAGGCAAAATGTTTTTGCCGCAAGTAGTTCGCAGCGCTCGCGTGATGCACCGCGCCGTAGAAATTCTACGTCCGTATCTCGAACAGCATTCTAATGGCAAAAGAAAAGGCTCATTCCTCATGGCTACCGTAAAAGGCGATATCCACGACATTGGCAAAAACATTGTGGATGTAGTTCTTCGCTGCAACAACTTTGAAGTAATAGACCTCGGCGTACAAGTGGACGCCGCTACAATTGTAGAAGCAGCGCGCAAGTACAACCCAGACTTCATAGGTCTCAGCGGTCTTATTTCACCATCTCTCAACGAAATGGCAGTCACTGCCAAAGCACTTGCCGATGCAGGCATCGATGCCCCTCTCTTTGTAGGCGGGGCCGCCACATCGGCACGCCACACCGCACTGAAAATAGCACCATTATACAAGGGAGTGGTGATCCGCGTCAGCGATGCCGCACAGAATCCAGTGATAGCAAGCCGCTTGCTTTCCGACCCAGAGGCGGAGATTCAGCGCATAAAAGAATCACAAGAGAAAATACGCTGCGAATCAGATGTAGCCAGTGCCCATACCGACACTGTAAGCAACGCCCAGACCAACAGGCTGGCTATCAATTGGGACAATGAAGTCAAGTCAGGCAACATCACTGCTCCGTCATTCTCCGGCGCACAGACAATTGCCGACATTACGGTAGAGGAAATCATCCCATACATCAACTGGATTTACTTTTTCAGCTGCTGGCGCGTACGCCCAGAAAGCGAAGAGGCCAAATCGATCAAACAGGACGCCTGCGAAATACTCAACGAACTCTGCAGCGCCAACGCTGTGATGAAGGCTCGTGTCGCATTTTACAGCGCCCATTCCGATGGCGACAACATCATAGTCAGTACCGAGAAAGGTGATGTGACCATCCCTACACCACGCCAACGTCAAACCTCCTCGCGTGCTATCCGCCTCTGCCTTGCTGACTTCATTGCACCTAAAGGATATAACGACAATATCGGATGCTTTGTGGTGACAATCGGCCCTAAAATCAAAGCGATGCTTGCCGACGCAGTGCAGAGTGGCGATGAATATCGCATAATCCTACTCAAATCAGTATGTGACCGGCTGGCAGAGGCTACATCCGAACGCTTGCACTACCTGACACGCACTCGGCTTTGGGGGTATGCACCTGACGAAAAAGAGGATTTCGATGCGTTCCAGCATGTGAGATATCGTGGCACACGTCCTGCCGTCGGATACCCATCTCTTCCCGACCAAATGCTGATGCACACTCTTGTCAAATTAGTATCTCCAGATCAAATCGGTGTGGAAGTCACCGAAAACGGAGCTCTAAATCCCCCAGCCTCGGTAGCCGGCTTCTATTTCGCCTCTCCACACGCCCGATATTTCTCCTTGTAG
>CAZTUQ010000045.1:0-12516 GCA_964616865.1 uncultured Muribaculaceae bacterium
GCAGCCGGCGATTGACTATTACGGAAAACACGGCAACGCGACGGACAAGTTGCGTGCACTTTATTATCAGGGGAAATTATTATTGAATGCCGGAGATGATGCCGCTGCGATGGAGTGTTTCTATGACGCTCTTAATTTTGGGCATGAATCTCCAGATGCCTTGACTAAGGCTCGTCTCTTGGCGATGCAGGGGAATATTTATTACTCGCGTACTGAATTTGAACAAGCCTGCAATGTCTATTTGCAGGCTGCGGAGTATTTTTACAACAATGAATATACGGAGAGTTATGTCTCGTGTTTGCTAAAAGCGGCAAAAGGTTTTACGCAGGAGTATCACTATGATAAAGCGCGAGAGCAACTGGATGCCGTGCGGAAGTGCCTTCCATATGTGACAATAGAAATGGTTGGCGCATACTATGCCATAGTCCTGATATGGCAGGTAGAGACAGAAAGCAGTTATGCGGAATTGCTTCAAACCTTGCGTGAGTATGAACGGGAGGTGCCTGCTACGGCTTTAGATTACAATACATTGGCGGTCGCCTACGGATATATTGGAGAGTATGACAAGGCCTTGGGATCTTTGTCAAAAGTGCCGGCGGATGATGAAAATGACATCAAGAGACGCAATGCCATAGCCATAGATATATATGAGAGCGTGGGGCGGTACAAGGATGCATTGGAGAGCTACCGCCAGTTCAATGAGATGAATGATTCCTTGATATACGCCGTCTATAATCAGAATGTCTGTATGATGGAGGAGCGGCACGCACTGGAACTTGCCGTGCAAAAGGGGCTTATGGCCAAAGCCAGAATCATATTCAGTGCTATCTTGGCGTTGTTGCTGATGCTGATTGTGGTCGTTTATTACAGGTATCGCCTGAATATACGGCATATGCGCCAGACTGTTGCCGAGCAGGAACTGGAGCATTACAAGATGCAGGCGGAGCAACTGGCGGAAGAACATGACAATCTCACCGAACTTCTTGCTGCTGCAAATGGTGTAATGGATGAGGAAGTGGTTTCTGCCATCAATAAAAGGCTCGGATTGCTTAATCATTTCCTGGCAGCGTACATCACAAGCGATAACAAATTGGCCCTCAAAGCCGATAAGGAAATATTGGATCTGTTGGGAGACAAGGAATCATTTGTATCTTCGACGCGTTTGACATTTTTAGGCAGCCATCCGCATTTTATAAAACATCTGGAAGAATGCGGACTTACAGATCGGGAGGTGGAACTCTGCTGTCTGTATGCACTTGGGCTCAATGGCAAGAGTATCGGTGTATATTTTGATGAGCACAGCCTTTACAAAATCAGCAGCAATATCCGCAAGAAACTCGGAATGGATGCTCATAGCACCAATCTCTGTCTGCATGTGAGAAAACTGCTCAAATCATAATGTGGCGGACACTGTTCTCCCGATGCGAAGATAGAATGCCGGAACGACAAAAACTCCCGACCAAAAGAAGCAGGCGATGCCTGCTATACAAAAAAGAGTCCGGTGGAATACCGAACTCTTTTTGCTTTATATGGGCTCTGCGGGAGAGCCCTTTTATCCTTTGTCTGGATTAGTTCTTCTCGATGATGGTAGCGCGGTTGAGCTGAGGGTTCTCGAAGAGGTCGTTGCCACCGTTGGCTACGACGGTCAG
Source organism: uncultured Muribaculaceae bacterium (assembly GCA_964616865.1). Classification (GTDB taxonomy): domain Bacteria; phylum Bacteroidota; class Bacteroidia; order Bacteroidales; family UBA932; genus Cryptobacteroides. The sequence continues at coordinate 1,650 of CAZTUQ010000045.1, forward strand.
ACGCTCAGCGTTGACACCGTACTGGTTTACGAGCACATCAGCGACATAGTCAGCACGCTTCTGGGAGAGCTGCATGTTGCGCTTTGCAGAACCGGTCTTGCTGTCAGCGTTGCCGGAGATGGTGAACTTGGTGCTCTCGCAAGAAGAAAGAATCTGGTTTGCGATGCTTGCGAGGTGAGCCTCCTCAAGAACGGAAGGAACAGCCTTGCCGATCTGGAAGTAAACATATGCAGGCTCCTTGAGGATGTTGCCAGCGTGCTCCTGTGCGTGTGCAAGCTGCTTCTTGAGGTCCTCGTTCTCATCCTTGAGGGATGCGTTCTCTGCTGCGAGTGCCTCAGCCTCCTTGGTAGCGGCGTTCTTGGCGGTGACAGCGGCAGCGGAAGCTGCAGCAGCGGCTGCGAGAGCGGACTCGTATCCGGAGACAGTAGTAGCTTTGCGTGTCCAGTTGGTCTTGCCGAAGTTGAAGGTGAGACCGCCGGTTACGGAAACATTGCCTGCAGCGCCGCTGGCAGAGTTGTCATAGAGGTCGCTTGCGTTGAGAGCGATAGCGCGTGCGTCAACGAAGAGGCTCACGCGGTTGCCGAGACGGAATGTGTTCAAGAGACCTGCGCCTGCTGCGAAGCCCTTGCCAGCGTCAGTGGAGACCAGACCTGCGGTGAGGTAGGGAACGAGATTGTAAACCCTCTTCTCCTTGTAGCCCCAGAACTGGTTGGAGACATTCCAAAGGAGGTCACCGTGGAAATAGTTGTACTTGAAGCTGTCGGAGTTATCGAACGAGTTCTTGAGACCCTGCCAGCCGGCACGGATACCCCAGCAAGGCTCGATCCACTTGCCGACGAATACATCGGTAGCGAGGCCGGTGCCGTTTGTGAGGTCATCGTTTACATTGTCAAGAGCGATGTTGACACCACCGCCTACACCGGCAAACCAGTTGTCAAAGAACTTGTTGGTCTCGTAAGGTCCATACTGGATCTTGCCGTTTGCATCCCTGTTGCTCTCCTGTGCGAATGCGCATGTTGCGCCGGCGAGAAGTGCAGCTGAGAAAATCAAAGCTTTAACTTTCATGATTTTAATACTTTAGTTAAATGAATGTTTGTTGTGCAATGCGAGTTCCGGCCAAAAAGCCGTACTTTGGGGCAAAGATAGCAATTATTATCAAAAAGTCAATCTGAGCGCCTTTCATTTCACTTTTCAAAACGGATTCATTTGCGAGGATAATCCATTGCCGCAGTCTCGGGAACACCTCTGAAACGCGGTGGAAAAACCATACATTATTTATAATCAATCAGGCGAAAAAGCACACGCAATGATTATATTTGCATGATATGACAAAGATAGGTACTCCGCTGACTCCGGTCGGCAAAAAGGCCCTGCTGCTCGGCTCCGGTGAACTCGGCAAAGAAGTGGCTATAGAGTTGCAGAGATATGGCGTGGAAGTGGTTGCCGCGGACAAGTATCCCGGGGCTCCTGCCATGCAGGTCGCCCACAGGTCTCATGTGCTGTCTATGTTGGACGGGGCGCGTCTGCGTGAGGTGATTGAAGAGGAACGGCCGGATTATATAATTCCGGAGATAGAGGCCATAGCGACGGACACTCTGGTGGAACTGGAAAAGGAAGGCTATAATGTCATCCCTACGGCACGCGCTGCGTTGCTCACCATGAACAGGAAAGGAATACGCCGTCTTGCAGCGGAGACCCTCGGCCTGCCTACATCTCCATATAGTTTCGCAACCGCACGCGAAGAGTTTGAAGAGGCGGTCGCCCGTGTGGGAATGCCATGCGTTGTAAAGCCAGTGATGAGTTCCTCAGGGCACGGACAGAGCGTGGTGCGTACGGCAGACGATATTGATACAGCCTGGCATGTGGCGCAGGAGGGCGGCAGAGCCGGTGCCGGAGAAGTGATAGTGGAGGGATTTGTCAGATTTGATTATGAGATTACATTGCTGACAGTCAGGCATTCTGGCGGGACGACATTTCTGGAGCCGATAGGACACAGGCAGGAAGACGGAGATTACAGGGAGTCCTGGCAGCCGCAGGCCATGAGTGCCGCCGCGATTTCTGCAGCACAGGATATAGCCCGCAAGATAACGGACGCACTCGGCGGCTATGGTATTTTCGGCGTAGAAATGTTTGTCCGCGGCGACGAGGTCCTGTTCAGCGAAGTGTCGCCGCGTCCGCACGACACCGGCATGGTGACTATGATTTCGCAGGATATGTCAGAGTTTGCCCTGCATGCGCGTGCAATCCTCGGTCTGCCGGTACCGGAACTTGCATTCTACGGCCCGTCCGCATCCAAGGCCATAGTCGTGGAGGGAGACGGTACGCAGGTGGAGTTCGACGGACTTGAAAAGGCTCTTGCCGTCCCGGGCGTGCAGATCCGTCTTTTCGGCAAACCGGAGGTGCACGGGCACAGACGCATGGGAGTGCTGTTGGCTCGTGGCGTGGACAGGGAGGATGCGCTTGCCAAGGTCAGCGAAGCCTATTCGCGCCTCAGCTGGACTGTCAAGTGATTGTTTTTGCCGCTACGGAGGTAGAATCTTACATAAAAATGAGTATTTTTGTATCCTGATATGTTACTCAAGGGAGCGAATATCAGAAAATGCGGGCGGAGCATTACGGCAGATGTCCTTGTCAGAGATGGCAGGATAGCCGACATTTCCGTCACACCGATTGTCCTTCAGGACGATAATGCCGCTGACATTGTTTTAGACTGTACCGGTCTGACTCTTGTCAGCGGTTTTGTCGATGTCCATGTACACCTGCGTGAGCCCGGGGCGGAATACAAGGAAACGATGCTGTCTGGCACACGGGCTGCTGCGCGAGGCGGTTATACGACAGTCTGCGCCATGCCCAATCTCAATCCGGCCCCCGACAGCCCCGAACATCTCAAGGCCGAGACAGATATTATCAGGAGGGATGCCCAGGTCAAGGTCCTGCCTTATGCCACCATTACCAAAGGGCAGCGCGGCAGCGGTGAACTTGTACAGTTCGCTGATTTCAGGGAGCGTGTCGCCGGTTTCAGCGATGACGGCAGGGGAGTGCAGGATGAGGAACTGATGCGCAGGGCCATGACGGAAGCCGCGGCTGCCGGCGGGATGATAGTGGAGCATTGTGAGGTCGAGAGCCTCCTGCACGGCGGATATATCCATGACGGCCGTTATGCGGAGGAGCACGGCCATCGTGGCATCAGTTCGGAAAGCGAATGGAGGGAAGTCGAGCGCAATATCCGTCTTTCGGAAGAGACTGGTTGCCCTCTGCATCTATGCCATATTTCAACTAAAGAAAGTATACGGCTCATACGGGAAGCCAAGGCGCGTGGCGCGAATGTGACCTGTGAGACTGCACCGCATTATCTGCTGCTCTGTGACGAAGATCTGCAGGAAGACGGTAGGTTCAAGATGAATCCGCCGCTGCGTGCTGCAGAAGACAGGGCCGCATTGATAGAGGCTCTGCTGGACGGGACTGTGGATATGATAGCGACGGACCATGCTCCGCACAGTGCGGAAGAGAAGTCCCGTGGACTGGAGGGCAGTGCCATGGGTATAGTGGGGCTGGAAACTGCATTTCCGCTCCTCTATAGCCGAATGGTGGTCCATGGAGTCCTGGAGTTCGATGATCTGATGCGTCTGATGTCGGGCAACCCTCGCCGGAGATTCGCTATAGGCGGAGGTCTTGAAGTCGGGCAGCCTGCGGATTTGACATTGTTGGATCTGGGCCGGAGTCATGTCATAGATCCAGAATCGTTCCTGTCCATGGGGCACAGCACACCGTTTGCCGGATGGCAGGTACAGGGAAATGTAGTCATGACCATCGTGGACGGCGTGGTGAAGTATTCTGACATGGAGAGATTCCCGGCATCGATGGCAGGGGATAGCGACATTATATGATAGGTATGAAAAGGGGTATATATAAAATACTGCATAATGATGCGCTGACGCAGAATGTCCGCAAGATGGTGCTGGAGGGGGATACTTCCGCCTTTACTGCGCCCGGACAGTTTGTGGATATTGCGCTTGACGGGCTCTATCTGCGCAGACCTATTTCCGTATGTGATAGGGATGATAATACTATTACATTGATATATAAGGTGGTAGGCAAGGGCACGGCGGATATGGCATTGCTGCCTGCCGGAGAGACTTTGGATCTGCTCACCGGTCTGGGCAATGGATTTGATCCGTGCAGGTATGACAGGCCTCTGCTGGTCGGAGGCGGTGTCGGCGTACCGCCGCTGTATGGCCTGGCCAAAGCCATGCTCGCCGCGGACAGGCACCCGGCCGTCATTCTCGGATTCAATAATGCCGGAGAAGTATTTTACGAAGAGGAATTCAGGGGCCTCGGCATAGATGTCGTTGTGAGCACTGTAGACGGCAGTCACGGAGTCAAGGGATTTGTCACCGATGCTCTCGGAGTGGCGGCGTCCGGCAGGGAAGTCACAGACGCATTCGATGGGTTCTGTGCCTGCGGCCCCATACCTATGCTGCGCGCCCTATGTACGGCGTGTACGCTGCCGGGACAATTGAGCCTTGAAGAGAGAATGGGCTGCGGATTCGGCGCGTGCATGGGCTGTACTCATGAAATGGTCAGCGGAGGCAAGCGCATCTGCAAGGACGGACCTGTATTTGACAGGGAGGAGGTGATATGGTAGACATGAAGACGACGCTTTCGGGCGTAGAACTGAAAAATCCGCTCATTCCTGCGAGCGGTACATTCGGATACGGGCAGGAATTCCGCGAAGTGTACGACCTCAATCTGCTTGGGGCTATCTCTATAAAGGGCACGACGCCCCTTCCCCGTCTCGGGAACGCGGTTCCGCGCATTGCGGAATGTCCCGAGGGAATGCTCAATTCCGTAGGACTCCAGAATCCGGGAGTGGATGCTGTCGTGGAGAGGGAACTCCCTGCGTTGAGGGAATTCTATCATGGGCCTGTCGTCGCCAATATCAGCGGCTTCAGCGTGGATGACTATGTGCTGTGCGCCTCTAAGATAGCACCGCATGCGGACATTATAGAAGTCAATATCAGTTGTCCCAATGTGCACGGTGGAGGGATGTCCTTCGGTACGGATCCCGCGTGTGCTGCAGAGGTGACCCGTGCGGTCAAACAGGTTACAGACCGCCCTGTATATATGAAACTGAGCCCGAATGTCACTGACATCACCGCTATTGCCCGTGCGTGCGAAGAGGCCGGAGCGGACGGCCTCTGCCTCATCAACACCATTCAGGGAATGAGAATAGATACGCTGCGGCGCAAACCTGTGCTGGCCGCTGGGGCAGGCGGACTTTCCGGTCCTGCCGTGTTCCCCGTGGCTGTGAGGATGGTCTGGCAGGTGGCGCATGCGTGCAATATACCTATAATCGGCTGCGGAGGCGTGTCTTCGGCATCTGATGTGGTAGAGATGATGATGGCAGGAGCGTCTGCCGTCGAAGTGGGCGCGGCCAATCTGGTCAACCCCTGGGCGTGCAAGGAGATAATCGAGTCGCTCCCTGCCGAAATGGAAAGGCTCGGAATAGACAGTTTGGCACAAATAATAGGAATAATATGACAGACAGAGATGTGATCATTGCGCTGGATTTCAGCGGAGCTGCGGAGGCATTGGCATTCCTCGACCGTTTCGAAGGCATGCGCAAGCCGTTCGTAAAGATAGGAATGGAACTTTTCGATGCCGCCGGTCCCGGCATTGTCAAGGAAATCAAGCGCAGGGGGCACAGGATATTCCTCGACCTCAAGCTGCATGATATCCCCAACACCGTGAAGAGGACTATGACCGCTCTGTCTGAGTTGGATGTGGATATGGTCAATGTCCACGCTGCCGGTACAATCGGCATGATGAAAGCCGCCGTCGAGGGTGCGGTGCGTCCTGACGGCAGCCGTCCTATAGTGATAGCCGTTACGCAACTCACAAGCACAGGAGAGGACAGCCTGCATGACGAATTGCTCATTTCCGCAGGCATGCGCGAGACTGTTGTCAAATATGCCGCCAATGCCAAGGCTGCGGGACTGGACGGTGTGGTTTGCTCTCCCTTGGAGGCTGCAGGCATCAAGGAGGCTTGCGGAGAGGATTTCCTGACCGTGACTCCGGGCATCCGTTTCGCGGATGCCGCGAGCGATGATCAGGTACGCATCGCTACTCCGGCAAATGCCCGTTCTCTCGGATCTGACTATATAGTGGTGGGCCGTCCCATAACGAGGGCTGAGGACCCTGTGGCGGCATATATCCGCTGCGTGGAAGAATTCTGCGGAGAGCATGTCGAGCGCGCTGCCGCCGCGTCGTCCGATTCGCTTGCAGGCAAGGTCGCAGGCGAGTTGCTGCGTATCGGTGCCGTATTCCTCAGGCCTGACGACCCGTTTACTTGGGCAAGTGGTATCAAGAGCCCTATCTATTGTGACAACAGGCTGATACTCACCGCGCCCGAGGCCCGGGTGCTCGTGGAACAGGCCATCGCGGATACTGTGCGCAAATACTATCCGGAAGCCCAGGTACTTATGGGTACGAGCACTGCAGGTATAGCCCATGCGGCCATAGCTGCATCCATTCTCAATATGCCTATGGGCTATGTCAGGAGCGGAGCCAAGGACCACGGCCGTACCAACAGGATAGAAGGACGCCTGGAAAAAGGCGAGAAGGTCGTTGTCATAGAGGATCTTATCTCTACCGGAGGCAGCTGTATCGAAGTCGTTGAGGCCTTGAGGGAGGCGGGAGCCGAAGTGCTCGGTATTGTCAGCATATTTACCTATGGTCTCCGCAAGGGGCTGGAGAGGCTCGCGGCGGCAAATGTGGAGAACCACAGCCTCTGCGATCTCGACACTCTCGTGAAAGTCGCTGCAGACGGAGGGTATATAGCCCAGAATGACATACAGACCATAATAGATTTCAGAAATAACTTATGAGACATCTGATAGACCCGATGGATCTCTCCAAGGAGCAGATTGACGGTATCCTTGACCTCGGACAGGACATTATTGCGCACAGGAGCCGTTACAGCGGTGCCTGCAAGGGTAAAAAACTCGCCACATTGTTTTATGAGCCCTCCACTCGCACCCGTCTCAGTTTCACGGCTGCGATGATGGAACTCGGCGGCGAGGTCATAGGTTTCAGCAACCCAATGGACTCATCCGTCTCCAAGGGAGAGACCGTTGAGGATACGACCCGTGTCATCAGCTGCTTTGCCGACATCATAGCGATGAGGCATCCTCTGGAGGGCGCGCCGCTTGCCGCGACGAGAGTATCGACAATCCCGGTCATCAATGCGGGCGACGGCAGTCATGCGCATCCTACCCAGACCCTCACCGACCTGCTTACAATCAAGCGCGAACTCGGCAGGCTGGACAACTTCACCATCGGATTCTGCGGAGACCTCAAATTCGGCCGCACCGTGCACTCGCTCATCAAGGCCCTTTCCCGTTATGAGGGGGTCAAGGTAGTGCTGATAGCGCCTGACGAACTCCGTCTCCCGGACTATATGAAATACGAGGTCTGCGAGCGTTACGGCATTGATTACAAGGAAGTCAGCAATATGGAGGATGTCATGGGCGAACTTGATGTGCTCTATATGACCCGCGTACAGAAAGAGCGTTTCCTCGATGAGGCTGATTTTGAAAGGCTCAAAGACAGCTTTGTGCTCAATTGCGAGAAACTGCGCGGAGCCAAGGACTCTATGGTCATACTCCATCCTCTTCCGCGTGTGAACGAGATTCTCAAAGAGGTGGATGATGATCCGCGCGCCGCCTATTTCCGCCAGGTGGAGAATGGTAAATTCGTGCGTATGGCTCTGATAGTCAAGTTGCTCGAATGGGCGCAGCAGGATCCCTCCGTGCGTTATATGGCACCGGCAGATGCGGTGACAGGGCCTTATCGCTGCCCTGGACGCAAGTGCATTACCAATGCCGAGAATGTAGACAGACTCTTCCGCCGTGACGAGCACGGCGAATGCCATTGCGTGTACTGCGAGAGCAAAGTGGCGTGACAATCCGCTGATACCGGTTATATGACGCGAGGCTGGCTGTAAGGGTCGGCCTCGCGTTTTGTATTCCGCTCAATTCATAGACAGTATCCCCATTAATTGGGATAGCCCGTAATGTGGAAATATCGTATTTTTGCCTCCGGCAAAAGAATGGATACAGATGACCATAAGAGATTTGAGACAGGGGCAGTCCGCTGTCATTACCAATGTCGGTGGTGAAGGAGAGTTGAGGCAGCATTTCCTCGATATGGGACTGATTCCGGGGACGGAGGTCAGATTCCTCAAATTGGCTCCGCTCGGTGACCCTATGCAGGTGCAGGTGCAGGGATATTCCCTTACATTGAGGCTTGCTGATGCAGACAAGATAGAAGTGCGGCCGGGTGAGGCTGCAAAGCCTGATTATATAGGTAAGGAAGATAAGGATTACGCCTACCGGGAATCGCTTCCCGACCACAATGCACATCCGGGACTCGGAGAGGCGTATCCGTATCATTCCAAGGACCATGCGCATCCGCTCCCCAAGGGTACTGCGCTGACATTTGCCCTCGCCGGGCAGCAGAACAGCGGCAAGACGACACTTTTCAACCAACTTACGGGCTCCAACCAGCATGTCGGCAATTTCCCCGGAGTGACTGTAGACCGCAAGGACGGTGTCATAAAGGGGCATGCTGATACAGTGGTGACGGACCTTCCGGGAATATATTCTCTGTCCCCATATACCGCGGAAGAGCTCGTGTCGAGGCGTTTTCTTCTCGAGTCCAAGCCCAAGGGCATCATCAATATAGTAGATGCGACCAATATCGAGCGCAACCTCTATCTGACAGTCCAGTTGCTGGAACTCGGAGTGCCTATGGTCTTGGCTCTCAATATGATGGACGAGGTGGCGGGCAATGGCGGCACTATTCGCGTAAATGAGATGGAGAGCCTGCTGGGCATACCAGTGGTGGCCATATCGGCAGCCAGGAATGAGGGTGTGGATGAATTGATAGAGCATGCAATACATGTGGCCAGGTATCAGGAGGCACCTACGCGTCAGGACTTTTGTGACAAGGATGATTTCGGCGGGGCCGTGCACAAATGCCTGCACAGTATAATGCACCTCATTGAGGACAAGGCGCAGGCTGCCGGCATTCCCGTGAGGTTTGCCGCAACCAAACTGGCAGAGGGCGATGCCGCCGTTGAAGATGCGCTGCATCTCAGCGAAATGGAAAAGGAGACCGTCAGCCAGATTGTCCGTGAGATGGAGCATGAGCGCGGTCTCGACAGGAGGGCAGCCATAGCCGATATGCGTTATACATTCATACACAAGTTGTGTGCGCGTACCGTCATCAAGCCTCGGGAGAGCAAAGAACAGCTCCGCAGCAACCGAATGGACAGGATATTGACGGGAAAATATACGGCATTGCCCATTTTCTTGCTCATTATGGGGCTTGTATTCTGGCTGGCGTTCGATGTGCTCGGAGTGCCGCTGCAGGACCTGCTTGACCGTGGAATCACCTCTCTCGGCTCTGCCGTAGACGGTGTCCTGACCTCTGCAGGTGTGAACGATGTCGTGCGTTCGCTTGTGGTAGATGCCATATTCGGCGGAGTGGGCAGCGTGCTCAGTTTCGTCCCTATCATATTGATAATGTTTTTCTTCCTGTCTCTATTGGAGGATAGCGGGTATATGGCGCGCATTGCGTTCATCTCCGATGAACTCCTGCGAAAGATAGGACTCTCGGGCAGGAGTATAGTGCCGATGCTTATAGGCTTCGGCTGCTCGGTCCCGGCAGTAATGGCGACGAGGACCCTGCCGTCGGCAACGGACCGCCGGCGTACTATATTGATGATACCGTTCATGAGCTGCACCGCCAAGATTGCCATTTACGGATTCTTCGCCGCGGCATTCTTCCCGGGACATGCCGGGCTGGTGATGATTGCGCTGTACCTGTTGGGTATCGCTGTCGGTGTAGTGACGGCGTTGGGGGCAAAACTGTTTGGCAAGGGCGGCGAGCCTGCGCCCTTTGTAATGGAACTCCCCAACTACCGTATGCCGCAGGCCGGCAATGTGGGGCATCTGCTGTGGGACAAGACCAAGGACTTTATACAGAGGGCCTTTACCGTGATATTCGTGGCGACTATAGCGATATGGTTTCTGCAGTCTTTCGACTATAGGCTGAGTCCTGTGGAGAATGGCCGCGACAGCATGATGGCGTGGATAGGGGGGCTGATTGCCCCTGTATTCGGCCCGATCGGCCTCGGTGACTGGCGTATCGTGACCTCCCTCATATCCGGATTTCTCGCCAAGGAGAGTGTCGTGGCGACAATGGGCATGCTCGGCGTTGCCGAGGCTCTGACCATGGCATCCGCTGTCTCCATGCTCATATTCTGCCTGCTGTATACGCCTTGCGTTGCAGCCGTGGCGACAATCAGGAGAGAGCAGGGGAGACTTGGAGCGCTGTTCATCGTGTTGTTCCAGTGCCTTGTCGCTTATCTGTGCGCTGGGCTTGGCTATGTGATAGCACAAATTTTTGTATGATGTCAGTCAAATGAATGCCTTGAGTATCATCATATTGGCGGTGGTGGTGCTGGCTGTCGCGGCAGCGTTGCTGTACATATTCCGCCGCAGGAGGGACGAATCCTCCTGCGACGGACCTTGCACGGGCTGTTCGCTATACGGCCACTGCAACAGACGCTGATGCTATAGGCTCATTGGGACGCCCTGGATTGATGGATTTTCATCCTGCGGAATGTCCACTCCGTTCAATTTGACTATGCGCCTGGTCTTTTATCTGCTCCATGCATCTGTTCTGAACGGTGATGCCGGAAGCAGGCATCCGTTGTAGAGATTGCATACCGGATTGTTCGCCCATGCATATCTTACCGAGACCGGGTGCCCGACCTTGTCCGAAGACACTACTACCGTAT
>CAZTUQ010000046.1:0-11100 GCA_964616865.1 uncultured Muribaculaceae bacterium
ATTCCAGTCTCAGGCAATGACCTTGGCGGTGTAGCCGAGACGCTCGATGGCTTTCTGGAGTTTTTCGACAGTGGTCTTGCGGGGATCGTAGGTGACTTTCACCTGCTTGGTCCCGGCATCGACATCCAGATCTTTGACGCCTTTCTCAAAAGAGATATTCTCACGGATCTTGTTGGCGCATTTCTCACAGTCCATACTGACGGAGAATGTGACATTCTCGGTCTTCTTCTTGGGTGCCGGAGCCTCGCAAGCCGTAGAGACGGCTACCGAAGCGATAGCGTCTGCCGCAGGAATGCCTGCAAGCAGCAGAGCGGAAACGATTGTCGCTACTGTTTTCATCTGTTATTATATTTAATTAGTTTATAATCAAGCCTTTTTCCACAGCGTAAAACGCAGTCCGGCGTATATCTTGGCACCCATGATAGGTCCCCAGACCTGGCTCGCATCAAAATCCGACGCCCACGGAGTGCCTATGACAATATCCTTCTGACGATAACCGGCAAGGTTCTCACCACCGACATATATGTCCACGCCCTTGAACCTCTTGGTAACCTGTGCATAGAACAGAGGATAGACCGGAGTCTCCCCTCCTCCCATAAACTCCCATTTCTCGCAAGGACCGTTGACAGAGGCTGTGAAATCGAATATCCATTTATTCAGAGGCAGGGCATACTGCATATTGAGCACTCCCTTGTACTTAGAAGTCATCGGCCTGTAACGCAGTTTGCCGTCAGAGAGAGTTACACGGGCATCCGTATAGCGGAATGTCGCTGTGATATTGAAACGCTTAGCCGGTTCTATGTACCAGTCCAGCTGCCAGTTGTCCGTATAGGACTTGCCACCGTCCAGTGATGACAGGTCGAAGAAACGAATATCCTCAGCCCCGTATTCCACCACCTTCTGCTCTGCAAACGAAGTCCTGAACCAGTCTGCCGAGATATAAGACCCGAGGAAAGGGAAATAGTACGAAGCATTGGCTCCGAATGTCCACGCATCCTCCAAAGTATGCACATCAAAAGTGCCCTCATAGCGTTTGCCGGTCGAAAGGATACCGATATTGTCTATCACAGGTGTCGAGAAGCGCAGTCCCCTGCCTCCATTGGCACGTAGTACGAAAGACTCCGCAGGAGCCCACCTCATCGTCAGACGAGGAATGAGTTTCAGCCCCTCTCCGGAATACAGGTCTCCGCGGAGAGCCGCTATCAGCGAGAACTTGTCCTCATTCTTGAATGTGTATTCGCCATAGATGCCGCCATTCGCCAGACGGGTATCCGTGCGCCTCGCGGCAAGGGTCTCCTCATAAGAATCCAGCACCGCACTCGCTCCGAGCGTATAGCGGTTCTTCTCGTCCAGTTCATGCTGGAAAATGACATTGAGGAATCCGGAATTCTGCGTGGCGTCATAGTCCGTCAGTCCGAACATCGAATCCATTCCCTGCAGCGACCAGTCTCCGATGACGGCAAGGCTCGTGCTCCTGTCAGCGGAAAACGGTATTCCGAGTTTAAAGAACGCATCGAGGCTCTTGTTGCGCAGATCGGTCGTCCAGGGATTCTCCACATGACTGTCGTGATCCCTCTGGCCGCCCTTGCGGACATCATTGACCGCCTTGACACCGAAACGCAACTCCACTCCGCTGTCGGAATAATAGAGCCAGCGGTTAGCGAGATTGAACTGCAACTGCTCCGGCTCGTCGATAAATGTATCCCCGTTCTCATCCATAGACATGAAATTGCCGGACACATGCCCGAGCACCACTGTACTCCAGTCATCATTGAGCTGCAGAGAACTGGATATATTGAAATCCGTCTTGGTATCCGCCATAGTGGCGAAATTGATATACAGAGGTATCTCATCCGTAGGTTTGCGATGCTCTACATTGATAGAGCCTGTCAGCGACTCTCCCCCGTTGATGACGGAAGACGCTCCCTTGGCTATCTGGATGCTCTCCAGCCACGCACCGGGGACATAGTTCATTCCGAACGGAGCCGCGAGACCACGCATCACCGGACGGTTTTCGTCCAACATCTGCGTGTAAATGCCACTGAGCCCCAGCAAGCGAATCTGGCGCGCACCGGTAGTAGCATCAGAATAACCCACGGTGACACTCGCGGAGTTTTCAAAACTCTCGGCAAGATTGCAGCACGCCAGTTTGCATATACCGGCCTGGGATATAGCCTCGACACGGAGATCCTTGAGACGGGATATGCTGGTACCTCTCTGCGTCGCCACAAACACGGTAGCGGCGATAGAGTCTGTCTGGGTGCCGTATATGGCAGTCGTATCTACTGCATTGCCATACTGGTCATACACCTGCGCAGTGGCAGCGGTCTCCATGACCGCCACCAACGCAAGCGCAAAAAACAATACTTTCTTCATTATACACTACTTACTGACCGTAGCCGCCACAATACACTACGGCGGCTCAAAAAACGCATCTATTCTGCCGTACGGAGCGTATGCTGCCCGCTTCCGAGATGTATGGTCATCACACCTCCGTCCACGCTTGCATCCAGCCCTGTCGTGTCTATGTTGAATATGGCAGGCACTATTGCCGTAGCGGTACTGCCCACAGGCACGGTGATGTCCCATTTGATGATGTCGGAGTCATAATCGAGTGTCCATGCGCTCGATACGAGTCCGCGAGGGCTGTTGAAAGACGCCCCTGCCCTGTCGAGCCCCTTGGGGAAACTCGGCTTGAAGACAATCTTGCGGAATGCTATGTCCGATGGATCATTCTGAATACCGGCAAGGTTTTCGAAATACCAGCACAACAGGTCACCTATCAGATGCGCGTGATTGCCGGAATTCATCGACGGATCAGCCGAATCCCCGTTCCACAACTCCCACACTGTAGTAGCACCGTTCTTGATCATATAGCCCCAGCCCGGATAAGTGTCAATGGTAGCGAGTCTATAAGCCAGATCAATGTAGCCGTATTTGGTGAGCAGCTGCATGGGATAACGGATACCGACATTGCCCACTGCGAGATGGTCTCCATTGTCATGAATCCTCTTGATGATGCTGCCGAGGACATCCTGCTCCCGGCCCTCCGGTACAATGCCGAAACGGAGAGGAATGAGATTGGCGGTCATGGTGTTGTTGGAATAGTATCCGCCCTCACTGTTAAAGAACTTCTCGTTGTATGCCTTCTTGACCTCAGCCAGCACAGCCTCATAGCCGGGGACATCAGCGTCATTGCCTGTATAACGGGCAAACTTGATGAGTTTCTCCACCGCATCGCAGAGGATACCGGTCTGTATGACCTCGCTGTCCGTCTGACGGTTGGGGTCCTTGGAATGGATCATCGTAGGTTCCTCGGGCGGCACGACCCAGTCTCTGTACTCGTCAAACTTCATGTGGAAGATACCGTTGTGCAGGTTTTTGCGCGTGATAGTGGCAAACCATGCCTTCATCGAGTCATAATAGACCTTGATACCGCTGTCGTCCCCATAACGGGTATAGAGCATGTCCGCCATATAGAGATACACTATAGACGCTGCCGTATCATCGTTGTAGATAGTCCAGTTGCGGGGAGACACTACCGAGATGCGGTTCTTTCTGCTCATGGAGGTATATACGTCATCCATCCATTTGCGATAGAGGGATGCACAGCCGAAGATATAGGGCTCGCCCCATATCGTGGCGGCACGGTCGCCCATCCATCCCTGGCGCTCATTGCGCTGAGGGCAGTCGATAGGCATGCTGCGATAATTGCTGCGGATACCCCAGAATATATTGTGGAACAACTGGTTGAGCCTGTCGTCCGAGCATTCGAATGTACCAGTGGTCGTCATCTTGTCATAGGTCACCTTGCCTATGATTTCAGACGGTACGGGAGCCTCTGACACACCGCTGATCTGCATGAAACGGAATCCGTGATACGGGAATACCGGAGTCCATGTAAACCTCCCGTCACGCGCCGGAATATACTTGTCTGTACCGAGAGCCGCCCTGAGGTTGGACTGGTCGATTGCAGAGCCGTCCGGCAGGAGTTTCTCTGCATAGCGGATGACAATGGTAGAGTCCTTGATGCCCGAAAGGGTCATCTGCGCAAGTCCTACCATATTCTGCTCCAGATCCACGAGCCAGCTGCCGTCAGCGAGCCTGCGCACGGTCTTGCCGCTCACCTCATCCTGCTGCGACATGTCATCCATAGGCATGGGCTGCAGATGTCCCTTGGGATCATAGAGAGTATCCACCTGCTTCCACACAGGGGTGTACTTATACCCCAAGGTATTCCATCCCGGCATCTCCATACGGGCGTCATAATACTCGCCGTCAAATTCGTTGTTCATGGTGATAGGGCCCTCGCTGGTACCCATCCATGTGGTATCGCTGATGATTTCCGCAGTCCTGCCGTCAGTATAGGTCAGTTTCAGTACCGCCTTGACCCTCGGGTCCTCGACGCCGCGCAGAGTCCTGCTGCCCATAGTCTGATAGCGTCCGCTGCCGAGGAGCACAGACAGGACATTGTTCCCCTTGCGCAGCATATCGGTGACATCATAAGTCCTGTAATACAAAGTCTTGTGGAACAGCACCGCCGGATGTGCAAACAGGTCGCGGCACACCCTTTCTCCGTTGATGGAGGCATCACCCATGCCGAGAGCACAGAAATAGAGTTTGGCCTTGCGCACATTGCCGTCGAGGACAAACTCCTTGCGGAGATAACGCGCCGGCAGATGATTCTCGTCCTGCTCAAGTTTCCACCTCTCGTTGATACCTATCCATTCCGCTCCGCACCATGCGAGCGAATCAGCGAGCCCCGTAGACCACTTTGCCGGCTCACTCCATGTAGAGCGCCCGTCTGTAGTCCACACCCTGACTTTCCATTCATAGTCAGTCTCATAACGGAGGTCCTCGCCCTCATACGGCACGAGTACATTGTCATACTCCCCTACCTTGCCGCTGTGCCAGACGGTCCTGCCGTCCTCATCAGTGACCTTGATGTCATACGCGGTCGGGACCGTACCGTTCTTGTCCGAATAGACCTTCCACGAGAACCTCGGGTGCATTGTATTCACTGTAGGTTCCACCCTCATTTCCGTCGTCAATTCTCCTACGGAAATGCCTTTGTCTGCGCAAGAGCATGACAAGACCACCCCTGCCAGCAGAATGCTTATTGATTTTGTATCCATATATTCCTGTTGATGTGCATTTCTTCTACCGGCACTCTCTTGATGCCGAGGGGGTGCAGGTACGACGCCGTGCAGAACGACTCCGCCGGCTGACCGCCAGACTTGATTTCGACATTGTTGGACTCTATCTGCTCTCCGTTGTCATTAAAATATTTCTCCCCGCAATCGACAACCAGGTTGTTGCGGATGATATTCACATCTATGTTCTTGCCGAATTCCCTGATCTCGGGATAACGGAGCAGGTACTCCGGAGACTCGATATTGACCTTGCCATACATGTGATCATATATCCTCTCGTAAGTCTCCTGCCAGAGTTCCTTGCCGTACTGGGTAAATGACACGGCATATTTGCAGCCATAGAACACATTGTCCTCGATGGAATTTTCGCTGCCGCCATGTATCTGCACCGCACCGAATTCCACCGAGCCGCAGTTTTCAAACAGATTGCCGTAGATCTGCACTCCTGTAATCAGGTCGTCCAGACGCACGCCGCCCACGCCATAACGTGTTCCGCCCACGACATTGCGCCAGCGGTTGTAGCGCAGAATGATGCCGCGCATTGACGGATTGAGATAGAGGTCAAATGCACCCTGGTCATCAGACTCCTCGGCGACACTCTCTATCAGATTGAATTCCAGCACTATGTCATTACCTCCCAGGGAGAATGCCGATGAGGGAGAATGCCGGAACTCATTGTGATGCACATGCATGCCGCAGACATTGGACTGTATGCCCTGCGCGTAGGTCCTGTTGTACCTGGCGAAATCGCAGAACATATTGTTGGAAATCTCGAAATCCGCATGAATGAGATTGGCACGATCGCCGCCGTCGATTTTCACACCGCCACCGGCAATATGCTCTATCAGGTTACCATCGATAACATGTCCGTAACCGTCCTTGACGGTAATCGCTGTCGTGCCGATATTCGTCAGCCTGCAATCTCTCACCGCACAACGGTCGCCTCCGACAATCCTCACTCCCCCGGACCTCGTCTCCGTGAATGTCAGTCCGCGTAGCGTCACTCCCCGACAGTCGTCCATTACAATCATATCCTTGCCCTTGAGCGTGGAAAGTGCAACTCCTGCCGCATCCTTGACAGGATTTACGCCCTGCGGAGGGCACCAGTACAGGACAGAAGTCTCCCTGTCGAGATACCACTCTCCGGGAATGTCCAGTTCGCATAGCAGATTGATGCCATAGAAACGCGCTCCGTGACGGAACATGCGCCCCCTTGAGAATGTAAGCGAATTAGCCTCCGTATCCACTTTGACAATGTCCTTGCGCTCATCATTCCAATCATAGAACCAATATCCGTCCGCTTTAGGATCTTTCTCCTCAGCCCACCTGTCGATACGCTCGTCCAGATACTCCACTATCGGCTCAACGGCACCGCTGTTGCCATTCGCCACCGGCGGAATGACAGTCTCTCCGAGAGCCTTGCCCGCGATTGCAAATCCCTCGTTGGGCCAACGCGAAAGCTGCTGCAGGTCACCGTTGTAGAAGAGTTCCGGGCGGTTGCGCTCGCTATATGCCCCTCCAAGGTCTGCGATACCGAGTTTGGCCAGATCCACGCAATACAGAGAGCCCCGGACATCTTTGCCCACCTTGCGGAGTATCTTGCTGTCCCTGACCTTCTTCCAGCCGGTAAGAGGAGTCGATCCGGCAAACACCGGACGCTCGTCCCCGTATGCGGCGTATGTGACATTTTTCTGCCCTTTCAATGTCAGCGGAGCAGTCATCCTATAGACACCGCCACGGACATATACCGTAGCCGAATCCGCGCTCTGCACGGCCTCCGCCGCCTTGGCGAGAGTTGCGAAAGGAGAGTCCTCACTGCCGCTGCCGGCCGCATCATTGCCCGACGGCGACACATACACTGTAAGCGACTGCGCAGATGCGATTGCTGCCGAAGCCACCAGCAGCGCAATAACCCCTGACATTCTTTTGACCATATCGATGTTTACTTGTACTGTGCCACTTTGATGATTGTACGCGCAAGTTCGGCATTGTCCGTCCTGTGGGTAAACTGTCCTGCACCGTTGCCCAACACATACACAGGCACATATCCTGCGGAATGGTTATTTGTAGACCAATGCACACCGGCCTTGTTGCCGAGTATATCCACCGCCTTGGACACGAGTTTGAAATTGGTGCTGTACAGATCATGTACGGAATCAGACTTGCGCATGGCGATTGTGCTCTCATATATGTCCCTGAGAGCCTTCTCATCCTCCCATTTCATGGGAATGACGCTCCACAGGCCGAGCTGTTCGCTGAGGAATTCCTTGGTCTCCTCCCAGGACAGTTTGCCCTCATTTGCGGCGAGTTTCTCCTTGAGCATATCGGAAATCCTGTTCTCGCTGTGCTTCTGATTGGCGAGCAGAGCGAGTTTGGACGCATTCTTGGGATCGAGGGTCAGACCTCCGGTCTCGTGGTCGGCAGTCACTACTATGAGAGTCTGCTTGGGGTACTTCTTGTAGAAATCCACAGCCACCTGTACAGCCTCGTTGAAATCGAGAATCTCGCTGATAGCCGTCGCCGCGTCATTGCTGTGACAGGCATAGTCTATCATGCCGCCCTCTGCCATCATGAAGAAGCCCTTCTTGCCACCGTCCTTCATCATGAAGTCCACAGCGCTGCTGACCATGTCCTTGAGCAGGATGTGGTCACTCTGACGCTCAGGAGTATTGGCCTCTCTCTCAATGCGATATGTCACCGCCTCTCCCTCACCGGGGAGCATGAGTATCTTCTTGGCACTGTCGCGATGTCCGCTGTAGTCGCTGGCACTGCAGATAGTATATCCGGCAGCCTCAAACTGGGGACGGATAGGCTCCGCAGGAGTCTTGTCGTCATGTTCGTTCTCACTGTACAGACCGCCGCCGCCATAGAAATCAAATCCGTTGGCTATCATGTCCTGCATGATCCCGTAATAATGATAACGCTTTTTCTGGTGCCCCACAAAAGCCCCAGGAGTAGCGTGATTGGCATTGCAGGTCGAGAGCACAGCCACTTTCTTGCCGCTGCGTTTCGCCATTTCAGCCATGTTGGTGAGGGATTCTGTCCCCTCGGCATTCATGCCGATGCGGCTGTTATCGGTCTTGACGCCAGTCGAGAGCGCAGTGCCGGAAGCGGCAGAGTCGGTGACATTGCTGTTGGCACTGTAATGTGTCGCCATTGTCGCCACCGGGAATGTGGAGAATGTCAGAGGCTTGACTCCCAGTTCGCCGTCCATGGACGCGAGATAGGACTCCGCCATGTGCACCTGATTGACACCCATACCGTCTCCGATAAAGAAAAATACATACTTCGGCTGCGCATACGCTGCGCTTACTGCCAGTAAGAGAATGCTCGCTACGAGAGTAATGCGTTTCATCATAATGCTGTTTATTTAGAATACGAGTGTTGCTTTGATAGGGAAGTGGTCGGATATGAATGTCCTGTCCATATACGGATCCGTCACCGTCCGGAACTCCAGACATGAACTGAATCCACCGTACCAGATATAGTCTATATGCTCCTTTGCTGTGCCCCAGCCGTTGAATGTATGATGGTCATCGCTCTTGACAGCCGTTTCGCGCGCACCTTTCAACGCCTTTTTGACCGGCTCCATGGAGGCATCGTCCAAATACATATTGAAATCCCCGACCAGCACGAGCGGATACCCCTCCGGATTGACAGAAGCAATCCTGTCGATAATGAGTTGCAGACCGTTTCTGCGGGCCTCGACGCCCACATGGTCGAGATGTGTGTCGATGAAATAGAATTTCTTGCCGCTGCGGCGGTCTTTCATCAACGCCCAGGTGGCAGTCCTGTAGCACGCCGCATCCCAGCCCATTCCCGGCTTGTCAGGAGTCTCCGAGAGCCAGAAAGTCCCCCATTTGAGACACTTGAGCGTCTTGGTATTGTAGAGGACATACATTATCTCCCCTTCTTTCTTGCCGTCTTCACGACCCACGCCGAACCCCTTGTACCCTTTCTGCACCTCCTTGAAATAAGACGCCTGGTCGGGCAGGACTTCCTGCATGCCGATAATGTCCGGGTGCTGGTCGTCTATCATCATAGCCGATGCCGGATAACGGAACGCCCACGAATTGGTCCCGTCGTTAGCCCCGGAGTTGCGGATATTATACGACATGACGGTGATGGATGCAGGGGCGTCCTTGCCGCCTCTTGCCGCGAGTGAGAATGACGATACTGTCGCCAATGCCAATGCCAAAAGGAATTTCGATTTCATAGTATAACAGACTATCTGATTTATATCTCTCATACGCGCTGCTACGCACAGCAGCCACATTATCCTAACCCGACACCGCACCCCGTCCGGACCTCATAATCCGCGTTCGGAATCGACACCGTTGTTTCGGACGCGTAATCCAACAAAATTAGCAATAATTCTGCTATTTTTGCAGTAAAAAGGCACATCAATCATGGCAGAAAGTACAACATTCGCACAAATCGGCAAGATTGCGGCAATAAGCGAACTCTTTGAGGGTACCCCGTACAAGGCTTGGGAGGACAGCCGCTTCGAGACAGACGGCAAGAGCCGTGTAGTGACCTCAACGAGAGTATTCTCCGAAGGGCTGGACTTCGACCTGGTATATTTCCCCCTCAGACATTTGGGACACAAATGCGTCACCGCAGTGACAGGGGAGTTGTGCGCCCAGATGGCCAAGGCCCGCTCTCTGTCGGTAGTGCTCGGGCTCTCCGCCAAACTGGATTTCCCGCAGGTGCAGGAGCTGTGGGGAGGAGTGGTGAGCGCGGCGCGACAATACGGCTACTCTCGCCTGTCTCTCGACCTGCAGCCGTCCATCAACGGCCTGTCCGTCAGCATCAGCGCGACGGGGGAGTGCTCCATGCTCACAGCCAAACGCCGCCTCGCGGCACATTCCAAGGACCTCATCTGCGTAAGCGGCCGTCTCGGTGCCGCATACCTCGGGCAGCAGGTACTTGAAAACGAAAAGAAATCCTTTGACGGCAACGCTGAATCGCATCCCACCCTTGAGCGTTACAGGATGCAGGTAGGAGCCTATCTGCACCCCGAGCTCGACACCGACATCGTTGCCAGGCTGGAAGATGCCGCCATATACCCCAGTTACGGCTATTTCATCAACAGGGGACTCTCGGACGCCCTGCTCCGGCTGTCCCGCGACAGCGGTCTCGGAGCCAAGGTATACGCCGGCAAACTCCCGTTCGAGGGCAACAGTTTCCAACTCGGCAAAGACCTTGACATAGACCCCATATCTGCGGCGATGAATGGGGGAGACGACTTCCAACTGCTGTTTGTCATCCCTATCCTGTCGGTGGAGAAATTCCGCAAGGACTTCCAGACCTTTGACATTATCGGACATCTCGCACTCCCGGAGGCCGGCACTACACTCGTCACCCCGGACGGAGTCGAGTTGCCAATCTCTGCCCAGGGCTGGTAAAAAACACCAAGTATAACGCCATACAGTACTGATTTATCGGCATATAGTACCAAAACGCGCTATATGCCGATGTTTTGTAGTAATATTGTAAGATATACTCAGATACGACTTATTTCAAAAAACAATAAAACCATGTTACTCAACCAAATTCTCTCTACCAGGGGGGGGTATGAATCCCCGGCCTGCACTTTCATCTCACTGACCTCCCAGGAAATCGTCTGTCAGAGCGGCATCATGTCCATCGAGGATATGGAACGCGATGGCGAAAACCTTGCTTTCTAAAAGGAGGAGCGCGCAATGAAAAAGATTTTCATCTATGGTGCTGCCGCCCTGGCCGGCATCTTTTCCCTCACAAACTGCACCAAGGAAGCCGCAATAGAGACACCCGCTGCAGGAGTGCCTTTCGAGATCTATGCAGGCTCCGCAGAGGTCACTACCAAGACCACAATCGACGGATTCTCCACCTCTTGGGCCGCAAAGGACAGTATCAACCTCTTCCACGCTGTCAGCGGCACTACAACATATCAGAATGACGGCAA
>CAZTUQ010000047.1:0-10636 GCA_964616865.1 uncultured Muribaculaceae bacterium
AATCCGGCAGTACCGATTTTACTTGCCGTACTGGTTTTCGTAGTACTTCTGATACTCTCCGCTGGTGACATTGTCCAGCCATTCCTGGTGGTCGAGATACCAGCGGACGGTCTTCTCTATACCCTCCTCAAACTGGAGGCTCGGCTCCCAGCCCAGCTCTTTCTGCAGTTTGGTGGAGTCTATGGCATATCGGGCGTCATGCCCGAGACGGTCCGTGACATAGGTAATCAGGTCCATATCCTCACCCTCGGCACGCCCAAGCAGGCGGTCCACAGTGTTTATCAGCACCCGGACGATGTCGATATTCTTCCATTCGTTGAATCCGCCGATATTGTAGGTCTCTGCGACAGTCCCCTCATGGAAAATAATGTCTATGGCCCTGGCGTGATCCTCCACATAGAGCCAGTCGCGCACATTCTCACCTTTGCCATACACAGGGAGCGGCTTGCGGTGACGGATATTATTGATAAATAGCGGTATCAGTTTCTCGGGGAACTGGTACGGGCCGTAATTGTTGGAGCAGTTGGTCACAATCGTAGGCATTCCGTAGGTATCGTGGAATGCACGGACAAAGTGGTCCGAAGAGGCCTTGGACGCGCTGTACGGGCTATGAGGGTTGTACTTTGTCGTCTCGTAGAAGAATGTATCCCCGTATGCCTTGTGTCCCTCGGACGAGGCCACCGTCTCAAAAGGAGGCTCAACCCCTTCCGGATGGTTCATCGCCAGAGCCCCATACACCTCGTCTGTCGAAATGTGATAGAAGCGCTTGCCTTCATATCCCTCGGGGAGGCTCTCCCAATAGCACTTCGCAGCCTGCAGCAGGCTCAAGGTCCCCATAACATTGGTCTGCGCAAAGGTAAACGGATCTTTGATGCTCCTGTCCACATGGCTCTCGGCCGCAAGATGGATGATGCCGTCCACATGCTCTTCCTGCATCAGGCGCAGCACAGGATCGAAGTCACAGATATCCATCTTGACAAACTTATAGTTAGGCCTGCCTTCAATATCCGCGAGATTGGCAAGGTTGCCTGCGTAGGTCAGTTTATCGAGGTTGATGATGCGATAATCGGGATATTTGTTTACAAACAGACGCACGACATGGCTGCCTATAAAGCCTGCACCGCCTGTAATCACTATACTGCGCGCCATGCTCTATACTGATTTCAAATTATTTATACACTTCTCAAGTGAATCAGTCCAATAAGGGACTTCCACCCCAAAGACCGTCTTAATCTTGGTCTTGTCCAGGACCGAATATGCCGGCCTTGTCACGGGGCTCGGGAACTCGCCACTATGGCAGGGGCTTATGTCACAGGCCGTTGTACCATTATACCGCGCTATCATCATAGCAAAGTCATACCAGCTGCAGACTCCTTCGTTGCTGTAATGGTAAATACCCGTCTGACTGCCGTCAAACTTCGCAAGAACAAGCATTATCGCCTTTGCAAGATCCAATGCGTAAGTCGGAGTGCCTGCCTGGTCAAATACCACTTTCAACTCGGGCCTGGTCGCGGTAAGATGCATCATCGTCTTGCAGAAGTTCTTGCCGAACTCGCTGTATAGCCATGCCGTGCGTATGATGACATGTTTGCAGCCCGTGGCCGCTATCCTCTGTTCTCCATGGAGTTTTGTCAAGCCATAGACCCCTGTCGGTGTCCCCGTCTGGTCCTCTTTGCAAGGCGTATTATAAGGCTCGGCCCCAAAAACATAGTCTGTGGAGATATGGACAAGAAGCCCATCAACCTCTCTCATCGCGAGCGCAAGGTTTTCCGGAGCAGCGGCATTGAGCTTCTCGACTATATCGTATTTCTCCGGATCTTCCGCCCCATCCACATTCGTCCACGCTGCGCAATTGACTATAGCCTCGACCCCGTTCTCTTTCACAATCCGCCTCACCGCCTCAAGGTCCGTAATGTCCAGCAAAGTCGTCTCAACACCCTCCGCCTCAACCACATCTGTAAAGATATAATTATCCCTGCTTTCCCTTGCCAGAATGCGCATTTCATTGCCCAACTGGCCGTTGGCTCCCGTCACAAGAATATTTCTGCTCATCCCAAATTAGATTTCCCAGTCTGCTTCACTTCGTCAATCACTCTCAACAGATACTGCCCATACTGGTTCTTGAGCATCGGTTGGGCAAGTTCACGCATGCGCTCCTCCGTTATCCACCCCTGTCTGTATGCTATTTCCTCAAGACAAGCGACTTTCAGGCCCTGTCTCTTCTCCAACACCTCAATATAGGTCGAAGCCTCCGAGAGCGAGTCATGCGTACCGGTATCGAGCCATGCGAATCCGCGGCCGAGAGTCTGGACTTTCAGTTCCCCGTCCGCGAGGAACTGTTGGTTGACTGTCGTTATCTCATATTCCCCCCTCGCCGACGGCTTGATATTCCTGGCGACATCAACGACTTTGTTAGGATAGAAATACAGCCCCACCACCGCATAGTTGCTCTTCGGTTTGACCGGCTTCTCTTCAATGCTGAGGCAGTTACCCTCTCTGTCAAACTCCGCGACGCCATACCTTTCCGGATCATTGACCCAATAGCCGAATACCGTCGCTTTCTTATCTTCCTCAGCCGTACGGACAGCCTCCTTCAGCATTCCCGTAAATCCTGCCCCCTGGAAAATATTGTCGCCAAGCACAAGACATGCACTGTCATCTCCTATAAAATCCGCTCCTATTGTAAATGCCTGTGCAAGGCCATCCGGCGAGGGTTGCTCTGCGTATGTGAAGTTCACACCATAATCCGAGCCGTCGCCAAGGAGCCTTTTGAATCCGGGTAAATCGTACGGAGTGGAGATAATGAGAATATCTCTGATGCCTGCCAACATCAAGACCGATATCGGATAATACACCATCGGCTTGTCATAGATCGGCATCAACTGCTTTGAAATACCTTTGGTGATAGGATACAGCCTTGTACCGCTGCCACCGGCGAGGACAATTCCTTTCATTGTATCGAGGTATCAGTACAGATTTTCGTTATAATCAAAAAGCCATTCCGCATCTTTGAGGCGCGGATGCTTGCGGTCCTTTTCCGAGAGAATGACCTTGTCGGATGGCAGCCGCCAGTCTATGGCAAGGTCCGGATCGTCCCATGCTATAGCGCCCTCGCTCTGCGGTGCATAGAAGTTGTCGCATTTATATTGGAACACCGCCTCATCGCTCAACACTGCAAATCCATGCGCAAAGCCTCTGGGAATGAAAAACTGACGATGATTGTCCTCCGTGAGTTCGACAGCCACATACTGACCGAATGTCAGAGAGCCTCTGCGTATATCGACAGCGACATCCAGGACCGCACCCTTGACCACACGCACCAATTTGCTCTGCGCGTAAGGAGGTTTCTGGAAATGCAGCCCCCTCAATACTCCATAGCAGGACTTGCTCTCGTTGTCCTGGACAAATCTGACCTCCCTGACATGTGCGGCGAAGTCACGCTCCGAGAAAGACTCGAAGAAATACCCCCTATGGTCTCCGAACACCTTCGGCTCGATCACCACCACACCCTCTATCTCCGTCTTGATTATCTGCATATATTTGACTGCTTGATTTTATCCATATCGTTTTCTCCTCAATATCCATTCAAAAAACGGCAACACTGCCGCCCTTTTATTCTCCGGCCTCCAATCTTTCCACATAGGGTTTGATACCGCCGCTGCATTTGCGCGAGGTGACGAGGATACCGTCCTTGGACGCCGTCACTATCACATCCTCGAGCCCCATGCAGAGAACGGGGATGCCGAGTTCGTTGATGATGCTGACATTCTCGCACGCGTCTCCGAGCATCGCCTTGCCTATAAGGACCGAAGCACCGCCACCTGCATTCGCGGCAGCCGCACCTTCAGCAACTGCATCCTCACCAGCGGCAATCTCCTCCCCGGGGGCGTTTCCGCATTTCACCGGAGCACGGCCGTCTGCCACATCCGCATCCGCAATGGCATCCGTCAGGCTGTCCCATGTGCCTATATCCATCCAGCGTCCCCTGAAGCGCATGACGCTGATGTCCGGCTCGTGTTCCACCACCGCATAATCGAAACTTATCTTCCGGAGCGTACTGTATTTGGCGAACAGATCGTCATAAGAATCAAAATCCATCAGTTCGTGCGCCCGGTTCAGGACATAGCCAAGTCTATAGGCAAACACGCCGCCGTTCCACAACGCTCCCTGCTCGATATACTGCGCAGCCAACGCCGCGGACGGCTTTTCCTTGAACATGCTCACCTTGCTGACATGCTCTCCCGTCTCCGGAATGATATAGCCGTATTTCTCGCTCGGGCTGTCCGGCTCCATACCCATCAGCACCAGGTTTGACGCCCCGTCCGAAGCCGCGATGTCCGCGAGAGCGCGGAGTGCCTCGAAATACCGCTCGTCCACATACGGGTCCACCGGGCAGACAACTACGACTTCATCTTCCGGCACTCCCCTCCTGTCGTGCAGATACGCACTCGCCAATGCAATTGCCGGGAATGTATCCCTCCTGCACGGCTCGATGCTGATACCGACATTGTCATCTCCGAGTTGCTCCATGATACCGGGCACTTGCGCTTCACCGGCCGCTATGGTCACTCCGGCCTCCGGATCCACACCGCGTATATGCCTGTACATACGCTGCAACATGGATTCATATTCTCCGTCAGGAGATCTGAACAGACGGAGAAACTGCTTGGAACGGATGTCATTGGATAACGGCCAGAGCCTCTTTCCCGAGCCACCGCTAAGTAGGACAATCTGCATTCTTCAATAGTTTATCAATTATGTTTCAGTGCCGGTGTCAAATCACATACGGATAACACTCCGTGATCGGCTGTCACAGTAACAGCCGCAAAAATGTCGCCACCGGAACTGGTCTGACGAGCGTGGCATCTTACATGAAATCACTGCAACAACCCCTGTTCCAATGACAAAACAAACATAGCGAATATTCGCCCAAAAAGCAAGACTGGCAGAGAGGCACACACTCTCTACCAGTCAAAAGAACTTAAAATGAACCGCCCGTTACCGGGCCGCGCATCACATCGCCTGGCAGGCAGTGATAGCGATCATCTTGTAAATGTCATCCACAGAGCAGCCGCGGCTGAGGTCATTGACCGGACGGGCGATACCCTGGAGGATAGGGCCGATAGCATCGGCTCCACCGAGACGCTGCACGAGTTTGTACGCGATGTTGCCGACCTCGAGGCTCGGGGCGACAAGCACATTGGCATGGCCGGCAATCTCCGAGCCGGGAGCCTTCTTCTCTCCTACCGATGGCACCAGCGCGGCATCCGCCTGCAGTTCACCGTCTATCTTGAGCTCGGGAGCCATCTGATGCGCAAGGGCTGTCGCTTCCACAACCTTATCCACGACCTCATGCTTGGCAGAGCCCTTGGTAGAGAATGACATCATGGCGACACGAGGGTCCGCAAATCCGGCTACGCTCTTGGCTGTCTGCGCGGTGCAGACGGCAATCTGCGCGAGTTGCTGTGCATCGGGCACAGGGGTTACAGCCACATCGCCCATCACCAGCACACCGTCCTCACCATACTGGGGAGTCTTGGTAATCAGCAGCATCGCACCGCTGACACAGTTCACGCCGGGAGCGCACTTGATAATCTGCAGTGCGGGGCGCAGGGTATCGCCTGTCGTGCTGAGAGCACCGCTGATCTGTCCGTCAGCATCTCCGCTTTTGATGATTAGACAGCCGAAATAGAGCGGATTGAGGACCGTCTTTGCAGCCTGCTCGGGAGTCATTCCCTTGTTTTTGCGCAGTTCGTAGAGCAAGTCCGCATATTCTGCAGTCTTGGGACTGGTCGCAGGGTCGATAATGGTCGCTCCGTCTATGTGTCCGAGCCCCAACTCGGCAGCCTTGGCCATAATCTCGTCACGGTTACCTATGAGGATGATGTCCGCGAGACCGTCCGCGATGGCGCGGTCCGCTGCAGTAATGGTGCGCTCCTCGAGAGACTCCGGGAGCACGATGCGCTGCCTGTTGGACTTGGCACGCGCGATAATGCTGTCAATCAATGTCATATCTGAACAATACTTGTATATACCATATCTTCGGCCACAGGAGACCTCCTGCCTACATGCCGATTGCAGGCAAAGTTAGCAACTTTGTTCCGATATTGGTATCCTTACGGATCAGAATAATGCCGCAAAACGACATCGCCGGCAACGCCCTTACTCCAACACACGCAGCGCAACGGCTATCTTGTGCTGGTTGTTCCAGAGCCATATCAGCCCGGCATCCGTAATATCCTCCACCGTCCATGACAGTCCCTTATACGCACGCACATCAGTGTCTGATGTCCATTCTACAGAGCCGGTCAGCCCCTGGCCTATAAGCGACAGCACAGCGGATAGTTCGACCTGGAAATACTCCGACATGGTATCATCTCCGACGCAGAAAAGCAGTTGCGTGGGACTGTACAGTTCCTGCCAGGTATCTTCCTTATACTTATGCTTCACAGAGCCTCCGGTCAGCAGGCATGGGACATCATATTTACGAGTCAGCCCGTCATCGAAACTCTTTTCCTCATGGCAGGCTGCCGCGCAGATTGTCAGCACCATGCCCAAGATAAAATACCCAAATCGTCTCATTACTTGAGGCCTCCTGTCCTCTTGCATATAATGTCACGCCTTCCGCCGGCATATTCAATCGTAGCCTTGAGCAGCCCACCGCCCGATGGTATTGTGTAGTAGCCATCGGCCTCCACCTCTATCGGCCGTCCGTCCATAGTCCATTCGACAGATACAGCCCCTCTGGCATTATACACCCTCAAGGGAATGCGCCTGTAGTCATTCATCACGATAAACGGCTTGCCGGCGCATGGCTTGGTCGAGAATGACACCGCGCTGTTATAATCCACTCCCTCCACCGAAATGTCCACGCGAGCCGAATACTCCGTCCCGGGCTTCAGCCTCTCCACCGTATAGGCGTAGACACCGTCAGCATACGGGCGCACCTCCTCATCGCACAGCAACTTTCCTCCCGAATACAGCCTCAGGCGGCAGGATATTCCCGACGCCCCTGCCAGATCAGCCTGCCAGCCGAGGATGACCGCGTCCTGGTAAGAGTCCGTGACTGTAAACGACAACGGCGAAAGGACCGAGAATGACACCGTCCCCGCATTGTTCCGAATGCCTTTGAGTGTAAAGAGCGGAGAATCTCCTCCGCGGAATGTCAATGCCGGATCGGTAGATACACCGAATGTGTCATTGGTCCCGTAGGGCCAGAACAGCTGCCTGTCACTGCTGACATTGCGCACCGGAGATACCAGCCTGCAACACTGGAAATCAGGGCGGCAGTTCACTTCGTTGTAATCCCAACGGTCACGCGGAGTCATATTCATATCATAAGTCTCCGAATACCCGGCATCTCCGCGGCTCCGTCTGTCCACATGATACACGAGCATGCCTGAGCCGCCTATGTATTTGTCCCACCCTGCAGCACGGCGTGCCTCTATCAGATAATACTCGTCGGCATTCTCCCCCTCTATCTTGAGAGCCCTGCGTTCGTCGGATATAGGAGCCATGGAATATGCGCCTGCCGATATAGTCTCGGGAGACAGCAAGCCTGCAAGTTGCAGCTCCAATGCATTGTAGTTCGGCGGAGTCGCGCCGTCATTGTTGTAAGAGCCGGAGCACATTATCGAAGTGGAATACAGGGCGTCCGTATATCCGCCACTGGACTCATAATCAGTGTCATACAGATCATACTGACCTAATATGTGAGAAAACTCATGGCAGAATGTGCCTATCGTGGTAAATGATATATCCCCTCCTGTACGCATGCAGAGTTCGGAACTCATGGCATAAGCATCCACCTGCACTCCATCAAAAGTAAGATTGGGGACAGGCTTGCCTACACTCCCGTAATACGAGGACATGCTCCATGCGTGAGGCCAGATAGCATTGGGATCGCTGCCGTCAGCCGAATTGCCTCCGGCATAGAACACATACACAAAATCATAACGGGAAAAGTCAACAGCAGAATCGCTGAGACGGCATGCTTCGTAAACGCATTCTGCCGCCCTGTCCACGCCGTCAGTCTCCTGTGCGTACCATGCTGCGTTGTGGGAGACCGTGACTACCGGGCCGACATCCATGGTGAACGCTGTAGCCCCCTTATACTGGTCATTGAACCAGTCGAGGGCAGAGCCGGTGCCGCCGTACGCACTGTACGATGGTTTGCAGAGCATATCACGGAAGTCACTTGGCTTGAATGTAAAACTGACATCCCTGAACTGCACCAGCAACGCTATGGCACGGGCATTAGCAGGAGGCCATGCTGTAGTGCCGTTACGCGAATCCGCCCGAGCCGCCTTACACACGGCACCTGCCCTGTCCGCAGAATGCAGCCTACGGTTTTCGAGCGCACGGCTACGCATCATAGCGTAAGGAATATCCCGACTGCCGGAGATGACCGAAGCCGTGGCAACGCGTCCCCTCCCGGACTCCACGGTGCCATAACGGCAACCGCTGTCAGAAATCTGTCCGTCCGCAGAGAACAAAGCATAACACAGCCACCCGGCCTCGTCCGCAACAAGAGCCTCTCCGGTCTCACTGACAATAAGATGGGCATACTCATCCCCGATTATACGTACACGCAGAGGCGTGCCATCGGGCTGACGGACAGTGACAATACCGGGGCGCGCAGGGACTGCTAAGAGGGAAAAACATGGCAATACTATGGCCAGCAGAATGGCCGCCTGCAGGTTTAGAAGTCTTTTCAGCACACTTTTCATAATTTATGCAGCATTTCTATGCCACCGGGGTACAAGTACCGATACCGGGCGGCCGCGCAATACAGGGGCAAATATAGAAAAAAGTCGTCACTTCACAGCGCCGACCTTTCACGTGTACTAAAACCTAAACCTGACACATAGATGCAGGTCCAGGGCAAAACGTTGCAAACGATTTCAAAAAAAACGTCCCAAAAGCAAAAAAACTTTCGGGACGCGGTCTTACTCTCTTCAGGAGAGGACTACTTCTTGCCCTCTTCAACGGATACCTTACGGAACTCCTTGAGGTCTTTCATAAGCTCAAGTGCAGCCTTGCGCGCACGTGCGCCAGCGGCTTTGTTGCCCTTGACGACCTGAGCCTCGGCATTCGCCTGGAACACCGCGATCTCTTCGTTGATCTTTTCTACAAGTGCTTTCATGATAAAAAATTATTTAATTAATGGTTCGAGTGGCACAAAAACTCCGCGCAATATAAATAATTTTGAGACATCCTCAAAATTATTCGCCCTAAAATCATGCTCCAGCAGATATTTTTGTGGAATTGAGGCTATCCATCGCCCTGTCCGGGCCTATCGTACAGAAGTCTTTCACCCCCTGTATCACGGCTCCGGATATCTCAGGCATCAGAGCATGCTGTTCTTCGGAGAATGCTCCCAGCACAAATCCTATCTGGCCTCCCTTGTTGAAGTCATTGCCGATGCCGACACGGATACGGGTGTACTCCTGAGTGCCGAGACACTCCTCTATGTTCTTGAGTCCGTTATGGCCTCCCGGACTGCCCTGCTTGCGCATGCGCAGACGGCCAAAAGGGAGATTGAGATCGTCACATATCACTATGACATTGGAGAGCGGGAGCTTGAGTTTCTGGACCCACCAGCGGACAGCATTGCCGCTGAGATTCATATAGGTGCTCGGCTTGAGCAGGTAGAGCTTGCGCCCCTTCCATGACAACTCGGCCACATCTCCATAACGCTGCGTGGAGAAAACGACATTGGATGCCTGAGTCCAGGCATCCAATATCATGAATCCTATGTTGTGCCGCGTTCCGGAGTATTCAGCCCCGATATTGCCCAAACCTACTACGAGATAGTTCGCTGCCATATCTTACGGGATACTGCGCCTACGGAAAAGGCCTGACATCCATTAGTCCTCAGAAGCGCTTGCCGCTGCAGAGTTACGGGTAGCCTTGACACCGCAGACAATCGTTCCCTTGGGATCGAGGAGAGTGATGCCGTCGAAAGAAAGTTCACCGACCTTGACCTGCTGGTTGAGATCAACCTTGTCGATATTGACAGGAAGAGAGTCGGGGAGGTCCTTCATCAGAGCGCTGACTTTGAGAGCGCGTGTGGACTGATAGAACTTGCCGCCCTTCTGCACACCAGCTGCGTGTCCGGAGATGACCACAGGGACCTTGATAGCGATAGGCTTGGTCTCGTTGACGAGGAGGAAGTCCACATGGAGGCACTCGTCGGAAACAGGATGCCACTGGCACTCGTGTACAACTGCGGTATAGGTATTGCCGTTGTCAAGTGTAAGATCTACGATAAAGGAAGCGGGGGTGTTGGTGATACCCTTGAATGCCTTTGCCTCAATGGTGAAGAGGACATTGTCCATACCGAGTCCATAGAGGTTGCAAGGGATGAGACCCTGGCTGCGGAATGCTTTGACCGCTGCTTTGCCCGCGCTCTCGCGGACCTTTCCTGAAAGCTGGAAATGCTGCATTTTACAGATAATTTATAAAAAGTGTTACTCATCCTGTGACGGGCACAGGACCCATTGCACCAAAAGCCGTCAATGCTTTTAAAATGCGGCTGCAAATATACAAAATATCACGCAAAAACAATGACAACATGGGCAGAAATCATTATCTTTACCAGAATGTTATACATTATAATAATATGTACAGCCGC
>CAZTUQ010000048.1:0-10498 GCA_964616865.1 uncultured Muribaculaceae bacterium
GCCGCCGCTGCGGAGAATAATGCAGCGGAAGCGGCCGTCGCCAGCATCATTCCCCCGGCAGGGGAACATCCGAGACTGTACCTGCGCGCAGACCAGATTCCCGAACTCCGCAAGAGGATGGCTACCGCCGAGGGCAAGGCTATTCTATCCAAGATAGAGAAGAACAGCATCGAGCGCACTGCCGAGGAGGAGGCTGCCGAGACGGACAGAGGATTCCGCTACTACGCCAAGATGCGCGGACTCCCCTCCCGTGCCCAGCTCCAGGCTCTTGACTACCTGGTAAACGGCAATGCCGAATCCGCAAGGACCGCCATCACCACTGTGCTGGACAGCCTGCGCCGTACGCATTTCGGCACCAAACAGGACCTTTCCCGCGCCAGCGGCATCATGATCATGACCGGAGCCATAGTATATGACTGGTGCTACGACCGCATGACGGATACCGAGCGTCAGGATTATATCAAGGAATTCATCCGCATAGCCGGCACTATGGAATGCGGCTACCCTCCCAAGAGGAACGAGCCCATCGCAGGACACTGCTCCGAATGGATGCTGCTGCGCGACCTGCTTTCCGGTGCGATTGCCATCTATGACGAGCATCCGGACATGTACAACATGCTGCTGGAGCAGTTCGACTCCGACTACAAGGATGTGCGCAACTACATCTATGCAGGCGGCAACTACCACCAGGGGACGAGCTACATCAATGTCCGCTTCAGCAACGACATGTTCTGCCAGTGGATACTCAAGCGCATGAGTGGCCAGGACTATTTCGACAGGACCCAGCAGAATGTCCTCTACGACCTCATCTACCGGCGCAGGCCAGACGGCCAGGTACTCCCTGCTGGAGACTGCAACCACACTCGCGGCAAGGCAAACACCTACACACTGCCGATGATGCTTGCAGGCAGTTATTACACAGATCCTTATCTCCTGCACGAAGCTAGGATGAACAGGACAAACATAGACCAGCACTGCCTCCTCTTCCAACTCCTCTGGGAGGATTGGGACACTGCTGACAAGTCCCCCAAGGACCTCCCCTTGTCCCGTTACAGCGGCACTCCGTTCGGTTGGATGACAGCCCGTACCGGCTGGGGTGACGACAGCGTCATCGCAGAGATGAAGGTCAACGAGCAGTTCGTCGGCAACCACCAGCACCTCGACGGCGGTTCGTTCCAGATCTATTACAGGGGTCCTCTCGCCCTCGACACCGGTTACTATCAGGGCGCGAGCGACGGTGGATACAACAGCCCCAACAACAAGAACTACACAAAGCGCACTATCGCGCACAACTCCCTGCTCGTCTACGACCCGAGCGAGATATTCGAATGCTACAACTATGGCGGAGCAGGACGCACCCAGACCGCAGGCAATGACGGCGGCCAGCGCATGGTCGGCATAGGCTGGGACACCTGCCGCTCGTTCGAGCAGCTCCTGAGCGAGGAATACACTGTAGGTAAGACACTCGCCCACGGATTCGGCCCGGACCCCATCAAGCCCGACTACAGCCTGCTCAAGGGTGACATCACCCCGGCATATTCACGCAACAAGGTCAGCGATGTCCGCAGGAGTTTCGTATTCCTCAATCTCCACGACAAGACTGTCCCCGCCGCACTGATTGTATTCGACAGGATAGTGTCCAAAGACCCTTCTTTCAAGAAGACCTGGCTGCTGCACAGCATCGAAGAACCCCGTATCGACGGCAATTCGTTCTCTGTCTGCCGCACCAAGGACGGAGACATAGGCATGCTGCACTGCAATGTGCTGTGGCCTGAGAATGCCGCCCTCGAGAAGATAGGCGGCAAGGGCAAGGAGATGTATGTCGGAGGTGTCAACTATCTCAATCCCCTGCGCCACAAGGACACAGCCCTCGAGCATGGTGTCTGGAGAGTGGAGGAGAGCCCTGCGCAGGCAGCCGAGGAAGACATTTTCCTCAATGTGATGCAGGTATGCGACAACTCCTGCACCAGTCTTAGGGCCGTCCGCGCCATTGATTCGCCCAAGGCTGTAGGCGCAGTCATTGCCGACAGGGCCGTGACATTCTCCCGCAACGGAGAGCAGATATCGGAGGCATTCTCATTCAGCGTCCCCAAGGGCTCTGCCAAGAAACTCCAACTGCTCGTCACAGATCTCGCCGACGGCAGCTGGACTGTCCGCCACAACGGCAAAGTGCTCGCTTCCGGTCTCGTTCCGGATGCAGATTCGCATTCCATATACATCAGCGGCAAAGCCGGTGAATATACAATTACAAGAGAATAGACTACAATAATGAATATACTCCTGACCGCACTGGCTTCTGTCCTGTGCGCCGTACAAGCCTCGGCTTTGGCACCTTCCTGCATGGAGGGTGCCGATCCGCAGGTACGGGCCGCATCAGAACTGGCGATGCGCCTGCTGCCCAGGCACGGAAACGAGATAGAATTTGTCTCTACACAGGCAGATACCGACACCTATACCATTGAGGACGGCGGAGGCCATGTACGCATCAGCGGCAACAACGCCAACTCCATGGCCGTTGGTCTCAATACCTATCTCAACGAATGTTGCAATGTGACAGTGAGCTGGTATGCCCGCGACGCAGTCCGGGAACCCCGGCGCCTGCCGTTGCCCGAAAGCCCCATCACGCGCAGTGCCCTGTTGAGAGACAGGTTTTTCCTGAATTACTGCACATTCGGCTATTCGCTCGCATGGTGGAAATGGGAGGACTGGGAGAGGCTTATCGACTGGATGGCGTTGAATGGTGTCACCATGGCATTGGCCAATACAGGCCAGGAGGCTATTTGGCAGCAGGTGTGGACTGATTTCGGCATGAGCGCAGACGAGACCCGGGAATATTTCACCGGAGCGGCTTATCTGCCCTGGCACAGGATGAGCAATATCGATTCCTGGCATGGGCCGCTGCCGCAGTCCTGGATAGATTCCCAACTCGAACTCCAGAAGCGCATCGTCGCGCGCGAGACCGAATTGGGCATCTCCCCTATCCTCGGTTCGTTCAACGGGCATGTTCCCGGCAGGCTCAAGAAACTGTTCCCCGAAGCCGACATACGCCGGCTGTCGAAATGGAGCGGATTCCCCGAAGACTACAGTTGCTGGTACCTCAGCCCTACAGACCCGCTGTTCGTCAAGATACAGACCGCATTCCTCGCCAAGCAGAGAGAACTGCTCGGGGATGTCAGCCACATCTATGGCGTAGATCCTTTCAACGAGGTCGATCCACCGAGTTGGGAGCCGGAATATCTCGCGGAGGCCGCCAGGATGACTTATGACGCCATGGCGCAGAGCGATCCGGAAGCGATATGGCTCCAGATGGGCTGGCTATTCTTCTATATGAAGGACAAATGGACTCCGGAGCGCGTGGAGGCCTACCTCTCCCCCGTTCCCAAGGGCAAACTGCTCATGCTCGACTATTATTGCGAAGACACGGAAGTCTACAGGGAAACAGACTCCTTCCACGGGCAGGACTTCATCTGGTCCTATCTCGGCAATTTCGGCGGCAACACCATGATTTCCGGTGACCTGCTGGATGTAGAACGCAGGATTGACCGTGCATTCGCGGAGGCGGGCAAGGGATTTGTCGGCATCGGCGGCACGCTCGAGGGCCTCGGTGTAGATCCGCCCATGTGGGAGTATGTCCTCTCGCGTGCATGGGAGGGCGGTGCCAGAGGTATGGATTATATAGAGAAAGTGGCGGACAGGCATTCCGGCAGGGAGGATGCTGAGTACCACGAGGCATGGAAGGTGCTCGGCGCCAATTGCCACAGGCAGAAGTCCCGTGACAGGGCCATGACTGTGCCTGCGCGCCCCAACATGGAGGGCTGGAGCAAATGGCGCAAGACCTACTGCTACGACAATGATTCCCTCGGCATAGCCTGGGGGCATCTCGTCAGGTCAAAGCGTTCTGACGACGCATCATACAGATTTGACTGCGTGAATATCGCACGCCAGTGGCTGGAAAACGAATTCACAGACCAGTTCCAGAATGCCGTCGCCGCATACAAGTCCGGAGACGCAGCGAGGCTGTCACAGAGTTCGGAGCGCATGCTTGAGATCCTCGATGACCTTGACATGCTTTGCGCCACGGACTCTTATTTCCTGCTCGGGAAATGGATTGCCGACGCCCGCAGCCACGGCACTACTCCCGAAGAACAGGAATGGTTCGAGAGGGACGCAAGGCTGCTGCTCACCTGCTGGGGGCAGAAAGGCAGCGGCCTGACCGACTATGCGGGACGCTCCTATTCAGGCCTCATCAATAACTACTACAAGCCGCGCTGGGAGCATTTCCTCTCCGGTCTGCGCAGCGCACTCGACAGCGGCAGCCAATATGACATCAAGGCATTCAACCGCTGGAGTTTCGAATTTGAATGGAATTGGGCAACCGAGGACCGCACAGTCTATCCGGCAGCCCCTCAAGGCGATCCGGTCAAGGCCAGCCGCAAACTATACAAGAAGTATTTCAACTGATGGCAGAGATGAAAAAGCTCTTACCACTGATGACCATGACCTGCGCATCTGCAGCCGCAGCTGCGCAGGAGGCCCCGGACGCCGCTTGCGAGAATCCGGCGCAAAAGCCCGACATCGTCCTGATAATCACCGACCAGCAGACTGCATCTGCCATGTCCTGCACCGGCAATCCGTACGTGGAGACTCCGGCTCTCGATCAGCTCGCAGAGAGGGGAATCCGCTTCACAAACGCATACTGTACCGCTCCTGTCAGCGGTCCGTCAAGGGCAGCGATGTTTACCGGACACTATCCGGATGAAATCGGCATGATACGCAACGCCGCTCCCCTGCCCGACTCTCTGGCAGAGCGGACGCTCGGCACATTCGTCAGAGCCGCCGGCTATGACTGCGCCTACGGAGGCAAATGGCATGTCGGTCCGCAGGGCTCTGTGCCGGACGGAGTGTACGGATTCCACAGCATATACCCCCACGATGACAACGGCCTGGCAGAGGCCTGCATAGACTATCTCAACGGCCGCCACGACAAGCCCTTCTTCCTCGTTGCGTCATTTGACAATCCCCATAATATCTGCGAATTCGCCAGGGAACAGGATCTGCCTTGGGGTGCAATACAGTTGTCAGAGCGCAAGAAAGACTGGCCAAGGCTGCCGCGCAACTTCCGCCGCAAGCCATGTGAACCGGATGTCATCACCTACGAGCAGGGCGCAAACTACAGTGCATATCCAGTCGTCAGATGGACGCGCAAGGACTGGAGGCGTTACCGAGCCGCTTATTTCACACTCGTCGAGAAAGTGGATGCAGAGATTGGCAAACTGCTCGATGCCATAGACTTCGACAACACCATTGTCATATTCACTTCTGATCACGGAGATGGTGTAGGGGCGCATGGATGGAATCAGAAATCCGCTCTGTATGAAGAGGTTGTAAATATTCCTCTCATCGTATGCCTGCCTGGCGGAGCGCATTCCGGCGAAGTCCGTGAACAACTCGTCAGCAACGGCATAGACATATTCGAGAGCATCTGCGACTGGACCGGAGCCAATGCCGCTGGTCAGGGGCATTCGTTCAGGGCGGTGGCCGAGAATGATGCAGAGGGGCAGGAGGTCGTAGTCACTGAGACGACATTCGACAAGGGTGTCACACGCGGATGGATGCTGAGGACAGCTGATTACAAATATGTCCTCTATGACAAGGGCAAAAACCGCGAGCAGCTCTTCGATATGCACAGCGACAGGCTGGAGAAGCACAACCTTGCCGGCAAGAAACGCTACCGTAGCGTATTGCAGGAGCATCGTGACCTCCTGGACCGCTGGATGCAGGCACAAGGCGTCCGCCCTACGCGCCGCACTTCCTCTGATGTCCCCGGCTCGACTTACAGCCGGGCCATTTCAAAATGAAAACCAATCACATATAATGAAAGCGACAAATAAACTACCTTATCTGTCCCTTGCGGCTATCGCGGCAAGTTGCGGATGTACAGACAACAAGCAACCCCAGCAGCCAAATATCATCCTGATGATGACGGATGACCATACAACGCAGGCGCTCAGCTGCTACCGTCCCGGACTCGTGGACACGCCCAACCTCGACCGCCTCGCTGAGGAGGGCATGCTCTTTAACGACTGCTTTGTGACCAATGCGATTTCGGGCCCCTCGCGCGCCTGCATCTTGACAGGCAAATACAGCCATATCAACGGATTTACGGACAACTCCAAGACCTTTGACGGCAGCCAGCAGACCTTCCCCAAACTCCTGCACGACGCCGGATACCAGACTGCCATGATAGGCAAGTGGCATCTCAATTCCGATCCCCAGGGATTCGACCACTGGAGTATTCTCGTAGGTCAGGGAGAGTATTACAACCCTACATTCATCGAGAATGGTGTCACACGCGATGAGAAAGGCTATGTGACTGACATCATCACGGACAAGGCTATCTCTTTCATTGAAAACAGGGACAAGTCCAGGCCTTTCGCCATGCTCTACTACCACAAGGCCCCACACCGCAACTGGATACCTGCACAGCGCCACCTCGGCATGAACGAAAACAAGGTCTATCCCGAGCCTGACAACCTGCTGGACGACTATTCCGGCAGAGGCAGGGCGGCCCGGGAGCAGGAAATGCAGATCGGCAGGGACATGTGGCCGGCATGGGACCTCAAGCTGCTCTATCCGGAGGAGTTTGAGAATGTAGGCGCGCTCGCCAATACCGGTGACGCCAACAAGGACGATGTAAACCGTGCCAACAGCGAACTAAACGCCACCATGCAGTGGAAAGCCGCGTACGACCGCATGACAGACTCCGAAAAGGCCGCACTCGACGCCGCCTATGCCCCTCGCAGGGCAGAATGGAGAGCTATCAAGGATACGGCGTCCATAGAGACCATAACCCGTTGGAAATTCCAGCAGTACATGAAGGACTACACCGCCGTGATCACTGCCGTCGATGAGAATGTGGGCCGTCTGATGTCATACCTCGAGAAGATCGGGCAACTGGACAACACTATCATCATCTACACCTCCGACCAGGGATTCTTCCTCGGAGAGCACGGCTGGTTTGACAAGAGATTTATGTACGACGAGTGCCACCGCACTCCCCTGCTCGTCCGTTATCCCGGAGCGGTCAAGGCCGGCAGCACTACGGATGCAATGGCCATGAACATCGACCTCGCGCCGACCCTGCTGGACTTCGCCGGCGTCAGCATTCCCGAGGACATCCAGGGCATGTCGCTCAAACCTGTCCTGTGCAATGGCGGACGAGAGCCCGAAGGCTGGCGCGATGCCGTCTACTACCATTATTATGAATACCCCTCCTGGCATTCGGTCAAACGCCACTATGGTGTCCGCACAAAGGATTATAAACTGATACATTTCTACAATGATGTGGATGAATGGGAACTGTATGATCTCCGTAAGGACCCGCATGAGATGCAGAGCGTATATGGAGATCCCGAATATGCCGGCGTCAAGGCCGATCTGGAGGCTAAAATGTCTGCACTCCAGCAGCAATACAGGGACACCGACCCCACAGAACAGGAAAACAGTTTCACAATAGGCAAAAACTGACATTATCATGGATAGAAGAAACTTTTTGCAGGCGTCCGGCTGGACTCTTGCCGGACTTGCGGCCATGGGCGCGATGCCTGGCTGCACATCGGGACGCGGTGCGCTTCCCGCCGAATACAAAGGCAAGAAACTGCCTTCGCTGAAAGACTACAAGATATTCTGGGGTGACCTGCACAACCACTGCAATGTCACTTACGGACACGGAGACCTCTCCGATGCAATAGA
The DNA here is from genome assembly GCA_964616865.1 of uncultured Muribaculaceae bacterium. Classification (GTDB taxonomy): domain Bacteria; phylum Bacteroidota; class Bacteroidia; order Bacteroidales; family UBA932; genus Cryptobacteroides. Next base: position 7,753 of record CAZTUQ010000048.1, read on the forward strand.
TGCGGCACGCGGCCAACTTGATTTCTGCTCCGTGACTCCGCATGCCCTGTGGCCGGACATTCCCGGTGCAGGCGATCCCCGTCTGGAATGGGTCATCGGCTACCACACGGACGCGTTCAAGCGTCTGCGCGCCGGAGGCTATGACAAATATCTGCAGAAACTGAAAGCAGCCAACGAGCCCGGCAAGTTCCTCACTTTCCCCTCGTATGAGTGCCACAGCATGAAATACGGTGACCATGTCGCCCTGTTCCATGACTTCAACGCCCCTCTCGTCGAATGCGAGTCGGTTCCCGACCTCATGGAGAAGCTCAAGGACTACAAGGCCTATATCACCCCTCACCACATGGGATATATCACAGGGTTCAGAGGATATAACTGGGAGTTTTTCCGCCAGAGCGCACAGACTCCGTTCGTGGAGATGTTCTCCCGTCACGGACTGGCGGAGAGCGACTCAGGAGACTATCCTTATCTGCATGATATGGGTCCGCGCACCTGGGAGGGCAGCATACTGTACGGGCTGGAGCAGGGACACAAGTTCGGCCTCATGTGCTCCACCGACCAGCACGCAGGCTATCCCGGCAGTTACGGAGACGGCCGCATCGGTGTGCTGGCTTCCTCGCTCGACCGCGACCTCCTCTGGGATGAAATGGGACGCAGGCACATCTGCGGTATCACAGGTGACAAGATCAAGGTGGATTTCCGCATCGGCAATGCCGTCATGGGAGATGTCATCAGTGCTGCCCGCAGGGAGATTTATGTCAATGTCGAGGCTCAGAACCAGATAGACTATGTGGACATCGTCAAGAACGGCCGTAGCATAGCCCGTCTGAATGCCCCTTCACGCGCCAAAGCCCCCGACACGGATGTGGTCAGGGCAAAACTCAAAATCAATTTCGGCTGGAACCGCGAGGAGGAGTATGTCCATTGGGACAGCCGCGTCAGGATTGACGAGGGCGTGGTCTCTGATGTACAGACCTGCTTCAGAGGTGCTGCATTCACCTCTCCCCAGCCCGGTGAGAGCGAGTTCAAGACGAGGGTCAACAGGATGACCGCACGCGACGACAAGGGTGTGGATCTGGATCTCTATTCATCCAAGAACCCCAATGTCCTGACTCCTGCCATGCAGGGGGTCATCCTCGATGTAGAGATGCCGCGCCGCGCCATGGTCAGGGTCGATGCCAACGGACATTCATACGCACACAGTCTGGATGAACTCATGGACGGAGCCAAGGCCCATTTCCTCAGGGGATGGCTGTCCGAGGCCGTGCAGTTTGAGAGGGCTGTTCCGGAGAGCGGATTCTGCGTCAGCGATGTCATGGTGGACAATGTCCAGGAGAGGGATACCGACTATTACTATGTCCGCGTACGCCAGGTAGACGGGCAGTGGGCATGGTCCTCCCCTATCTGGGTCGAGCGCGCCTAAATCCCTACCGGGTTAAAGCGACGGTGTATTCATGCCGTTAATCATTGGCAGAATGATGCCGACGCTTTAAAATGGCCGGTGTCATCATAATGACGCCAAGCAATAAGGGGCTGACTAAACAGTATTAGTCAAGCCCCTTTTTTTTGTTCTCAGCGAGGCCAACCTCGGCCTCATTCAAAAATATTCAATGCCAGAGAGCCCTTAGTCTATAGACTGGAGGGTGTATTCCCGGTTGCCAAGCCCTATAGCGGCGGCATGCTCGATGGTATGGATGCCATGGCGGGAATTTATACGCTCGATCAGGGCTGCAGCGTCATCTCCGTCCGCGGACGGATAATTGAACACGAGATCGACACATGCCTGGTCGAGAGCGACAGGGTCGAGGGATGCGAGGATGCCGACATCCTTCATCTCTGGATCCGCAGGATGGGCGTCGCAGTCACAATCGACAGAGAGATTGTTCATCACATTGATGTATATGATCTTGCCGTCTCCGAACCAGTCAGCCACAGCCGCAGCGCAATTAGCCATGCACTCATGGAACACATCGTGGCTGACAGTCACTCCGACCCAGCAGTTATCCTCGTCTCCGGGATGCACCGCGCAATAGTCCGCAATCAGTTTATTGAATCCCTCGACGGTCTCGGTCTTGCCAGTGCTGTGCTGATAGGCCTTGCCGTTGGCTGACGACACTCCTATGCTCTGGTTCTTGAGGACTCCGCCGAAACCACCCATGGCGTGGCCCTTGAAATGGGCAAGATTGACCATGAAGTCGTAGTTTTTGAGGTGCTCGCCCACGATATCGTATTTGAGATAGGAGGTATCACGGACCGGAATGGTGAATTCTCCGTCGGCATCCATTATGTCCACCTCGGCGATGTCACAGAAACCATGGTCGCGCACTGTCTGCAGATGGTCTTCCGTAGTACCGCGAAGACCTCCATAGGCGGTATTGCATTCCACGATAGTGCCGTTCACTTTGTGCACAAGTCCGGAGATGAGTTCCGGTTTGAGGTAGTTGTGGCCACCGGGCTCGCCTGTGCTGATCTTGACTGCCACACGGTCACCCTCCGCCGGTTGCACGCCGAGCGCGTCATAAATACGGAGAAGCCCCTCCGGGGAAATGTCCTTGGTCATATAGACAAGTGCCTTGCCACATGATGTCTTGCTTTCTGTCGCCATGATTTTATGTTTTTGTGTTATTGCATACTTTTTAAATCCTCCAGCCGGACCGCCGCCCCACGATACCTTGCCTATGCAGGCTCCATCTCCAATCCTGTATAGACATCCGAAGAGTACAGCATCCCAACATGCTAATATAAT
>CAZTUQ010000049.1:0-9387 GCA_964616865.1 uncultured Muribaculaceae bacterium
TCATCGTGCACCAATTACGATGACGACATCAACGATCTGAACCAAAAGATCGAGGATTTGTCCGGGAAGGTTGCCCTCAAGGCTGACCAGAGTGCCGTGCAGGCTCTCGAGCAGAAGCTTTCGGGCATTGACTTCTCGAAGTACGTTACTACAGAGGGTCTCGACGCCGCTATCAAGGCTGTCGAAAAGCAGACTAAGGCTGACCTCGAGGCTGCCATCAAGGGAATCAAGACTCTCTCCGAGGATGATGTCAAGGGAATCTTCAACAAGCAGATGGAGGCCTATGACATCTGGGGAAGCGTCAACACCAAGGTAGCCGATGCTATCCAGGAGGCTCTGAAAGGCACTCTCAAGCAGGGTGACATCAACGACATCATCGCCGCGGCAGTCGCCGAGATCAACAAGGACGGCAGCGACATCCAGAAAGCCATCCTCTCCATCGTAGGCAAGGATATGGAGGCCGCTCTCGCAAACTATGTGACCAAGGATGTCCTCAACGGATATGTCACAGCCGAGGTTGCCAATGCGAAATACACTGCAATGGAGACTGCTGTCGAGACTAAGCTCGCTGACGCCAACAAGGCTCTCGTCGCTGAAATCACAAAGCAGATTGCGGACAACAACACCATCCAGAAGGCCGACCTCGACAAGGCATTCGCCGAGTACGACAAGGAGATTGCAAGCCTCTGGAGCGCAGTCAGCAACCTCGCAAACCGCATTCAGTCCCTCGTGTTTGTCCCTACAAGCGCTGATGGTATCGCCAAATTCGGCAACTATAATATCGCAAATACACCTCTGACCACCGGTGCAGGCACCAAGACCGCCATGGCATTCCGCGTATCCCCTGCTTCCCTCGCCGAGGCTCTCGCATCCGGATACAACACTGGCAAGGTCAAGATGGCATTCCTCCCCGAGAAGGTCACCAGGGCTACAGAGACTGTATTCACCATTGAAGGTGATGTCACTGCAAAGGACGGCAAGATTGAGATGCTCGTGAGCACGAACTACACCTATGCTTCCGCTACCGAGACCTATTCTATCGCGCTCCAGGTCATTGACAGCAAAAAGCAGGAGGGCGAGACTATCGAGACCGGCACAGAGTTCACTACCGAGTACATCCCTACTACAGGCAGTCCTTCCATGGATGTCTATAACAATATCATCCTCGCTGAACTCGTAAATGGAGTCCTCAAGGAAGTAGATCCTATGACCATCTCCCACAAGATTGAGTATGACAACACTACCTCCGAGCATACATTCCTCGACGATTATAAGTATGCATACAAGGTGGCTGCCAACAATGTGATCACACTCGCAGAAGCTGCCAAGAAATACAACTGGGATGTCACACCTGAGGAGACTCTTGTCATCAAGCGCACTGCATACACCGCTACTGGCATCGCAGACCTCAAGATAAATCCTACTGAGCCCATGGCAAATGCCGCCAATAAGGCAAAATTCTTGACCGCCAGCCTCGAGCAGGCAAATGCCGCCAATATCGGCAAGGCTATTATCGATAAAGGCCAGCTTGGTATCAAAGTCGGCAATGCCAACCCTATCTTCGGCACCAAAGAATACACTGAAGAACTCAAGATCACCAAGAAGCAGCTCAAGGCTGTCAACCTCGGCAAGGTCAAGTTCGTCTGGAACTACGACAACTACTCTACCGGTGACGCTTATGTCGCTGACAGCCTCCTGATCAGCAACTCCGGTCTCACTTTCGGACAGTTCAACACTCTCGACTTCTCCGCAGCAACTTGGACACTCGATAATAGCGACATCAAGGCTGCCAACCCGACCATCGCAATGAGAATCGACGGCGTAAGCACTCCTTCCGCAGACAACGATGTCCAGCTCATCAAACTCTCTGTCGACAACTACAAGAAGAACAAGAGCAATATACCTGAGAGCATCGCTTTTAAGGGTACTGTACCTGTAAGCACTGTTGCAGAGGTTGAGTTCAGCGGCGAGATCGAGTTCAAGGGTCTCCCTGATGTGGAATTCCCTATCAATGTACCTGCCGGCCAGTACACTGTCAGCGGTGACAATCTGGTCGTTGAGATTGCAAGCAACTTCAGCGACTCTCTCTACACCATGAACGAGACTGCCCTCAAGCAGCACTTCGGTACCAAGGCAAACTTCGCAACCTTCATGTCTGCCGCGACCAACAACTTCGCAGACAAGGTTGAGAAGATCGGCACTCCTGCACAGACCTATGCAGGACTCCAGTTCTCCGGTGACACTCTCAAAGCATACTTCGTGAGCAGCTTCATCGACTTCAGCGAAAAGACGTCCTACACATTCAAGGTACAGGGCTCAACCGCTATGGAGGTTGCTTCTGCAGGATTCACGGTGAACTTCATCAAGAATAACGAGGTTACCATCAATCAGAGCGCATACAAACTGTTGCCTGGTCTCGATCTCTTTACCCCCGCCGGCAAGACTTCTTATCTCGTAGCCCCCGGTGTCCGCAGCGGCTCAGACTACTCTGTCAGCAATGTCAACCTCGCCAACGCCTATAAGGCAAATGCAGATGCCTTAACTGCAGGCGGACTTGTAGAATACACAGTTGCAGCACGTCCTGCAGGCTACACTGACGCCTTTGGCACATATCCCATAATCAGCGGATCTACCCTCAACTGGAACGGTTGCTCGCTCGACAGCGTGAAAGTCACAGCCAAACTGACCGTTGACGGTCTCCTCACTGATGTCAAGACATTCAATGTCGTCATCGAGCCTGTCATCAAGGGCACTCCTGTACAGGACAAGTCCAACGAGCAGAATGTGCTGAAGGTCAGCGTAAACAACGCCGCCAGCATCAAACTGCTCAAGGGCGTCACCCTCAATGACTTCGCTGACAGTCTCGTCATCGACCCTGTGGCCGGCACACTCGATGCAGAGTCCGTATCCGCATACGATGCAACTGTTACCTACGGCACTCCGAAATACAAGGTCAAGAAAAACGATGGCTTCGTTGCCGATAACACCATCTCCTTCGACCGTCTGAGCGTAGCAGGCGGTGAGCTGAGTGTCTCCGCAAGCGATGCAAGACTCGCCCACGAGATCGAGGTCACCGTACCTGTGGAACTCAAGCACAAGTACAGCGTCGAAAAGAAGACCACCGGAACAACTACTACTTGGGAGCGCAAGCCCATCAAGTTCGATGTTGTATTCATAGTTAAGAACGCAGAGTAAGAAGGTTTTTAATACATGTGTTTGGGGAGAGCCGCTTATGCAGCTCTCCCCTTTCTTTTATGCATTGTCCTCCCACAGACTGAGAATACGGCAGACCGGAGAATTATCCACTGTCCTGGTAATCATAGAGAGGTATTCTAAGCGCTCCGCAACAAATCCCTCGGATATCATCGCCATCATGTAGCGCAATGCTTGCACGATTTTTGCAAAAAGGGACACAGCCGCGGACAATTCCCGCGAATATCATACACCATGCATAAATTCTTGATTCCAGGACTATCGGTAGCCCTGCTATGTTTATCTTGCGGTCACAACACCAGCGACAGCGGCAAGGCCGCCACAGAATACCGCACCGTCACCGTCACGACATCCGACCAGACTCTCAAGACAGCCTATAGCGCGACCCTCGAAGGGCGCCAACTGGTCGAAATACGGCCTCAGATCAGCGGCGTAATCACAGATATCCGCATCAACGAAGGAGACAGGGTGCGCAAAGGGCAGACCCTGTTTATCATAGACCAGGTGCCATACAAGGCAGCCGTCGAGGTGGCCAAGGCCAATGTCGGCAGCGCGGAGGCGGCTCTTGCCACTGCCGAACTGACCGAGAAGAGCAACCGTCAGTTATACGAGCGCGGAGTCATCTCCGAATATGAACTCCAAACCGCCGTCAATGCCCTGGCGCAGGCACGGGCATCCCTGGCGCAGGCACAGGCCCAACTCACCACTGCATCCAACAACCTCTCATACACCGAGATAAAGAGTCCGGTCAACGGCTCTGCCGGCATGATAGCATATAGAACGGGAGCACTTGTGAGCAGCAACATCTCCACACCTCTCGTCACAGTATCGGACGACAGCATCGTCTACGCCTATTTCTCCATGAGCGAAAACAAAATGCTCTCACTCATGGGCGAATACAATTCGCAGGAAGAGATGCTGAACAAGATGCCGGCTGTCGGATTAGTGCTCAGTAATGGCGTTCAATACCCCACAGAGGGCAGGATAGACGCCATAAGCGGCATTATCGAGAGCGGCACCGGGGCCGTCAGGATACGCGCCGCATTTGCCAACAACGGGCACATTCTGCGCAGCGGAGGCAGCGGCAGCGTCATTGTCCCTACAGACATGCAGGGCGTCATAGTCATTCCGCAGAGCGCGACCTACGAGATACAGGAAAAGACATTCGCTTACAAGGTAGTGGACGGCAAGGCAAAATCAGTCGAACTGAAGGTCTACAAGACCAATGACGGCCGCAACTACATCGTAGAAGACGGTCTGGCTGTCGGAGACATCATCATCGCCGAGGGTGCAGGACTGGTACGGGAAGGCACGCCTGTCAAGGTAGCGGAGGGCCGATAGATGAACGTCAAATCATTCATTGACAGGCCGATATTGTCCGGAGTCATCTCCGTGGCGATTGTACTCGTCGGCCTGATAGCATTGGGGCAACTGCCGGTAGAGCAATATCCTGACATCGCGCCTCCTACCGTGAGCGTGTCGGCAAACTATGCCGGAGCCAGCGCGGAGACGGTGCAGAAGAGTGTCATCGTCCCTCTCGAGGAGTCCATCAACGGTGTGGAGAACATGATGTATATGTCCTCCAGCGCCACCAATACAGGCTCGGCATCAATATCTATCGTGTTCAAGCAGGGTACTGACCCGGATATGGCATTGGTCAATGTCCAGAATCGTGTCGCCGAGGCGCAGAGCCAGCTGCCGTCAGAAGTGACCCGGTCGGGCGTAACCGTCCGCAAGAGGCAGACCAGCACGCTCATGATGATCGCGCTGTACAGCCCCACCGATGCCTATCCTGCCAACTTCCTGACCAACTACACCAAGATCAACATCGAGCCCCAGCTGAGCCGTATTCCCGGCGTCGGCGAAGTAAATGTATTCGGCGCCAACTATTCCATGCGCATCTGGCTCGATCCGGGCAAGATGGCGGCGTATTCGCTCGTCCCCTCCGACATCACCGCCGTATTGGGTGAACAGAATATCGAATCACCGACCGGAAAACTCGGTTCGGAGTCAGATAATGTGTTCCAATACACACTCAAGTACCGCGGCCGCTATGAAAATGAGGAGGACTATGAGAACATGGTCATCAAGGCTCTTCCGGACGGCAGCATCCTGCGTCTCGGCGATGTCGCCAAGGTCGAGCTCGGTGCTCTCAATTACACATTCTTCAACGCATTGAACGGGCATCCTGCCTGCAACATGATGATAGTGCAGACAGCAGGCTCCAATGCCAGCAGCATCATCACACAGGTGGAGAATGTCCTCAAAGAGGTCGAGAAAGACCTCCCTCCGGGCATGGAGTTCGCCACGGTCATGAGTGTCAAGGACTTTCTCGACGCCTCTATAGCGAGCGTAATAGAGACTCTGCTCATCGCCATTCTACTGGTCATCATAGTGGTATATTTCTTCCTGCATGACTTCAAGGCGACGCTCATCCCGTCGATTTCCATTATCGTCTCGCTGATAGGTACATTCGCATTCATATATGTAGCCGGATTCTCGCTCAACCTCATCACCCTGTTTGCATTGGTGCTGGTGATAGGTACGGTGGTGGATGACTCTATCGTGGTGGTGGAGGCGGTGCAGGCTAAATTCGACGAGGGATATACCTCCGCCTACAAGGCGACAGTGGACGCGATGAAAGGCCTGTCCTCTGCCATTATCACCAACACTCTGGTTTTTATGGCGGTATTCGTCCCTATCTGCTTTATCGGTGGCACGACTGGAGTGTTCTATACGGAATTCGGTCTGACTATGGCGGTAGCTGTAGGTATCTCCTGTCTGAATTCCCTTACTCTCAGCCCGGCATTGTGCGCGATACTGATGAAACCGAGAGCGGATCTGTCTAAAGGAGAGAAAGCCGGATTCTCGGACCGTTTCCATTTCGCATTCAACCGCCATTTCGAAAGGTTCAAGGGCGGATACAGTTACGGAGTCCTGGCATTGTTTAAGCACAAATGGGCGACGGCCCTCATGCTCGTGATAGCGGTCGCAGGTCTGACGATATTGTTGAAGACCACCAAGACAGGTCTCGTGCCGCAGGAGGACCTCGGTTCGCTGACTGTCAATGTGCAGGCCGCCCCGGGTACCAACCTCGAAGAGACAGAGAGGATAGTGGACGAGGTGGAGAAGATCATCAAGGACATTCCCCAGCTGGACCTCTATTCTAAGGTTATCGGCTCCAATGCCAGACGCGAGCAGACAGCCTCTGCCGGCAACTTCAACCTCCGCCTCAAGAACTGGGACGAGCGCAAGGGCAAAGGCGATGACATCAACTCGGTCATCGAGGATATCTACCGCCGCACGGCACATGTCTCCGCTGCGCAAATAAGGGTATCGACCCGCCCGATGATCTCCGGATACGGTACAGGAGCGGGATTTGAACTCTATGTCCAGGACAAGAAGGGCGGATCCACGGAGGACCTGCTCAAATACACACGCCAGTTTATCGATGCAATGAACGCGCGCGAGGAGATAGCGAGGGCGTACACGACATTCGACACCAAATACCCCCAGTACACTGTCGAGGTGGACGCAGCACTGTGCAAACGCAGCGGAGTGTCCCCGTCCGATGTGCTGTCGGTGATGTCCGGCTACCTCGGAGGCACTTACGCGTCCAATTTCAACCGCTTCACCAAGCTGTACAGGGTCATGATACAGGCTTCGCCCGAATTCCGGGAGAATGTCGAGGATCTGGACAATATATATGTACGCAACAGCGCAGGCGAGATGTCGCCAATCAGCCGTTATATCACCCTCACCAAGGTCTACGGCTCGGAGACGCTCCAGAGGTTTAACCTGTTCCCCACTATTGCGGTATATGGCGAATTGGGTGCCGGGCACAGTTCAGGAGAGGCTATCAATGCCATACGCGAAGTCGCAAGCACGGCTCTGCCGGAGGGATACGGATTTGAGTTCAGCGGCATGTCGCGCGAGGAGGCGGCCGGCTCGGGCAATACCATAGTGATGGTATTCGCATTGTGTATCGTATTCATCTATCTGATACTCTGCGCACTGTACGAGAGCCTGCTGATTCCGCTCGCGGTGATATTGTCTGTGCCTTTCGGACTGGCCGGCAGCCTCATGTTTGCCAATATCTGGGGGCTTGAGAACAATATCTACCTGCAGATCGGACTGATCATGCTCATCGGCCTGCTCGCCAAAACCGCGGTCCTGCTCACCGAATACGCATCGCAGGCAAGGGCGAGCGGCATGAGTATCACACAGGCGGCGATGGCAGCCGCCAAGGACAGGCTCCGTCCCATTCTGATGACTTCCCTGACCATGATTATAGGTATGCTCCCTCTGATATTCGCCAATGGCGTAGGTGCCAACGGCAATATCTCGGTGGGCGTAGGAGCGGCAGGCGGCATGCTCGTCGGCACGATTGCGCTGCTCTTCCTGACCCCGGTACTGTTTATAGTCTGCGAATACATCGAGGAGAGGTATATGCCCGCACGCAGGACGCGGATTTCCGACCATAAAGACGACAATCAATGAAAAAGACAATATCAGCATTAGCCCTGACGCTCGCGACGGTATGTTCCTGCGGCATCTACGGCAAATACGAAAGGCCTGAGACCGATGTGCAGATTGCAGAAGACACGGTGGCATTCACTCCGGCATGGAGGGAGATGTTCTCCGATCCCTGCCTGCAATCCCTAATCGACACTGCCCTGCAGCGCAATACTGACCTACAGGTGGCTCTGCTCAAGGTCGAGGAAGCCAGGGCCGCACTGACGAGCGCAAGGCTCGTGCAACTGCCCTCTCTGACCCTGAATGCAGGAGCGCAGGTCCCCGGTTCTGGAGGCTCTCTGGATGGCAGTGTCAATGGCCGCAACGACTGGGCCCCGTCAGTCTCCGGCAAGGCCGCTTGGGAGCCGGACATATTCGCGCGCAACGCCAACGCGGCAAGGGGTGCGGCAGCCTCTCTCGAGGGCTACAAGGCATACGCACAGGCTGTGCAGGTGGAGCTGGTCTCCTCCGTAGCCGAATGCTACTACAACCTGCTGACCCTGGATGCACAACTGGAAATCAGCGAGCAGACCCTCGGCAGTTGGAAGGAGAGCATAGCAGTCATAGAGGCCCTCAAAGACGCCGGGCGCAGCAATGACATTGCGGTCCTGCAGGCCAGGGCCAAGAGGCTCAAACTCCAGGCGTCCGCCGAGACTATCAGGAGCAATATCGGCATCGCGGAAAACGCACTGTGCTCGTTGCTCGGCGTGCCCTACCGCCCGATAGAGCGCGGCACACTGGAGGAGCAGGCATTCCCGGAGGATTTCATAGATGGTGTCCCTGTAGGCGCCGTAGCCGCGAGACCCGATGTCAGACAGGCAGAGAGCGCACTCGCGCAGGCATTCTACAACACCAACGCATCGAGGGGGGCATTTTACCCCTCTCTGACCTTGTCCGGCACATTGGGCTGGACAGATTCCGGTGTCAAGATCAGCGACCCCGCAGGCTGGATATGGAATGCCTTGGGCTCGCTCACCGAGCCGGTATTCAACCACGGAGCCAATGTCGCTGCTCTCAAGACCGCAAAGGCACGGCAGGACGAGGCTGCGCTGCAATTCAGACAGTCTCTGCTGGATGCAGGACGAGAAGTCAATGACGCCCTCTGCGAATGCCAGAATGCCCGCAAATGCATTGACTATGACATCCTGCAGTGCGAAGCATTGGACGATGCCGTAGAGAAAATCGACCTGATGATGAAATACTCCAACTCCAGCTATCTGGAAGTCCTGACCGCCAAGCAGTCCCTCCTCGATGCCAGGCTCGGGCTCGCCCAGGACAGGAGCAAACTCATCAGCGCATATATCAGTCTGTTCAAAGCCCTCGGCGGAGGGCTTCGCTGAACAGGCGAGCAGACATATATATAAAGAAAAAGCCCGGTGCAAAAGCATCGGACTTTTTTATTGAAGAGTAACGGTGGAGATAAGGAGATTCGAACTCCTGACCCCCTGCTTGCAAAGCAGGTGCTCTACCAGCTGAGCTATACCCCCGTACCTCTTTCTCTGAAAGAGAGTAGGCCCGCGCGGAGTTGAACCGCGGACCTCCACATTATCAGTGTGGCGCTCTAACCAACTGAGCTACAAGCCTATATATAAATAATGAAAGATAAGTACGAGCCTCATACACAACTAAGATGAGAACTCTTCATTTGTCTGCGCCTTG
>CAZTUQ010000050.1:0-6935 GCA_964616865.1 uncultured Muribaculaceae bacterium
ATCAACCTGATCAATGAAAATCTCGACAAGACAGAATTCGGCGTCTCGGACCTCGCATCGATGATGAATATGAGCCGGATGACCCTCCACAATAGGATCAAGGATCTGACAGGACAGTCCGCCTTGAATCTGATTCATGTTTTACGCTTCGAAAAGGCTTGCGAATTACTCGAAGGCGGCAGATGGTCCATCGCCCAGGTCAGCGATATGACAGGGTTCAACAGCCCGTCATGGTTTACCGCCAGTTTCAAAAAACACATGGGCGTCACACCATCCGAATATGTCGCCAAGAGAAAGCAAAAACAAAAATAGTTATTTTTGCAGCATGAAAGTTGTCGTACAGAGGGTTTTGTCCGCATCGGTCACGATAGACGGATGTGTCAGGTCGGAAATAGGAAAGGGGCTGCTTGTCCTGCTGGGAGTCGGTCACGAAGACAGCCATGAGGACATCGACTGGCTGGTCCGCAAGACTGCAGGTCTGCGTATCTTCGACGACGGGGAGGGAGTGATGAACCTCAGCGTCACGGACATAGATGGAGACATCCTGGTAGTCAGTCAGTTCACGCTGATGGCATCCACCAGGAAAGGCATGCGCCCGTCCTATGTCAATGCCGCCGGACACGACAAGGCCATCCCCATGTATGAGGAATTCTGCGCCGCATTGTCCGAGAGCATCGGCCGCCCCGTACTGACAGGAGAATTCGGTGCCGACATGAAAGTCGCCCTGGTCAATGACGGTCCTGTAACAATCTGCATGGACAGCCGGGACAGATAGTCCGGTCTCCCTACCACACAAACATTCATCGACCGCAGGGGCCTCTGCACAAAACACAGGCACGCCCCTGCATTAAGACACTGATGCGCTAAAGCATCCCAACGCTGATACGCCCTATACCCAAGATACGGACGCGCTACAGCATTCTCTTTCGTTTGAAAAGATACCAGAATCCGCTGATCATCACCACCATCAGCATGAATATGGCGATCCATGTCCACCAGCGGTCATCGAACGGCAGGGAGACATTCATGCCGTAGAAACTGGCAATCAGCGTAGCCGGCATCAACATCAGGGATATGAATGTAAACAACTTCATAATCCTGTTCTGATCGAGGTTGATGATACCGAGGACAGTATCCTGGAGATACTCGAGACGCTCGAATGTAAAATTGACGTGATTGATAAGCGATGCTATATCCTGGAGGATGACCCCCAGTTTCTTGTCCAGATAATCGGGGCAATTGTCGCTCTTGAGAATATTGGTAAACAGCCTCTGCTTGTCCACCATGTTTTCGCGGACAACCATCGCATTCTCCTGCAATTGGTTTATATCCAAGAGGAATTCCTCGTTAATATCCTCCTTTTGGTTGATTCTCTTGCTGAACTGCGAAGCCCCTTTGGCAAGCAACTCGATAATGTCGGCATCCAGGTCCACACGCCTGTCCATAATGGCGATAAACACCGTAAAACCATCCTTGAACAGTGCCGGACGCGCCATCATCTTGGTCTGCAAGGCATCGAATGAACGCAGCCTCGTCTCTCGCAGAGTCGTGAGCACCGTCCCGCTCAACACGAATGACACGGGGTCCATGGACATCTCATCACCCTCGGGAGACATGAAATTGGTATTGGCGAACATGGCGACATCGTTCTCGGAGAATCGGGACGAACTCTCGATTTCCTCCGCCTGGGCACGGCTCTGTATCTCTGTGCCTATAAATGCCTCGGTTGCCCTCTTCTCATCTCCCGTAGGCTCCAGGAGGTCTATCCAGAGGACATTTTCCTTGCTGAGTACAGCAAACTCCGTTTCAGACTGTGTGAAAATGATTTCACCGCCGTGTCTGTAGAAAATCTTGATCATGAGCCTTCCTGATTGGTCCGGCGCTTCGTCGGAAGGGATTAAACATTAGGATCACCGGCATACGGAGAAGCCGGCGCGGCAAAGGTAAAAAAAATAATTTAGAAAAGCATCCCGATAGCGAGGACAATGAGCACCGCTCCCCCGACTCCTTCCGCCACCTTGCCGAAACGGGCACCTATACGCTGTCCGAACAGGATCCCGGCAGCCACGCAGACAATAGTCATCACAAACAAGACAATGGCATTGACCAACATCACCGCCCATGTCTCTTTATCCATTGACAGGGACACTCCGACGACGAACGCATCAATGCTGGTAGCGACCGCCCCTATGATGATATTGCGCAGGCTGCTGAGGTTACGCACCTCATATTCCCTGTCGAATGCGCCCCTGAGCATCGAACAGCCGACATAGCCAAGCAGGAGCATCCCGACCCACTTGGCCGCCACGCCTATAACATCCACAAAGAGGTCCCCAAAAGCATATCCAGAGAGCAACAGCCCGACATGTATAATACTGAATATCAACGCCGTAATAGATACCGAACGCAAATCCACACGCCGCAGCGTGACACTGGAGCATATCGACACGGCAAAGCAGTCGGCACAGAGCGACGCTGCAAACACAATTGCCGTCAATACCTGCAACATCATAACTTTCTCCTAAATCGCTTAAAATCTTTTCTCAAAATCATCCATGTCGGGATTCCGGGACTGTTCCTCGCTGCAAAGAGGCTTAAATGCCCTACAAGAACCGGACAGCCACGAAAGGACATCGTTCCAGACAAGCGGCCTACGGTTTGAAAGGCTGCCTGCCGGCAATGGAACGCCCGAGAGTGAGGGAATCCGCATATTCGAGGTCATCCCCAAAGCCGAGCCCCCTCGCCAAAGTCGTAACCTTTACGCCTGCGGACTGTATCTGCCTATATATATAGAATGAAGTGGTCTCCCCCTCCACATCTCCGCTCAACGCGAGTATCACCTCTGTCCGCGAGCAGTCCTGACGCTTGAGCCGTTCGACCAGCGCACTGATATTCAGATCCGAAGGCCCGACCCCGTTAATCGGGGAAATGATACCGCCGAGTATATGGTACACCCCTCCGTACTGCCCAGTAGCCTCGATGCTCATGACATCACGGACACTTTCCACGACACAGATGATATTATGGTCGCGACGGCTGTCGGAGCACACGGAGCAAATGTCGTCATCGGACAGCATCATACATTCGCGGCAGTATTTGACCTCGTCCACCAATGCATCCACGCTACGCGTGAAATGATGCACATTCTCCCGAGGCTGGCCGAGCAGGTGTAATGCAAGCCGGAGCGCACTGCGCTTGCCCACTCCCGGAAGTGATGATATGGACTCGACCGCGTTTTCCAGCAGCCTGGAGGGATACTTCTCGCCCATTATACAGCCTGGCTACGATGAAAATCCACAAGCCTGCCCATCGGTGAGGCGAGTATCTCTGTGAGGCGCATCCCGCTCTCGGACGCAATCCCGGCGATCACATCGCGCAGAGCATAGGCATATCCTCCGACGATACCTATGTCATGCCCTGGGAAACGGCTCAGCGACCTGCGGAAAAAGTCGCGGAAATTGTCCTCGACCAGATTGCGGACATATTCACTGTCTCCGATATGTCCGGTTATCCACGGCGCGAAAGAGCCGAGATAAGTCACGGCGGTCGCGTTGCGATACACATTTGCGACCACCGTTGGATAATCCACCTTGAACGTCAAAGCAAACTCGGCAGCAAGAGCCTCCGGCATCAGCCCCTTCAGGAAATCCGCAAGGAAACGCTTTCCGAGCACGGCAGAGCCTCCCTCGTCACCGAGAATAAAGCCCCCCGAGGGGACAGTCTTCACTATCTTGTCCCCGTCATAGAGACAGCAGTTGGAGCCTGTACCGAGTATCGCCGCCACTCCAGCCCCACGCCCGAACAGGGCTCTCGCCGCCGCCAGGGTATCCGAAGCGCATTCCACATAGGAATAGGGGAAATACTCCGCCATTTCATTGCCCAACATGCCTGCGGCATAGAAATGCACTTTCTTTATGGCCGATGGGGATATGTCCAGGCGCGCATACGCTTCCCTGAGGACTGACTCCACTGCCGTCTTGGGCATTGAGGAGACATTGATACCACCTGTCTGGATAGTACTCAACTCGCCCTTGGGACCGACAAGACACCAGTCAGACTTGGTTGCCCCTGCTTCTACGATCAATGTCATGTTTTACAGTACTTCTATCAGCTCGACTGTGAATACGAGTGTGGCATACGGAGGAATGGAGCCCTGGACTCCCTGTTCGCCATAAGCCAGGTTGTAAGGGATATACAGTTCCCACTTGGAGCCCTCGCTCATCATGGGCAGAGCCTCCGTCCATCCGCGGATCACCTGAGTGACCCCGAATACTGCAGGCTCGTTGCGCGCATAAGAGCTGTCAAACACCTGCCCGTCCACGAAACGGCCCTCATAGTGGCACTTCACCTTGTCTGCGAGACCCGGCTTCTTGCCTTTGCCCTTGGTCAGTACCTTGTACTGCAGGCCGCTTGCAAGCGTGGTCACACCGTCTTTCTTGCCGTTCTTGGTCAGCCACTCCTCACCGGCGGCCTTGGCTGCGGCTGCCTGAGTCTCCTCCAGTTCGCGGAAAAACTTCTCCAGTTCATTTCCAGCCTCCTCAATGCTCAGAGCAGGAGTCTCTCCTGTCAATGTAGCCTTGAGTCCTTCAAAGAAATCATTGAATTCCAGGTCTTTCACCCCGGACTGCATCAGATTGTGGGCAATGCTCATGCCCAACGCATAACTTGTCTTGTTCATTGATCAATAGATATTCTGTAAATGTACAACTATTTTCCCGATTAGCGCACATTCTTGGTCGAACTCTTCTCGAATATGGGCTGGCTCTTGCTGATTACTTCATATTCATTTTCCAGTTTTGTAAGATAGCCGCCAATCTCCCTGCCGACAATCTGTTCAATTTCGGAGCGAGCTGTCTTGCCACGGGCTATCGCCGAAAGAATGGAGAAATAGACTCCGTAGTCCTTTCCAAATTCCTCGATAAGTATCGCCTTACCCTCGCCTAAAAACACAGAATCCGCCTTGACGATATGATTAAGCATCTTGGTCTTGGTCGTGGCCCCTGCATCAACGAGCAACTGAACATATTTTGCCACGCCACCCGTAAACGAATATAACGCCAACAGGTCTTCGGCTGTATAACCGGGATTATACTCTGCCATTATTTCCTTCAATACTGTAGGAGCAAATGGCTTAATCGACATAAAACGAGTCTGGCGATTATACAGAGGCTCCTTCTTGTCCCTAAAAATCTTAGTCATCATCGAGAATATCGAGCCACACACAATTCGGAATAGAAATATTCAACCCAAACGATGAAATTATTAAGCCCGAGTATATTAAAACCGTTGACAAGGTCGGCAAATCATTAGAACAGGTCCTCAAGAGTTTACAGAAAAAAATCCAGATTTAAGTTTTCAGCTAATCATTGAAGGTAATGCTGCCATACCGTGGCAAGAACTCCACGACAAAACCTTTGACCCTGACAATATAGCAATGTATAAACTCAGTTACCGCCGAGCCCTTGCATTATATCCAAAGGCATAAATCTCCGCGGTTCTAACACCGAGGTCATAATTGCAGGAAGCGGTTTTACGCGCTATTGCGAAAGCGACATAAAAAAAGGTGGCCAAAAAGTCTTTTTGACTAATTAGCCACCCTATTCACTTTGTCTCCGTTATCTACTCGGAAACAAGTACCGGACGTATCGGCATTGCATTACAATTACGTGGATAATTGTTTATTCCATAAGACGTATAAGCGTAGGCATATTGGGAATATATTTCCCCATCATCACTGTATAATGATGAAGTCCAATAATAACAGGATTCATTGATGTAGCCGGAAGAAGTACCATTACGATATCCGCCTTTAGGCAGGAAGATATAGGCCTCAGGATTGGACTTGCTACTAATCCGGACTCCGGGGACCCCTGATATCGTAGCGTCAGTCCTGTCACAATAATCCACCAATTCCTTCCATTCATCATAAGTGGGAGTTCTCCACGCGGCACCGATATTCCTGGTGGCAGGATCGTCAATGGCTTCAAGCACAGTCAAACCGTCAGTCTTATTGTATTTGGTCCAACCTTTATACTTATAGTACCCCCAGTCGGAAGAATAAATACTACTCACGACTTCTCCCCAATTGAAATAATATCCAAACTCCTCCGCCGTAGCAGCTCCGACATTGCAGGTCGCCCATTTGGTACCGCTGGGAAGTCCGAGATCGACATAAGCAGGAGCGCTTCCGCTCGGAGCATACTCGACAGCAGGCATCGAGAGAATGACATTCCTCTTTATCTCGCTATCCGAGCTGAGTTTCATATTCCCTCCGTTTGTATCCCATATTGTCACAGTGAAGCCTTTAGAGAGCGGAGGGAGCACGATATTGAACACAGTCCCATCTGCAGAAAGTTTGACCCCGGTATCTCCACAATCAAGGATGAGAGACGAATACCCGTAGCCTCGATCGAAACTGACAACAGGGTCGGCTCCATTTGACATTGTCACGCCTGCCATTCCACACACAGGCTCATCTTCATAGAAACGTGTGGGAGCACTTTCTGCACTCTTGACTATGATATGGTCGATTACAGCAGAGCCCTTGACGGCAAGGCGCAAGATACCTGCAAGATTCTTGAATTCAAGATTATAGTCATCCGAACCAGAAGTCACGGCAACCATAGGCAGTATGCCGCTCTCTATGGAATTCTCCTTATAATGCTGCACATCAGCAAATGGCACCATTCCAAAATAGCACTCCGAGTCTTCGAAGGAAAGCCACGCAGACTCCGAATATGGATACAATGCGGCATTGCAGGACATTTCCACCGGAGTAGCCCATTCATTCTCAACCACATTGCCGGTATATGCTAATGTAGCATCGTCTACGGATTTCAAAGCGTATTCAAACATAGGCTCATTAAATCCTGCCCACACGCTTATCTTGTCGCCACTTTCCCAAAGAACAGTCTTGCCGTTGTCGCCGCCGAGAG
>CAZTUQ010000051.1:0-2474 GCA_964616865.1 uncultured Muribaculaceae bacterium
TGTGCTCTCCAACTTCACTGCCGAGGATATGGCTCATGTCATCATCGCATACGAGCCCGTATGGGCTATCGGCACCGGCAAGACCGCTACAGCAGAGCAGGCGGAGGAGATCCACGCATTCATCCGCAAGACCCTCGCAGAGCTCTTCAACGAGCAGGTTGCAGACGACACGACTATCCTCTACGGCGGCAGCTGCAAGCCCTCCAACGCAAAGGAGATCTTCGCACAGCCCGACATTGACGGCGGCCTCATCGGTGGCGCAGCCCTCAAGGCAGAGGACTTCATCGGTATCGCCCTCTCATTCTAATCTGCATCCGGACAGTTTCTCAGCCATTCCGGGCTTGAGAATGTCCTTGAGATCCATCACACTCCGCTCTCCGGGCGGAGTGTTTTGTATATATAGGGCCACTCCATGGGCGGCATAACGCCCTATATACGGATGCAGGGCAAGGCTGTCCTCCGGCAGACTCCACAGCGGATAAGGCGCGCATTCCCCTACCCTTATCAGGTCACAGAGGGCATCATATTTCTCTCTGTCAAAGTGCCATATATCCATCAGCTGTTCCGGATACGAATAGCCGTGCAGGCGTTCCCTGTACTCCACCATTTTAGCGGCAAAATATGGCCCGATGCCCGGAAGGGTCTCGAATGCCGCCGAGTCCGCAAGATTTATATCCAGCAGTGGAATGTCGATGAATGGCTTTAACCTCTCATAAACCGAATCCGCAACCACATACGAGCGCGCAAAATCCGACTTTCTGCGGAACCTGCCGCCTTTATTTCTATACGAATCAATGGATTGCGCCTGTTTGAGGCTAAAGCCGAGCCGCTGCAGATCCTCCACCGACACAGTATTGGGATCAAATGCGAATGACTCCACCGCGCGCCTCCGATGCTCCGGACGCTTACCCGAGGCATTCACAACACCCTCGGCAGCCGCCATTTCCATAGCCCTGCGGGAATGTACCGCATTGCGTCTCACGGTATCCCGCACCGTTGACGCCCCTCCAAGTGTCGCAGCTGTACCCGCGGCGGCAATACGCTCTCCCCGGTTCTCTTTTCGCGCAGACGCATCCGCTGCGGCTGACGCACCAGGGGCGGCAGCCGGTGCAACGATATACACCGTATCCGGCGCGTCCCGATGCGCCACTACGACATCCACCGCTGCCTGCCTGACAAACAGTGCCAACTGAAAACCTATTATCAGGAAAATGAGCGCAACCGCCCCTACCTTGAATGCCGATGAAAGTCTAATCGGCTGTGGAATCCTGTCCTTCGCCACTTTCTCTCTCCTCCTTGGAAACCTTTTTATCCGCAGCCTTGCCGGCCACGACTATTACTATCTCGCCTTTCGGCTCATGTTCGCGATACCACTGCGCGACTTCGGCAAGCGTACCGCGTTTGTGTTCTTCGTGTATCTTTGATATTTCGCGTGCCACGGAGCACATCCTCTCTCCGCCAAAATGCTCCGCCAACTGCTCCAGCGTCTTTACCAATCTGTACGGAGACTCGTAAAACACCATTGTACGGGACTCCGAAGCCAGATTGTGCAACATTGTCTGCCTGCCCTTTTTCGGAGGCAGGAAGCCCTCGAAGCAGAATCTGTCACACGGCAGTCCGGATGACACGATAGCCGGGATGCACGCAGTCGCGCCCGGGAGAGTCACGACCTCTATCCCCTCTTCGGCACAGGCACGCGACAAGAGGAATCCCGGATCCGATATTCCGGGAGTACCGGCATCGCTCACCAGAGCGACATTCATGCCGTTGCTGATGCGCTCTTTGACCGCCTCTACGGTGCGGTGCTCGTTATATTTGTGGTGAGACTGCATAGGCGTATGTATATCATAGCGCTTGAGTAGCACCGAACTCGTCCGTGTGTCTTCCGCCAGGATGAGGTCCACCTCCTTGAGGACGCTGACTGCTCTGAAAGTCATGTCCTCCAGATTGCCCACCGGAGTGGGGACTATATATAACACTCCAGCCACGGTATCAGGAAAATCTGCGGCGCGCAGCCATCATGAAACGATAGACAGTATCGGAAGACATGTCCCATTTAGGGAAATGCGAACGGATATACGCCTCCGCCTCCGCGAGCGAGGACAGGGAATTGAATACGGATATGGTCTTCTGGAACAATGCCGGATCGTCAGCAAACAAGGTCCTGATAAAGAGCATTCTGTCATTCAACGAAATGGCGCTGAGGATATTACGGACGGGTGAGCCTGGACGGTCCGTACGCCAGGCAAAGCGCACAGGCTCTTTCGGCTTCTCGTCAACAGACTCGACTCTCTCTTCAACCTCCTCTGCCATAACTGCATCAACAGCCACTTCTTCGGCAATCGCGTCCTCCTCATTTTCTTCTTTTACGACATCCGCTGCCACCGTGGCCTCAGCAACGACATCCGCTATGTCTTCCTCCGCCTCTCCGTCATTCTCCACAATGCCTGACAGCGTTGGCGCAAACTCTTCCG
>CAZTUQ010000051.1:2574-4724 GCA_964616865.1 uncultured Muribaculaceae bacterium
CACGCTCCGCAAATTCTTCCGCCTCCGCAGCAGCGTCCGTAGTCTCTTTTTCAAAGATATTTACCTCTTCAGCGTCAGCATTCTCCAAGGAATCCGAATCGGCAAACGCCATTTCCAGATCACCGCCGAGCGAGATTTCCTCTCCGATGGAGAAGTTCTCCCTATCACCCGGCAATGTCTCTTCCGTATCATCCACGCATTCTTCCGTATCAGGCTCTTCGCCCGACTCCAACTCCTCCACATCTTCGGCTTCCTGCGAAACCTCTTCTTCGACAGCCCATTCGAACGCTTCTGCCGCCACCTCTGCAGCAACTCCGTCGTCCTCCGACGGCAAAACAGCCACCGATTCCTCCTCTACAGTATCCGCATCATCGGAGCAAATTTCCGTCATCCGCTCCAAACGCTTGTCTATCACATCAATCTGCTCCCTGATTGTCGCGAGAGCAGCACGAATGTCCGTCAAAATATCTTTGTCAATATCCGTCATAACGAAAAGAATGTCTATCTTTGAACTATCCAAACAAAGCAAATTTACATAATGTTTTCAGAATATTTCAAAAAATCAGGGCGCATCGAGGTGATTTGTGGCTCAATGTTTTCAGGCAAGACAGAAGAACTGATCCGCAGGCTCAAAAGGGCTCAATTCGCCAACCTCCGGATTGCGGTTTTCAAACCGGGTATAGACACCAGATACTCCGAAGTCGATGTCGTGTCTCACGACCTGCACAGCGTCAACTGCCGTCCCGTGAGCGACGCCCGTATGATACTTGAGATTTCTGACGACATCCAGGTTGTCGGCATAGACGAGGCACAGTTCTTTGGCGATGCCCTCGTCGAAGTCTGCACCGCATTGGCAAACAAGGGCGTACGGGTAATCATCGCAGGTCTCGACACCGATTTCCTCGGCAAGCCGTTCGGCCCGATGCCGGCACTGATGGCGATTGCGGAAGATGTACAGAAAGTCCACGCCATCTGCGTCAAATGCGGAGACCTCGCAAATCATTCACACAGGCTTTCATGCAACCAGGACCTCGTCGTCCTCGGTGAGAAAGACATCTACGAACCGCTCTGCCGCCACTGTTACAACGAAGCCCTCGAGCGCGAAGCCTCCGCTAACGCAGCAGCCTCACCTTGTCAAGGAACGAAGTGACAACGCGCTGATATTCTTCCGGATGGTCTTTCCAGGCATCGGCATGAGCACTGCCACGGGCTATCCACAGTTCCTTGTAGCCGGAGGTCTTGGCGTCGTAATTTTCATAAACCATCGATGTAGGGACATAGTCATCCGCATCACCGTGGATAAACAGCATCGGACGGTCGCAAGAGGCAAGTTGGCCAAGCGATGACGCCTCTTTGAACGACCATCCGTAGCGCAATTTACATATAATGTCCGCGCAATGCAGCACGGGGAAAGGAGGCAGATGGAACTGCTGTTTCAGATTGTGGGCAAACTGCTCCCAGACCGAACTGTACCCGCAGTCCTCGATAAACGCCCCGACATAAGACGGCAACGGCTCTCCGCTGACCATCATCGTCGTCGCACCACCCATTGACACTCCGGTGACGAGCATGAAATCGTCATGCCATATATTATGTGCCACATCTATCCATTTGAGCACATCGAGTCTGTCCAGCCATGCCATCTGTATGGCACGCCCCTCCGACATGCCGTGGTAATGAAGATCCGGGACAAGAATGTTATAGTTGAGACTGTCCCTGTACATCCGCGACAGATTGGCGAACGAGAGATGATTGTTGGTGTAGCCGTGTATGATTACGGCCGTTCCAGCCGCCGACTCCGGATGCGCCGCCGGGGCATATACGGCATGCAGCCTATAGCCGCGTTCTCCGGTGATGACCGTGTCTTTGAACACTCCGGCCTCATGCAGCGGCTCATACCACTGAGAGATGACCCCGGGATACCTCTCGTCTATTGTTTTACCCGTCATCCCGACATCCTGCCCGTGATACTTGGGCTTTAGGGCGTAGTTGCACATCAACCAGCCTGCAACAAAACTCAAAAGCACCAGCACGGCGGCCACTACCGCCACAATCCTGGCAATGACTTTACCATCCATATTCATAACCATATCATGAATTACACTTTCCACAATCCGTAAAAATAGCGAATTCGCCCGACACTGCAAACG
>CAZTUQ010000051.1:4824-6158 GCA_964616865.1 uncultured Muribaculaceae bacterium
CTTCCGGATTCTTATTATATTTAGTGATACAACCGATATCCACTTTATACCCTATGCCTCTCAAGTGGTTGTATACGATATTCTCCATAATGCGAGTAGGTTCCACCTGACGGAAATTCAGAAGCGCATTACGAAGCCCCATGTCAGCGAAATAGTATTTATAAGGAGTGTCGATATACTTTTTCCCCTTGACATCATAGCGGACCGCCTTGTCAACAAGAAAAGAATCGATAAAGTAATCTATATACGATTTGATTGTATTATGGCTGACATTCACTTTTTTTCACTGATAAATGTATTCGCAAGTTTATTAGGATTGGTCAACGCCCCGATATTTGACGCCAGGAGACAGAACAATTCTTCAAGTTGCGCATCGTTTTTCACGTTATTGCGGTTTACAATGTCACTCAAATATGTCTCCTTAAGCAAATCCTGCAGTATTTCAACTTTTCGGGCCTTATCCTCTTCAAGAACCACCATATGAAGACCGCCATAATAAATATAGTCGCGCCACAACAGAGCCACATCCTTGTCCGAGTTTTCTTTTATTTCTTTAAATGACAATGGCTGAAGATGTATCTGGACACCACGCCCTCTGAATTCCGTAACAATATCCGAGGACAGAAAGCGCGCATTGCTTCCCGTCACATAGACATCAAGATTCTCAATATGAAGAAAGCCATTCAATAAGTCAACGAAATCCTCCAGCATCTGGACTTCATCAATTATAACATAATACATATGCGAATCCCGGCGAGAGAGGTTCCCGACATACTCATATAGAGTTTCAGCCTGACGGTATTTCCGATGTGCAAATGAATCAAGCTGTATCTCTATTATATGGCTTGCCTCTACTCCCATATCCAGTAGATGCCGCTTGAACAATCTGAACAGCAGGTATGATTTACCGACTCGACGCAAGCCGGTGACAATCTTTATCAGATGATTGTGCTTATTGCTTACCAGTTTTCTCTATATATCGTTCCCTCTTAAAATCCATAACTCTGACATTTAATGTGTATTTACACGGTTTTTGTCTACAAAGATACTATTTTAATCCACAAACAAGCCAACGCGTTAGAATTCAACGACATAAGGACCTCTCCCATGACAATAAACGAAAGCGAGGAATACAAAAAGGGCAAAGACCCCGGATACAGAAAAGAGCGAGTCAGTGACCCGCCCTTGATGTTTTCACAACGGAATAATCCTTATTGTGAATTGCTTACGTTTATGTGCGCAATTTAGAAAATATTTCCCGTATCACAATGAAACATCGCAATATATTTTGACAAGAGCAGCGTTTTTCCTAACTTTCACTATTGTTAATAGCC
>CAZTUQ010000052.1:0-5445 GCA_964616865.1 uncultured Muribaculaceae bacterium
GTGAATATTGCGATAAGGAAATCCGGACATGAATCCAGGATTTCCTTATCGGTGTCAAAGGTATTTCAAAACAATTCCAATTGCTGCTCCACTCGCGGAAGTGCCGCCGGCTCTTTCCCATTGAATATCGTCATGTCACCGAACTGCTTGTCCGTGACACTCAGGATGACAACTTTTCCTTTGGGCGGCAGAATCTTCTTGACCCTTTTCATGTGAGCGTCAGAACTCTCTTTTGAGGAACAATGCCGCAGGTATATCGAGAACTGGAACATGCAGAATCCGAAGGAAATCAGATCCTTCCGGAACTTTGCCGCAGCGCGCTGATCCTTTTTGGTCGCGGTCGGCAGATCGAAAAGGACAAATACCCACATGGCTCTATATTGGCTATATCGGGTCTCTACATTGACGGATAGATTATCTTCCTGCATGAGCCCTCGAAACATTTGTACAACGATGCCGTTGTCGTTGTTGCTGCTATCATGAGGGGGCTTGTGTGCCCGTTGATCTCCACATCTATAGTGGGAAGCGACAGGAGCATGACCTTTATCTCCTTGGTGAGTTCCTTTGCCGGCCCATATCGCTCGAGGATGTCCAATACCAACTTGTCGACATAGGGTCTATATGGCTCCATGATGTCATCGGCAAGACAATAATCATCGTATTTGTTGTGATGATGAATGCCTATAAGCGGCAGCATCCCGCTACCGGTCAATGCCCTTGCAATAATCGCCCGCAAAATGGCATAACCATAATTCAGCAGACTGTTGGGCGCAGCTCCGTCCTGCTCCCGTACAAATCCGGGATTGTCCAGAAACACACTCTTCCAATAATAGGCAGCTGCGCGGGCTTCGAGGTTTTCCGGGTCTCCGCTCTTGACCTCGCGCGCCCAGCGCAGCATATTCTTGGCATCCTGCCCGGTGACATACTTCAGCACGGCGGCCTGGTTGGATATTTTTGCCTGTATGGTCTGCTGCCACAGGGCTTTCTTGAGCGGAAGCGAGGCATCGAGCTGCGTCCTGATCCTCTCGCTCTGTGCCGTATGCCCGACGAGAGACAGCATCATGCCGGAGGGCATGTGCTTGGTGTCGCAGGTGATGACTGCCACATTGAATTCCAGCAACTCCTCAATCAGTCCCGAAGTGACAGTAATCTGCTTGTTGTCCAGGATGACAACGCCGATGTCCTCGATCGGAATAGTCCGCTCGACCGGCAGGTCCTTGTCTGCCGTGGCGACGACGAGCTGTCCCAGCCGCAGCGAAATGCGTGCAGGGTTGCCGAAATAAAGAGTCCGCTTAATCATATTCTCCTACGCTGACTATTTGCCCGATATGGTTTATCCTCACCTTGACAGCCCCTTTGAGGCCGTTGATACTTGTTATTCTTTTCCAAGTTACATCTTTTAAAGCCATGTCAGTGTCGGAAGATTCGGTCTCTAGATGATGTCTGAGGCAATAGTATTTACTGCTCAACTTCTGCACTCTAAACAGATTCGGGCTGATCAGGGGATAATTTGAGCGGTCTGTCAGATCAATGGCATTGGGGTCGAATCCGGATTCCGGATTGGGGAAGACAAACATCTCGTTGGTCTTCATTGTGAACAGGAACTCCCATCCGCATTCCTGCATGTACTTCCTGTCCACGACCGGCAGCCCTTCGCTCTTGCGTCGGACCGTCTCGTAGAACGATACGATATGCTCCTGCAGATTGCCGTCGGCGTCCTGGAATATCGCCACATGGTGGTTGTTGCGGAAATTGACATAGTCGGCTTGCCGTACATTCCCATTGCGGTCACACAACTCGTTGCCGTCAATGTCCCTTGCCTGCCTTATCGGGTCGAGGTCGAAGTGCTCCTCTATAGTCACTTTCTTCAATCTGATCCGGTGCTCCTTGTCGTACCATATAGGATTTTCGTCCAGATTGGCGAATGCGTTCTTGATATCGCCTCCGAATTCCTCAAGCCTCGCTTCGAGCAGTCTACGGGAATGGGCGTCCATGACCTTGTCGATCTTGATGTCCGGACCGATGTCTTTGCGGATAGAGTATACAGTTTCCAATGTCATGCATTTGACCTTGTCGGGGACGGATTTTGTATGGGCTTCATCTATCCATATAGGGTTCTTTGCCAAGGCATTCCGTCCCGTGAACGCTTTTTTGGGGTCTCCGCCGCACTCTTCCAACCGTCTGCTCAGAGCCGCCTTTATTGACGGAGAAGTGACACTCTCTATCACCTCTGCCGTCATTTTGCTGCCGACAGGAACTTCGCGTACCGCATACTTTTTGCGCAGTCCGTATATTGTCTCTTTGTGCAGCGGGCCTCGAGGCGTCAATGTCTTCTGCCGGATGACTCCGGATGATGTCCGTATCTTGTTGATATTCTCCGTCATCACCTTGTTTTTGGCCTTGATCGATACGAGTATGCCCTCCAGCTGCCGCTTGACCTCGGCGCGCATTTGCCCGAGGGGTTGAATTGGAGCTGTGAATACTCTCCTTTTGCCGGATATGGTGGTTTCTTTTTCCCGAATCTGATATATGACGGAAGACTTGTCACTTTGCGCGTTTAGATTGTTGAGGTACTGGATATGCGACGCTTTGGTGAATGCGATAGTGATGGCGTCCATGGCATGATGCCGGTGGTCGTTTCTCTTGGTCCAACCATCGTCTATCTTGTGAATGGTCTTGCCGTTGTGGTCTGTATAGTCATATACCTTGCCTGCTGAGAGGTATTTGGGCAGATTGAGCTCTTTCATGACATCAATCAGCCCCCAGTCCTCGCGCAGTCTTGCCGTGATGCGCCCTGTCGTGGGCATGACGACAGGGACATATTCCTCGAGAATCTCCCGGGCTTTCCTGGCTATATACTGTGAGTCTTTCAGGTCCCTGTTGACAAAGCCTTCGGGAATATTGTCTTCGGGGCATAAAAGAAACTCCATCTTGGAATGCGAAATGGCACCATTGTCATACATGTACTTGACCCGGGCTCTGTACTCCTGCAGGCCGTCGTCTCCGTACTTGTCGAAGATGTAGTCGAATGCGGTCCTCTTTCCCTTTTCGAGATTCACGTCCCGGAATTCAAGGGTCTTGTTTGCCAATGAGTCATTGAAAAACAGAGCTTGCGGAATGATGTGCTCGATGTCGATGTCCGGGGAGAACAGTTGCTCTGGCCTGATGGTGCGGTCGGAATAGAGAGTCTTGTAACCGCGGGTCTTCAGTTCGTCGTAGAGTTTATATCGGACGATGTCGTTTTTGCTGACGTGCGCCAGCCCGAAGTCCTTTTGCAGAATCTCTGTTATCCTTGCGTTATCCGCATCGCCCTGTGCAATCTGCCGTGTCATCTTCTCCCTGTCTGCCTGAGAGGATTTCAGTTCGCGGGCGAGCTCGATGTGTATCTCGTCGGGCCTGCCGTATTCGCCTCCAAGCGTATTGACGACATTGATCATCTGGTTGAGAATCTTCTCTACCACGGGATTGCGCAGGGAGTTTTTGGGCAGGGTCTCCAGCCTGTCATTCAGCGTTTTGGCGGCTATCTGCTCCTTGGTCAGCGAGCGTTTGGAATGATTGTATCCGGCGTGTTCGCAGGCGGTGCTATAGTCTTCGCCATTCATCATGTGCGGCAGTATCTTGGATATGGCTTTGTGGCTCAATGACGCGTAATCCTGCTTGAATGCAATGGAGGCAAGAGGGGACACGTATTCCACGGGAATGCCGCAGAGCTCCGAAATCTTGCGCCTGAGTCCCTCGTCTCCTGTCCTGGAGCCGTCACCTTCGTAAGAATATATCAGATGCCACAACTGGAAAAGCGGCTGCCTTTCGTATTCTTCCTTGGGGAGCAACGGATTGTAATCCAAAACTGCGGTGTTGTATCCGCGCATTTCAAACTCGGAGCGGAGGTCATTCACCGCCGGTGCTATGATTTCTTCGAATTTGTCATACAGGGCAGCTATTGTCTCATTTCCCGGGATTTCCTTGAAATTCAATTCTGCGCGGTCTTTCTTGAGCGACAGCAGTTTGAGAATCTCGGTAGCGCTGAGTTTCTTTTTGTGGGACAGGGTCTGTGCGAGCAGGGCCTTTTCGTCCGCCTCCAGAGGGCGGATTGAGCCATCGCACTTGTCTTTAAGTCTGATGTCGTTCAGCCTCTGCCATGTGCGGAATGTCTGGAATAGGGGAGAGGACCATGGGGCGACCTTGCTTCCGGTCATCTTGACGCATTCTTTTCCGTCGACTGTCACTTTGATGGGACGGCTCTCCAGTTCGCACCACGAGACCAGGCTTTTTTGGGATTTCAACGGCCTTTGATAGAATATGATCTGTCGCTTGACCTCATCCCGCAACCGGGGCGTCAGTTCCGGATGGAAACGGCTCTGGCATTCCCAGATTGTGTCAAATTCGGTGATATAGTCCTGGCGGTAGAATACCTGCCCGCGGACCTTGAAGTCCTTGTCCTGCAACAGGTGGCGATATAGGTATTGCCCGATGGTCAAGTTCTGGAACGTGAGTTCCTTGCTCCTGTCGCTGATGTCTCCGAGGTATCCGCTGGCGTTGTCAATGTCTCCGGCAATGGCGCACAATGCATATGCAACCTGCCCTATAGGCAGTTCGTTATAGAGAGCGTCAGCGCGCCATGAGTACTCGGTCAGTTTCTTCTCCTTGCCCTTGTTGTCCGCCGTGGTCACATTGTGCCTGGCGTAAAACATCCTTGAGAGCGTGCTTTTGCCTTTGCCGGAAGCCATTGCATGGAATTCGTCATCCAGAATGTCCGGGTAGAACTCCTGTTGTCTCTGCCAGATGCGTTCGAATTCATCCATGAGGTCCGAGCGGTAGAAGTCCGGCAGTTTGGCGCGGCTGTCTTTATGGAGCAAGCGGAAACTGTATTCTCCTGGGGTGATATGTTCTTCGGCCAGCTTTCGTGCTACCGTCATTCCGTCAATGGGACGGCCCTCTTCATCTCCTGTGGTCTTCCTGGAACTCTTGTAGCCTCTTTTCTTGTTGATCATCAGCAGGACGCGGCCAAACTCCGCCAGGCTTATCTCCTGACTTGCGGCCTTGCTGCGGAGGCGGTATGTCTCGAGCGTGGAACCGCTGCCGCATTCATGCAGCGGGCCACCGTCCTGCAATATGCCGGCAGACCGCAAAGTCCTGATGAGGTTGTCGCGCCTGTGCTTGTATCTCTGGAGGTTGCGGCGCATCGAGCGTTTGAGTCTCCTGTCACTGTTGAGAGTGATGGCCTTTCCTTTTTCGAAGGCGTCTTTCTCATCTGTGGAAAGGGGATTGACCCTCACGCCGGAGGCTATGATGGAAGACTGTTCTTCTTTATTTTCGGCTTGGTTTACAATCGCCCAGCCTATGCTTGTAGTGCCTAAATCGAGACCGAGAATCTTTTTCATATGTCATGTGGCTATTAACAATAGTGAAAGTTAGGAAAAACGCTGCTCTTGTCAAAATATATTG
>CAZTUQ010000053.1:0-5129 GCA_964616865.1 uncultured Muribaculaceae bacterium
AGAAATGTCCATTATACCCACATTACCATTATACTATACTTTCTGGCAGGGGCAAAAGAAAACCGCCAGGACTCATTGTGAATCTTGGCGGTTTGTGTGGTGCTGGCAGGAGTCGAACCGGCGACACATGGATTTTCAGTCCATTGCTCTACCACCTGAGCTACAGCACCTTTTTTGTAATCCCTCAAGGGGCGTTCCCCGTTTGGGATTGCAAATATAGACATTTTTGTTCAAAGCGCAAACTTTTTGGGAGGATTGAATGAAATTATTTCAAAAAATCTCCATTTCCGCAGCACTTGGCATTGATGTCCTTGTCCCTGCAGGTCAGCGTCGGCCGCCGTCAAAGATGGATTCGGGGACTTTTCCAGTCCATTCGGCCGGCTGCTCCAGTCCGAAAAGATCTACTATCAGGGACGCCGTATTCTTGGTGAAATTGTCGTCCGTGATAGTGAAACCGCGTTTGATGCCGGGCCCTTGGACTACCCAGGGCACTATCATTTCCTCTTTGCTGACCTTGCCGTGACCTTTGTTGATGCCGCCGTGATCGGTGATGAAGAAGATATGTGTGTCGTCATAGATGCCGGCACCCTTCATCTTGTCGAGCAGGATGCCTACCTGCACATCTCCCTCCTCTATGGACTTGATGTACTCTTTGGACATCCACGCATAGTCGTGCCCTATATGGTCGGTATGGCCTGTGTACAGGAATGTAAATGTCGGCACTTCCCGGTTGCTCTCCATAAACTCGAATGCCTTGTCGAACAGTTCCGGATACTGGAGAATCCCGTCCCAGACAGCGGTGTCGATGTATTTGCGGTTGAACTGGTTGATGAGGGGCTCCCAGTTCCAGAAGAACGATGTCCTTATGCCCGGAACACCGTCTTTCAGCACCTTGAAGACTGATGGGTAGTAGCCGTCCTCGTCGGCGGTGAGCGGCGGCAGTTTGTGGTTGCTTACGAGCCATTTGTTGTCTGTGACACCAGTAATCTCCGGGTCGGAACCGGTGAGGATGCTCGTATAGTTGGGCATCGTGATGGAGGGCATTACATCTCGCGTGTTCATAGACAATGCGCCTCCGGCGATGAGCCTGTCGATATTGGGTGTATACGCCTCCTGCAGTCCGTCTGTGCGGATACCGTCAAATGTGATGATGAGAACCCTATTGCTGCGTCTGCGCGGCTTGCGCTTAGGTACCGCCCCGTTTGCAGACAGCGCTGCTGTCCCCAGAATCGGGACGGCAGCGCCGGCAACTATACTTTTCTTGATGAATTCTCTTCTCGAAGAATCAGCCATGTCAATTATTATTTGTCGCTCTCTCCGAGGTCGAGAACTCTTACATTCCTGAACTTCAGACCCTCTCCGTGTCCGCAGAAAGAGATGTGTCCCTTGTGGTTGAACAGGCCTGGATGATTCTTGTGGTCTACAGTGTACGGGTTCTTCTTACCACCGTCAGGGGCGACATTGTGACCCTTGCAAGCCTTGCGGACATTGCCGTCGAGGATGACTTCACCGTTTACTGTGACGGTCACGCGGTCTCCCTTGACGCGGATCTCTTCGGTCTCCCATTCGCCGAGAGGCTTGTGGACGATGCGCTTGGCAGGGATGATTCCGTAAACGGAGCCATGGACCTGATAGTCATGCAGATTGGCGTAGCGGGGAGCGTCGTGATCAAGTATCTGCACTTCGCACATGGCGTGATATGCAGCATCCTTGCCGATAGGGGCTCTGACACCGACACCGTTGTTGACGCCCTCGCGCAGGAAGCAGAACTCGAAGCGCAGGACGAAGTTGCGGTATTCTTTCTTGGTGTAGATGTTCTTGTCGTTGCCGAATCCGGCGGATACATAGATAGAGCCGTTGACGGGGATATATCCGTCGAGATTGCCCTGCCATTTATCCATCGAACTGCCGTCGAAGAGGATCTCGAAGCCCTGGGCGCGCTCTTCCTCG
This sequence comes from uncultured Muribaculaceae bacterium, assembly GCA_964616865.1. GTDB lineage: Bacteria > Bacteroidota > Bacteroidia > Bacteroidales > UBA932 > Cryptobacteroides. The sequence goes on from CAZTUQ010000053.1 coordinate 1,951, forward strand.
GTCAGTTCGTAGAGAGGGGAGGGTTCGGCCTTGGCGAGGATGGATTTGATTTCGTCTACGGAATAGGAATCATCGGCCTTGCTGGTATTGGTGAATATTTCTGCGGCCTTCTCGAGGTAGGTCTTGAAGTCAGCGTAATTGATCTCTTCCGTGCATTTGGCGGCGATGTTCTTGACGGCCTTTGCTGCGTTATAAGCCACATCCTTGTCATACAGGTATTTGCCTGCGAGCAGGAATGCCTTCATCGTAGGCAGTTCGGCAAGCGCAGCGAGGACGGTGTTCTTGGTCTTCCTCTTGCTCGTGAGCGCGAGGACATTGGCATAGTCCTCACGGAGTTTGTCTGCGTCAGTCTCGTACTGCTGGACGAGGGTCACATAGCGGGGGAGCAGTGTCTCTGCCACATCAGGATTGTGCTGCGCGTACCACAGGAGAATGATTGCAGCGCGAGGGGTGTCGATGGTGAGCAGCCCGTTGAAAGCAGCCTCGGACCCGTTGTCATATGCCTTGTTCAGGACAGTAAGCGCCTCGTCTGTATTTGTCATTGCAATCACGGGATAGAATCTTTCGGGATCTGCAGACTTGTCCAGAGCGGCCTTTACTATCTCATACTGGCGCTCCTGAGGGAGTGCCTTGATGGATGCGTACAAAGCGGTCTGTATCTCGGGAATGTCAGACTTGGCGGATTCGAGCAGGCCGATCACATCCTGTATGTCGTCTCCGTCAGCAGTGCCTGCAAGATACTTGGCGGCAGCGCTGTTGCCGGACTTGGCCTCTGCGATGATGACCTTTGCAGTGCCGGTCATGTGCTTTGCCGAGGCAAACTCCATGAGGGCGTTCTTGTTGTCGGCAGATGCGAGTGCCGCGAGCACATCAGCCTCGATATCACCGCGGAATGACTTGAGGGCCTTGAGTGCGGCGGCAGCGACATCGGCGTCGTCATTTGAGAGCAGCCCGATGAGAGTCTTGCCTGTCTTCTCGCCTCCAAGCATGCCAGCAGCAGCGATGGCATCCATATCGAGAGCCTTGTTGCCGCCTATGCCCGCGAGTTCGCCGTCCACTATCCCTGCTGCTGCCTGGACGCCGTTTGTGCCGAACCAGTAAAGCAGGTCGCATTTGGCGTCATCGGAGAGTTTGGAATACTGCTTGACTGCTGTCTGGGCCAATGCCTCAGCGCCTGCCAGTTCAGTGGCGGAATAGAGTACGGCGTTTCTGTATTCCTTGTCGCTGTCCTTGAGCGCTCCGGTGAATATTTTTGCGATTTTTGACGGCTCGGCCTCCATTATCGTCCTGGCGGCAGCGCACCTCTCTGCGGAATTGCCTTTTTTGAACAGACCTTTTGCCTGCTTGAGCGTCATTTCCTGTGAAATGGCGACGGGCCCGTTCGGAGTGAGCAGGCGGATGAGGGACTCGAAGAATGCCTTGTTGTCTGCATCGGTGCAGGCGGCAGCGGCCTCCTGCAGGCCCTTCCTGACATCAGCGCGCTTTGCACTATAGGCAGGTGTGCTCACATAGTTCACGACGCCGCTCAGGGCGTACTCGTAGATATTGTTCCTGACACCCTCTCCGGCAGGCTTCATCATCGCCGCCACCTCCACGATGGATGCAGGGGCGCTTGCCGCCAGGTCGGACATCTGGCTGTTGAAATCTTCGACCGACCTGGTGGGCATGGCAGCGAGCACATCCGCCACAATGGTCTCCGTTGTTCTCTGTCTTGCGTCCTGCGCATTGAGGCACAGGGCGGAAGCGAGCAATATTGCTATAACTGACAATTTTTTGATTTTCATACTGTTGGCGGATTAAATCATTGATGCCCAAGGTTCACGCATCGGCTGGTCGATCAAGGCGTTGGCCGCATCGTCTCCGATGAATCTTTGCGAGACGGGGTCGAATTCCAATGTGCGTCCCAGACGGAGCGCGCATGCGCCGATATTGACAATCGTGCAACTGTGGTGGCCGATCTGCTCGTCCAATGCGAAATGACGGCGTGTCTTGACGCATTCGAGGAAGTCGGTGTTGCGCGGCTTGGGATCGGGCTGCGAGTTGATAATCTCCATGACATTGGGGATGGTGCACTCGAATCCTTTGTACACCTTGCCTTTAGGTCCTTCGATATAAGGGACTTTGCCTTTGCTTTCAAATCCCTCGCCCTCGAGAATGATCTTGCATCCGTCAGCGTAGGTATAAGTGATGCTGCGCCAGATGCCGACCGCGTCGGAATGCTGTTGGGGTGCGTCCACCTCGACCTTGACAGGGAAGGTGTCGTCCTTGCCCAGGATATACTGTACGGGATCGATATAATGCTGTCCCATGTCACCGAGACCGCCGGACTCATAGTCCCAATATCCGCGGAATGTCTGGTGTACCCTGTGAGGGTGGTAGGGCTTATAGGGAGCGGGGCCGAGCCACATGTCGTAGTCGAGTTCCTTGGGGACGGGCTGGGGAACGAGATTCTCCATGCCGGTCCAGTAGAATTTCCATGTGAATCCGGTGGCTCCGGAAATCCTGACGGTCAGAGGCCAGCCGAGCGCACCGCTGTCCACCAGTTTCTTGAGGGGCTCGACAGTAGTGCCGAGACCATAGAATGTATCCTTGAAACGGAACCATGTGTTCAGGCGGAATACGCGTCCGTACCTCTTGACGGCGTCCATTACCTTGCGGCCCTCACCGATGGTACGGGTCATGGGCTTTTCGCAGAAGATGTCCTTGCCGGCCCTTGCCGCTTCGATCGACATCAGTCCGTGCCAATGCGAGGGGGTTGCGATATGTACGATGTCCACATTGGGGTCGTGGACAAGGTCGCGCCAGTCAGCGTATGCCTGCACATTGGTGCCGAAACGCTCCTTGGCTGCGTTGACGGCGCGGGTGAGATGATTGCCGTCGGTATCGCACACTGCAACGAGACGGCATGCCTCATTGCTCATGAAGTGATGCTTGGTCATACCGATGCTGCCTGTACCGATGATGCCGTGCGTGAGCTGGTCGCTCGGCGCTACATACTTCTTGTCACTGCCCATGGCGCCGAGCACCTGTCTCGGCAGGACTGTGAACAAGGCGGCTCCTGCCGCTGATTTCTTGAGGAAATTTCTTCTGGATTCTCCCATAGTATTATTAATTATGTCCCTCGTAAGGACGATTTTTCACATCATACAAATATACATAGCGTAATTTTTAATCGCAAA
>CAZTUQ010000054.1:0-4471 GCA_964616865.1 uncultured Muribaculaceae bacterium
TGTTGTATCCACTGAAGACAACGACAGTAGCGGAAACCGGACGATGAAGACTATTGGACATTTCGTATCACCTTTTGAAGAGAAATTCGGGACTCCGAGACAGAGCGGAGTCATTGCAGATGTCGAGGGAGAGATTTACCTCGACGGTGAGTTCCGCACCCCGGAAGCATTGCGCGGACTGGAGGGATTCGACTGGATATGGGTCATCTGGGGATTTTCTCTCAACAGGGACACGGACGGATTCAAGGCGACGGTACGGCCACCGAGGCTCGGAGGGAACGAGAGGGTCGGAGTATTTGCAAGCCGCAGCCCCTATCGCCCAAATCCCATAGGGCTGTCGAGCGTCAGAATAGCCGGAATAGACTACGAACGCTGCCTGATACGCGTACTCGGCGCGGATATGGTCAGCGGCACGCCCATATATGATATAAAACCTTATATCGCATATACAGACGCACATCCGGAGGCGCGAGGAGGCTTCACGGACGATTGCGGATGGCGCAGACTGCATGTGACCAATCCGAAAAGGCTCTCCACGCTCGTCGGCGAAGCCAACGCCCCTGCCCTGCTTGCATCATTGGAATCAGATCCGCGTCCGCGGTATCAGGACGAGCCGGGACGCGTTTACGGAATGCGTTTCGCAGGCAGGGACATACATTTCACCGTAGATGGAGACAGCATTTGTATAACAGACTGACAAGAAGGGACATTCTCATGAAAAGATTTATAAGGGCAGCATTTGCATGCGGAGTCATGCTCGGAGTATGCGGATGTTTTGGAGACCGCGGCGGCTCTGAAGCCGGTGGAGAGGAGCAGAGTATCCCCGAACCGCCGATGGGATTCTGGCCCGACAGCCTGGACAGGGTCGGGGGCGTCGTCAAGAACGGTGACAATTTCACCGCGCTGATGACACGCGCCGGGTTGGAGTCCGCGCAGGCATATAAGATGACGCTCGCCTGCGACAGCGTATTCAATGTGCGCACGCTCCGCGCCGGCAACGGATATGACGCCTACTACGGCAGGGATAGCCTGCATGCCTTGAATTATATAGTCTACCACGAGAGCCGCACGGAAGAGGTCATCTTCCGTTGCTGCGACTCGCTCGCCGTCTGGAGGTATTCCAAGCCTGTCAATATCACACGCAAGGCCGTGGATGTGTCGATACGCACTTCCCTATGGAATGACATGATAGCGGCAGGCGCGCCTGTCGAGCTGATTTCCGACCTCTCCGACATTTATGCATGGACAGTGGACTTCTTCGGACTGAGACAGGATGACAGATTCCGCGCGGTGTATGACGAAATGGAGTGCGAGGGAGAAGTCATAGGCATCAAGGGCGTGCAGTATGCCGTATTCAGCAGGGACGGCAAGGACCTCCCGGCCATTCGATTCGACCAGGGGGACAAAGGCAATCTGTGGTGGAACGAGAAGGGCGAAAGCATGCGTAAGGCATTCCTCAAGGCTCCGCTCAAATTCAACCGGATCAGTTCCGGTTTTTCATACAACCGCAAGCATCCCGTCACGGGCAAGGCCAGGCCGCATACGGCAGTGGACTATGCCGCTCCGGCCGGCACTCCGGTGCATGCCATAGGTGACGGCACTGTCATCAGCGCAGGCTGGGCAGGCGGAGGCGGCAACACTGTCAAGATACGCCACAACTCGGTCTATACGACGGCATACCTGCATCTGTCCCGATACGGCAAGGGTATCAAATCGGGAGTGCGCGTGCGCCAGGGCGATGTCATCGGCTATGTAGGCAGCACAGGCGTCAGCACGGGCCCCCACCTTGATTTCAGGGTATGGAAAAACGGCTCTCCCATCAATCCCCTCAAACTCGAGTCTCCCCCCTCTGAGCCTATCCGTCCCGAAAACAAGGCGGCACTGGACTCCGTATGGAAAGCAGACATACAACTCCTCGATTCGCTCATCACAATGACAGCCAAGCCGGAAAAGAATGCACCGGCAGAAGACTAATAAAGAAGACATTTTAAACAAGACCACCCTATGACTGCAGGACGCATACTGAAATATTCCTGTATCATTGCATTATTATCAAGCATTTGCGTGACTATACAGGCATCAGACCTGGATATTGTCCGCAAGGCGTTCGTCGAAGCCTCGGCATGCAACTACGCTCCCGATGACAGTGTAACGGCGCGTTGCATCAGATTTTCGGAGCACGGCAGGGCAAATGATGTGCTGCTGCACCAGTTGTATCTGTCAGTGCATTTGCCTGACAGGGAGGTAAATGAGCTGTTAGCGTCATTTGACCTGGTGAAAGGGTGCTGGGAGGACATCGACTATGCGGCGCAGGACCGTGGACGCTGGCCGTCGACACTGCATGTCACGCGCATGTATGCATTGGCAAAGCTGTACAAGGCGGGCAATGCGAGGTGGAAGGACTCCGAAACACTCGGCAGCCTGCTGCACAGTGCGATGAAATGGTGGTTCGACAACAAGCCGCACTGCCCCAACTGGTGGCACAATGACATAGGCGTGCCCAAGAAGATGACCGCGGTGCTGCTCATGATGCGCGATGAACTCTCACAGGAGGAGATTGCCGGAGGGCTGAAAGTGCTGGAGAGATCCAAATTCGGGCGCACAGGGCAGAACAAGATATGTCTCGCGGCCAACAACCTGATGAAAGGCATGCTCATAGACGATGAAGCATTGGCAAAGAAAGCCTGCGACACCATGGCGGAGGAGATTTACATCACATCGGCGGAGGGCATACAGGAAGACTGGTCATTCCACCAGCACGGTGCGCAGAACCAACTGGGCAACTACGGTCTCGCATTCGCACAGGATCTGGCATTCTGGTTCAGAGTGCTGAAAGGGACGGAGTACGACTTTGACGAGGGGCGCAAGGAGATTGTCGCTAATTTCGTCAGGAACGGGCTCGGGGAATGCGTCTGGAAAGGGGTGATGGACCCGAGTTTCTGCGGCAGACAGAATTTCCCCGATGCCGGACAGGGCAAGGGATACGCGCTCGGCATCACAGCCATTAACATGGCGGAGGCTATGCCGGAATACAGCAAGACATTCAGCAACATGGCCCTGGAGATATTCCAGCCCGAGACACACGACAATACCATGCTCGGAGGACGCTATTTTTACAGGTCAGACTGCGGAGTGTTCCGTACCGCTTCATGGTACGGCTCTGTCAGAATGCACTCCGAGAGGACGATAGGCTTTGAATTTACCAACAAGGAGAATACGCTCGCCAATTTCTCCGCTGACGGAGCCGTAATGGTGATGGAGAGCGGCAAGGAATACGAAAACATATTCGCATGCTGGGACTGGAGAAAGGTCCCGGGAGTGACCGCCTACGAAGATGGCAAAGCAATCAAATGCGATGACTCCCCTGCCGCAAAGCGCAACGGTTCCGGACATGTGTTCGGGCAGGAAGGCGAGGACTGCATGGCTGCGACTATGGAACTGAACCGCGACAGCCTGCATGCACTGAAGACAGTGTTCTTCTTTGAGGACTGCGTATTGAATCTCGGGTGCGGCATCCGCTCTGCAAATCCCTCATTTACAGGCATAACCACAGCCGTAGACCAGACTCTGCTCGAAACGGAGGTGCGCAGTGGCAAGAACTGGCTGCATCACGGCACGCGTGGATATATCAGCGTAGACGGCAAGGAACTGCGCCATACGGCAGGTCCCCAGAGCGGAAAATGGGATCTGATCGACCCCGGCTACAAGGACAGGAGCGATGAAAAGGAGATATTCAAATGCTGGTTTGAGCATCCTACGGACAGGACGGACTCCTACGTATACATGATCCTGCCGCAGGCAGACGCAAAAAAGACGGCCAGGGTCGCCGCTTCCATCAATGGAAAGGGACGCCAGGCCGTCGTCAGAATACTCAGGAATGATGCCTCCTGTCAGGCAGTGCTCTACAAGGGCAAGGTCTGCGCTGCGTTCCACCAGCCGGGGACATACATCCTCGGAGGCAGAACATTCAGCGTCAGCGAGCCCAGTTTCGTTTTGAAGGCCGGTCAAAATCGACCTTGATGCATTCCTCCTCCGCATGGGGATTTATCAGAGACTTGCATGCAGATTGACGGTGACGATGTTTGCAGAAACGGAGAAAATGAGTATATTTGCAGTCTCAACGGGGTATTAGCTCAGCTGGTAGAGCGCAAGGTTCGCAATCTTGAGGTCAGGAGTTCGATCCTCCTATGCTCCACAAGGTCAAGGATTTAGGGTAAAACTTAAATCCTTGATTTTCTTTTAATTAGGCTTCTAACTTCCCCAGATACAAAGCGTTACGGTAACCAAATGTCTACATTTTGTCTATGAATCATAGACATTTCGTGGACACCCGGAAGTGGCCATTTTGTAACCAGCGTGTAACCGAAGAAGACATTTTATAGACATAGGTTACGAAAAAAACCTGATGAAAAGTCAAAATAGATTATTCTAGTTATATAGCAAAGAAAAATATTGAAATAGGAATATGTTA
>CAZTUQ010000055.1:0-4295 GCA_964616865.1 uncultured Muribaculaceae bacterium
TCGGCAAATGGCACTATTCACACAAATCTGTTTTTAACCTTTGCACGGATTCTGCTACTTATAGAGTAGACTGAGACGAAATGACACGGCAGGAATTTGAGCATACGCTTTCCGGAACGAGGGGGAAGTTGCTGAACACGGCACGACGCTTTATGAGGGTGTCGGACGCGGAGGTCGAGGATATTGTGCAGGAGGCAATGACCGAGTTGTGGATGCTCTTCGACAGTGGATACCCCATACGGAATGCAGAAGCCCTCGCTGTGAAGATAACAAAGACCGTATGCATAAAACACTACAGACAAAGGAGAATGCCTGCCCGGCAAATTGACGGGATGGAGATTGAGGGAGGTGCGCCGGCGAGCGAAAGGGTGGATATTCAGGATGCCTTGAATGTCAGAAAGGTCCTGCTCGGACAACTCAGCGAAACTCAGAAACGCTACCTCTCGATGCGTTCCGAACAGATGATGTCGCTCGATGAGATTGCAGTGGCGACAGGACACCCCAAGTCAAGCATAAAAGCGACCATTTCACAGGCGAGAAAAAGGATGTATGAACATTTAAAAAAGATATCGGAATGAACAGGGACTGCAGAAAATCACTTATAGAACGGTATCTAAATGCTGAAGCAGATCCGGCACAGGAGCGGATGCTCGCAGAGTGGTTCGCCTCGCACAAGGCCGAGCCGGAAGAATTGTTCGCCTCCAGACTGCTCCTAGCAGAGCATCCGGAAGCCGGCTATGACATGGCAGCAAAGGAGTTTGACGCCATTATGGAGTCACGCAAGAAGCGCAAGAGGTTCGTCAGATGGGCATGTGGAGTAACTGCGGCGGTGGCGGTCACGGTCTGCGCAGGAGCATTGCTTTCACATTCAGAGAGTTGCACATTCGACGGAATGGAAATAGCGCAAGGGATAGAGCACATCATCTCGCTCGACACAGAGAATGTATCAAGCGTGACGGCTCGCCCTAAAGGCAAAAACATAATACTTACGGTGCAGATGAATGACGGTACGCAATACGCATATCTCATGACAAAGGACGGTGGGACATCTGCGATTTCCATTACGGCGATGAGCGATTGACCTTGTCGGAATAATGTAATAACTATTTAAAAACATACCGCATTATGCTAACATCAGTTTTAAGCGTGCTGTGCGCAGCAGCTCTCAGTGTCTCCCATGTCTCGAATCAGGCAGACACTACCAATGTCTACTTTATCAATGGAAAGGCTGTCGAAAACTTTGACGGCAGCCAACTCGTCGGCAAGACAATCAGTGCCTACAGGACCGGAATCAGCGATGATAAAGAGCATGGAACTCTCAAGATCCATATGATTCAAACCACTGCAGGCCAGGATGTTCAGAAGACAGATGCCCAAAGTTTCATCATCGCTGTCGGCAAAGACGGCAAGAAATCAAGAAAATTCACTGCAACGAGCTCTAATAATACGGATGTATTCATCAATGGCAAGAAGTCTTCCCGAGAGGCCATGAAGAAAATATCTCCGGAGAATATCGCGACCGTCAAATCATTCACAGCCGGCAGCAAAGAAGCCATAGAACTGACTTCACACAAAGACAAGAGCGCATTGGTCATTGAGCTGAAGTAGGACATTCAATCTTCCACAAAACAGCATTATCAATCTCATCCGCGTGCGCCCGACAGCGGAGTATAGAAATCTGGTGTCGGGCGCAGTGTAAACTCAAAATACGAGTAATCGTCCTCAGTCGCGACCTCTATCTGGCTGTGGTGCATCGGGAGATCCCGCAGATAGAAAACCTGCTTGCCGAAGGCGCGGATAACGACCTTTTCCACAGGAGTGTCTTCGACCCACAGAATGCCGTAGTTGTTCCAGAATAACACTGCCGGATCAAAGCCTTTGGGATAACGGAACCCGTTCTTTTTGTCGCATTCGATGATAATGCCGAATATATCCAGAATGGCGTCCCGTTGGCGATTGAATGTGCTCCTGGCGATATGAAGGCCAGCGCTCATTTCCGTCTCCTGCCAGCGCCGGTTGATTTCTTCCAGCGTGATGCCATATTCTGCCCTGCGGATGGTATTCACCAGCCATATATATTCCTTGGAACAACGCGCAAGTCTTCATGCTGCCTGTTTTCTAAATACTTTCCGGCCATACCATCGCTTAAAAACATTATCAATCACGCATTCGAGAGACAGCGGTCGAGGCGCTCGCCCCAGGCTTCTCCGTCATTCACAAGGAAAGTGAGGATACCAAGAGACCGTGCACTCTGAAGATTGGCCTCGCTGTCGTCTATAAACAAAGTCTCTTCCGGAATGAAGCCCTCAGCCGCAAGAAGCCTTTCAAAAATCTCATTTGCCGGCTTCATACACTTCATCTCGTAACTCAAATACTGATGTCTACGGTCAATGTAACTGTCAAGCCCGATACCGAGGATTTCGTTTCTGATCCAAGAAGCGACAAACGGATTGGTATTGGACAGCAGCGCCACTCGATAGCCTCTATCTTTCAATGCAGGTATCTGTGCGACATTCTCCTCACAAAGCCCGGCGATAAAAGAGAGCCAGGCATCGCGGCACTCTTCGTAAGTCACCTCGCGCCCTGTATGCATCCGGACATATTCCAGAAATTCCTGATCAGTAATCTTGCCCGCTTCCAGATCCCCGAACATACCTTTCTGGGCATAACGGTTCAGATAATCTTCCACATCACTGAATCCCAGAGCCTTGAATGCAGCGATACAGGAGTCCAGATCCGCCCTGCAGAAGACACCTCCAAAGTCAAAAATCAAATTCTTAATCATATATGCAGGCGAATATACACATTTAGAAACTGTTTAGACATGTTTTCGGGATCAATGGCACATGGATTTAATCACACATACGGCTATTTTGAGTAATTTTGCAATAATGGAAACAGGCAGCAGAGAGCAGGAAGAAAAATTCATCCGGATGACAACGGCCCCGGTCGGCAGACTTGTCACCACGCTCGCCATACCTTCGATTGTAAGTATGCTCATATCAGGGGCATATAATCTTGCCGACACCTATTTTGTGGGAAAAATCAACACCCAGTCCATCGCTGCACTCGGAATCGCATTCTCCTATATGTCACTCATACAGGCCATTGCATTCTATTTCGGCCAAGGGTCGGGCAACTTTATATCCCGCGCCTTGGGGCGGCGCAAAAGCGAAGATGCCGGGGAGATGGCGGCCGTCGGTTTCTTCTCATCGTTCTTTACCGGCGTTGTACTGATGCTGGCCGGGTTCATTCTCATGGAGCCGCTTCTGAGATTTTTCGGAGCGACTGAGACCATTCTGCCCTATGCCAAGGATTACTTCCGCTACATTCTCCCAGGGACGCCTTTCATAATGTGTTGCTTTACGCTGAACAACCAGATGCGGCAACAGGGCAATGCCATGCTGTCGATGATAGGCATCGCATCGGGAGCTGTCATAAACATAATCCTCGACCCGATACTGATTTTCGCTCTCGGCATGGGTGTAAAAGGAGCCGGCATAGCAACCTCTGTCTCGCAGGTTGTGAGTTTCTTGCTGATGCTGCATCTCTGCGGCAAGAATGGCGGCATCAGGATAAGGTTTTCGCAGTTCAGGCCCTCACTACATGCCTACATGGAAATAAACGCCGGAGGACTGCCGTCCCTTGCCAGACAGGGGCTAATGAGCCTTTCGACCGTATGCCTCAATCAGGTTGCCGCACCGTTCGGAGACGAGGCCATAGCTGCATTCTCGGTGGTCTCGCGCATCGGCATGCTGGCAGGCGCCGCGATGATAGGATACGGGCAGGGATTCCAGCCCGTATGCGGATTCAATTATGGAGCAGGCAAATACGGGCGTGTAAAGGATGCGTTCAGGCATAGTCTGACAGTGTCCGGCATCTATTGCATCATCCTGTCCGTCATTGGAATAGCATTCGCGCCACAGATTGTAGGGTTATTCAGGTCAGATGACCCGGTTGTCCTGGAGATGGGTACCAAGATACTGCGCTATCAATGCTACTCGTTCCCTTTGAGTGCTATGGTAGTGATGTCCAACATGTTCCTGCAGAATATACGCAAGACAACTCCTGCCGTGCTGATGGCAATGGCAAGGCACGGACTTTTCTTCATACCAGCGCTCTACATAGGGCGCGCATTGATCGGTCTGACAGGCATAGAACTCGCGCAGACATTCTCCGACTGCTGCGCCTTCCTGCTTGCAATCCCGCTGACTGTCCCTACCCTACGGAGGCTCGGAAAAGGATGCCCAAAAACATAAAAAAGCGCAATAAAGGCCGGATATTTTTCTTTGGGC
>CAZTUQ010000056.1:0-4232 GCA_964616865.1 uncultured Muribaculaceae bacterium
GCAGCCGGCGATTGACTATTACGGAAAACACGGCAACGCGACGGACAAGTTGCGTACATTTTATTATCAGGGGAGGATATATCGCAACCGCGATGATGATGCTTCTGCAATTGCATGTATGTACAAGACTGCCGACCTTGGCGAGAAGTCGTCCGATATACTGACCAAGGCCCGCCTGTTGGTTGTCCAGGGTAATATATACGAATCCCTGGCAGAATTTGAAAAGGCTAGTGACGCACGACTGCAGGCTTGGACTGCTCAATCATTTTCTGACCGCTTATATCACCGATGACAGCAAATTGACCGCCAAGGCTGATGAGGAAATCTCGCGTTTGCTGAAAGACAAAGAATCGTTCATCGCATCGACGCGCCTGGCGTTTGCCGGTACCCATCCGCATTTTCTCAAGTATCTGGAGGAGCGCGGCTTGACGAACAGGGAGATAGAACTCTGCTGTCTATATGCGCTCGGTCTCAACGGCAAGGACATAGGGACTTATGCCAATGTCAGCAATCAATATAACATCAGCAGCTCCATTCGCGGCAAACTTGGAATAGATGCCCATAGCACCAACCTCTGTCTGTATATAAGAAGGTTGCTCAAGCCTGGTGAGGAATCCCAAGAAGATTCCGAAGCGGCTAAAGGTTGATGGAGATGCTGAAATTGATACCTGTATATGATGTGTCGCTGCGGCGCAGGTGGTCTGGCGCGACATCATAATTGTATGCCGGGTCGTGGATATCTGCAGGGTGGTCGATGCAACGCTGCAGAGAGAGAGACAGGTCCACAGCGGACCGGGAAGTCAGCATAATCCTGTATCCGCCGCCGAGTTTCATAATGTTGGATGGGAAATCCGAGCCTGCGACATTATGGGATATAAGTTCTCCGACCTCGAAGAATGCCTTGAATCCGTTGTTGTTCAAACCAGAGAAGTACCGTGTCGCCCTTAGATCTATCGGCACTACGCGCCTGTCCTGCCAGATTCCTGCCCAGCCCGAAATGAGGTCCAGCTGCCAGCGCCTGCCTATCTGGTAGCCGATATAGGCATAGATATGCCCGTTGCTGCTGGCCGCGAATCTGCCGTCCTCGCTATTGACACGGGCCATGGCATCCGTCAGATAGTTGTAGTGATACCAGTGCCAGATGCCTTGGGTATAGCCCCATTCCACTCCTCCGCGCAGCCTGCTGAAGAATCCATGCTCTGAAGAACCCCTGGTCTCTGTGTATATACCGTCAGCTGGCAATGTGCCGGGGCATTCGGTTGCGGATGCATCGAAAATGTGCAATGTGGCGGTGACGAGCACTGTCAGACATATAATTGCGCTATGGTTTTTAAATTGTCGCATGGGGATTGTTGTGCAGCATTTCAGAAAGCGTAGGCTATTTTCAGAACGGGTATCCAGCACCGATATACTCCGGTGCGGTACATGCTCATGTTCGGGTTGGACATATCTCTGATAATGAATGCCATATCTCCCTGGAACTCTAACGCGGCGGAGAGGTTGTTCATAAACCCGGTACGTATGCCGATATTTCCGCAGACACCTGCCATAAAGCCGTAGACCGGACTGAGGTCTCGCACATAGCCGCAAGTCACGCCAGGGCCTGCGTACAGCATCCACGGGTATTGTCCGCCCATCATTCCGCCGGCGATGGCACGGTTGTGCTGGAATATGAATTTGACGCCGGGCGTGCTTTCTCTGCCGGAGAGGACATTTCTCATCTCTGCCGTCAATGTGAATGTGTTGAAAATCCCGTCAGTGGCGGGTGTGCGTACCGTGATACCGAGGTGGTCGGGAGAATTGACAAGACCTGCCTCCCAGCCGTACGAGCGTGCTATGTCTTGTGGGACGGATCCCGCATGCAGTGTGCCGCAAATGCTCAGGAGCAGCACTATTAATATGCCGATTAATGCAGGTTCAGTACAACGCATATCGTATTCGTGGTCTACAGTGAGGGTGGAATGCCGCGACCTCATTTGCAAAATTAGTGTTTGTCTGTGGAAAAATCCAAGTGAAAGGCATAAAAGTTTGGGCAGCCTGAAATTGTCCATTCCGGCAGGAAATAGTATTTTTGTGTTTGCAAAAAAAAGAACAAGGGATGGAAACACTCGACAATACATTCGGTAAAAGGCTTGAAGCCAGGCTCGTGGAAGTCTGCTCATCACATGGACTGTTGAAAGGGACGCTCCTGTCGTCTCCTGACATTGATGAGGCGTGGACGCGTTATGCGGAGTCCTATGTCGGAGATGCTGTCAGGGAGTTCAATGCCTGGCCTGAGTTTTCACTTGCATGTGCCGGCTATCTTGGCATGGCGGTGGCATTTCTCTGGGACAAGGATTGGGAGAGGCACAAGGATGTCCCGTATTCGTTCTTTCTCGGCGACAGGGGATTTGACGATATGGACGATCATATCACGGATGATATTCTCGCGGATGCGGAGCATGCAGTGCCGGCCATGCGTACAGTCAGCGCTACGGTGTACCATTTCATGATGAAAGAGGCTCCGGAGGCTGGGACTGTCGAGGCATATAGGATGTTTCTCGCTGCGGCGGAAGAGACATTCCGCGTGGGCGCCGCAATAGAGTTGTGCCGGCTCGGATACAGGCTGGAAGCGGTTGGCAAAAATGTATTGTCATAGGGCTGTATGGATACCAATATCGGAAGCAGGATGCTGCCACCGCTGCCCGAACGGATGCGGCCGCACAGTCTGGATGAATATGTAGGGCAGCGTCATCTCGTAGGACAGGGATGTATATTGCGGCGGATGATAGAGAGCGGAACACTCTCGTCGTTTATACTATGGGGGCCTCCCGGAGTGGGCAAGACGACTCTCGCACGCATTATCGCCGATGGCATGGACAGGGATTTCCATTCGCTGTCAGCAGTCAGCGCCGGGGTCAAGGAGGTGCGTGAGGTCATAGACAAGGCCCGCAGCAAGTGTCTGTTCTCGCATGCGGCCGCACCGATATTGTTTATCGATGAGATACATCGCTTCAGCAAGGCCCAGCAGGACGCATTGCTCGGGGCAGTGGAAGACGGCACGGTGGTGCTGGTGGGAGCAACGACAGAGAATCCGTCGTTTGAAGTCATAACGCCGTTGCTGTCCAGGTGTCAGGTGTTTGTGCTCAAGTCTCTGGAAGCGAGGGATTTGCAGGAGATTCTCGGTCGGGCGCTGACCAATGATTCCATTCTCAAGGAGCGTAAGATAGAGGTCCGGGAGACAGAGGCGTTGTTTAGGCAGAGTGGGGGAGACGGGCGCAAGTTGCTCAATATCTTGGAGATAGTGATAGACTCGCAGGCCGGCAGGGAAGTGGCGGTCGTGGATAATGCTATAGTGACCGAGTGCCTGCAGCAGAATGTCGCGATATATGACAAGGGGGGTGAGATGCACTATGATATTATCTCCGCCTTTATCAAGAGCATACGCGGTTCGGATCCCAATGCCGCTGTCTATTATCTTGCCAGAATGCTGGAAGGCGGTGAAGATCCTCTGTTTATTGCGCGCAGGCTGTGTATATCGGCTGCCGAAGATGTAGGTCTCGCCAATCCAAATGCGTTGTTGCTTGCCAATGCCTGCTTTGAGACAGTATCCCGCATAGGAATGCCAGAGGCGCGCATCCCGTTGGCGGAGGTGGCAATCTATCTTGCGTCTTCGCCCAAAAGCAATTCCGCATATATGGCCATAAATGCCGCTATGGAGGCCGCTGCGCGTGACAAGATTGCCGCTGTGCCGCTGTATCTGCGCAATGCTCCGACCAAGCTCATGGAGGACCTCGGTTACAGTGACGGCTATAAATATGCGCATGAATATCCGGGGCATTTCGTGGATCTGGAGTTCATGCCCAAGGGCTATGAGGGGCGTGTTTTCTATGAACCGCAGGAAAATGGGCAGGAAGACAAGTTGCGGGCTTATTTATCCTCCTGTTGGCCGAAATACTTTAAAAATAGGTAGTATAACAAAATAGTTTTCGATAAGAACATTTTTGTTACAGCGTAATTTCCGCCGATTCTTTGCGCAAGAGTCGGCGGTTTCCGTATATGTGAGGCTGCGGTGGAGTTGATGGAGATATTCGAGGATATTGAAGATGGTGCAGAGGGTGTTGAGAATTGAGAATTGAGAATTGAGAATTGAGTGGATGTATATACATAACAGGGGGATTCGGCAATATCCACAACTTAACATAATACCCATTGTATAACAAAAGGGCTTGACAAAAATGGAGGTGGGAATG
>CAZTUQ010000057.1:0-2304 GCA_964616865.1 uncultured Muribaculaceae bacterium
ATACTGGCAAGGAGGCTGATATTTTCCGACAATCGGAGAGCCGGGAGCGACCGTGTGGAAGTAATCCAGTCAGGCAAAGGTTCAGATTACGATTTTTGTGTATATATTGGGGGTGCTTTAATATATATGTACATGAAACTAAACCTCAAATTAGCAGCCACGGCGGCACTGTTGATTGCCACGGGATGCAACGGGGATATATTCATCGGCAGGAACGAGTTGCCAGAGTATTCGGAAGTCAGCATTGACGGGGATGGAGGCCAATGGTCAACGACATTTTCCCGCAAGGGGCTGACTAAAATCAGTCTTGATTGCAATTACAACGACAGGAAATATGTCACATACTACAGCAGCAAGGGCACAACTGATGCTGACTGCCATCCATCGGAACTTGAAAGCATTGTTTTAGAAAACCCGGCCAGACTCCATTCCATAGGATTTTCCGGTGAGATGCTGCATATCTACAGCAATTACAATGCGTTGGACACCGTCAGAATGGCTCTGCACCTGGAATATGACTACGGTGTTACGAGAGATATGCACATCACCATATCCGCCGGAGACCCGCTACAGATAGTCATGGCTGCCCTTGACGGGGAAATGACAATAGAGGAGGATTCCGAACAGGGATTCCACCGCAGAAGTCTTGTCAACAACAGCAACATCACGCAGAAACTGACAATAATGCCTTATCTGTCATCCCAATGCAGCGATATAGTAGAGACCTCCGAGGAATGGATAGACGGACACAGCATCGATATGGCAGTCCCGGCGTATGATGGTGAGGAATGGACACTGCGAGAGTTCAGCAATCTCACACTCGCACGCAGACGCACATTCGCTCCGTCAAGATATGCCACCAAGGAGTTCTCAGTGGATGTTCCGGCCAATAAAAAAGCCACGGTAGAATACGTCCTCCACTACAGCCGCGCCACTCAAAAGGGAAACATCTGGTGCTACAACCGCCAATCCGAACAGCAAATAACGGTACCTTTTACAGCCACGTCAATTTATGCCACATCCTACGAGTACAAGGTCAATTATGAGTAGCAGGACATTCATAACGGCATTGCTGCTGATGACCGCGACGGTTATGGGGCATGCCGGCAATGATAAGGCATCTGGCATTTCCCGTCCGAGAGAATGGCGCATAGGCGCAGAAATATCCCCGTCATGGGTACCAGGCACGAATAACTTTTTAGAGGGCGTCAATCCGGAGAACAAAACGATAAACCACCGCATCTCCGCAGATTTACGCGCGGATTTCAGTTTCGAGCCATCTTCACGCGAGGGCCGCATATACAGGGATCTATACCAGGGCATCGGCCTCGGCATCAATTCCTATTCAGCGGCAGGGCTGCTCGGGACGCCCATATCCGTATATGTCTACCAGGGTGCTCCGATAAGCAGGTTTAGCCCGCGACTCTGGCTCGGATACGAATGGCAGTTCGGCATCGCAGCCGGCTGGAAGCATTTCGAAGAATACAAATCAGAAGACAATGTCGCGGTAGGTACACCAGTCACCGCTCACATGGCACTGCTGTTCAAACTGCATTACAGCCTGTCGGAGAGATGGCGGATGTCTTTCGGAGCAGGAGCCAACCATTATTCCAACGGCAACACCGCATGGCCGAATGCCGGCGTCAATTCAATAGGAGCCGCCATAGGCATAGCCTACACCCTCAATCCCGGTGGCAGACAGCAGGGCAAAGGCACATCCGGCAGCATGAGGAACGATAATCTAACCGACCCGAATGCCAAGGCACTCTGCCAGGATGCAGGTCAGGAGGGCTCGCACGCATACGGAAGTAACGGCAGATGGTTCTATGACATAACGGCTTACGGAGCATGGCGCAAGCGCGTGGTCAGCGTTGGCGAGCCAGCCGAGCCGCAATTATGCCCAGGCAGATTCGGCATTCTCGGATTGCAAGTATCCCCCATGTACCGCACAAGCAACTGGATTGCCATCGGTGCAGCCGTAGACATGCAATGGGACGAGAGCACCGGACTAAACAGGCATTGGATAGACGGAACCTCCGGAGACCATATCAAGTTTGAACGGCCTCCTTTCGGAGAACAGCTCAGCGCAGGCATTTCCGCACATGCGGAACTGACAATGCCCATATTTTCCGTAAATGCAGGGCTCGGATACGAACTCATTGCTCCGGATGGCGAAAAGCGTTTCTATCAATCGCTCACGCTGAAAACATTCATAACCAAGCGCATATACCTCAACACCGGATACCGGCTCGGTGACTTCAAAGATCCGCAAAACCTCACCCTCGGTCTCGGTGTGCGGCTGTA
>CAZTUQ010000058.1:0-2017 GCA_964616865.1 uncultured Muribaculaceae bacterium
GCCGCCCATGTATACCGCGCCATTGATGCAGACAGCGTCGAGCACTGTGCCAAAGTTGCTGCATGACGCGAGCACCGTCTTCTGTCCGCTGACCCAGTAGCAGGGGTTCTGCCCGTCGTTGCCGGCGCAGTAGACCGTGCCAGTAGCAGTGTCTAATGCTATGCTGCGGCACTGGGCATAACTGAAATCGTCTGTGAGGGCAGTCTCTGTGACAGTGTCACCGGAGACCTCCCACATTGCAGCATACGTGTCGTGGTAGCCTGCTGCGTATATCTTGCCGTTGTAGATGCAGATGCCGTTGGCGGAGGACTCGTTCCAATTGTCGTCGGTCAGCGCGACAGCCTTGCCGTTTTTCCATACAGTTGCAACGCCGTTGTCATAGCCGGCGGCATAGAAGTCAGCACCGTCAATCTTGAGAGCGCGGATCTCTCCGTAGGAAGCCAAGATCTCTTTGATACCGTTCTTCCAGATGACGCCTGCTCCATGGTCGGCACCGGCGACATAGATGTCGTTACCAGAGATGAGCAGGTCATTGACAGAGACCTCTGTCGTGTTGTCGGTCAGAGTGGTAGGCACACCGTTCTTCCACAGGATGGCGGACTTGTTCTCGTAGCCTGCGACATATACATCATCTCCGACCACCTCGATGGCCTTGCCTCTCGTCCATTTTGCCGTTTCGGAAATGGGGCTTGCGAGGGTGACGGCCTTGTCATTGCACCAATACACGCCCGAGGTGCCGTCGCTGCCGGTTGCATAGAGCACCAGTTCCGGTGGCTCCGGTGCCGGGCTGGGAATCTCGATATCCTTCTCTTTGTCATCGCAGGATGTCACGGCGCAAATCGCCCCTGCGGCCATAACGGCCGTCCAAAATCTTCTGTTCATAGAATGCTGTTGTTTTAATAATACACTACTCGTTGCAAGTTACTAAAAATCCCCGAATGCACAATACCCACGCGGGGGACTTATTTTACTATGACATCTCGGCGGGTGGCGTGATACTGTTTCAAAAGGTGGTTATAAGATAGGTGTAGTACCTATTTCTGAATTTCTTTGAGGAGGCGATGGATGAAACTCTACCAGTTTAGGAGATTGTGAGAAGTACCACATAAGCAGCGGCAGGTTCGTTTTCAACTTGATAAAACACTACCGCTACCGTTGGAGTATTTCAAAAAAAATGTATAAATCCGACTTCGGCAGTGTTGCGCTGTAGCAATTATGATTCAGGATTCCTTTTAATTTATCTATAATCTGTTCACTTCTTTTGGGAATGGCTTCCTCGCAGAACGAACAGTATTTATCGAATGCTTCAAAATAATCTTCTCTCGTTATACCTTTCATTGAGCACCATACCTGATTGAAGAGGGGTTTTGGTTCCATCGCATCATTCGTATAGTTCTCCAACATCATCATTCTTATGAACTTTTTCCAACCTTCCAAACCTTCATATTCAGTCATCATCTTACGGTTCTTGTAGAGGATTCCTTTCATATTAAGGTCAACTTTAGATGCTCCAACGAAGACATCATACATTGATTTTAGGAACTTATCCACATATCCTTTGTATTTTGAATCGTTCAGATAGCTGCTGAATGAAGCTTTGTTAGGAAGTACCCACATATTACCGATTGTATATATGAGATGAGCTACATTTAAAGCTCTTTCATGTTGTTGCATAGTAGGGGAGAAGTTTTGTAACCCTTTAAAGTATTGGTCCAGTATGTTTGCTCCAAACAACCTTTGATAGTGATTTATAGGACTGCACCAATACTCATACTTTTCTATTGCATTGACGGAGAGATTAGTCCAAGTGTCAGCAAACACCAACGCCATAATCGCTCTTACGATAGGCGCTCTTTCTATGCTATTATCTCCATACTTGGAATCATCTCTGAAGGATACTGTTTCAGAAGGACTTCCGCAGGGTCACGAGGATGCGCGGTGCGATGCCGAATGAAGACTCCGTCCTCCTGCTTATGGGCAAGACCGCCATGGACAAGAAATCATACTTGAGGCAGGT